>JALQYQ010000065.1 GCA_023262855.1 Crocinitomicaceae bacterium
CAGCAACTTTCCAAAGTTCGCAAATCTGGCGCTCTTCCATATCTTCGTCCTGATGGAAAGACTCAAGTCACCATTGAATATGACGGTGATAAGGCTGTCGCTCTAGATACTGTCGTAATCTCTAGTCAGCATGCTGAAGAAGTTGATGTTGTTAAGCAACTCACGCCTGAAATCATCGCGCAAGTAATTGATCCAGTACTCGCAAAGATAGATCTTCCTCGTAAAGAAATGCGCACTCTGATCAACCCAACAGGAAGATTCGTTATTGGCGGACCAATGGGAGATGCAGGCCTTACAGGACGCAAGATCATCGTTGATACCTATGGAGGCATGGCACGTCACGGTGGTGGTGCTTTCTCTGGAAAAGATCCATCTAAAGTTGACCGTTCTGCAGCGTATGCTACTCGTCACATTGCTAAAAACTTGGTTGCAGCAGGATTGTGTGACGAAGTATTGGTTCAAGTTTCTTATGCAATTGGTGTTGCAAAACCATGTGGTTTGTTCATCAATACTTCTGGAACAGCGAAAGTTGATATGACAGATGGTGAAATTGCACGTAAAGTGGAAGAAATTTTCGACATGCGCCCATACGCGATCGAACAACGTTTGAAATTACGTAACCCAATGTATTCTGAAACTGCTGCTTATGGTCACATGGGACGCAAAAATGAAGTGGTTACTAAATCATTCAAATCGCCAGATGGAACTGTAAAAAATATCGAAGTAGAATTATTTACTTGGGAGAAACTTGACTTTGTTGACAAAGTAAAAGCAGCTTTCGGTTTGTAATATATCGAAATGAAATCATACAAAACGCCTCAGCAATGAGGCGTTTTTTTTTGAACCTTTTTTCCATTCTATTGTTAAAGAGATATGATTATCAAACGCTTAAACGAGGATTCTTCTTGGTGGTGGGAAATTGATGGGTATTCAATCGCTGTAGATCCATGGTTTAGTCCTTCACAAATAGATTTGGCACCTTGGTTCAGTGAACAGTTTCATGTTACCCCACAACCTGAAGTTGGACAACTAAAAACTCCTGATTTTATTTTTATCTCTCATCCGTTTACTGATCATTGTAACAAAGAGACGCTTCTACAATTTAGTCCAGAAATACCAATTTTTGCACCGGCATCTGTTCTTCGAAAAATTAGGAAATGGAATCATTTCAAACGTATCCTATCTTTAGAGGAAGCACCTGTTCAGATTCGTTATTTGCGACCAACATCTTTGTTTGATCTTGTTCACGGGGCTTTTTTAGTACATGAAAAAACAGGAAAATCCTTGATTTACAGTCCACACGGGAGTCAATTTGAGAACTTACCTACTGCTGACATACTAATAACAACTACCATTCGATATGATCTTCCATTTTGGCTTGGAGGAACAGTGAACTTGGGCTGGGAAATTGCTCTACACAATGCGGATTTATGTAAAGCTACAACAATCATACCTACGCACGATGAAAACAAAAGGGGAAAAGGACTTGTTGCTCGATTGGCTAAACGAACTGGAAAATTGGCTACAGCTGATTTAAGATTAAATGATTTGAAACTTGGAAGTGAACTGCGTTTGATTTAAATCCCCACCGCTTGGCAGGGATTTTCGCATTAGATTTTAACGCCAATTACACAAATGTCATCAACTTGTTCTTGTTTACCTTTCCAGTTTTGGTAAGATAAGACAAGTTCCTTTTTCTGTTTATCTAGTGGCATTTCTGCGATAGAAAGCAATAAGTTTCGAAAACGCTGGCGGTTGAATTTCTTAACATTTTCTCCTCCAAATTGATCCGTATAGCCATCCGAAAACAAATAGAAAATATCTCCTTTTTGCAAGTTGAAATTGACGGTTTCAAATTCTTTGTTACAATTCAAACAGTAACCAATTGAGTCACTTCCTTTTTTAAATTCTACTAATTGTCCTTCTCGAATTAAAACCAAAGGTCTACCAGCCCCACAAAATGATCCGAAGCCCGTTCGTAAATTAAATTTACAGAAAACGATATCCATACCGTCGCGACGTGTTCCAATAGTTAAATTTTCATTAAACAAACTGGTTAATTCATTGTCCAATAATCGAATAATTGTTGCAGGATCTGAAACGCCTTCTAAACGAATGATTTGGCGCAACAAGGTATTTCCTGCAATGTTGACCAAAGCACCTGGAACTCCGTGGCCCGTGCAATCACCTACAGCAAAATATACGTCATCGTGGTGCTGATAAATCCAATAAAAATCACCACTCACAATATCTTTCGGCTGAAAAAGAACGAAAGCATCCATAAATGCATTCTGGAAAATGCGTTCATTTGGCAAAATAGATTGTTGTAAACTTCCAGCATAACGTATGCTTTCTTCCATTTCGCGCGATTTTGCTTCCAATTCGGCTAAACGCTTTACTAGGTTTTCTTCTGTGTGCTCCTTCGTTGAAACACAATCCAAGGGGAATGATGCTGCTTCCACAAGTGTGATGAATTAAGAAATTTGTTAAATGATTTTTCTGATTTTAATGAGAATTCAGGAACTCAGTTTTGGGAATTCGGGGTAATTAGATACCCATACAAATGACCATACAGCGATTATGCATTCGCCATTGATGGAAACAGAAATGGTATTTCTTGGTCATTTTCATTGGGGCAAAGGTAGTAAAGGATTTTGAATTGCCAATTGAAAATGTCAATTTGGACTTGTATACTTTTCAAAAAATAGTTCTCTGCAGATTATTTTATTTTATTTAATTGATGTACATTCGGAATAACTTTTACATTTCACGAAGACCGATATGAGAATTCAACAAAACCACTTCAGCTTAATCTTTATCTTATTTTCCTATCTTTCAGTTTCAGGACAAACATGCGAAAACGCCGACTTTGAGTATGGTAATTTCACCAATTGGACGGGTTTTACAGGTATGTGTTGCGGGATGGGGATTACAACACCAGGAATTGTGCCTGGGCGTCACACGATTATAACAACAAGCACATTAGACCCTAATACAAACAATGTTATTTCAACAATGCCAACTGTTGGAGGAGGTGCATATTCGGTTCGTCTAGGGAACAGCAATGTTGGAAGTGAAGCGGAAAAATTAAAGAGATCATTCACTGTTGGACCGGCAAATCAACTCTTTATTTACCAATATGCATTGGTCCTTGAGGATCCATCTGGGCACCCTCCCAATGATAAGCCCAAGTTTGAGGTTAAAATTTATGATCAAAATGGAAACATCATTAATCCATATGAATGTGGGTATTATGAGGTGACTGCCGGACCTGAAACGGATACATGGGGGCAATTTAATGAAGTTCGTTACAAAGATTGGTCAACAGTTGGGATTGATTTATCTGCATATTTAGGTACAGTAGTTACAATTGAATTCATGGTGCAGGATTGTGGTTGGGGAGGACATTTTGGGTATGCTTATTTGGACGCGTCATGCGGATTTCTTGATATAGAGGTAATTGGTTATTGTGAAGGTTCAACTTCGGTTACATTAGTTGCACCTGATGGATTTGATCAATATTATTGGCCGCATTCAGGAGAAACAACACAGGTTGTGACAATTCCAACTCCTATGGAAGGAGATAGTGTGATTGTAGAAGTAACAAATCAAAGTGGGTGCTCAACGAGTATTCTACATGTTTTTGAAGAGCTTCCTCTTATAGATGCATTAGCAGGAAATGACACATTAATTTGCGTTGGACAAGAAACGACACTATGGGCTGGTGGAGCAGGAACCAATGGCAATTACAGTTGGTTTGCAAATGGGATTCCTATTTCGAATGATCAAAATATTACTGTGTCACCTTTGGTTGATACGTATTATGAATTAATTGTTTCGAATGCGAATGGTTGTTTTTCTCCCGATTCTTCGGCAAATGTTTTTGTAGCTGTGGATGATACACTTTTGTTTGAATTGCCGAACGATACTGTTATATGTTTGGGGGATTCAATTCAAATATCTGGCCCTATAGGTAATTATACTTATTTGTGGTATGCAATGAATACTACAAATGTATTAGGCAACACACAATCAATCGTTGTTTCTCCTATCGATTCAATGACTTATTTTTTACAAATCAGTAATTCAACTTGTAGTTATATTGATTCTATAAATGTAATTGTAAATAATGCTGCATTTCTTGCAGATACTCTAATAAATGATTTTTGTATTGGTGATTCATCACTTACTTTAATTGGACCGGGCAATTATGCAAACTATTTATGGAGCAATGGAAGTGTTTCGAATCAAACCCAAGTTAATCCATATGTTGATACTTTGATTCAACTCAATTTAACAACACCTTACGGATGCTTAGATTCAATGATCTATGTAACGCATGAATCCATCCCGCCAATTCCAGTTATAAGTGTTTCGGATGATACATTATGTGCAGGACACACGTTAATTTTAAGTGCGATATCAAGTGGTACAGATTATTTATGGCAATCGATTCCAACTGGTTTGTATTCTTATGGGAGCAGTGTTACTCTTTCACCAGAGATGACAACAACCTATGTTGTTCAAGCTTTTTCATCGGTTGGATGTACGGATATAACTTCATTTGACACCGTCACAATAGTTGTCGATACGACGGCAATGTTTGAATTAGGACCAAATTTACAAATATGTGAAGGTGATACAGTGGAACTTAATGGGCCAGGAGGTATGTTGGTATATGAATGGTATGCAAATGGTTCAGTTTTTTCTACGGACAGTTCAGTTTTTGTTTCCCCTACATCAACGGATTTCTATTTTTTAACTACGTATTCACCAAGTTGTAGTTATTCAGATTTTTTGACCTTAAATGTAGATGAAGTTTCAACAATCCCATTAGATGTGTTTAGTTGTATAGGAAATAATGTGCTTGAATTAAATGCACCTAGCGGATACGTTAGTGTTTTCTGGCCACAGTTTAATAATTCGGATGCTGTAAATTTTGATTATAATCCACAAGAAAATCAACTCTTTATTGTCTATGCTACAGATCAGTATTCATGTGTTGACACGTTTAATTTGATAGTAGACATTATAGATTCAAGTGATATAACACCAATGATTGACCAGGTAATATGTGTTGGTGATCAAATAACCTTAACCGCAATATCCAATTATTCATTTGATCAATTTGTTTGGACACCAATTCCTTCAGGACTTAGTTTTCAGGGTAATCCACTTGTTATTAGTCCAAATTCGAATATTTCATATGTAGTTACGCTTTCGAATCAATATAATTGTGTTGAACCACCAGCCATTGATAGTTTTACAGTATTTGTGAATGATGAGTATGTGATTCCACCAATTGATCCAATTGCGGCTTGTCTTGGAGAATCTTTATCTTTGAGCTCACCGAATTCTATTGGAAATTTTAGCTGGACTTATGCTAATCAACAATCCTCAAATAGCATTTTTAATTTTACTGCGGAACAAAGTGGGTTGATTAATGTAATAGTTCAAAATGGAGTATGTTCGGATAGTCAACAAATTCCAATTACCGTTAACACTCCTTCCAGCTATTCCATCTCAACTTCATTGCCTCAATTATGTGCTGGAACATCTACCACTTTATCTGTAAGTCCAAGTAGTTTTAATGATGTGACATGGTCGCAAAATGCCATTGATCTGGGAAATTCGGCGACACTTGTGATAACGCCTGAAAGCAGTGGTTCTTACATTGCAAGCATTATAGATTTGAATAATTGTATGTTTGATACTTCTATTTTTATTCAGGTAAATTCGTATCCAATTGTTGATTTAGGTCCTGATTTAATTGTTTGTAAACAAACGTCCATGCAATTACAGTCTGCAGCCAATTTGTCAAATGCATCCTACCTATGGTCAACAAATGATACTTCAGAAACAATTAATGTTACAAATTCCGGCACGTATTGGTTGATTGTTAACAACAATAACTGCGTTGCACAGGATTCGATTTACGTGGAATTTAATCCCATTTCTTTTATTGATCAAATACCGAATGTAATTACACCAAATAATGATTTTGTGAATGATTTGCTGTCCTTTCAATCTTCGAATCTTGCTGAATATCAATTGGTCATTTTGAATCGTTGGGGTAATACTATTTTTGAAACTGATAATCCTACAAATTTTTGGGATGGAAAGAATGGAGATAGATTTGTGGATGATGGTGTGTATTTCTATAAAATAACCTATCGTTTAATTTGTGATGAAGAGGTGAGTTTACTACACGGGAATATTTCTGTGGTCAAATAATTGAAAACAAAAATCCCCACCAATTGGCGGGGATTTATTATTCTAGATGCATGTTTTCTTATGCTTCAATCGTCTTATAACTCTCAACACTCGGACAAGAACAAACTAAGTTTCTGTCTCCGTAAGCATTGTCAACACGACGAACTGGAACCCAGTATTTAAACTCTTTCAAATAAGGAACTGGATAAACAGCTTCTTGTGGAGTGTAAGGGTAATTCCAATCTTTGTTGATGATACAATCTGCTGTGTGAGGCGCATTTTTGATCAAGTTATTTTCTTTATCCGCATGGCCATTTTCGATTTCAGCAATTTCTTTACGAATTGTTTTCATCGCTAAAATGAAACGATCTAATTCTTCTTTGTCTTCAGACTCAGTAGGTTCAATCATCAATGTACCAGCAACTGGGAAAGATACCGTTGGTGCGTGGAATCCGTAATCAATCAAACGTTTTGCAATATCAGCTACCTCAACATCAGAAGTTTTCTTGATTTCGCGGCAATCTAAAATCAACTCGTGTGCAACTGTTCCATTTTTACCTGTGTAAAGAATGTCGTAGTCACCTTTCAACTCTGCTGCAATGTAGTTTGCGTTCAAAATTGCATTTTCAGTTGCTTCACGTAAACCAACCGCTCCAAGCATTTTGATGTAACCGAATGAAATCAACAAAATCAGAGCACTTCCGTATGGCGCTGCAGAAACAGCATGAATTGCTTGCTCACCACCAGCTTTCACCAATGGACTTCCTGGTAAGAAAGGTGCTAAATGTGCTGCAACACCGATTGGTCCCATTCCTGGTCCACCACCACCGTGAGGAATAGCAAATGTTTTGTGTAAGTTCAAGTGACAAACGTCTGCTCCAATGTTTCCTGGATTTGTTAATCCAACTTGTGCATTCATGTTTGCGCCATCCATGTAAACTTGTCCACCATTGTCATGAACAATCGAAGTGATTTCGCGAATTCCTTCTTCGTAAACACCGTGTGTAGATGGATAAGTAACCATTAAACCAGCCAATGAATCTTTCAATTCAGTTGCTACTTTTCTTAATTCTTCGATATCGATATTTCCGTTTTCATCACATCCTGTAACAACCACTTCGAATCCAGCCATAACAGCAGATGCAGGGTTTGTACCGTGGGCAGATGAAGGAATAATCATTTTTGTGCGTTGGAAATCGCCACGTGATTCATGGTATGCTTTGATCACCATCAATCCAGCGTATTCTCCTTGCGCTCCAGAGTTTGGTTGCAAAGACATAGCAGCAAAACCTGTGCAAGCACATAAATCAGCTTCTAATTCACGGAACATTTCGTGGTATCCTTCTGCTTGATTTAATGGAGCAAATGGATGCATGTTTGCAAATTGAGGATTAGTGATTGGCATTAACTCAGATGCAGCATTCAATTTCATTGTACAAGACCCAAGTGGAATCATACTGTGTACCAATGATAAATCTTTGTTTTCCAAACGTTTCAAGTAGCGCATCATTTTAGATTCTGAATGATAACTATTGAAAGTAGGATGTGTAAATACAGCATCTGAACGCATGAATGAACCACCTAAATTTGCATGCAATTCAGGAGTTACCGCTGGAGCAGATTTCGCATTTACTTTCGCAAATACAGCTAAAATTGTTTCAACGTCTGCAATGGTATGCGGTTCGCCAAAACTGATTGTTAACTCATGATCATTGATGTAATGGAAGTTCATGTGATTATCTTCTGCAATCGATTGAATCGCTGAAGCTTGAATTCCTTTTACATGCAAGGTATCGAAATAATTTTCAGAACCTAATTCGATTCCCATAGCTTTCAATCCATCTGCAGTTTTTGCTGCTAATGAATGAACATTTAATGCAATTTCACGCATTCCAGCTGGACCATGATAAACTGCATACATACTCGCCATTACAGCTAACAATGCTTGAGCAGTACAAATATTTGAAGTCGCTTTGTCTCTTTTAATGTGTTGCTCACGTGTTTGAAGCGCCATACGCAAGGCCATGTTGTCATCAGCATCTTTTGAAACACCAATGATACGACCTGGAATGTTGCGTTTGTAATCTTCTTTTACAGCGAAATAAGCAGCGTGTGGACCACCGTAACCCATCGGAACACCGAAACGTTGAGAAGAACCTAATACACAATCAGCACCAAGTGAACCAGGTGAATTTAAAATTACCAAAGCAAGAATATCGGCTGCAACAGCAACTTGAATTCCTTGTTCTTTCGCACGTGTAATGAATGTTTTAATATCTGTGATCGTTCCTTTTGCATCTGGATATTGTACCAAAGCACCGAAGAACATTCCGTCAAAAGCATAGGTGTCTGGATTACCTACAACTAATTCAATTCCAAGGTTTTTAGCGCGACCTTCAACAACATCGATTGTTTGAGGGAAGGCAGTTTCAGCAATAAAGAATTTATTTTTTCCTTCTTTCACGTCACTTCTAGAACGAGAATTCCAGAACATGATCATCGCTTCAGACGCAGCAGTAGCTTCATCCAATAAAGACGCATTCGCGATTTCCATTCCAGTCAATTCCAAAATCATTGTTTGGAAATTCAATAATGCTTCCAAACGTCCTTGAGAAATTTCAGCCTGATAAGGCGTGTATGCCGTGTACCATCCTGGATTTTCTAAAACGTTACGCAAAATAACAGAAGGAACAATTGTTTCGTTGTATCCTAAACCAATAAATGATTTAAAAACTTTGTTCTTGTTCGCAAGATTGTTTACGTGGTTCAAGTATTCCTGTTCGCTCATGGCGTCAGAAACGTGTAATTCACGATTCAGGCGGATATGTGCAGGGATTGTTTTGTCAATTAGTTCGGCTACTGAATGTACTCCGATTTTTGCCAACATAGTAGCTTTTTCAGCTTCGTTTGGACCGATGTGTCTTTTAGAGAAAGCGCTCATTCCTTACAATTTGAATTTGAGGTTACAAATATACATCGAATCGACGTATTTTTAAGGAATAACATGTGAAAATTAAAACGGTTTACTAACAACACAAAAAAAGAGTTGAAAAGTCTATTTTCCGTTAAAAATCGAAATTTAATTTCGGCTTCCGCGATGGTATCTGCGCGTGTAGTTTCTGCTAAATTTATTTTTACGCCCCATATAACGACGCGAATTGAACGTGTCTTTGTTGAAGTAGTATGGAAGTCCAATTCCTAAATAAATTTCATTCGACATTCCTTTCGTTCTTGAAAGCTGACCAACATCGAAATTGAAAGAATACCCTAAACGAATGCGTTCTGCGAAAATGTAATCAAAACCTGCAATCAATGAGTTTTCACTTCGATATCCAAGACTAAAGCCAAGATTGTTGGTTATTCCACGTAAAACCACATCTAATTGAACTGGTGCATTTTTAACTACTTTAGCTTGAAGAGATGGGTTGAAAATAAAACGATCATTTATTTCAAAATAATATCCAGCAATCGCCAGGTAATGCCACAAGGGTGGACGGAATCCTTTTTCTTTACCAACCAAGCTGTTTTGCATCAGTTGAGGAATACTTGCGCCGATGTATGCTTTTTTAGTTCGGTAATAAATGCCAAATGAACCGTTGAATTTGAATGAAGAGTAGCTTTGAGCAAAAGCAGGATCTTGTACTTGAATTGTTTGTGCCGAAGCATAGTTCCAGGCTACATTATCAGCACCAAGTCCTAATCCAAACGCCAGGTATTTTCGTTCATCAAAAACTAAGCGATAAGCATAATTCACAGCAAAAGAATTGGTTTGGTTTAATCCAATACGATCATTGTAAAAATTGACTCCAACGGCCATTTCATCGTTTAGTTCGTATGCCGAATTAAAACCAACAGTCGTCGGAGCACCATCAACTCCAGCCCATTGATTGCGGTAAATTAAATCTGCTGTAAAATGTGCATCGGTAGCCAATGTTGCAGGATTGTAGATAGATTTTGCAAAATTATATTGAGAAAAACGCACAGTATTCTGACTGTACGCGAAATTCATCATGAATACACAACTTAAACCAACTAACAAACGATTCATTTTCATAGTTTTAAAGTTGTGAATCCATCAAAATGCTGACCATGGATATCGAGTGAATAAAAATAGGTTCCCTCAGGAAGTTTTCCATTTCCTAAACAAGCGTTACCTTGACATGTTCCATTCCACTCATTTTGATAGTCATTCGCTTCGAATACTTTATTTCCCCAGCGATTAAAGACGATTAAATGAGCATCATCATAATTCGTTAATTCTGGAATCACAAAGTTATCATTGTATCCATCATTGTTCGGGGAAAAACCCGTTGGAATGGTCAAACGAATCACAAAAACCCAAATATCATCGCTACGCATACAGCCATTTGAGTTCATTGAATTCACTGTAAAAACAATTGATTGATCACCAGAATAGGTTGCATTTTGGCTGTCAAAATAGGAAAGATTCGTTACTGGTGTCCAAGAGTAACTTTCGAAATTATCAGGCCCAATCATGGTGATTAAATCGCCAGGTTGCATGTAGAATGAATCTGTAATTTCTTGATATTCTATAGTAAGAGTTTGGATTTGTTGGCTCAGTGTTTGAACACAAGCACCATTCGTTATAGTCACCGTATAAGTTGTAGTAATTCCTGGAGATACGACAATCGTTGAGCCGTTTTCACCCGTGGACCAATTGTAAGTTCCACCGCCAGATGCCGTTAAAGTAGCAGGTGAGCCGTTACAAACTGTTGTTGTAGAAGTGTTTAAAAAGAAGTTTGGCACACTAATTTGAATGGAAGCATTTCCGGCACAGCCATTTCCGTCAATAAATTGACACGAATATGTTCCACTTTGATTCACTAAAATTGTTGGGGCACTAGAACCATTACTCCAAAGATAAGAAGTGAAACTTGGAGTGGTACTTAATGTTGAACCTGCGCTTCCTGGACATAAAACAAGACCTTCACTCGACGCAATTGTGCCGGATGCTGCAGGATAGATTACAACGTCAATTGTTGCCGTTGAGACACAACCAACACCATCAACAGCTGTTACAACATATTGTCCAGAAACAGTAGGTGTTAGACTTGCAGTTGAACCAGTTTGTGGTCCAGTCCATGCATAAGCTAAAAAACCTGGGCTCGCATTAATCGTTCCGCCAGCTTCAGGGCAAAATGCCACGGAAGAACCTTCCAAAATCGTTACATCCACCGTACAGGCGAATGAAAGAAATGAAAAGAAAGCAGTGAATATATTTACAAGTAAGGTTTTGGTCATTCTTATTCTACGTAACTCAATTTTAACATGTTAGAGCTTCCTAAATCCTCCAACGGAATGGATGCAATATTAATAACTAAATCTCCTTCTTTCAACAATCCTTCCTTTTTTAACAAATACTTGATGTCCGCAATTGTATGATCGGTACTAATTTGTTTATTGTAGAAGAATGCTTTTACACCCCAAACAAGGTTCAATTGTGTTAGAATTTGTTTGTTACTTGTGAAAACGTAAATTGTTGATTTTGGACGTTGAGACGCAATTTTATATGCTGTATAACCCGAAAATGACATCGTTAAAATGGCATCTGCTTCAACACGTTGTGATAAACGACACGCATTGAAACAAATTGAATCGGTAATAAAGCGCGCTTGATTTTTATCAGGAATTTCTTCTTTGTTGTAGATTCCATCAAACTTCTCCATTTCCGTCACAATGTTCGACATTGTTTTGATCACATCAACAGGGAATTTACCAACAGATGTTTCTCCTGATAACATTACTGCATCAGCTCCATCCAAAACGGCATTCGCGACATCATTTACTTCTGCACGCGTTGGAGTTATGTTGGTAATCATGCTTTCCATCATTTGTGTTGCTACAATGATTGGTTTGGCATGAATGATACATTTATTTATCAACATTTTTTGAATGATCGGAACGTTTTGATACGGAATTTCCACACCAAGATCTCCACGGGCAACCATTAATCCATCACTTTCTTTGATGATCGCATCAATGTCGTCAATCGCTTCAGGTTTTTCAATTTTCGCGATGACTTTTGCCTTACATTTTTTATTTGCAATGATGTGTTTTAATTCTATGATATCGCGTCCTGAGCGAACAAATGACAAGCCAATCCAATCCACATTTTGTTCCAAGGCGAAATCCAAGTCGATTAAATCTTTCTCTGTCAATGAAGGCATTGAAATGCGTGTGTTCGGGAAGTTCACTCCTTTCTTTGAAGAAAGAATTCCACCGTGAACAACTTTTGCTTTGAATTCCGATTTTCCATCTGTTGAAACAACTTCTAAAGCTAATTTTCCATCGTCTAACAAAATGCGTTCTCCAGGTTGAACATCTTGAGGTAACTTCGCGTAATTGATTGAGAAACGTTCTGCAGTTCCTAGAATTTTCTCTGTTCCAATGGTAACAATTGAACCATTGATTAACTCAACACCATTGTTTTCCATTTCATTTGTACGAATCTTCGGACCTTGTAAATCGGCTAAAATCGCCACATTTAATCCTGTTTCTTCGTTTAATTCACGAATGGTTTTAACTACAGCTGCATGGTCTTCGTGTGAACCATGGCTAAAATTCAATCGGCAAACGTTTAAACCAGCGTAAAACATTTGACGTAACACTTCTTTGTCGCTTGATGCTGGACCGAGTGTTGCAACTATTTTTGTTTTTTTCATATTCTAAATTTCTTTTCGGGTTCGTTCACTCAATTGAAAACCAAATTTTCAGTTGAATCGAATTCTTCCGGGTCGAAGGTGTAAACTCCTAAAACACTTGGGATTTGTCTCAATTCCGAAACGATATCGTCCAAGTCCCAAATGTGATTCTCGTATAAAAATAAGAAGTAATCGACAGCTGGTTTCTCAGGAATCAAAAATTTTCCTTGACTCTTGTTTTTTATTAAATAATACTCGATGAGGTTTTCGTGATCTTTGAATTCGTACATCGAGTGGCTTGAAATTTTAACACCTTTTTTGTTCACCACTACAAATTCCTCATCGGTTTTTATCAACTGAATGGAAAGTTGTTCGTTAAGTCCCCACGCCAAACGATAATCATTGTGATGTGAAAGCAGCCCAATCATATCAAAATCATATGCTTGTTCGACCTGTAATGTATGCTTTTTAACTTTCGACATTGTCCTTTCAAGTGCAGGTCAAAAGTAGTTATTTTTTAACCAAGATATACTGAAAAAGGGATTGCTAAAGTAAAATTGATGTAAACGTAACATTTCAAGCTACTAGCGAATTTTAAAAAAGGAATTTTGCTTAATACCTTGAAAATCTATTATTTTAGAAAGGAGAACTTATTTGGAATGAAACTTTTTAAGTGAAAGCGCTGAATTTTTACTTGCATATTTGATTATTTTACTATTTTTACGGCATATTCGAACATTAAATAAAAACAAAATGAGCGTTTTCGGTATCGTATTATTTCTTTTAATTGCTGGAATGGCATTCTGGATGCTATTATTTTTAATGGGTTTCATCCTTCCATTTTGGATCACATTAGGCGTGTTCGAGCAAATGCGTCCGAAAAGAATTTTTGAAGAAGCAGAAGAGCATTAAGTTGCAGTTCATATAGATTTTAAAAACGCCGCTAGTGATAGCGGCGTTTTTTTGTTGTAATCGGCAGGGACAAGTCGCGACCTGTCCCTATTGAATGATGGGAATTAAAATATTATTTGAATATTATTTGTTGAACTAAAGAATCTGCTTCGATTGTAATACCTGTTAAATCATCACCCTGGTAACACGGAAATACAATTTTCTTGATTCGTTCATGAAATAAATACGCATTTTGGCGGTTACGGCGTTCCACATAATTTTGTTGTTCCGTTTTTAGCCAGGATAGTTCATCTGCGACGCGCATTGGTTTAGTGATACGATTGGAATTCAGCTGTTCAATACTGGCATTTACTTTTGCTTCGCTCACGTGTTCGAGTTGAATTGTTCCTAAATTCCCTTTATTCAGTTTTGATTGCTGGAAATAGGAATAGCCTTTTTCAGAAATGGCGACGATGGCAAGATCATAAATAATAGCATCATTTAAGGCATATGAGAATTTTCCATTTGTACCAGAAATACGTTGGTAGCTATTTAATTTGGAAGGAAATAAATACGCATAGATTAATTCATATTGTTCTGGTTTTTCAACATTAAACGAAAAATCGTTGTATTGAATACGTGCTGTTTTTCCAGTTTCTTTGTCGTAAAATTCTCCTGTTTTACGTGCGAGCGTTGTTTGTAAAACAAAACGGTCAATATTCGAAACAGATGCATTGGTGTAAATTACTGCACCTAATGTTCGTCCCAATTGCTTTCGTACATTTTTATGGTTCAAATTGTACTCTTCACTAAAAGCTTGATTTTCGCGTTGAATGGTTCGATTACTTTCTTTCATTCGCTCCTCATTCACATTCTTGTCCCATTTTTCGCGACGTTTGGCTTCTGTTTTTCTGTAATTGTTCACTTCATTTTGTAAGGCAGCAATACCTTTTTCGTAAAATGCTTGCAATCCTTTGATGTGCGGATTATTTGGGTTCAATGCGCCTATGTTTTCTGCGGCAAACTCTTCAAAATTAGAATAGCCCATTTGTATAACTTGACGATCTAACTCAACCATGGATTTACCCAAATTCTTGGTGTAGACTTCCAATACCTTATTGTTACACGTTCCGTGAATAGCTTGCATGCGCTTTTCGAAATCATGTGTTGCAAGAAGGGTATTGTTGAATTTAGGTTTCCAGAATGCGAGGACTTTGGAAGGAGGGATGTGAGAGTATGAATCTGTTGATTGATCTCCACCATTTATCTCTAGTCTAATAGTTTGATGTGGTGGAAAAATACAACCATTTACATCACAGATTTGGAATGAATAATCTAATATTATATCAAATGCATTATCCGTCAATAGTTCAATTTTTTGTTTAAAAACAGCAGTTTCTTCAAAGTACAAGGATGTTCCTAATTCATTCATAACTGTCTGTGGTTTCATACCGTCTTCTAGTTGACCGACTAACTTATAATTCTTGGATTTATTAAAAATAAATTTGGTAGCATAACCAGTTAAATCTGCTTTTTCAGCTTCATGATTCACCGAAAAAACATGCCAACCTTCTTTGATTTTTGCGGTTCCAACGATATAAGCATACTTATTATCAATCTTTTCAAGTTTAAAGCTCCAATTAATTTTATCCTGCCAATGTGTTGCTAATTTTGATTTCTCTTTTACTTCGAATTGTGGAATTGAAATCGAATTCATTGCATTAATGTCATTTTTCGAAAAATTTGAAATCTCCTCCTCACAACTCAAATACAAACTATCTCTGTATTTTTTGCTTTTGCTCAATTTCATCGTATTCAACGAATCTTCATAACCAGGAGGATAGAAATTTAATTTTTCCATGTCGATTGGAACAGGAATTTTGGCCAATGGTTTTGGATTCACCCAATTGATGATACCATTTTTGTCTGGAACACCTGAAAAGAGTTGCATGCCGTCCTTGTATTCTTCGATTGGAACTTGAACGTAAATGCCCGTTTTTGGGTTGATGGTCAATAATTCACCATCTTTGGATAGTGCTTTAAAACTGAACATTCCTTGTGTCTCGAGCAATT
The DNA here is from genome assembly GCA_023262855.1 of Crocinitomicaceae bacterium. Lineage (GTDB taxonomy): Bacteria > Bacteroidota > Bacteroidia > Flavobacteriales_D > Crocinitomicaceae > M0103. Next base: position 15,840 of record JALQYQ010000065.1, read on the forward strand.
TCCCATTGGATGTCGTGCTCAATCCAGCTTTTACGATTGTTGCAGCATCAAGCGCTTCTTGAAATTGAATCAAGGCGGGTTCTGTGTATGGTTTACCATTCAATAAAAATGCACTTTCAGGAATGGAAATTAAAATACCATTTTTTGAAAGCATGGCGGTGTCTTTTCCGTTCCAAGCGAAATACTCAGGCGCCAAATTGGAAATCAAGGTGTTTTTATCAACTTGCTCGATTAAGTCCTTAAACTCTGACAAATCTGCTGTTTTCGAAGATGAACTTTTGTATATAAAATAGCTTAACGCGCTGATTATAACAATTCCTGCAAGTGTCAATGCTGACCATTTTACAGTTTGTTGAAGATGAAATCCTTTTGCGCTTTGTTGAACTTGGGTTCGAATGCTCGATCGTTTTGCTGCTTCAATGATTGTTTTCTGAAAAGCAACTTCTTCTTGCAGTTTAGAATCATTTTTTAAGCGTTCTTCGAATACTTTTTGATCTGCTTCGGTTAATTCTCCCGCTAAGTAATCTGCAATAATTTTTGTTAGTTCTGGATGCATGACAACTGTTTAAATGTGAATACTTGTTGTGGAATTCTCAATCGAAAGCGCATTCTCCTTTGCTTTTTGCAAGCAACGGTATTTTTGTGCTTTCGCAACTTTGTCATTGCGCAACCCAATCTTTTTTGCAATATCAACCATGTTCCATCCCAAACCATAAAATAATTCGAGCAATTCGCGGCATTGTTTTCCCAACTGAAGAATTGCACTTTCAACGGTTTTGATTTTCATCTCTTTTTGAAACCAATCATCATCGAGTTGTTGAATTTCGGGTTCTAAATCAATTGTGGGATGATTCTTTTGCTTGCGCGCTTGATTGTACCAAAGTAATTTGGCAGTGTTGCGGACATACACAAATGCATCAACTGTTAAAACAAAGTTTTCATCTTCTTTTTTGCGGCAGTAAATGATGAGCGCTTCTTGAAAGATATCTTCAGCATCATTTGCTGGGCAACCAAGCGCTTTTAAAAAGCGTTTCGCCTCAGGCCATTTTTTGTACAAATGTTTTAATTCGAGTTGAATTGTGTTTTGTTGTTTCATTCCAAACGTTTATTACAGATGTCGGGAAAATGGAAAGGTAAACATTTGGAGAGTAATTTTTTTAATCCTGGAAAACTTTAGCACCTTCGGAACAGTTTTGGCAAATATCAATTTGATTGCGACCAATTAAAATTGCTTGCCTGAAATGCTGGTATTTTTTATCCTTCCAAATCGTTTTGAAATTGCTTGTTTCAAGAGAACCCAAAACGTGTTGAGCATCTTTATCGAAACAACATGGAACAACTTTTCCGTCCCATGTCAAAACACTTCCCGACCACATGCGCCAACAGTGATTTCCAGTTGCATATTTCAATTTGTATGTTCCGTCGGCTTGACGTTTGTAGCGTGAATATTTTTCGTTTTCAGGAATCAACGGATTTCCATTTTCATAATCGTATACTTGAGCCGTTTTGATGCGCACTTCATCAATTCCCATTTCAGTTCCCAAGGTGAAAACAGCTGGAATTTCGTGTTCATTTGGTTTTACAGCTAAAAACTGAAAGATTAAATGAGGTGTAGCGGAAGCTTTTGCTTTCTTAGCTTCAATCAACAATTTACTCGCTTCAATCACCTTTGCTAAATTTCCATGAACACGGTAGTTTTCATAGGTTTCTTGGGTTAATCCATCAATTGAAATAATCAAACGATCCAAGCCAGAATCGATGATTTCTTCCGCCTTTTTTTGATCAATGAAATGCGCATTGGTTGAGGTTGCCGTGTAAATTTTGTGCTTTTTTGCTTGACGAATCAAGTCCAAAAATTGAGGATGCAAAAAAGGTTCTCCTTGGAAATAGTAATTGATGTAGAAAACAGAAGCACTGACTTGCGAAAGAATTTTTTCGTGTAAATCGAGGTTCAATTTTCCAGTTGGGCGCGTAAATTGTTTCAAACCACTTGGACATTCAGGGCAACCTAAATTACATGCTGTAGTTGGTTCAATTGAAAGTGAAAAAGGCTTTCCCCATGTGTTTGCTTTTCGTGTTAATCTGGAAAACCAATAGGATAATTTTAGCAAAACAAGATTCCACATTCTTCGAAAAGTCAAGTGTTTGAGGATGTTCCAAGAATCTGTGAATTGCGACATGAATCAAAGATACTAAAAGAGCATGGAACATAGAACATGGAGCATAGATTGGATGGCGAAAAGTTCGATTTGTTGAGAAAAGTGTATTTTTAGTACATGAAACACTTACTCGTACTAATTCTGAGTTGCTTAGCGATGCAATCAATTTCGCAAACTACGATTTTCATCAAAGATGATTTCAATAAGGATCCAATTCCGTTTGTAAAAGTTCGACCTGATGTTGGTGGACCAACACTTGCGGATATCGATGGTAAAATTGTTTTGACAGGCAGTGAAACATTTTTGGATATTCGCGCCTTTGGTTACAGAGATACCTTGGTTAAGATTTCAGACATTGTAAATGGTGAAATCTTTTTAATTGGTTTTACTAGAAATTTGCAAGAGGTAAGTGTTGTTCCTGGAATAAATCCTGCGCACCGCATTATTGATCATGCCATTGAAAACAGGAAAGTCAATAATCCAGTTGACAATGATGCGTTTCGTTACGAAAGTTATTCCAAGTTCATTTTTGATATCAATGAAGAAGCACTTGCATCTATTCCAGATTCAACAAAGGATACGAGTTTGATTCGGATCAAATCGTTTTTTAACCAGCAGTATTTATTTTTATTAGAAAGCGCATCCATAAGAACCTTTATGCCTCCTTCAAGAGATAAAGAAGAAATTACCGCGTATAAAGTTTCGGGATTCACCGACCCATCGTTTTCTACTTTTGCCAATGAAATGCAAAGTTTTAGTTTTTATGAAAATCAATTTCAACTCTTAGGTAAAACATACATTAATCCAATTGCTTTCGGCGGGACAAAACGCTACTTGTTTGTTTTGGAAGACACAACTGTTGTTGGCCGAGATACGACATTTACAATTTTCTATCGACCGCGAAAAGGAAGAAACTTTGAAGGGATGACTGGACGTTTGTACATAAATACAAATGGTTGGGCAATTGAAAAAGTGACTGCTTCGCCATATGAAGATACAACGGGAATGAAAGTTCAAATTGTTCAGGAATATGCTTTGGTAGATGGTAAAAAATGGTTCCCCTCAAAATTGAGCACTGAAATTACATTTGCAGGAGTTCCGTTATTTCCGAAATTGCCTTCTGCCAAAGTGGTTGGTAAAGGAAACTCCTACATCAAAAATATTGAAATAAATCCAGTTGATTTGCGCAAGCGTGATTTCAACAATGTGTCGGTTGTGACCAATGAAGATGCAGGTTTCGTCAAAGATAAAGTTTGGGACACACTTCGAGTTTACGAAATCAATCAGAAGGAAAAGCGGACGTATGAAATGATTGATAGTTTGTCTCAAGCCGAAAAGATGGAGGAAAAGGCACTTGCTTTAACATCATTGTTGGAAGGAAAAGTGCCGCTGGGTCGCTTCAATCTGGATTTAACACGCGTAATTGATTTCAATTTATATGAAGGTTATCGTTTAGGTGCTGGACTTGAAACGTCTAAAAAACTGATGCGTTGGGGAACTTTCGGTGCTTATTATGGTTGGGGAACGCGCGACAAAGCATCGAAATATGGAGGATATGCAACGATTCACATCAACAAAAAGAACGGTGTAAAGATGAATCTTCGCTTTCAGCAAGATTTGTTAGAACGTGGTGGTTATGCCTTTCAAAAAGATGCGTTTTCTTTGACATCAACGTCCTTGTATCGCCATTTTTTCATTCAAAATATGGAGCAGCAACGCTTGGGAGAAGTAGCTTTTTCGGGAAATATTCGTTCCAACATGAAAATCGCCCTTATTGGAAATTACCAACATGTTTGGTCAACAAAAGGTTATGTTTTTGATGCTGGAGCAACATTAAGTGATAAAACCAACTTTTTTATTGCTGAGACAGCACTGGAATTCACTTGGAATATTCGAGAAAAAGTAATGATGATGGGCGATAATCGCATATCAAAGGGTACAAATTACCCGAAAATACAGGTTAAAATAGCAAAAGGATGGAAGGGTGTTTTTGTTTCGAATTTAGAGTATACGCGATTGAATGCCGAAATCCAACAAGACATTTTGTTACGTGGAGCAGGAAAAATTACTTGGATGCTTTCGGGAGGACATACAATTGGAACAGTTCCGTTGTTTTTAGCGCAAGTTGGAAATGGAACGGGAAGAGCCTGGAATTTATCCGTTGCAAATACCTTTGAAACAATGGCGCCTTCCGAATTTTACAGTACTTCTCAAGTTGGTTTTTACACCCGTTGGAATTTAAATCCGTTTAAAACAAAAGCAAAATGGAATGAGCCACAAATCGGGTTTCATCATGCAATTGGTTTCGGAACCATGGGGACAACTACATTGAGTCAACATTCTGTTACATTCAAAACAATGGAAAAAGGATTTTTTGAAGGTGGACTTGTGTTAAATAACCTGTTTGTTTCCGGATTCTCGGGAGTTGGAATTGGTTTGTTTTACCGTTATGGGCCATATTCAAATCCAGAGGTTTTGGAGAATTTTGTTCCTAAAATTACAGCAACGTTTAATCTGTAATGTTTACTTTAACATGTTGACATGACCTGTAATGATTTGCCACGAATCTGGCTTTTCACAGGAAACATATCGAATGGTGTAAGCATAGGTTCCTTCTTGGGCAAGTTTACCCAAATAACTTCCATCCCAACCATAATTTGGATCCAAGGATTCATAAATCATTTGTCCCCAGCGATTGTAAATACGCAGTTCCCATTCGTAAACTTCAAGTGCGAACAAGGCATTAAAATCATTGTTGAACTCGTTTCCGTCTGGAGTAAACGTGTTTGGTGCGTAAATAACAAAAGGTTCAATATACAATTCTTGGTAGCTCGTATCTTTACAGCCCCATTGATTCGTAGCGATTTGCATTGGACGCTGCCATCCGCTTGTTTGGTATGTGTGAATCACATTTGCCTCATTCGAGAATGCTGTGCTATCATCAAACCAATAGAAAATGCTGTTAGCACCAGAAGACAAATCACTGAAGGTAATATCTGCGTGACAAATATCCGTCTTTTTCGGGTCAATATCGAAATTTGAAACTGGCGATGGATGAATGACCACCGTATCTTGTAAAAACAAATTCAAGGTATCAATGCAACCTTCCGTTGTGTGGATTGTGAGTCCGACGCTGTAACTTCCTGGAGTCGTATAAGTGTGACTTGGGTCTGAAAGAGTTGAACTTCCGCCATCACCAAAATTCCAATTATAGAAAATAGGCGAGTCTGCCATACTTAAATCTGTAAATTCTACCTCAGCAGGTGCACATCGCGGTCCAGGCTCAACTCTAAAGTTAATGCTTGGTTCGCGATAGATAAAAATTGTATGTGTTGCTGATTCACTGCAACTATTGAATGAAGCAGTTAAAGTAATTGGAATTGTGCCGAATGTATTAAATACAACATTGTTCACATCAACATTGGTCGACGAAGGAATAGATGCATTTGGCCCAAAATCCCACAATACTGTTGTTATGGATGGACCTGAAACCGTTCCGTCAAAATTGAAACTGTTTCCTGTGATACAAAGCGAATCGTTGTTTGTAAAATCAACTACCAAGGGCTCATAAACAGTAATGGTTTCAGTTGTTGTATCCGAACAAGCTGCTGTAGAACTACCAATCAGTGTTACTGTATACGTTCCTCCAGCTGGAAAGAAAAATGAAGGAGTTGTTAAAGTACTAACATCTGTTGTTGTTCCTGTAACTCCAAAATCCCATTGATAATTGAACGTTCCAGTTGAATTGTTACCAAACGGAATAGTTAGTCCATTACATTCATAATTTGTTGGAAGAACGATACCAGCATTTGGCATAGGGAAGATGTATATAGAATCCTCATATGTTGCAGCGCACGTTCCGTTGTTGGTAGTGATTGAAACAGGAATAAATCCGCTCGTATTAAAACTTACATTGTTGACATTTTGGGTTGTTGCCGATGCAGGACTTGCATTTGGCCCGAAATCCCATAAAAAAGTGGTTGTAGGTGGACCATCCGTGATTCCGGTAAAATCCAAACTATTGTTCAAAATACATACTGAATCTTGCACTGAAAAATCAGCAGAAAGTTGATTGTTCAGGGTTAAATCGATGTATGCAGTATCAGTACATGGCCAACCTGGATTTACAACAAGCATTGCTTGATACGTTCCTGGAGCTGGATAAGTGTAAGTTGGTTCAAATACAGTACTTACATCTGTTGATATACCATTCACACCAAAATCCCAGGCGTAATTCGTTCCTCCGTATGAATTGTTTTCGAAAACGACTGTTAAACCTTGACAATATGAAACAAAGGTGGATAAATCCTCTTGAACTGGAAGGATCGCCTGCATACTGATATCACAATTGAAAACCTTGAACAAAAAGTCGCGAATTGTTTCTCCAATTAACACACCGTTTCTGTATTCTTGAACGCGGATTCCAACAACGAAAAGTCCCAACATTTGAGGCGATGCAGTAAGAATTCCGGTTGTAGGGTTGATATTAATTGTTGCTCCAGGTCCCAATGGATTTGCCGCAGAAAAACCACCTGCCCAGTTAACTGGAAAGTAATTTGGTGGTGCAGCGGGATTTGGAAGTGGTGCTCCAGAAGAACCTCCTGAATAGGGTGTAACTAATGAATAAACCAATTGATCTCCATCTGGATCAGTTGCAGAATGATTAAATACTAAATCATCGTTATTACAAAGTAATAATGGTGGGTAATTTGTAAATCGCGGACTGCTATTGTTGGTAGCATTTGTTTCTGAACCAGGAACATGCGTAGTTAAGGTTAATCCCGTGTTATCTGGGCTGACAAGATTGGTAACATTTGGTCCACGACAACAACGTTGATAAGAAACAGTATAACCACCAGGCGTTGGCGGAAGATTAATCACAGTTGTGTAAACAGCTTTTTCAACACAAATATTGTTTGGTGGTGTAACGCACGGATTATTGAAAACAACTGGTAAAATTGTGCTACCTGGAAAAGGAACAGCCACATTATCTACTAAAAAGTTATTAGCAGTATAAATTGCTAACATAAGTGGGTCATCGTATGCAGCACCAGTTGAATTGCAATCGCGATAAACTGAAATATAGAAACGATAATTATTGTTACCTAAGTAGTCATAATAAATATCACCCCCCACAATGTGAGAAGCTTTTGCCGAAAACAGCGAAAGAAAAATTATAAGCGTACTTAAGTATTTCATTTTTTCTATATCTTACGACTTCGTTACTGTTACAACCCGGGTCGTACTTGCGGCCCTTCTTAGTTGTTGATTGATTTGACACATAACTCTGTAAAATTAGGCATTTCAGGTGTCCGTCTAAATAGGACTACTCCACCCCAAACTGTCCCAAATAAAAAAGACAACCCCCTTAATTCATTGAAAATTAAGGGGGTTGTTGTAATAGTGGTGGTGATGGACGGAATCGAACC
>JALQYQ010000023.1 GCA_023262855.1 Crocinitomicaceae bacterium
GAGCAACTTTATCAGGGTGGAATTTTATCGCCATTTGACGGTAGGCTTTTTTCACCTCATCATCCGTTGCGCTTGGCTCAATTCCTAAAACACGGTAATCTGAATCCACATCGCGGTAGAACATGTTTTTCACCGAATCAAATTCAACTTGAGGAATCCCCAACATGTTCGCAATATTTTGAATCACATTGATTTCAGTGTTTGAAACATCACCGTCAGCTTTTGCTATTCCAAATAAATAATGAACCAATTGGATTCGTACCTCTGGTTGCATGCGCATGCGGATATCTGAACAAATTTTTTGAAGTGGGATATTCCCTGAATCAATAAATTGCTTTAACGTTTGTAAATGCGTTGAATTAAACTGAGGACCAAATTGTTGCGAAAAGAATGCCTTAACATAATCTAATTCCGCCTTCAACACTTTTCCATCGGCTGTCATTACCGCCGCTGATAAAGCCATTAACATCGTTGGAACATCATTTACAGATGACCGTTGTTGGTAATAGGAAAACAACTCTTCGGCAGAAAATGTGCGACCTTCTTTTTCTGCTTGCTTTTTCATGTTACCCATGACCGCTTGATAATTATCAATCATGGTTCCAACCACAAACCCTAAAACGGCAGCAAAGAAATTTCTTTCGAAAATAAAATAGGCTCCTACGGCCAAAATCCACTTGAACAAAATTGTACTCTTTAAATTAAAAAAAGGAGGAGCGACTCGCACTCCTCCGCTAAAATTATGCTATTTGTTCGATATTGCGTTCAATAAATTCATTCAACGCTTCTCCTTTTAACATTCCTTGTGAGAGCAAAGCCAAGTCCGTAAGTTGTTTCACAGTTTGACTTTGTTCTGTTTCAGATTTTGAAAGCAAACTACCGATTTTCGGATGATTAGCATTCACCACCATATTATAAGTTTCTGGGAAAGCACCAAAGAATCCAGCACCTCCCATTTTTTGTTGCTCCATCATTCGACGAATAAATTCTGGCTGTGTTATGATAATCGGCGCGTCATCTTCACTCATACTTTCAAACTGAACATGGTATTTTTCCTTGTTAACAGCGCCTTCGAAAACTGGCTTCAATGTTTCTTCTTCCTCTTTCGATAATTTAGACGGAATCTCATCAGTTTTCTGAATCAATTTATCCAATGTATCCGCATCAACACGTGCAAATGCAATGTTTTCAAATGATTGTTCCATTTTTGCAATCCAATGCGGAGCCAACGGTCCATCCAAATGCAAGACATCATAGCCACGATCATTCGCTTTTTTAACAAACGTAAATTGCTCCTCTGGATCATTCGTATACAAGAAAACAACTTTGTTGTCCTTATTTGTTTGTAAAGCACTTACTTTCTCTTTGTATTCATCGATAGTGAAATATTCCCCTTTTGAATTTTTAACCAAGCCAAAAGATTTCGCTTTATCGGCAAATTTCTCCTCAGAAAGTGTTCCGTATTGAACAAACAATTGCAAATCTTCCCATTTTTCCTCGAAATCTTTGCGGTCTTTCTTGAACATTTCCGCTAATTTATCCGCTACTTTTTTCGTGATATGCGCAGAAATTTTCTTCACATTTCCATCACTTTGCAGATACGAACGAGAAACATTCAATGGAATGTCCGGAGAATCAATAACACCATGTAACAATGTCAAAAATTCTGGAACAATTTCCGCAACACTGTCCGTAATGAAAACTTGATTTGAATATAAATTAATCTTATTTCGTTGAACCTCAATGTTTTCCTTAATGCGTGGGAAGTATAAAATCCCAGTCAAATTAAACGGATAATCAACATTTAAATGAATGTGGAACAAAGGACTTTCAAAAGTCGTTGGATATAATTCTCTGTAGAACGTTGAATAATCCTCATCTTTTAAATCAATCGGTGCTTTTGTCCATGCTGGTTCTGGATTGTTAATTTGATTCGGAACCTCTATTGCGACACGCTTCACCTTTCCATTTTCATCTTTTTCACCTTCAGGAGAATCGATGTATTCCGTTTTATTTCCAAAAAACACAGGAATCGGTAAAAACTTACAGTATTTCGTTAAAATCTCTGAGATTTTAGCTTTCTCCAAAAACTCTATCGAATCCTCAGCGATGTACAAAATAATATCTGTTCCGCGATCGGCTTTTTCAATTTCCGTAATCGTATATTCTGGAGAACCATTGCTTTCCCATTGAACAGCTTGTGAACCTTCATGACGAGAAAGCGTTCTGATTTGAACTTTTTCAGCCACCATGAATGCCGAATAAAATCCTAATCCAAAATGACCAATTATTTGCTCAGCACCATCGTTTCCTTTGTACTGTTGAACGAATTCCTCAGCTCCCGAAAATGCAATTTGATTGATGTATTTATCAATTTCGTCAGCTGTCATTCCGATTCCACGATCGCGAATGGTTAGTGTTTTTTCTTCCTTGTTAAGAATCACCTCAACTTTTAATTCACCCAACTCACCTTTGTATTCTCCATTGCCCGTAAGCACCTTCATTTTTTGAGAAGCATCCACAGCATTGGAAACCAACTCACGAAGGAATATTTCATGATCGGAGTACAAGAATTTTTTAATGATTGGGAAAATGTTTTCCGTTTGTACATTAATCTGACCTGTTCTCATAATTTCTATTTTTTGGTCTTTCTGTTGTCAATCATTATGCCACGGCAAAAATTCTGACAAAAAGTCGGTTCGAATGGACAATTTGACCTTTAATTGCGTTAGAAAAATTGTTAGTTTTGTAAAAAAAATCGAAGTGCTCATTTATTCAACGCTGTTCATACTTTTTCTATTCCTTCTTTTAAGGTATGTGCGTTTTTTTCAGCTTGAAAATTTCAATAAATGGACGCTTCCAATTGCCTTTCTTGTAAAAATAGCAGTTGGGATTTTATTCAATTATATTCATCAAAAAACATACGGTCAAGGAGATTTAAGTCATGATGGTGGAACTTTTTTAGCGGAAGGAAAATACCTTAACGATGTTTTCTTTCAATCGCCAAAACATTATTTCCAGCTTCTAACCGGAATTGGTGAAACACCTGAATTAATTCAACAACATTTATCGATGACTGAATATTGGTCGGCAGGTGATTTAACTCTAATCAATGATTCAAAAAATGTAATTCGCGTTCACAGTGTCATTCATTTTTTCTCTGGGGGACAAATGATGATTCATTTAGCCTTGATGTGTCTGTTGTCTTTACTCGCTGTTAAGAATTTATTCCTTTCGTTCAAGCAATATGTTGACATCAATAAATCACTTCTTTTTTGGGTTTTATTGTTGATTCCGAGTACAATTTTCTGGACTTCATCAATTTTAAAAGAGCCACTTCTTTTTTTCGGATTTAGTTTGTTTTTAAGAGCCATACTCTATGAACAAGTAGTCTGGAGAAAAACACTTTTTTTCTCTACTTCCATGTTATTATTAATTGGTTTCAAACCTTATGTCCTGGTTATTCTGCTGATTACATTGGCGTTTGCATCGATCTATAAAATTTTATTTAAAGAGAAATTCGTCCTAGCAAGTATTTTCATCATACTATTTACGGTGGTGATTGGCTTCGTTCTCGACAAGCCGCGAGGAACAGTAATTAATTATTTAACTCGAAAGCAGTTTGATTTTGTCAACGTCGGAAAAGGTGGGCTGCATGTTACAGCTGACACTTGCTTTTATTATTTTCAACCACATCAGTATGAGCAATTGCGCATCAACAATCGAGATGTTTATTTAAAGGAAGATATAACAGCTTACAAAGCGTATTTTGGAAGCACAAGGAAACCAATTTTGGTTCAGTTGAAACCGAACAAAAAAGCATGGAAAATTTATTATTTCCAGCAAGGCTGTATGAGTTACATTGAAACTACTCCAATAAACAACTCGTCAATTCAACTTGTAAAGAACATTCCTGAAGCTCTGACTAACAGTGCAATTCGACCTTGGCCAACAGATCCTGGCAGCAAACTGAAACTTATTTCTTTTTTTGAAAATTTACTGCTTATTGGATTTTTGATTTATGCAATTTGGAACAGAAGAAAATTAAATGAGCAGGAAAAGCACATTGTCTTCGGACTTGTTACATTTGCTTTATTATTGTTTTTGTTGATTGGCTGGACAACCCCGGTTCTAGGGGCAATTGCACGTTATCGTTTCCCTGCACAATTAGCGCTTTTTATCGTTGGATTCATTATCATCAAATCATCAAAATTTAAACTATGGAAAACTACGTCTTCATAACAGGAGCAACTTCAGGATTTGGAGAAGCGTGTGCAAGAGAATTCGGGAAAAATGGTTGGAATTTAATCTTAACAGGAAGAAGATCAGATCGATTGAGCGTTCTTGCTGACGAATTAAAATCAGCTTATTCTATTCAATGTGTTCCGCTTTGTTTTGATGTACGAGTGGAAGAAGACGTGTTTAAAACAGTTGAATCATTAGATGAAGCGGTAAAATCATCCATAAAAATTCTAATCAACAATGCCGGCTTGGCGGTTGGAAAAGGTCCGATTGACGAAGGATTGATTGACGATTGGGATAGAATGATTGACACAAATATAAAAGGCTTATTGTATGTTTCAAGGGCCGTTATTCCATTTTTAAAAGCAAATGGTTCTGGACACATTTTTAATTTGGGAAGTATTGCTGGAAAAGAAGTTTATCCTGGAGGAAATGTTTATTGTGCTTCAAAACATGCCGTTGATGCCTTGTCAAAAGCCATGCGAATTGATTTGGTAAATTATGGAATCAAAGTAACAAACATCGCACCTGGAGCAGCCGAAACTGAATTTTCGCTTGTTCGCTTTAAAGGAGATGATGCAGTTGCAAAAAGTGTATATGATGGCTTCACTCCTCTAGTTGCTCAAGACATTGCAGAAACAATTTATTTTGTTGCAACGCGCCCAAATCATGTGACCATTAACGATTTAACAATCATGCCAACAGCCCAAGCATCAGCAACTGTATTTCATAAAAACTAAAAAAGGAGACCGAAGCCTCCTTTTTAACTATATTTTCAATCAATTAATGATCTGAATTTGGAGATGGTGTTGCACCTTCTTGAGGTAAAACTGTTCCCTTGATTGTCAAAATAATCGGTTCAGATACGTTTGATGTAATCGTGATTGTTTTTGTAAATTGACCAACACGTTTTGTATCATATTTCACAGAAATCTCAGATTTTTTACCTGGTTTAATTGGTTCCTCTGGTTTTTTCGCTGTTGTACATCCACAACTTGTTTGAACACCTTGAATAATTGCTGGAGTTTTCGCTTCATTTTTGAATTCAAAAACAAACAATTCTTCTGAACCGTATGGAATTTCATTACGCACAATTTCTAAAGTTGTGAAAGTGATTCCTTTTTTCTTCTTTGGAGCTTTTTCCTTTTTAACTTGCTCTTTTTTCTCATTCTCTTTCTTCACTTCTTGAGCGTTTACTTGAACACCAAGAACCAATGCTAATGCGAACAATAATACTTTCATAGTTTTCTTTTTTTTAACAAGATTACAATAAATCTTTTTGATGAATTTACATTTAACAAAAAATTTCAATTTTATCGTTCACAAAAATTTGGCCAAAGATTGGATTCCTTCCTTAGTTTCGATTAAAATATGCATTCATAACTTCCAAAATAGAAGGATAGGTCGATTTTCTGACTTTGTCTAATTCGTCTTTTTTGAACCATTTTACTTTTGAAATACCTTCCTCAGTTTGTGGATCGAGCACTTTTGGCCCATCATAATTCATAGCAAACCAATATGTTTTTTTAATTGTCGGCTGGTTCTTATAACGATACGTATGATACGTAATTATAATCTTCTCGTTTATTGTGGGACCGACAATACCGCATTCTTCTTCAACTTCACGAATTGCTCCATCTTCAATTGATTCATTGGCTTCCAATTTTCCTTTTGGTATATCCCACACACCATTTCGCTTGATAAACAAGTATTTTTTCTTGCGCTGCACAATTCCACCAGCCGCTTCAATGAAATCATACGCTTGAAAAATGCGTTTAAACTCATCTTCAATGGCATCCGAAAAAACGACAATGTTCTTCTTTTTCGGAACTTTTTTCACGATTAGAAGCAAATCCTCTTCTCCACGTTCAATCAATTCTGAGGCAATACAATACGTATTTGTTAATAAAGCTTCATTTTGTGCAAAAATTATCGGTCTATTTTCTATAAAAACTTTATACATTTGCGGCCATGATTTTGAATAATGATAAAGCCCTAAAAGTAGCAGAATTTTTGTTACAAATTAAAGCAGTAAAACTTCAACCTAACAACCCGTTTACTTGGGCTTCTGGTTGGAATTCTCCAATTTATTGTGATAATAGAATTACGCTTTCATTTCCAAACATTCGCACATTTATTCGCCAAGGATACTCCGAAGCGGTGATTGAATACTTTGGAAAACCAGATGTTATTGCTGGAGTTGCAACGGGTGGAATTGCTCAAGGTGCTTTGGTTGCTCAAGAATTAGGATTACCATTTATCTACATCCGTAGTTCGGCTAAAGGACATGGAATGGGAAATCAGATTGAAGGTTACTTTGAAAAAGGACAGAAAGTTGTTGTTATTGAAGATTTAATTTCAACGGGAGGAAGTTCAATCAAAGCGATAGAAGCATTGAAAGATGCAGGTTTGGATGTAAAAGGATTAATCGCCATCTTTACTTACGGATTCAAAGTTGCTGATGAAAACTTCAAAAACGCAAATTGTCCGTACGTTACATTAACGAATTACGATTATTTAGTTGAAGAAGCTTTGAAAAAAGACTACATCACTGAAAATGATTTAGGTTCGTTAAGAGAATGGAAAGATCAACCTGAAACGTGGAAAAAATAAGATGGGAATGAAAATCGATAGTACAAAAGTTACTGTTGCTGCAAGTCAGGAGCAAGTTGCTATCTTTTTAAAAGATTCTCAAAATCTGATTCACATACTTCCGAAAGATCAAATTTCTGATTGGAAAGCGAGCTCTGATGATTGCTCATTTAAAGTTCAAGGTGGCGTAACTATTTCGTTGATTCAAGATGGTTGTGAAGGAAACGACAAAATTTTCATGCGTTCGGGAGAAAAATCACCTTTCCCTTTCAAATTAACACTTCATTTAAGTGCTGTTGGCGCAACAACTGAAGGCTATATTGCTTTTGATGGTGAAGTAAATATGTTCTTGAAAATGATGGTTGAAAAACCATTAACAAACTTGTTCAATTACATGTCGGATAAGCTTAAAGTACATTTCGACCAACAAGCTTAATTTCCTTTAAATCATACTTCTTTATTGTATTATCTCGTTCTAAAAGTAGAAATCCATCCAGGTCTACTCCACGAATAACACCCTGAAATTCATCCAATCCATCCGAATAAATCGCTGGTTCGTTTAACAAATACAAATGACTCAAATAGGTGGTTTTAAGCGAATCAAAATTTCCACTTGCCAAAATTTGCCAGGTTTTATTCATTTCTTGAATCCAAGAAAATAGAACTTCTTGAACCTGAAAATGATTTCCAAGTTCTTTTCGAATACTTGTTGCATTCAATTGTTCAAATTCCATTTGATTCACATTCAAACCAACGCCTATAATTGACGATGCAATACTCGACGAACGAAGCGTATTTTCAATTAAAATTCCAGCAATTTTTTGATCGTTCACATAAATATCGTTTGGCCATTTTATCTGTGCTGAAATGCCAATTTTTCTTAAAAAATCAACAATGCTAATGGTGATAAAATGTGTCAATGCGGGTTGATGAACTACTGACAGATTGTCGGGAGCTAAATAAAGCGACAAAAGTAGATTTTCTCCCGCTTTAGATGACCATGAAGCACCTCTTTGCCCTCTTCCCGCGGATTGTTCGTCTGCCAAAATTACCGTACCGTGTTTGATTTTACCTTCATTTTGGAGATTGGCAGTATAATTGTTGGTTGAATCGACCGTGTCCAAATGGATAATTTTTTGACCAATCATGACGTGTATTTATCAAAGTGTTACGTATATTGAGTGGATAAAATTAAAATTTAAAGTTAGATTTGTAAGGCTTAAAATAATTGAATGTTAAAAATTAAGAAAGATGTGAATTCCCAAGTGTTGTGTGATGCTATCGTTGAGGGAATGCAAGAAAATAAAGCAAAAGATATTGTTGTGCTTGATTTACGTGAGATTCCAAACTCGGTTTGTGACTTCTTCGTAATTTGTAGTGGTGAATCTTCTACACAGGTTGATGGTATCAGCACAAGTGTTACGCGTCATACACGCAAAGAATTATCAGAGAAACCTTGGCACATTGAAGGAAAAACAAACAGCGAATGGGTGCTACTTGATTACATCAATGTAGTTGCACATATTTTTTACAAAGACGCACGTCCTTTCTACGATTTAGAAGATTTATGGGCGGATGCAAAACGTACAGACATACCAAATTTGAATTAACAACACATTATGGCAGAGGGAAACAACAAGAAAAAGAGTCCTTTTTCAATTTATTGGATTTACGCGTTCATAGGAATTACCTTAATTGGTTATTCTTTATTTATGAGTTCAGCTGGTGAAATCCCAGTAAAATATGAATCAACATTCTTCGATTTAGCAGAAAAGGGATACGTAACTGACGCTCAACTGGTAAACAAAGTAAGAGTCGATTTTAAAGTTAGTAACGACGGTATTAAATACATTAAAGCTTCAAAAGAAGATCAATACCGTGCAATGAAAAAGTACTTGGACAACAAAAGTCCAATCAAAGCTGCTCAACCAGTTTTCATTCACAACGTTGTTGACGCGGGTAATTTTGATGCTGATTTAAGCGAATTGAATAAGAAAATTGCAGCTGAAAATTTAGTCAGAAAGCAAAAACATCAACGTGAATTGCCAGTTGTGGAATTGGTTGATGTTGAAGAGGTTAATTATCTCATGAATATTTTAAGCTTTTTATTACCAATTTTACTGTTCATCGGAATATGGATGTTCGTGATGCGCAGAATGTCAGGTGGAAGTGGCGGAGGTGGCGGAGGCCAAATCTTCAACATTGGAAAATCGAAAGCACAAGTCTACGAAAAAGGAAAATCTACGAACGTTACCTTCAAAGATGTTGCTGGTTTGAAAGGTGCAAAAGAAGAAATTGTTGAAATTGTAGAATTCCTTAAGAATCCAAAGAAATATACTGAGTTAGGTGCAAAAATTCCAAAAGGTGCGTTATTAGTAGGACCTCCAGGGACAGGAAAAACCTTGCTAGCCAAAGCGGTAGCTGGAGAAGCCAAAGTTCCTTTCTTCTCACTATCAGGATCTGATTTCGTTGAAATGTTTGTTGGAGTTGGAGCTTCTCGCGTAAGAGATTTGTTCAAACAAGCAAAAGAAAAATCACCATCAATTATCTTCATCGATGAGATTGATGCGATTGGTCGCGCTCGTGGAAAAAACAATAGTTTTGGATCAAATGATGAACGTGAAAATACCTTAAATCAGTTGTTGACTGAAATGGATGGATTCGGAACGAATTCAGGTGTGATTATTCTTGCGGCAACGAACCGAGCAGATGTTTTAGATAGTGCCTTGATGCGCGCAGGTCGATTTGACCGTCAAATTTATGTTGACATGCCAGACATCAATGAGCGTAAGGAAATTTTCAATGTTCACTTAAAACCAATTAAGTTAGAACCTAATATTGATATTGATTTCTTAGCAAAACAAACACCTGGATTCTCAGGAGCAGACATTGCGAATCTTTGTAATGAAGCGGCCTTGATTGCTGCTCGAAAGGATAAGAAATTTGTCCAAAAACAAGATTTCTTAGATGCTGTAGATCGAATTGTAGGTGGTATTGAGAAAACAAATAAAATAATTACCAAAGAGGAGAAAAAAGCAATTGCTTTCCACGAAGCTGGACACGCAACAATTTCATGGTTATTAGAGTTTGCGCATCCACTTGTGAAAGTGACGATTGTTCCTCGTGGCCAATCTTTGGGAGCTGCTTGGTATTTACCAGAAGAAAGAAGTATCACCACAACAGAGCAAATTTTGGACGAAATGTGTTCAGCTTTGGGTGGACGAGCTGCTGAACAGTTGATTTTCGGGAAAATTAGTACTGGAGCACTAAGTGACTTAGAAAAAGTTACAAAGCAAGCGTATGCAATGGTTAGTATCTATGGTTTGAATGAGCGAATTGGAAACATTTCGTATTACGATTCACAAGGTCGTGATGCATTTACAAAACCATATTCTGATGAAACAGCACATGTAATAGATGAAGAGGTAAGTAAATTGATTGAATCACAGTATCAACGTGCCTTGCAAATTCTGTCTGATAACAAGGATAAATTAACGATGCTTGCCGAAAAACTTCTAACATCTGAAGTTATTTTCAAGGAAGATCTAGTTGAGATTTTCGGAAAAAGAGCTTGGGAAAAAGAAGAAGAAACAGTTGTTGAAGCAATTGTTCATGAAGCAACAAATGAAGAAATCTTGATTGAACACACTTCCACAGAGTCTTCAGCTGTTAATGAATCAGAAGATTCAAGTCAAGAAGTTGATTCTTCTGAAACAACTGATGCTCCTGAGAATACAGAAGCAACTAAAGATACCGAAGAAACAGAAGAGTAATTTCAGTTTTAATCGAAGCATAAAACTCCCATTTTGTAAAAACAACTTGGGAGTTATTTTTTTCAACTAGTGAGAATTCGAGAAAAAGAAATTAGGCTGTAAAAATCAAAAAGATTAAATTTGTCGAATGAGTAACCTCGTCCAACGTGCAATCACAGGAGCGCTTTTCGCGATAGTCGTATTAGGATCCATTCTTTGGGGACCTTATGCACAAGCGATTGTATTTTCTGGGTTCATGGTTTTGGGATTGTTGGAGTTTTACAACTTATTCAAAGAACATTCGATTGTTCAAGTTAGCCGAGAGATTGGCGTTTTCATTGGATTATTTATTTTCATTTTATTGGTAGGCTACAGTTTAACCTGGCTCCCAATAATATCAGTTTTGATCATTTTTCCACTGTTTTTTACACTGATATTGGCTGAACTTTGGAGAAAAAAAGAACATCCACTCATTAATATTTCAGTCCTTGTCTTTGGAATTATTTATGTCGTTTTACCATTTTGGTTAACCATTGACCTTAACCTACGAGAAACAGATAACAATTTCATGCCACTTGTAATCGGAATGTATTTATTGATTTGGACAAATGACACCTTTGCTTATTTTACCGGAAAGTACTTTGGGAAAACGAAATTGTTTGAACGTATTTCACCGAAGAAAACTTGGGAAGGAACAGTTGGCGGAATTGTTTTCACACTAATTGTTGGTTACATTTTTGGTGCTTTTGTTAATCAAGGCCACGAATTGTTTTGGTTGATTTCCGCAGCATTTATCGCACCATGTGCCATTTTTGGTGATCTATTGGAATCACTATTCAAACGCAGTTTAAACATCAAAGATTCAGGGAACATTCTACCTGGTCATGGTGGAATTTTAGATCGTTTCGACGCAGCACTTTTTGCCATTCCTTTCTTTTATTGTTGGGCAATGGTTTACGAATATTTTTGAGAATTAGAGTATGACATTACACAGAGAAGGTTATTTAATTATGGCCACGGGCCTTACTATTCTTACGGGAATTCAAATTGGAAACTACTTCCTATTTACGGTTACAGGTTGGCTTTGGCTTTTCTTGCTCTTAACATTGGGAGCGTTAGTAATGGCGTATTTAATCATTCAATTTTTCCGTGTTCCTGCAAGAACTTGCGTGTATTCTGAAAATGATATTTTTTGTCCTGCAGATGGGAAAGTAGTTGTAATCGAAGAAGTTGAAGAAAGCGAATATTTTAAGGATAAACGAATTCAGATTTCCGTTTTCATGTCACCAATGAACGTTCACGCTAACTACAACCCAATTACAGGATTGGTTAAATATGTAAAGTATCATCCTGGGTTATTTTTGGTTGCTTGGCATCCGAAAAGTAGTACCGACAACGAACGATCAACAGTTGTTGTGGAACATGAATCAGGAAAAGAAGTTTTGTTCCGTCAAATTGCCGGTGCTGTGGCACGCAGAATTTGTTACTATGTACAGCCAGGTCAAAAAGTAAAAACCGGAGAAGAATTTGGATTCATCAAATTTGGCTCAAGAATTGATATCTTTTTACCGCTCGATTCTCAAATTAATGTTAAAATTGGCGATGTTGTTAAAGCAAAGCTGACAAAAATTGGAGAATTGAAATAATTAATTGTAAATTCACATCATTAAATAAACACGAATAGCTATGAAAAAAGTATTTTTTGCACTTGCGTTGATGACATTTGTAGGATCAATCGCTACTACAGCTTACGCTGCTTCTAACGGAGTTTCTACTGAGATTAAAAAAGACGACAAAAAGAAGAAAAAGAAAAAAGGATCTTGTTGTTCTGCTGAAAAAGGAGCTGCTTCAGGAACTTGTGCTAAGCCAGGTGAAGGAAAAGCTTGTTGCACGAAAAAACAATAATCCGATTTAAGGTATAAAAAAAGCCATTGGAAATTTCCAATGGCTTTTTTATGTTCTCTACTTTTTCTATTCAACCACTATTCCAACTGGACAATGATCTGAACCCATTATTTCATTTAAGATAAATGCTTCTTTTACGCGTGGTAAAATAGACTCAGAGGCTAAAAAATAATCAATCCGCCAGCCAATGTTCTTACCTCTCGCTCCTGCCCTGTAACTCCACCAAGAATATTTCACTTCTTCACCATTCAAAGCACGGAATGTATCGATCAAACCATTGCTTGTGAACGCATCCATGCCATCAATTTCTTCCTGCATGTATCCTGCTGCTTTGTTGTAGTTTTGTTTTGGTCGCGCCAAATCAATTTCACGGTGAGCAACATTAAAATCACCACAAACAAAAACAGGTTTTTTTGATTCTAATCCTTTCAAATAGGCTAAAAACTCTTGATCCCAAGTTTGTCGATACCCTAAACGCAAAAGTTCGCTTCCAGAATTCGGAACATAAACAGTTACAACAAAATATTCCTCAAATTCAGCGCAAGTTACGCGACCTTCATTGTCGTGTTCCTCTTTTCCAATGTAATAAGTTACAGAAATTGGTTGGTGTTTCGTTAAAATTGCAGTTCCCGAATAACCTTTCTTTTCTGCTTCATTGGCATAGACATGGTAATCTCCAAGCGCAGCAACTGCCTCTTTCACTTGATCAACTGATGCTTTTGTTTCTTGCAAACATATTACATCAGCATTCACATGCTTCATATCCTCAATAAAACTTTTTTGAGTGATTGCGCGAATACCATTCACGTTAAAAGATATCATTTTCATAAGTCTAAAATTACATATTAATTGACATATTCAAAGTACTTTTCTTTTGGAGATTCGATTAGATTCTATATAAATCCATCAAGTTTTTTAACATTTTGTATTAGTCTATTGAAAAATAACTTACTTTGGACTAACCAAAAATTTAGAGAGTATGAAAACCAAACTTTTAATTCTGTCTTTTCTGCTATTTTCACCTTTCACAAAATTATTCTCACAAGAAACCACAACACAATCTGACAAAAAATGGCGCTTAGAAGTTGAACCTTTAAGTTTCATTTATAAAGGAGTTGGAGGACAAGCCATGTATCAAGTTTCAAAAAAACAAGATTTTAATGTTGGTTTGTATGCAATCACACTTCAAGTTCCTGGTTCACTTGAAAAAAGTTTATTTCAAGGCACAAGTGATGGAACAGATATTCGACTAGGTTTTGAATTAGCAGCTGTAGCTCGATACAAAATTCCATTATTCAAAACTGAAAGTAATCCTGTTGTTGGTATCATTGCTGGATGGGAGAATTTTCAATTGACATCAGCAACTCAATCAGATTTGAGAATCGAAACTTTCTTGACTTCTTTGTATGTTGGATATGAATTGTACGTATTCAAAAAAATGCTGTATGTAAATCCGCAATTGCGCGGTGTAACATACATCAAACCTTGGAGTGCTGACAATTCAAGACCGGAAAAATTAAAATCATTTGCGCTGGTGCCATCTTTATCTATCGGAGTGCGCTTTTAATTTGAGAAAGCTGAATACAAATTGATGCGAAATTTAATTTTCCTCCTTTTTTGGAGCGTACCATTTCTTTCATTTTCCCAACTTCTTCCAGCTTCTTTAAACAACAACGCGTATCCAATCGAAATTGCTACTTGCATTAAAAAAGATAGCACAATCGATTTGGAAAAAGTGCGAAGTATTACCAACTTGTTAACGAATCCAACGATAACAAGCTTTCAAGGTATTGTCTTGCCCAAGCGAAAAAAAACAGTCACGGAAAAAGTTAAAGCATTAAGTGAAGATTTGGAATTTGCTGCATACCGAAAAAAGAAAGTCGACCAACAACTGATCGAATCCCTGTATACTTTGCAATGGATTTATTTGTCTTACCTTCAGAAAGCGGATAACGATGCTCAAGCAGCCATTACTATAAAGGAAAAATATGCAATGTTCACAAACTCCATTTTTGGTCTGAGAAAATTGCACATAAAGATTCCCAAAACAGCTAGCTCACAAAATTCAACTGATCTAAGTTCTCCATTTTTCAATGCATTTCCAGACACAATTCGACCAGAAAACCACTTTGACTATTTAGCAAAAAAAACGAGTGAAAATGCAAAAAACACGTCGATTGTTTTGTTGGATTCATGCTCAAGAAATGGTTCAATTCCAAAATTCAATGTGCATGACCTTGTCAAAAATGATGAGTGGATTATCAAATGGGGTGACGAAATTAATACAGAAATTTTTGCCTCTCACATGTTTGCCGCTTTGGGTTACAATGTTGATTACTCTTACTATTCAAAAAATTTGACGCTAATTTTAACTCCAAACTCGGAAGTTAAATCTACGAAAGAATTGATCGAACTATTAAAATCGATTTATGGGATTGATATTAGCCGATACATTCAACTAGAAGGAATTGTTTCGAACGAAATGGTTCTAAATAATGGTCAATTAAAACCTTATTTAGGAAACAACTTTGTTATTTTTTCTGAATGCTTGTTAGAAGCTAGACCAAATCAACTTAAACGAATTGGTTCCTTTTTACCGCTTGCATTGGATAATGAAACACGAACTGAATTAAAAGCATCTTTGCTCGCCCATCAATTCATTGACAATTGGGACACACGAGAAGAAAACACCTTGTTAGCTTTAAAAAAGAACAAAACGACAGTCGCTGAACCAATTGCAATTTTCTCTGACTTAGGAACGTGTATGGGCGTTTCAGTTTCCTGGTTGAATCGTGATTTTAAAGCAGGTCTTGTTAATCAGTTAACGTGGGAAGTCGTAAAAAAGAGAAATAATAAACTCATTTTTAAAAGTCGAATGAATGCTCAAATAGATTTTTACAAGCAAGCCTCGTATTCAGATTTAAGATGGTTGGCTGTTCAACTTGAAAAAATCGATTCGAGCTCATTGCGTTCAATTGTGAATGCGGCAAATTGGCCACCTGAAATAGCAGAATTGTATTTCCATAAAATGGCAGCACGACGAGCATCTATTTTGAAAGCAATGGACATAATAGATTCACATCCGATACAATTCGATCGAAAATTAAATCTATCTAAAAACGGGGTTCAAATCATTCGTAATGGAAAATTATTAAAACGCACTTATTTGGAAGATTTGCCTGTAAGTTATACCTGTAAAAAAGGACGAATGCGAAATTATGGAAATAAGTAAGTACATATTGTTGACGCTATTTTTCCTTCAGTTGACGAGCATTCACGCGCAATTAACTGAAGACCAACGTAAATTTTCGATTAAAAATAATGATTCGATTTATAAAGAAATAGAATCGCTATCAGATATTGGAGACTTTTCTTTACTGCAACATAGTAAAGATATTTACTATGACATTTACCTTGATTCTCCAGATTTCACCCTAAAAAAGCATGGCTTTTCTCTCCGTTTCAGAAAACGAATTACTCAGAACAACGACATTAGTTATAGTTTTCAATTGAAGTCTGAAATGAATGAAGTCAATTCAATTCGTTTGGAAGCAGAAGAAGATAATCTCGAACTGTATCAATTCATTCAAGGAACAAATAAAGTTTCATTAATTGCCTTACTTGAACCGCTTTTTCAATATACTGAAAATCAAGTTTTATCAGATGTTATCCAACTGAACATTCAGACCATTAATGAATGGATCAATTTCAAATTTGACGCTCCAATCCTGCCCTTTCAATTATTGAAAAACAATGGAAAGCACAATTTTTCAAAAGAAGAACTTATTGGATTGAAGCCTATTCTTGTTGGACGATCAGAACGTATGCGCTTTCATGGCGTTTTCAATGAGGAAGTAAATGATTCATTGACAAAAATGTATGGCTACAATCGACTTCTAGAAAATGAGTTACCTGAACACTTGAAAAACAAATCTGGGTTGAACTGGATTTTTGAAGCTTCTTTGGATAAAAGTACGTTTTACACGTTCCAGAATATGAAAGTCGTTCAACTCAGCGAATTGGAAATCGAAAACAAGTTTAATCAACCATCTATTGGCGTTCAATTAATCGACGCTTTCGAGAAGAAATTGTTATTAAACATGAAGCTCAGCAAGGGAAGCAGCTCCAAATATGTACAAGCCGTGAATGTGTTATCGGTCGATGAGTAATTTAAACCAACGAAAGTACGTGAAGATGAATTAACTCAATTTCGAATTCATTAACTTTGTACCATGCAACAATTCGATGAGCAAACACTTCATGATTTAGAATTTTCAACGATTAGAGAATGGTTGGTAAATTACAGTATTGGTCCTACAGCTCAACAAAAATTAGCCAAATTAAGTCCGTCGAATCATTTTCCTTCCATTGAATTGGATTTGAAAAAAGTAAATGAATTACTTGCCATTCGCAACAATGGTGAAACTTTTCCTGCATTGGATTTTGAAGAACTTCCATCTGAATTGCGTCTGTTAGGCATTAAAAATTCTGTTTTGTCGCTCGAAGGATATATGCGCATCGCGAGAGCTTCGGATTTGGTTAACAGCCTCATTTACTTCTTCAATAAACGCGAGAACGAATACCCGCTTCTATCTGGATTATTTGACCATGCTTATTATACAACGGAGATTATCGATGCAATTGAAAAAGTTTTTGATCGAGCGGGAAATGTAAAAGATGATGCTTCCAAATTGTTGTATGAAATTCGTCAGAAAATAAAAACGGTTCGCAACCAAATCAATCGCAATTTCGACAAAGAAATTCGCAGGTTGGTGAAAGAAAATGTCCTTGGAGACACAAAAGAAGCTTTTGTAAACGACAGACGCGTACTCACCATTCTTTCAACGCATAAACGCAAAATATCTGGAACGGTAGTTGGCTCGAGTAAAACGGGAAGTTTGACGTTTATTGAACCACAAGTTAATATCGAACTGAACAATGAGTTGGAATTATTACTTGATGACGAACGCAAGGAAATTTACAGGATACTTCAGGCCTTAACAAAAGAAATTGCCGTTTTTCTTCCTTTGATTCAAGCGTATCAATCCATTCTGACTCAATTAGATTTCGTTAATGCAAAAACGCGTTTAGCAATAGAATTGGATTGTGTATTGCCAGGAATTGAACAGGACACGCACATCGAATTAATCAATGCCTATCATCCAATTCTTTGGAAAAACAATAAAGCAATAAAGAAAAAAACCTTGCCGCAATATGTGCGCATGGACAAGTTTTCGCGCATGTTGGTGATTTCCGGTCCAAATGCAGGTGGAAAAAGTATCACACTGAAAACAATCGGTTTATTGCAATTAATGCTGCAATCAGGCTTGTTGGTTCCAGTGAATTCGAATAGCAAAATGTGTTTCTTTCAGCAAATATTGACAGACATTGGCGACAATCAGTCAATTGAAAATGAACTCAGCACCTATTCATATCGTTTGAAACGCATGAAACATTTCTTGGAAGTTTCAAACAAACGAACCTTGCTTTTATTGGATGAATTTGGAACAGGCTCTGACCCAGATTTGGGTGGAGCTTTGGCAGAAGTGTTTTTTGAGGAGCTGTACAACCGTAAAAGTTTCGGTGTCATCACAACGCATTATTCAAACATTAAATTAAAGGCCGATCAACTGAAAAATGCAGTGAATGGATGTATGTTATTCGATACAGAAACATTGGAACCGCTTTATAAATTCTCGATTGGACAACCAGGAAGTTCTTTTACTTTCGAAGTTGCGCAAATAAATGGAATTCCACTTCAATTAATCGAAGAAGCGAAAACGCGACTTGACGAACGAAAAGTAAAAATGGATCGTTTGTTAAGTGAGCTTCAGAAAGAGAAAACCTACTTAGAACGACTGAATAAAGAACACATTGAAGCGCAAGCACTCGCTCAGACAGCCAAAGAAGAATTTTTGGAACGCAAAAAACGCTACGATGAAAAATTGCGTGTTCAACAAAGCACGATTGAGCGAGACAACAAATACTTGAATGCTGGAAAGAAAATGCTTGGATTTGTGGATCGTTATATCACAAAATCGCGTAAAAAGGATGCGAATCAAGCGTTAATTGGGGAAATAACGAAGTATTTAGCGGTTGAAAAAGCGAAGATAGAAGATTTTAAATTATCCGAACGCTTGAAGGCTGAAGCCAATGCGAATAAACCTAAAAAGAAAAAAATCATAAAACCTGAGCAAGATCCGAATCAGCGCCACAAAATCAAATTAGGGTCAACAGTTAAATTAATTTCCACAAAACAAAATGGAACGGTGGAAGCCATCGATGGTGAAAATCTTACCGTCATTTTTGGTTTCATGAGAATGAAGGTCGAAAAAGACAAACTGATGTGGATTAAGTAGGCTGCGGCATTGGTGATTTGTGATTCATGATTTGTGATTCATGATTCGTGATTTGTGATTTGTGATTTTGGATTAAAACAATGAGAGATAAGAGATGAACGATGAGTTTAACCAATTGAACTCTTGAACCTTTGAACTCTTGAACCTTTGAACTCTTGAACCATTTGAACCCTTTCATTTAACAATTTTTAATATTTGGCAAGAATTTTGTTTTGTCGGGGAAAAACAGTTTATTTGAAGTAAATAAAACCAATTATTATGAAAAAAATCTTAACTATTATCACTGCCGCTTTGTTGTCTTCAACATTGAATGCACAATCACCAGTAACAACTGGAAATGTTATTATTGATCCTTACATTGGATTCCCACAAAGTAATGCAACACGCTCTGAGCCAACTGGTGCAATGAATTACAAATTAAATGGTGGTTTATTGTCTTATGGTGGTCGCGTTGAATACATGGTTGCAGAAAACTTCGGTGTTGGAGTTGATGTTAACTACGTAAAGTCAGGAAATAATTATGATTATAATGATACTCTTTACAGTGTAAACACAGGAATGTATGATTCATTAGTTTCATACAACTATGATTATACAGCTCAAAAAACGCGTATCATGGCACGTTTGAACTACCACTTCGTTCAAAACGACCGTGTTGATGCCTACGTTGGATTCGGAGCTGGATACAAATTCGCAAAAAGAGTTTGGACACTTGAAGATCCAAATGCTTCTTATGATGCGAATTTAGACAAGGCTCTTGTTCCAGTTGCTTTTCGCGTTGCTATAGGAACAAGAATTTATTTCACTGAAAACATTGGTGCTATGCTTGAGCTTGGAGCTGGTGGTGGTGGAATCCTTCAATTTGGATTGTCAGCGAAATTCTAAGAAAGATCTTTACAAAACCAAAAATCCCGTTCGTCTCTTGATGAACGGGATTTTTTTTGTTCTGAATTTTTAGTTTTCCATCAGCTTGATCAAATTCAAGGCAGAACCTGCTTTAAACCATGAAATTTGTGAGTCATTGTAGGTATGATTTAACAAAATTGACTCTTTTGTCCCATTTGCATGCACCAATTCCAATGTTAATGGTTTTCCTGGAGCAAAGGCTTCTAAATCAGTAAAATTGAACGTATCGTCTTCTAAGATTTTATCATAATCATTTTCATTCGCAAAGGTTAAGCCTAGCATTCCTTGTTTTTTCAAGTTTGTTTCATGGATACGCGCAAATGATTTCACGATTACTGCACAAACACCTAAGTGGCGCGGTTCCATTGCTGCATGTTCACGCGAAGAACCTTCACCATAATTGTGATCTCCCACAACAATCGAAGGAATTCCAGCCGCTTTGTAGGCACGCTGAACAGCAGGAACCTCTCCTACTTCACCTGTCAACTGATTCGTTACAGCATTTGCTTTTCCGTTAAAAGCATTTTCAGCACCAATCAACATATTGTTCGAAATGTTATCCAAATGTCCGCGGTAACGCAACCAAGGTCCAGCCATAGAAATGTGATCGGTTGTACATTTTCCTTTCGCCTTGATTAACAATTTTGCTCCCACAATATTTTTTCCATCCCAAGCAGGAAAGTTCTCTAACAATTGTAAACGTGAAGAGTCTGGCGCAACAGCGACTTGCACTCCACTTCCATCTTCCGCTGGCGCTTGATAACCATTATCATCCACTGCGAAACCTTTGCGTGGTAATTCATCTCCTTGCGGTGGAAGTAATTTAATTTGTTCGCCTTTGTCGTTTGTCAACGTATCAGTCAAGGGATTAAATCCTAAATCACCCGCAATTGCAATCGCAGCAACCATTTCTGGTGAAGTTACAAAAGCATGCGTATTTGGATTTCCATCGGCACGTTTCGAGAAATTACGGTTGAAGGAGTGTATTATCGTATTCTTTTCTTGCTTCTCAGCTCCTGCTCGATCCCATTGTCCGATACACGGTCCACACGCATTCGTGAACACCTTCGTTCCCATTTTCTCAAAGGTTGCAATGATTCCATCTCGTTCAATGGTATAGCGTACTTGTTCAGATCCCGGATTGATCCCAAATTCAGCTTTTGGTGTAATCCCATTCGCTACTGCTTGTTCAACGATCGATGCAGCACGTGCCATGTCTTCGTAAGATGAATTCGTACACGATCCAATTAAACCCCATTCCACTTTTAACGGCCATTCATTCGCTATTGCTTCAGCTTTTAACTTTGAAATTGGTGTTCCACGATCGGGTGTGAAAGGTCCGTTGACATGCGGTTCCAATTCAGAAAGGTTAATTTCAATCAATTGATCAAAATAGGTCGCTGGATTTTCATACACTTCAGCGTCTCCAGTCAAATGTTCAGCAATTTTATCCGCAGCTTCAACTACTTCTTTTCGTCCGGTTGCGATTAAATACTTTCTCATTGAATCATCGTAACCAAAGGTTGAAGTTGTTGCACCAATTTCAGCGCCCATGTTACAAATTGTTCCCTTTCCAGTGCAAGATAATGATTGAGCACCTTCCCCGAAGTATTCAACAATTGCACCAGTTCCACCTTTCACAGTTAAGATATCAGCCACTTTCAGGATTACATCCTTTGCTGAAGTCCAACCGTTTAATTTTCCTGTTAGCTTAACACCGATTAATTTCGGAAACTTTAATTCCCACGCCATTCCGGCCATCACATCAACAGCATCAGCACCACCAACACCAATGGCAACCATTCCTAAACCGCCAGCATTAACGGTGTGCGAATCTGTTCCGATCATCATTCCACCGGGAAAAGCATAATTTTCAAGTACCACTTGGTGAATAATTCCTGCGCCTGGTTTCCAGAATCCAATTCCGTACTTGTTTGAGATCGATGATAAAAAGTTAAATACTTCGTTGTTTTCATTGAAGGAACGCTGTAAATCGGCAGTTGCACCAATTTTCGCTTGAATTAAGTGATCACAATGAACGGTTGAAGGAACAGCTACTTTCTTTTTGCCTGCTTGCATGAATTGCAATAAAGCCATTTGCGCTGTTGCATCTTGCATGGCTACACGATCGGGCGCGAAATCAACATACGACTTTCCTCTTTCGAAAGCTATTGCTGCATTTCCATCCCATAAATGTGCGTAAAGAATCTTTTCGGATAATGTCAGTGGTCTTCCAACCACTTTTCTCGCTGCTGCGATGCGCTCAGGGTACGTTTCGTATACCTTGCGAATCATATCTATGTCAAATACGCTCATATTGAATTATTTTGGTTGTTATAAATTTAAACATTTCGTGAGAAGCGCATTATAAATAGTTGTGATAGTAGAATCAATTTTATTGATAGGGCGTTCAATGTTTTAACGCAGAGAGGCGAAGATAAAAGAGGGCGCGAGAGTTGGCGCTGCGCTTAGTTTTGGCGCTACGCTTATTTTTAGCCACAGATGCACAGATGTATTTTATTGAATAGACAACTTCAGTCGTGTTCTCAACTTTAATAGTAGAAGATCTAAGCAACATACATTTTAAACTTTGAGCATCATCTGTGCATCTGTGGCTAACCTCACTTTGTGCATCCTCCGCGAAACTTTGCTTCCTCTGCGCCTCTCCCGAAAAGCGGGACAGGTGTGATTTAAATTTTTTCACCACAACGACGCCAAGTACACTAGGATGCCCGCTTTTAAAGGTCACAAGGAATTTCGTTAATTAAAAAATTCATTCGACATCAACACGGTTGATGAACAACAACTTGTGCCTGAAACCACGTGCAGCTCATAGAACCTTTGTGTACTTCGTGGTTTAACCTCCGCGAAACTTTGCTTCCTCTGCGCCTCTCCCGAAAAGCGGGACAGGTGTGGTTTAAATTTTTTCACCACAACGACGCCAAGTACACTAGGATTCCCACTTTTAAAGGTCACTAGGAATTTCTTTAATACTATCATATTTTCGACATCAACACAGTTGATGAACAACAACTTGTGCCTGAAATCACGTGCAGCTCATAGAACCTTCGTGTACCTTGCGGTTGAACCTCCGCGAAACTTTGCCCGAAATGTGGGACCTGAGCGTTTAGAAATTCACTTTTCAATTGTCAAGATACACTTGTTAAGGTATAAGATTCACTTTTCACTCGTCAGGATTTACATGTAAACGAAAAAGATTCATTTTAAATGGACAAGATTGACATTTTCCAAGAAAAGTCTAATAATTCACCGAACAAGATTCATTTTTAAATCGGCATGATTGATATTTCACAGGAAAAGATTCAGTTTTCATTCTTCAAGATTGACTTGTTGGAAGAAAAGTATGACAATTCACCAAGTAAGATTCAGTTTTAAATTGGTATGATTGATATTTTACATGAAAAGATTGATATTTCACATGAAAAGATTCAGTTTTCATTCTTCAAGATTGACTTGTTGGAAGAAAAGTCTAATAATTTACCACGCAAGATTCATCTTTAAATCGACAAGATGGATATTTCACACGAAAAGATTCAGTTTTCATTCTTCAAGATTGACATTTTCCAAGAAAAGTCTAACAATTCACCAGACAAGATTCATTTTTAAATTGAACCATGGTCATTTTTCATTGAAGTGAATGTCATTTTTTTGGTTAGCGCTAATTAAAGCAAAAAGAAAAAAAGCGTAGCGCATACCTCTAAGCGCGGCGTCCTCTCCGCGCTCTCTTCGTCCTCTTTTGCCTTTGCCCCGAAATGCGGGGCCTTCGGCGTTGAAATCCATATCTCTTTCTTATCGAAAAGTCTCTATCCCAAAAAGTTACACTGAAAAACCACTTATAACTAAACCTTAACATTTGCCTTAAAAGATGTTAAAAGCGCCTGTAAATCAAAAAGTTTGGCACATACTTCGATAATTGT
This sequence comes from Crocinitomicaceae bacterium, assembly GCA_023262855.1. Classification (GTDB taxonomy): domain Bacteria; phylum Bacteroidota; class Bacteroidia; order Flavobacteriales_D; family Crocinitomicaceae; genus M0103. The sequence goes on from JALQYQ010000023.1 coordinate 23,695, forward strand.
TTACCAAGCAACTCGGTAACGTTGCCGAGTTTAAATGTTTCGTTATGAAAAGAAGTACAAAAAACAATGTTCGTATGTACGACGCTGTACGTGCAACATTCGAAGCGCATCAAGCGGCTTGGTCCGAAAACCCAGCACTTGCTGCAGGAGTTGAAAAATTCAACACGGCCTTTGAAGAATTGACAATGCTTTCGCTTAAACACGCAAATCATATTGCGGGTATTAAGGAAGAACGTAGAGTTTACTTTGATGATTTAATTCAGAAAGTGATGATTTTGCGCGATGGCTTATCAGTATTTGCCTTTGAAAAAAGTAAGTTTTCTGTTTATGAAAAGTTAAATTTCACTGCTCTAAAATTGCGCGCAATGACTCAATTAGAATTGCGTATTCGCATGACAACAATCTACGAATTGGTGACTGAATATGAAGATCAACTTTCCGATTATGGCATCACGACTGAGAAAATTATGGCATTTTTGGATCTATTTGAATCGTTCGATGACCAAATAGTGGCTGTACGAAAAGGAACGATAGAGCGCAAGTTTGTAACAAAGCGTATCGATACCCTTCAAGCTGAATTGCGTATTTTGTTAACGAAGAAAATAGACATTCTTGCACGGTTAATCTCTGTAGAACACCCAGCATTCTTCGCCGACTACAAAAGTGCACGCATCGTGATTGAAAAGAAAAACGCTGCAAAACAACCTCCTGAAAGCGACATCGACATCGGTGCCGCTTCGTAAAAAAAGTAAACTTGTCCGCCTCGGTTTCCGGGGCGGATTTTTTTGTGTTTGCTTGTTTATGAACTCAACTTTTTCACTAACTTAAATGGAAAATTGATATAGATGTTACCGATTATAAACCTAAACCGCCAAGAAATTGGCTTGAAAACATATTATTACGCAACGTTTCCGTTCAACAAACAAATTTATTCAATCTTCCGTGAATTTCCCTTTGCACAATGGAATGCGACCGAACGCGCATGGGTATTTGAAACGCGTTCCATCAGCTTGGATGAATTGCGTCCAATGTTTGAAGGTATCGCCAAAATAGAAACAGTGAATTTTCCTTTAGCTTCCGTTGAACGAAAAAGAAAACAATTACAACCTTCTGATTTTCTACAGCCTCTCAGCGAGCAAAAACAACAGGACTTGGAAGCATTTCGAAACTGGTTGCAATCACGTCGTTACAGTCCGAATACCATTAAAGTCTATATCGATACATTGGTCATTTTCCTGCGGTATTTTCCAGATAAAAAAGTGATAGAAATTGAAAACGAAGATTTAATTGATTTCAACAACAATTACATTCTTAAGAACGGTTTTTCCTCTTCCTATCAAAATCAGGTAGTGAATGGTATTAAGTTATTTTACCGTTCGATGCATCAGTCCAAGTTTGATGTGGAATTGGTTCATCGTCCGAAAAAGGAGAAAACGCTTCCAAACGTGTTGAGTAAGGAAGAGGTGAAGAAACTTTTAGAAGTAATGGAAAATATAAAGCATCGTATGATGTTGAGTTTGATTTACGCCTGTGGTTTGAGACGCAGTGAATTGTTGAATTTGACATTCAACGATATTCAAGCTGACCGACTTATCATTTTTGTTCGACAATCAAAAGGAAAAAAAGATCGTATTGTAACAATGAGTCCGAAATTGCTTGTAGAGTTACGCAAGTACTATCGAGAATACAAGCCAAAAAAATATTTATTTGAAGGTCAAGTTGCTGGTGAAAAATATTCTGAACGAAGCTTAGAACTTGTTTTAAAAAAAAGTATTATGTTAGCAAAAATTAATAAGCCAGTAACCCTTCATTGGTTGCGTCATAGTTATGCAACACATTTATTAGAAAGTGGCACTGATTTAAGATTTATACAAGAATTGCTTGGACATTCCAGCAGCAGAACGACCGAAATTTACACGCATGTTAGCACCAAAAGTATTCAGCAAATTAAAAGTCCCTTCGACGATTTATAGCAGAAATAATGCGAAACTGATTTATCGCTTTTCACTACAAACATGGTATGCTAAGCGAAACAAACATGCCAATTTTATCGGTTATAATTAAGTTATGGGCAATTCTAACGACACACTCAAACAATGCAACATTATATTGACAAAATAAAAAAACTCATTGAAAACTTTGACGATGCAACACTAAAAGCATTAACCGAAATAAGTTATACAAAGACGTTCTCAAAAGGCGACTACCTGCTTAAAGCAGACAGTATTTGCGATAAAAGTTTTTGGGTTGAAAATGGAATTTTACGAAAATATTATGCTTACAACGACAAAGAAATAACTACCGAGTTTTATTTCAAGGACGACCTTGCTATGTCATTTGACAGTTATACACAACAAAAGCCGAGCAGGGAATACATACAAGCATTAACAGAAGTAACAGTAAATATAACAGATTACAGTAGTTTTCAAATTGAAAAGCTAAAACACAGACAATTACAAGAACTTGATTTTTTTATGACAGAATATTATGCTTTATGGCTTGAAGAAAAAGTATTTGAACTTCATACCCAAAATGCAACAGAACGCTATCAAACGATATTGACAAAATCACCTCATATAATTCAACAAGTTCAACTGACCCAAATTGCTTCATATCTGAATGTATCTCTTGAAACATTGAGTAGAATTAGAGCCAAGATATGATTATTTGACTTTACCTCAAATGTTTTAAAAAACATTTCATTGACCTTTGCGAATAAAATTTAATAAAGGAAAAATGAAACAACGGATAATTGGATTTGATTTGGCAAGAGCTTATGCCATTTTTGGAATGTTCATAGTAAACTTCAATATGGTATTTGGTTCTTACAAAGACCAAACTATAATTGGGAAGTTTTTATCACTTTTTAGTGGCAACTCGAGTACTGTTTTTGTGATGCTGTCTGGGATGGGCATTGCACTAATGACTAATAGAATCGAATATTCAAAAGAAGAAAAAATTAAGCTTCGTAATACCATTCTAAAACGAGCTTTGTTTTTATTTCTTGCTGGACTTTTGCTTAACATAATTTGGCCTGCCGATATACTTCATTTCTACGGTTGCTATATGTTTATAATTGCTTTTACAATTTTCTATGATAAGAGCTATTTTCTAAAGCTTGCAACGCTTTCCATTTTAATCTTCCATTTTCTAATTTTCATTATTCCTTACGAAACTGGCTGGTATCTAGAGAAATTTCAATACAAAGACTTCTATACTATAAATGGCTTTATTAGAAACACATTTTATAACGGTTGGAATTCTATTTTCCCTTGGATAGCCTATTTCTTTTTGGGGATGTTTTTAGGCAGGTTGAACTGGACAGAAATAAAAGTCCAGCTAAAAATGTTCTTGATAGGGTTGTCTTTATACCTTACTGTTAATATCATTCAAATAGTATCTCAACATATTTCTATTCCACAAGAATTAAGCGAATTTATAAACGCTGATTACCTTCCACCATTTCTGCCTTTCATACTTAGTACATTCGGATTTGGATTAATGCTGATTTCTGGATTTATGTATTTAGGCAACAAAATAGGAGAAAGTCAATTTGCTAAAAATTTTGCTTCAACTGGACAAATGACTTTAACACATTATGTTTCACACGTTACTATTGGAATGATGATATTTTCAATTCTTGCAGGCAAAGACTTATCAAATGACTTGACACTTCAACAACCGACAGAGCCTTTATATGTTTTACTATTTTCAATTGCTTACTTTGTTTTTAGTTACTATTTTAGCAAATTCTGGACAAAGAAATTTAAAAATGGGCCGCTTGAAACACTAATGCGAAAAATATCAGGCTGACAGAAGAACTGCCCATAACAGCGGTTTGGCGTAATGGCGGGTTCAGTGCTTCGTATGACAGTTTTGTGCAAGGTTCAACGTTCGTTCTTCGATTGAACTTTTGTGCTAACAATCCGCCACTACGCCAAGCCGCAATACGTTGAGGCGAAATTCGTCAGCTGATTAAAATTGTAACGAAAAATAGTTGCTTTTTTATAGGCTAAATTTTAAATAATGATTTTAGAAAACCTGTATTAGCAAGCCATTTGGCGAAGGCGCCTCAAGCTTGCTTGTGAAAAGCCGAAGGCAAAGGGCTTGCATGAAGCTACGGAATAAATTTTTTCAAATCGCTGATGTTGCGTATCGGAAATTACGTAACATAAATGTTTTATCACCCAATCTATTTCAATGTAACCTATCTACTAAAGCAACAACATAAATTTCTTTTATGTCATTGCTTTAGTAGTACTAGCAGATATAGAACAGTAATTCAGCTGACGAACTCCGGTCGTCAGTATAGATGGATTAAATTCAAAGACCTGTACGACCTTCGCCCAACATTGCATTGATACTATCGGCGAAGCCTACAGTAAACAATTAACTAACTTTAGCCGACAGGATCAATGCCACAACGTTGTGAAAAAGCTTTTTAAAAACCAATATTCAAAATTGTTATGCAAAACCCATCGTTTACATTAGGAGTATCTCTTGCATCAAAAGAGAGTAGATATAT
>JALQYQ010000011.1 GCA_023262855.1 Crocinitomicaceae bacterium
CTTACGCAGCGAAGGTGTTAAATGCTCATGTTCAGCGAACGCGCCAGCTATGGCTTCTTCAGCTGTTGCATAGTGCCGCGCAATTAGCGCAGCTCCTTTTTCGCCGATTCCTTTAACTCCAGGTAACCCATCGGAGGCATCACCACGGAAGGTTGCAAATAATCCGTATCGATCACCAGGAATCTCGTATCTCTTTGCAATCCAATTTTGATCGACTAAATCATGATTGCTAATTCCCTTGGCCAAATAGATAACTTGGACATCTGGATCAGGTTTTACTAGTTGAAAGAGATCTCTATCGCCAGTTACGATACGAATCGGACCAGGTTCCTTTACTGCATATGTAGCCATAACATCGTCAGCTTCATAGTCATCTGCGCCAACAATCGGGATTCCAAATGCATCTAAAACGTCGAGCAGAATCGGTATCTGTGGAGTTAATAGATCAGGTTCTTCTTCGCCTTCGCCATCTTCTTCCAAACGATTCGCTTTGTAATCTGGAAATAACTCTACGCGCCAAGATGGTCGCCAATCTCCATCCAAACATGCGACCAATCTATTTGGTCGATACATAGAGATAAGTCTTGCTGACATATCCAAATATCCGCGAATTGCATTGACAGGTGTTCCGTCAGGTGCCAACAAGGTATCTGGCATGCCGTAAAAAGCTCGATACCAGAGGGAGCCACTATCTAAAAGCATTAAACTCATGACAATCCCCCCAAATAAATGACCACACCGCGATCTAGTTTTTTAATTGCAGATAAACATTTATCCCTAAGTTCAGGTTTTGCGCCTGCAACTTGATTAAGTAAATCTATCAATTGTTTGATTGAACGTACAAAATCTCCGACAGATAAATCAGAGTTGCGTAATACCGAATTTAAACCATGTCCGCCGCCCCATCGAAAGGCCATCCAACAGAAGCCGAAATCAGGTTCCTTTTGGGTTTTTACATCGTATTCGCTCTCTAAATTGTGCAACCTAGACCAAATTGAAACTACCTCTTTCAATGCATCCTGCACTTGAGAATTCGGAATTTTAGGTGGTTCTGGTTTTCGGGACTCAAAGAGGAATACCGATAAGACCGCCGCTATCTCAATATCTGATAATTTTTCTAAAAGACCACTTTTGATGGTTTCGGCAATGGCTAAATCTGATTCTGCATAAATTTTGGAGAGCATCTTTCCCGTCGGTGTAACTTGATCTCCCGCTAAGTAATCTAGTTTTGCAAGAACCTGAGTGACTCGATCAAATGTTTTTGCAATCACGTTTGTGCGACTATCTACTCGTGCTAAAAGTCCTTCGTTCTCTCTGATTAATCGGTCGGCTCGTTCGGCAATCCGCGCATGTGCTTCCCGATCATTACAGGAATGGCATGGATGTTGTCTCAAAGATTTGCGATAGCCAGTTAGTTCTTGCTCCAAATGAGCCCGTTGCTTGTTATCAATTCGGCTGCGTTTTGAAATTAGAGTTTCTGCTTGTTTGATTTCACGTCGAATTTTGGCGTATTCTGCAAAGTTTCCAAGATGACAGAGAGTTTCGGTCTGGTATTCTTTAATTGCTTCGCTGTTTTTTCTTATTTGACGATCTAACCCAACCACTGCCCTATCTGCTTGAAATTGGGCAAACGATGATTTCAAAGAATTTCGGGCTCGTTCTCGTCCATATCGCTCTAGTAAATTTATCGACATGTTATATGTTGGAGAGAACGAACTTCTAAGTGGATAAGTACGCGTTGCAGCTAATCCAGCAGCAGATGCGGAATCAACGGTCGGCGACCACATGACTACCGCGTTTCCTTCTATATCTATCCCACGACGGCCCGCTCTACCAGTTAATTGCGTGTATTCACCTGGTGTAATCGGCACATGTGCTTCACCATTCCACTTGGATAGTTTCTCTAATAGAACTGTGCGCGCCGGCATGTTTATCCCAAGTGCCAAAGTTTCAGTAGCAAAGATCGCTTTTAATAAACCTCTTTGAAATAGTTCTTCTACGCAAGATTTGAAAACTGGCAATAATCCCGCATGGTGTGCCGCGATTCCTCTTTCCAATGCAGCTAACCACTCATTATGACCGAGTAACTCTAAATCTTCAGAATTGATCGTAGAGGTAAATCTTGCGGCAGTAACTCGAATCTCTTCGCGTTCCTCAGACGTTGTTAATCGCAAATTAGCAGCTAAACATTGCTTAACAGCGGAATCACAACCTTGTCTTGAAAAGATAAAAGTAATTACCGGAAGCATTTGGTTAAATTGCAATTTCTCAATTACTTCAGGACGGCTTAATCTATTCTCATCATCGCCGCGACCTTTGTGACGAGGAGTTCGAATTCTACGAAGCGCCTCTCGCTCAGTTTTAAAGAGCGCTTGATTTACCGAGCCATCATCATTAAATAGATCTATCAATCGATTCCCGATCAACACATGTTGATAGAGCGGAACTGGGCGACTTTCGGAAACTATCACCGCGGTATCGCCACGCACGGCCTGTAACCACTCTCCAAATTCCTCCGCATTTGAAACGGTTGCAGATAAAGAGATTACCTGAACGCTTTCCATTAGGTGAATTAAAACTTCTTCCCATACCGCACCACGGAATTTGTCCGCTAAATAATGAACCTCATCCATCACCACAAATCCGAGATTTAACAAAGATGAAGAGTTCGTATAAAGCATGTTCCGTAAAACTTCAGTGGTCATAACCAGGATATCGGCATCACTATTTACGCTGTTATCTCCAGTTAAGAGTCCGACCCGTTCTTCGCCAAATCTTTCAACGAACAACGGAACGAAGATAATTGAGTCCATGAGTGGAATTCGTGAGGGAGCTGCAGAAAGCAATGGTATGTCTGAATACATTGTTAGACGCGGCGGAAATGTTGAGCTTCCAATAGTTGGAACAGTTCATGTTGAAGGTTTAACAGTTGCGCAATGTGAGGATACACTTCAAAAATTGTTTTCGAAAGAATATCAAGAGCCTTTTGTGCAAGTGCAAATAACCAATCAACGTGTAATTGTTTTCCCAGGAAATGGTGCCGATGCGAAAGTCATCCCTTTGGTTAATGCCAATACAACGTTAATGGAAGCAATTGCGCAAGCAGGAGGTATCACTGAGCGAGGTAAAGCGAATTCAGTGAATTTAATTCGTCGCGAAAACGGGGACCGCAAAATTTACAAGATTGATTTATCGACAGTGGAAGGCTTGCGATATGTGGACATGGTTGTACAAGCGAATGACTACATATATGTTGAGCCAAATGCAGACATCGCTAAAGAAACAGTGAAGGAGGTGGCACCAATTTTGTCGATTTTATCGAGCGCATTAATTATTTTTACAGCAATAACGAAATAGTTCCGGTTTGAACCATAAAAGCATCATCATCAATAAGGATTACGATCCAGCGATACTCCAAACGATTATAAAACGGTATTGGTGGTGGCCAGTTCTTTTCGTGGTATTGTTTTCTACTGTTGCCTACTTTTTCTTGCGCTACACAAAGCCAACTTATGAATCGTCTATGGTGATCCAGTTGGATAATCAAGACAACGCAAAAGACATTATTGAATTAGAAAATATCAATTCTAAACAGGACGACATTTCCTCAGAAATTGAGTTGATGCGCTCTCAATTCATGTTCGAACGTGCTATAAAGCGCACTAGTTACAATGTAAGTCTCTTTTCAAAAGGCCAAGTGCTAACAGAGGAAAAATACCTGTCGAGTTCTTTTTATGTCACTCCTTTTGAATTGAAGGATTCTTCCTTGATTAACGTTCCTGTTTTTGTTGAATTTGATGGTAAAGGACTTTCAGTTCATTACACCCATTTAGGAAAAAACTATGCATTGAAGGGCAAGTTAAATGAGCGTATTTCAAATCAACATTTTGTTATTTCAATTGATTCTCCGAATCCAGGGGAGTTTAGGGAAGAATCGGATGACAATGAATTGTACTTTGTTTTTAACAGTGTTGAATCTTACGCAGCACGCTTATTGCCTTCGTTGCAAATTTTCCCAGTTGATCCAGAGGCAAAAACAATTCAAATTACTTTTCAGGGAAACAATCCACAACTTTGTCATGATATCAGTTTAGCTGTTGCTGAGGCTTTTATTGAATATGATGAGGAAGTAAAGCGAAAAGGTTCTGAAAATATCCTATTATTCATTGATCAGCAATTAGATAGTTTGGCTGGCGAATTAAAGAGTTCGAAAGATAGTTTGATGTTGTATCAACGTAAATCGAACTTACCAGATCCAGAAGCAGTTGGAACGACAATATCAGAGAACATTTCTAAATTACAAGATCAGCAGTTTGGAATTGATGAGGAAATACGTTCATTGAATTTGGTGAATTCGAAGTTAAAATCAGACCCAAATCGTTTGGATATTTACCGTCTTCTTCCAGAAATGTTGGGTAAAAGCTATGAGCAGTCGCTAACGGGTCAAATAACAAGTTTGTATGATTTATTGGAGAAAAAAGAAGATTTATTGTACCGTGTAACAGATGAAAACAGTGAGGTTAAAGCACTAAACTCGAAGATTCAAGCAAAATTGAATTCGATACGTAAAAGTGTTGGTGCGATCCTAGAACGTTTGTATGCCAATAGTCGTGCTGTTCAAGCGAAGATTCAAGGATTTGAAGGTGAATTTTTTGAGCTACCTGAAAAGAAAATGGAATTTAGTCGTTTAAAAAATATTCAAGACTTAAACGAAAAGTACTTTACTCTATTAACAGAGAAAAAAGTACTTTACTCGATTTCTGACGCGGGATATGCATCGAATAACCGCATTTTATCACGACCTGCAGTGAACAATACTCCAGTTTCACCAAACCGTAAGTTGATTTATGTCACATTCGTGTTTTTCGGAATTGTGATTGGTTTAGGTATTATGTTCTTTAAATACTTAACATTCAATGAGATTAACATGTTGGATGATTTAAAGAAGTTGTTGCCTTCCCGTGCTTCAATTTTGGGCGGTGTTCCCTTGTTCAAATCTGAAATGGAATTTTCTCAATTGGTTGTTCACGAGTCACCTAAATCGATGCTTGCTGAATCGATGCGTAAGATTCGAACGAATTTAAGTTATATCCATCCAGATTATAAAACAATTGCAATTTCCTCGTCGATTTCAGGTGAAGGAAAAACGTTTGTAGCGTTAAATCTTGCTGGAATTATTGCGATGTCAGGCAAGAAGACTATATTGCTTGATTTAGATTTACGTAAACCAAAGGTTCATTTGGGCTTGAACACCAATAATAACTTTGGTATGAGTGGATTAATTATTAATAAATTTACACTTGAGCAATGTATTCAGCGCTCATCTATTGATAATTTAGATTTTATCACAGCTGGACCGATTCCACCGAATCCATCGGAATTGTTGTTGAGTGATCGTTTTAAGGAAATTGTAGAAGAATTGAAACAAACCTATGATGTGATTATTATTGATAATCCACCTATTGGATTGGTATCTGATGGTATTAAGAACTTAACGGAGGCTGATATTCCGATTTATGTATTCAAGTCGCATTATTCGAAACGAAATTTTGCTTTCCGCGTGAAGGAATTGTTCGAGATGCAGCAATTGAATCAATTGAATGTAATTTTGAATGGTGTTCAAACTTCCAAACGATCTTCGGCTTATGGCTACGGTTATGGCTACAACTACGGTTACGGTTATTACGAAGGAGATGATGAGATTGAAAATGGCAACATCTTGAAACGTTTATGGTCTTTTGTTCTTAGTAAATTTACACGATGAATTGTACGGAATTTGACATTGAAGGGCTTGTGTTAATTGAGCCTCGCCGATTTCACGATGATAGAGGATATTTTTTTGAATCTTTCAATGAGGAAAAATACAGAGCATTATTAGGAGAACAAACTGTTTTCGTACAGGACAATGTTTCGTGCTCAAAAAAGAATGTCTTGCGTGGCTTGCACTTTCAATTACCACCATTTGCACAAGGTAAATTGGTTTCTGTGCTCAAAGGAAAAGTGTTGGATGTAGCAGTTGATTTGCGTAAGGATTCTAAGACATTTGGACAACATGCTATCGTTGAATTGTCGGCAGAAAATGGTTTGCAATTTTACATTCCACCCGGATTCGCGCATGGTTTTGTTTCACTAGAAGAAGACACGTTATTTTCCTACAAATGCACCAATTATTATTCTCCGTCTCATGAAGAGACTTTATTGTGGAATGATTCCAAATTAGGGATTGATTGGAAAATTGTAAGTCCTTTGTTATCAGCTAAAGACGAGATTGGTAAATTATTTGATACTTTTGTGAGTCCGTTTTAAAATAAAGAAAGTGTTCGACAATCTATTACAAATAGCAGGTTTTGGTTTAGGAGGTGCATTGCTTTCTATGCTTTGCAATGTACTACTGTTGAATTTTTCGAAATCACTTGGCATACGCAACAAAAATGATGTTGTTGTTCGTTGGAGCAATGAATCCAAGCCTTCACTTGGCGGGGTTAGTTTTTATGTTGTTTTTGTCTTTTCTGCCATTGCTTATGCAATCATCTTCTATGATGAGGTGATTTTTCACAACAAGCAGTACATAGGACTTTTTGTTGCGGGTGCGATGGCCTTTTTAATGGGCTTAGCTGATGATGCTTATAATACAAAGCCTTTGGTAAAATTAGCGGTTCAGATAATTTGTGGGTTGATTTTCGTTTGGACAGGAACCTTTATTGATATTTTTCATGTCTTTTACATCGATGCAGCGTTAACAGTGTTGTGGGTCATCATCATCATGAATTCGTTGAATATGTTGGATAACATGGATGGAATTACGGGGACCACCGTCTTATTTATTTTACTTTCCTGTTTGTTTGGTGGCTGGATAATCTTTGATTTCAACACCAATATTTGGACGTTAACTTTGGTTTCAGTTATAGGTGCTATCATAGGGTTTTTGCGCTACAATGTGCATCCTTCAAAACTGTTTATGGGCGATGCTGGAAGTCAATTCATCGGCTTGTTCGTTGCGTTTTTTGGAGTGAAATATTTGTGGAACGTGAGTTCTTCAACAGAAACAAATGCTTGGGCAAGTATCATCGTAACTTTAGTTGCGTTTACACCTGCCGCTGCAGATACATTGACCGTAGTTATCAATCGTTTGAAACGCGGCCAATCTCCAATGGTAGGGGGTAAAGATCATACGACGCATCACTTGGTATATGCTGGTTTTAAAGACATTCAAGTTTGGTATGTTTTTGTGGTGATTGGTTTGGTATCGTGTTTACTGTCTTTGTTGATGATATATATGATTCAGATGAACATCATATTCCCCGTTATTTTCTTTCTTCTTTATTTCTTATTGGTTTTCGCGTATTTGTACCGAAACACTATCAAATTTCCTTCGAAGAATAAATAATTCTCTATCATTTTCATTACTTTCGTTTACTATAAATTTCCAAATGAAAGTAATCCTTGTTTTAGTGCCATTTATTGCTTTGCTTGCTTGTCAGGCTGAGAAAAAACACGAAGAATTGGCCGATGAAATTCACGAAGCTAAACTGCATACCGTTCCAGATTTGCCAAAAGAAATGACCTTTTGTGGTGAAACAATTAATTTGGAAGATGAAGACATTCGTGAGCGTTTGGACAAGGAGATATTAGTCAACGCGTATTTTCAAAGTTCAACTTTCCAAGCAATGAAACGCGCACACCGTTATTTTCCAGAAATGGAACGTACCTTGAAAGCGAACGGAATTCCAGAGGATTTTAAGTATTTGGCTGTAATCGAAAGTAATTTGATTCAAGCGGTGAGTCCTGTTGGCGCGCAAGGATTTTGGCAATTCATGCCTTTTACAGCAAAGGAACATGGTATTGTCATGAACGATGAGGTTGACGAACGTTTGAACATCAAGAAAAGTACAATTGCTGCCTGTGAATATTTGAGAACAGCACACGATACGTTGAAAGATTGGGTTTTGACTGCCGCTTCATACAATCGTGGCATCGGTGGCGTGCGAAGCGATATGCGTTGGCAAGGGACAAACAACTATTTTGATACACACATGAACTCAGAAACGGGTCGCTATGTTTTCCGAATCTTAGCAATGAAGCTGATTTTTGAAAATCCAGAGGCGTATGGGTATGATATGAAAGCCATCGAATTGTATAAACCTTTTAAGACGAAAACTGTTGTAGTAAAAGAATCCATTCCGAATTTAGCCGAATGGGCGATTGAACAAGGATTTAACTATAAGATTTTAATAAAACTGAATCCTTGGTTGTTGACCAATAAATTGACAATCAAGAACAATAAAGCATATGCAATCCTATTGCCAGCGGAAGGAACAAAATTAAAACCATACGAATCGTATAAGTAAAGTGGAAGAAAACGAAGAAGGATATATCGAAGTATTTGGCGCACGCGAACACAATCTGAAAAATGTGGATTTGCGCATCCCTCGGAATAAGTTGGTGGTGTTCACCGGCTTGAGTGGAAGTGGAAAATCTTCTTTGGCTTTTGATACCATCTTTGCTGAAGGCCAACGTCGTTACATTGAAACGTTTTCTGCCTATGCTCGTCAGTTTCTAGGTGGTTTAGAGCGTCCTGATGTGGACAAGATTGATGGATTAAGTCCTGTGATTTCAATCGAACAAAAGACTGTTTCTCGTTCTCCGCGTTCAACTGTTGGAACGATTACTGAAGTGTACGATTTCTTGCGTTTGCTTTATGCAAGGATAGGTGTTGCTGTTTCTTATGAAACGGGCGAATTGATGGTCAAATATTCAGACGATCAAATTGTTGATTTAATCATCGAAAAATACGAAGGGAAGAAAGTTATTTTTCTCGCACCAAAAATCAAAGGACGTAAAGGTCATTACCGGGAGTTGTTTGAACAAATCCAGAAAATGGGTTTTACGAAAGTGCGTATTGATGGTGAAATAAAGGACATTGAAAAAGGAATGAAACTGGATCGTTACAAGATCCACGACATTGATATCGTGATTGATCGATTGGCAATTAAAAGCGACGATCGAAAACGCATTTACGACTCTGTTATTACTTCAATGAAGCATGGAAGTAAAGCGATGATGGTAATGGATTTTGAAACGGAGCTAGTGCGACATTTCAGCCGTTCGTTGATGTGTCCAACTTCTGGGATTTCATATCCTGAACCAGAACCAAGTTTGTTTTCATTCAATTCACCGTATGGTGCATGTCAAACATGCAGTGGTTTGGGTGAAGTGTCCGAAGCAGATTTATCGAAGATTGTTCCTGATCCAAAATTGTCCATTAAGAAAGGTGGTTTGGCGCCAATTGGAGAATACAAACGCACATGGATTTTTGACAAATTAGAATCTTATTTGACGCAAGAAGGCTATTCTATTACGACTCCTTTGGAAGAAATTCCGATCGAAGTAATGAACGTATTGCTTTATGGAAATGAAGATATTGAACGTTCGAAAAAAAACACAATGGTCTATTTCGAAGGAATCATCAACTTCGTTTCGCGTCATTCGGAAGAAAGTACAGCAGCAATACAACGTTGGGCACAAAGTTTCATGAACAAGAAAGTGTGTCCGACTTGCGAAGGAACGCGTTTGAAAAAAGAAGCGCACTTCTTTCAATTGGATGGATTGCACATTGGCGATTTAGCACAAATGGATTTGATTGAATTGGCTAATTGGTTCAAGCAATTGGAGCCGAATTTAACAAACGATCAACGGATCATTGGAACAGAAATCTTAAAAGAAATCAATACACGCTTGAACTTCATCTTGGAAGTTGGTTTGGATTATTTGACCTTGCATCGTTCAGCAAAAACCCTTTCCGGTGGTGAAGCACAGCGTATTCGTTTGGCAACACAAATTGGTTCAGAATTAATGAATGTTTTATACGTCTTGGATGAACCATCAATCGGTTTGCATCAGCGTGACAATACGCGCTTGATAAACTCTTTGAAACGCCTGCGTGATACAGGAAATTCTGTAGTAGTTGTGGAGCACGATAAAGAGATGATTGAAGCTGCAGATTTCGTTGTGGACATTGGTCCTGGAGCTGGAATGCACGGTGGACAAATTATCAATGCCGCACCAATCTCCGAATTGAACACAGTTGATTCGTTGACAACAAAATACTTAACTGGAGAACTGAAGATAGAAATACCTGCGAAACGCCGCACAGGAAATGGCAAGTTCCTAATCTTGAAAGGTGCAACGGGACATAACCTAAAGAATGTGGATTTGAAAATACCCTTGGGAACATTTTCTTGTATTACTGGCGTTTCGGGAAGTGGAAAATCTTCGTTGATCAATCAAACGTTGTATCCAATTTTATTGGCACACATATACAATGGCGTTAAAAAACCCTTGCCGTATAAAAGTATTGAAGGATTAGAGCATTTGGATAAAGTGATCGAGATTGATCAAAGTCCAATTGGGCGAACACCACGTTCGAATCCGGCTACCTACACAAAAGTCTTTGATGAAATTCGTTCCTTGTTTGCTGGTTTACCAGAAGCGCAAATTCGCGGTTACAAAGCTGGACGATTTTCGTTTAATGTTTCTGGTGGGCGTTGTGAGACTTGTAGTGGAGGAGGCTTGAAAATGATTGAAATGAATTTCCTTCCAGATGTTTATGTAGAATGTGAAACATGCAATGGAAAACGATATAACCGTGAGACATTGGAAGTACGTTACAAAGGAAAATCCATTTCAGATGTGTTGGACATGACAATTGAAGATGCAACGCCGTTCTTTGAAGCGATTCCAAAGATTCATCGACCATTGGCTACCTTGAAAAGTGTCGGTTTGGGTTATGTAAAATTGGGACAACCGTCAACAACATTATCGGGAGGAGAGGCGCAACGCATAAAACTATCTTCAGAATTAGCGAAGAAAAGCACTGGAAACACGTTCTATATTTTGGATGAACCGTCAACAGGATTGCACTTTGAGGACATTCGTATGTTGTTGGAAGTGTTGCAGCGTTTGGCTGATGAAGGAAATACCGTGTTGGTGATTGAGCACAATTTAGACATCGTAAAAGTGGCTGATCACATCATTGACGTTGGTCCTGAAGGCGGAAAGGGTGGAGGAATGATCATTGCGGAAGGAACACCAGAGCAAGTAGTGAAGAAAGCAAAAAACACTTCACATACAGCACGTTATTTAGCACTGGAATTGTAGTGATTTACTGATTTTTCAAATTTAATTGACGCAAACCTTCATAGGTTACAATTCCAACAGCATTTCCTAAATTCAAACTTCTTATTTTATCGCTGTACAAAGGAATTTTGTATAAATCGTTTGGAAAGGAGTCAGTGATTTCCTTTGAGAGTCCAACCGATTCTTTTCCAAAGACCAAAAACATTTCTTCTTCAAAGGTGATATCCCACAAGCTCTTAGTGCCATGACTTGAGAAAAACGCAAATCTTTTATCAGCATGTTGTGCAAAAAACGCATCAACGTTTTCGTATTCAACGATGTTGATGTGTTGCCAATAATCCAATCCAGCACGTTTCAAGCGCGTATCCGTAATCTCAAATCCAAAAGGCTTCACCAAATGCAAAGTCGAACCAGAGGCCAATGTCAAGCGTCCAATATTCCCGGTATTGTTTGGTATTTCCGGTTCGATAAGTACAATGTTGAATCCCATTATGTTAATGTAGCAATTGTTTAATGTATCAATTGTTTAATGTATCAATTGATTAATAATCATAAATCACGAATCACAAATCATGAATCACGAATTTTTTAGATGTTTACGTAAAATGCCAATTTCCCACCAATCGGGCTCGTGCTAAATATTGGGGTTCCTCCTTCCAAGGTTCCTTGAAACGATTCGTTCAGAATGAAGTATTTGTATACTAAAACTTCTAGTGCGAATGAATGTTTGTTTTTCATCATGAAGTTAAATCCATGGCCAATACCAATGTTGATCGATGAAGTTTTGATGTCTTTGTCTAATTGAGTTGTCCAGGAATTTGGTCCTGTGCTCAAGGTATCGTTCACATAAAAGCTAGTGGAATTCATGATTGAATGAAATCCCAATTCAACAGGAACATACAAGGCCGTATTTTTTTTGTAAGCATCGTATTGATAGGAATATCGACCGTTTAAGTTGATAACAGGAGTAGCACTCGAAATAATTGAATATTCGGCATTTAATCCAGCAAAGTGTTTTCTGTTAAAATACTTACCCGCTCCAACATGCAGATTGATGGGATAAAAGGAATTATTGTTTAAATTTTCGTAATAATATTGATCTGCGGTGAAACTTGAGTTTGGGTTATACCATCCATAACTAAAGCCAACTGAAAATTCAACTTCATTTTCTTTTCGATCCAACACAACTGTGTCGCGCTTACTTTTGCGGTCCTTCACGATTTGATTTTCCTCAAAGTATTTGTATTCTTCTCGAGTAATCGAATATTTTCTTCCGTAGCTATCTTGAAAAGTGATGTCGCCATCTTTTTCTTCAAAGATTAAAATTTGTCCCTGCAACACACGACCATCTTTCATGTAAATAATGTCAACAGTTTGTGTTTCCGTTGTTGGTTGTGCGAATGAAAATGTGAACAGACACATGAAGGCAAACAACGTGAAGAGTGGTTTAAATGAAATGAACGATTGTGTTTTCATACTTTTGAAAATGTTGTAGTGCGAAAATAATGAAAAGTCGTTGAATAGGAGATTCATCAATGAATTTAAAATAATTGAGATGATTATTCTTTAGAACTCTCAGCATTGTATCGGAGAAGAATCAATTCTAATTTCTTTAGCTTGGTATTATTAAGTCTCAGATGTGTTTTATTCAACTAAATCAACAACGATTTTACCTTAGACCACAACTTTCAATTGCTCGGCTAAGCGTTCAGTTTGTATGCGAAGTTCATTGACAGCTGTACTTTCCCACAATTCGCCTTTCAGATTTCCACCAAGTGTAAAGACATTAGAATGATAACTACCATCTGCTTTTTTCACTTGATACGTGTCTGTGTTGGTATTGATTCCCAATTTAAGTGCGTCTTGAACAATGTCTCCTTTCAATAAACAATTCTTTAAAAAGCTTTTTTCTACATTGCGCAAATCTGTTTCTGGACCAGTACAGTTGATAATGCGTGAAACCAAGATTGATTTTGTCAAGCCTTCTTTTTTATCGAAATAGTGAACTTCAATCCTATTTTGTTTTTCAATAAAGTCAACGATTCTACCTGATTGAATGTGCAATTTACCATCGATGCGCAACTGTTGAATCTTATCATGTGTATGTAAAGGAATACGGTGACGCGCAACACCCCACAAATGGCGCAAGCGTGACATAAATAGCGCTTTTTCAGCTTCACTTAATCCTTTCCATAAACGTTGAGTGTGTGGACGCAACGAATCAATCACTGGTTCGGCTGATACGCCATATTCACGAACGGTTTTAATGTGTTTGCTTACCAATTGATAGATTTCACGCAACGACATGTTTTCGGTCAATTCTTCAACTAGTTTATCGTATTTTAATCCGTTGTGACGATGCGGCAGAATATTAAATCCTTTCGGAGAAATGGAAAAGATTTCACCATTGAAGCCATTTTCTTTCAATCCTAAAACGGTGTCCACCATCGTTAAACCATTTCCAACAATCATGACCGGTAGGTTTGAATCAACATCTTTTACCGCCGCAAGGATCCATGGGTTTTGGAAATAGTTTTTGTTTGGATAAAAGGCTGTGTTTTGAATGTTTGGATTTCGTGGAACTTGATTACCAGTGGCAATTACACATTGATCTACTTCTATTGCTTCTCCGTTGTCCAAAACCATTGTTACTGTCGTTGGTGCGATGTCTAAATCAACAACAAATTGGTCAATGATTGTTATCTTAATTCCTTTTTCGGCAGCAAGTGGAAAGTTTTTGTTCCACACATCAACGAGGTAATCTCCATACAATTTTCGCGATAAAAATGAATTGGAAATCAAGGTGCGGTCGCGGTCTTTGAATGCTGATTTTTGCATCACCCAATCCAAGAAATGATCTGGTTGATCGGCAAAAGCACTCATTTTTCCGGTGATCACATTGAGCAATTGCTTGTCCGAATATGGATTATATGCAAATCCTTTATTAAAGGTTTCTCGTTCGTTGATTAGAATGATTTCACATGCTGCACTTTTGTGAATCAGCTGAATAGCTGTCAATGATCCTGAAAACCCACCTCCAATTATTCCAATTCTTTTCATTTTCGTCGTTTTGTAGACTTTAAAAGTAGAAAAGATCTGTCTCAAACAGGTGAAAAGGGGCAATTATTTCACCCTTCAAGTGCTTAAATAGATTGGTTCTAGATTCTTGCATATTATGCAAAGAACTGTAAATACAAGAGATAAACTGCCGCAACAGTCATGATAAGAAAAGCAATGAAACCGAGGATGTTTGTCCAAAGTCCATTCACATTTTTACCCATAATCGTTTTGTTGTTCGAAATGTGCAAGATGATTGCAATTAAAACAGGTGCAGTAATTCCATAAAGAATAGCTGTGTAAATCAATGATTGAATAGGTGAGATACCAAGGTAATTCATGCTCAATCCTAACAAAAGAGAAATTGCGATGATGACGTAAAAACCTTTTGCTTCGTGGAATTTTTTGTCCAATCCTTGTTCCCAACCAAATGTTTCTGTGAAAATGTAGGAAAGCGAACCACTCAACACGGGAATTGCAATTAATCCTGTTCCAATTACACCAATCGCAAAAAGCAAGTAAGCCATATTTCCGGCTAAGGGTTTTAAGGCCATTGCTGCTTGTTCAACTGTGTCGATTTGATGCACGCCACCTTTGTACAAAACGGTTCCGGTGGTCAAAATAATGAAGAACATCACGAATCCAGAAAAGGTCATTCCAAAGTCAACATCTTGTTTCATCTCATTCAAGATTTTTTTATTGACTATTACATGTTTTGACTTGTGTTTCATTTCTTCCACTTCCACGGATGCTTGCCAAAAGAATAAATAAGGTGAAATGGTTGTGCCTAAAATACCTACTAGTATTGCCATGAATTCCTTATCAAGATGAATCGTCGGGATAAATGTTGCCTTAGCGATTTCTCCAAAATCTTGTTTGTATAAAAATGGAACAACAAAATAGACAAGCATAACGATGCACAAGTACTTTAGCACTTTTGCAATTTTTTGATAAGGTAGGTAAATGATTAAGCCTAATAACAACAAGGTGAAAAACACACTAAAGAACATCGCATCAATGGATGGGAAAAGTAAATTTCCAACAGCTCCCATTCCCGCGATATCCGCTCCAATGTTCATGACGATGGCAGGGAAACTGAACAAAAGCATCACGTACAAGATTGGTCGCGAGTAGTGTTTTTTCAAAGTTCCTGTTAATCCTTGAGAAGTTACAAGACCAATTCGAGCACACATTTGTTGAATTACAGCCATCAATGGAAAAGCGACGATAGAAGTCCAAAGTGTTGCTAGTCCAAAAGCTGCACCTGCTTGTGAATACGTTGCAATTCCAGATGGATCATCGTCACTTGCACCGGTAACAAGTCCAGGACCTATTAGTTTCCAAAAGCGTTTGAATTTTGCTTTAAATGTGGAAGGTGTTTTCATTGCTTCTAAAAAAAATCGTTTTAGAAAGATACGCTTTTCAAAACAGATTGAAACGGGAAATCATCTTTTATTAAGAAACAACTTGTAATTAGTTGTTCAATTTCGAATAATCCATGTAAAGTGCATTCCAGCGGTGACCATCCAAATCGACAAAAGCACAACCGTACATCCAACCTTGGTGTTCAGCAGGTTTACTAAATAGAATTCCTCCCGCTGCTTCTACCTTTATAGCTAAGTCATCAATTTCTTGACGCGATTCGACATCAAAGGAAAACAATACACTGGATGATTGAGTCCTGTCTGTTAATGGAAACTGATTGATCTTTTCAAACATCGATTCGGAAAACAACATGACAATGGTTTTTTTAGAGCCAATCATCAAGCATGCAGAATCTGCTGATTCAGCATAGTTTGAGTTGAATTCAAAACCTAATTCGGCAAAAAACTGCTTCGATTGTTGAATGTTTTTGACAGGAAGATTGATCCAAAGGTCTTTAACCATTCGCTTATTTTATTTCAAACACGAAAATGCGCTCAACAGTTGTTTTTTTGCTAGCCATATCTGTTGAATAGTCATTTTTCTTCATCAGCTCTTTTAGCAATTCACTGTAAGCTTCACCAATATTTGCGACATCAATTGCAGGTTCGTAAACACGGATCACTTTTCCAGGTGTTGCTCCAATTACTTTTGCTAGTGAATTCGCTTGAGTTTGCGCTTTTTTATACAAATCAGCATACACTTCATCCATTTTTGAATCCAACGATTCAAAGTTCATTTTTGTGATGCTTGTATAAGTATTGTATACTGAATCTTCGTACTGATTCATTAATTGAATTTGAGCAAACGTTAAATTTCTAAGTTGAATATTGAAAGATTCGTAATCGTAATATTCGCTATTTCCATCACTTGAAACAGTATCGAAAGGTATGTTGTTTTGTGTTAAATAGGTAATCCATTTCGCTTTTCTTTCTGCAAATGGTAAGTTGTATGAATTATATGCGTCATACGTATAATCCATAATTGTTGTATCTATACTAATTTCTTCGTCATACACAACTTCTTCTGTAACCATGGGAACTTCCTCTTTTTCTAAAGCATACGATTTCTCCCATTTTTTCATTTCTTTTTCGAGTTTACGGTTCGCTTTCTTTGCTCTACGTTTTTCTTTTTTGCTTAGATGATTGTAGTAATATTCAGCTTCATAGTCATAGCCTTCATCGTATTCTGAATCCTCGTATTCGTCGTAACTATAATCATATTCTGGCTCCTCGAACGTGTAATCTTGAGGAATCGAAATTTTCATATCTGCTGTTTTCACTTTCAGCTCAACTGTATCCTTCACTTTTATTTCTATCGATCGAGTGGTTTGTGCGTATGAAAGGTGTGAAACTAAAATAGCTAGAATTAAAAATGTATTTTTCATATGACTTAAATAGCGAAGAATTACTCTTCAAATTTCTTAAAAATAACGCTGGCAATGTGTCCTCCGAAACCGAAGGTATTACTCATGGCATACGTCAACTGCTTTTCTTTTGCTTTTCCCAATGGAAAATCGAATAAATCTACAAATTCTGGTTCAATTTCAGTTGTATTAATTGTAGGAGGAACTAAATTTTCTTTCAAGGCCATCACACAGGCAATTCCTTCAATAGCTCCAGCTGCTCCAAGTAAATGTCCTGTCATTGACTTTGTTGCTGAAACAGCTAATGATGTTCGTTCACCGAATACGCGTTTTGCTGCAATTAACTCAGAATTATCACCAAGAGCAGTAGATGTTGCGTGCATGTTGATATAATCAATTTGATCTGCTGAAATTCCAGCTTCGCGCAATGCTTCTGTCATTCCCAAAACAGCGCCATCACCTTCCGGATGCGTACCTGTTAAATGGTAGGCATCTGCTGCCATTCCACCGCCAACAACTTCTCCATAAATTGTTGCTCCACGTTTCTTCGCGTGTTCATATTCCTCAAGAATCAAGGCTCCAGCGCCTTCTCCCATTACAAACCCATCGCGCGTTACGTCAAACGGACGAGAAGCAGTTTCTGGAGAATCATTTCTGGTTGACAAGGCTTTTGCGGAAGAGAATCCTCCAATTGCAGCTTGATTGATTGCGGCTTCTGATCCACCTGAAATAATCATATCTGCTTTGTCCCACTTGATATAATTAAACGCTTCGATTAATGCAGTGTTTGATGTTGCACAAGCAGAAACAGGGCAGAAGTTCACGCCGCGTAAACCGTATTTAATGGAAATAATTCCAGAGGCAATATCAACCAAAATACGTGGTATAAAGAATGGCGTGAAACGCGGTGTCCCATCTCCTTCACAAAATTCCATCATTTGATCTTGGAAGGTTTGAATTCCTCCATTTCCTGAACCCCAAATTACACCGATACGGTCTTTGTTCAAGGTGTCGAAATCAATGTTTCCATGTTTCACAGCTTCGTCAACTGCGACTAGGGCGTATTGTGAGAAAGCATCGTATTTGCGAATTTCTTTCACGTCGAAATGATCTTTCGGGTCAAAGTTTTTCAATTCGCATGCAAACGTTGATTTAAATTTTGAAGTATCGAATTTGGTAATCGGAGCAGCGCCACTTACACCGTTTTTCAAATTCGTCCAATAGTCGTTTAAATTATTTCCAATTGGCGTCAAAGCACCAATTCCAGTAATAACTACTCGTCTCATTTTTTTGATTTTTTAATTCCGAAATGCTTTTTGTCCTTAAGTCTTAATGTCCTTAAGTCTAAATATCCTAAAGTCCAATCCTACAAAAAGCCCAATTCTAATTTCGCTTCTTCACTCATCATGTCTTTGTCCCAAGCAGGATCAAACACGATATTTACTTTTGAACCAGTTACACCATCAATTGCTGCCACTTTTTCTTCCACTTCTTTTGGCATTGTTTCGGCAACAGGACAGTTCGGTGAAGTTAAAGTCATGTCGATTTCAACGAATTTATCTTCATCGATGCGCACCTCATAAATTAAGCCTAATTCGAAAATGTCTACTGGAATTTCGGGATCATAAATTGTTTTGAGAACCTCAACAACTGTATTTTCTAATTTGATAATTTCTTGTTCCATTTTTTTAGTATTGCGCCACGATTTAAATGCTTTAATCATCTTGCTTTTCGTGTAATCTTATTTATTAATTGTTGCTTGAATAGCGGCCATTTTCATTTTCTTCACCATGCTTGCCAATCCATTCGCACGTGTTGGTGAGAGGTGTTCTTGTAAACCAATATCTTTGATGAAATGTAAATCTGTCTTTGCAACGGTTTCTGGTGTTTCATCATTCATTACGCGAATCAACAAACCAATAATTCCTTTGGTGATAATCGCATCTGAATCTGCAGAAAATTGCATTTTACCATCTTTCACTTCTGCATCCAACCAAACACGTGATTGACAACCTTCGATTAAGCGATCGTCCGTTAATTTATCCGGGTCTATAATCGGAAGGTCTTTTCCGAGTTCGATGATGTATTCATATTTTTCCATCCAATCGTCATAGATGTTAAACTCGTCAATTATTTCCTGTTGTTTTTCTTCGATGGTCATTTTTTCTAAGTTATTAAGCTATTTAGGCAAAAGGCATTAGTTTGGTTTTTTCTATATGTTGTTCCCTCTTTGGAAGCGATCTTTCGATAAACTCAAGAACCGCGTCGTCCCTACAAATTATCTAATTGTACATGCTCCATGTTCCATGTTCTATATTCCATATTCCATGCTCCATGCTCCATGTTCTAAATTCCAACTACTTCAACATATTTATACTCTTCTCCACCGCTTCAATAAACTTGTCAACTTCTTCACGCGTGTTGTAAAACGCAAATGAAGCGCGCACCGTACCTGGAATTCCGAAGAAATCCATCAATGGTTGTGTACAATGATGTCCTGTTCTTACTGCAATTCCTTGTTTGTCTAACAAAGTTCCGATATCAAAAGGGTGAATTCCTTCCATTACAAACGAAACAACAGATGTTTTGTTCTTTGCCTCGCCGATAATGCGACAACCTTCAAAGGTGTCAAGCATATCTTGCGCATATTCCGCTAATTCTTTCTCGTATTTCTGAATCGCAACCATGTCTAAACTCGAAAGGAATTCAAATGCTTTTCCTAAACAAATTCCACCAGCGATGTGCGGCGTTCCTGCTTCAAATTTAAATGGCAATTCGTTGTAGGTTGTGCGCTCGAATGTCACTTTCGAAATCATATCGCCACCACCTTGATACGGAGGCATGCTATCTAAAATCGCTTCTTTTCCGTACAAAACACCGATTCCAGTTGGACCAAATACTTTGTGACCAGAAAAGACGAAGAAATCACAATCCATGTCCTTCACATCGATCGACATGTGTTGAATACTTTGTGCGCCATCCACCAGTATTTTTGCTCCAACAGCATGTGCTTTTGCTCCCATTTCTTTTACTGGATTGATTGTACCAAGTGTGTTCGAAATGTGTGTTACAGCAACTAATTTGGTTTTCGAATTCAACATGTTGTCGTATTCGGACATGATCAATTCACCTTTCTTGTTGATTGGAACCACGCGAAGTTTCAATCCTTTGCGCTGACAAAGCATTTGCCAAGGAACAATGTTTGAATGGTGTTCCATTGCTGTGATGATAATTTCATCTCCCGCAGAAAGCAATTCACCAAACGAATAGGCAACTAGGTTGATTCCGTCAGTTGTTCCTTTCGTGAAAATAATCTCTTCTGATTTTTTTGCGTTGATGTACTTCTGAATTGTAATGCGTGACGCTTCATATTCAGTTGTCGCTTTTTGACTCATGAAGTGAACTCCACGGTGAATATTTGCATTGTCTTTCGAGTAATACATATTGATCGCATCAAGCACTATTTTCGGCTTTTGCGAGGTTGCTCCGTTGTCGAAATAAATCAAATTTTTGTTGTAAATCAACTGGCGCAATGCAGGAAATTCTTCTCGAATTTCACGCACACTGAATGGTCTTTTTGTTCCTTCGCTCATAACTGAGTACAAAGATACAAAACGGTTATTTTGAATGGTTCTAAAAAAGCGTTTTTTTACGAAGGTTAATCACGAATTACAAATGAGAAATTACGAATCCTTCTGAAGAAGCATTAAAAACTCTTGATTCCCATCGCCACCCAAAATAGGAGATACACAATGATCCTGATAAATTAAGTTGTTCAATTTTGCAGAAACTTTGATTTTTTCAATGACTTCTGGATACAAACTTTTGTTTTTTACAATACCACCTTTGGCGATATTTTCTTTTCCAACTTCAAATTGTGGTTTCACTAATGCAATGACAAAAGCGCCAGGTTTCAAGAACGTGTGGATGAATGGGAAGATTTTTTCCAAGGAAATGAAAGAAACATCAATCACACAGCCGTCAATTTCATCTTTGATTAAGTTTGAAGTGAGTTCGCGCACATGTGTTTTTTCCAAGTTAACGATGCGTTCATCCGATTTGATTTTTTCATGCAATTGATCTTTACCAACATCCACGCAAAACACTTTCGAAGCTCCATTGTGTAACAATACTTCAGTGAATCCACCCGTTGAAGCTCCGATGTCCATCATGGTTCCACCGTTGATGGCTGGTTTCCAAAGTTCAATCGCTTCGATGATTTTCAAAGCACCTCTTGAAACCCAAGGAATTTCCTCTTGAATAATTTCAATTTTGCAATCGACAGAGAATTTTTTCCCCGTTTTATTGATCAGTTTTCCATCTACACGTACACCAACTTCACGAATCATTTGTTCTGCGCGAACCCGTGAACTCACCAAATTTCGTTGCAACAATATCTTATCTAAGCGTTCTTCCATGCTACAAAGGTATGATTTGCGATTGTGAATTCCGAATTCTGACTATCTTTGTACTTTAAAAATTGCATCGTGAAAACTGTTTATATCACACGTCGAGAGACTTTCAATGCTGCTCACAAATTGTGGAGAGAGGATTGGTCAGAGGAAAAGAACTGGGAAGTATTTGGAAAATGTTCAAACAAGAACTGGCATGGACACAATTTCGCTATTTATGTTACCGTGAAAGGTAAGCCGCATGAAGATACTGGGTTTGTGATCAATTTAAAAGAGTTGAGTGCATTGTTGAAAGAATTGGTAATTGAGCCATTGGATCACAAGAATTTAAATTTGGATGTTCCGTTTTTGAAAGGAATGTTGGCATCTACAGAAAATATGGTAATTCAAATTTGGGACATTATCAAAGATCCTATTGCACAAGCAGGAGGTGAGTTGGTGAAAATCAAATTGGTTGAAACTGAAAATAATTTTGTTGAATATTACGGAGGAAACGAACCTTATTAAATTGTTTTGTTTGGACGCTTTGGTTTTGGGGTTATCGAAAAATCGGGCATAAAAAGCGAACAACTTGTAAGGCATTCGAAATGATTTAGAACAAATTAGCTTCGAGCGTGTTCTACACATTCAACATTAACAAAGATTGACATGTACGACGATAAAATAACATCGGATTTAGCCAACCACTACGAAGAGGTTCTAAAACAAATTGGAGAAAATCCAAACAGAGAAGGATTGTTGAAAACACCTGAACGTGTTGCAAAAGCAATGCAATATTTGACACATGGTTATGACATTAATCCAGATGATCTAGTGAAACAAGCCATTTTTCATGAAGAGTATTCAGAAATGGTCATTGTGAAAGACATTGAAGTTTATTCCTTGTGCGAACACCATATGTTGCCATTTTTTGGAAAAGCGCATGTAGCTTACATCCCAGATGGAAAAATTGTTGGATTAAGTAAAATTCCACGTGTTGTAGATGCATACGCACGTCGTTTGCAAGTGCAAGAGCGTTTGACAATTGAAATTCGTGATTGTATTCAGCGTACTTTAAATCCGAAAGGAGTTGCTGTTGTGATTGAATGTTCTCATATGTGTATGCAAATGCGTGGCGTTCAAAAACAAAACTCAGTAACAACGTCAAGTGCTTTTACAGGATTGTTTTTGAAAAATGATGCAACGAGAAAAGAATTTATTAATTTAGTACAAGCAAAATTACATTAACGATTAACAATAAATTAAAACCTATGAATTCAATTTTAGATACAAATGATGGCTACACGAAGGAAATTTCTCGCGAGTTCTTTCGTAGTGTGTATAGTTATATGTTCGCTGCTTTAGCTATTTCAGGTGTTATCGCTTACATGGCTGGTGCTGGAGAACAAATAACGTTTGAGAACGGTAAGCAATTACCTGTGTTTTTTGTAAAGTACTTTTTAACTGCTGAAGGAGCAATTTCGCCATTATTCTATGTTGTTGCATTCGCTCCAGTAGGTTTGGGATTGTTGATTCAAATGGCGTACAGACGTTTGTCTTTGGGATTATTGATGGGCTTGTTCATTCTTTATTCTGTATTAATGGGCTTGAGTTTAAGTACCATTTTTATTGTCTACACTGAAGCTTCAATTGCTTCAACATTCTTTGTCGCTGCGGGAGCATTTGCTGCAATGGCGATTTTAGGATACACTACAAATACAGATTTAACGAAATTCGGAAGCTTATTGTACATGGTTTTCATCGGTATTTTCATCGCTGGAATTGTGAACTTCTTTATGCAAAGTGAAACTATGAGTTATGTTATTTCTGCAATTGGAGTATTTGTCTTTACAGGATTAACTGCTTATTACATGCAACAATTGAAAGGTATTTCACAAGATGAAACTTTGTCAGGTTTGGATCGCAATAAATTGTCGTTAATTGGTGGATTACAGTTGTACATTTTATTTGTGAACTTATTTTTGTCTTTACTTCGTTTATTCGGATCAAGAGATTAAAATCATGAAATAGTGAATTAAAAGCCATTCGATTTCGAGTGGCTTTTTTGTTGAATACATATGAAAGAAAATTCAAGAATCATCGCAGGAACTATGGGGTGGGGAAAATGGGGGAATTCATTTTCTTTAGAAGATTATATTACCAGAATTGAAACCTGTTTTGAAAATGGTATAACAACCTTCGATCACGCTGATATTTACGGAGCTTACACCACTGAGGCTGAATTTGGTAATGCATTGGTTCAGACTCAGATTGATCGTGAAAAAATTCAGATAATTTCAAAATGTGGTATACAATACCCGTGTGAAAATAATTCCATTCAGATTAAACATTATGATTATTCAAAAAAGCATATCCGTAAGTCTGTGGAAAAAAGCTTATTGAATCTTAGAACTGATTACCTGGATGCGCTCTTGTTGCATCGTCCAAGTCCCTTGATGCATCCAGAAGAAATTGGAGAAATAATTGAATTGTTAAAAGAAGAAGGTAAAATAATCCATTTTGGTGTTTCTAATTTCAATGCAGCTCAAATAAGTCTTTTAGAAACAGCTTCAACTATAGAAATGAATCAAATAGAATGTTCATTGACCAATTTGGATGCAATGAAAAGTGGTCTATTGGATGTTCACCAAATTAAATCAATTCAAACATTGGCTTGGAAGCCTTTGGGAACCATTTTTCAAGAGTCTTCTCTGGTTGAGTTAAAGGTGCGTAACATGGCAAATAAGTATGAAAGTTCAATTGATCAACTATTACTTGCTTGGCTAATGATGCATCCCGCGAACATATATCCTGTAATCGGCACTAGCAATTTAGACCGAATAAAAAATATCAATAAAGCATTGGAAATTGAAATTGAATTGGAAGATTGGTTTGAACTTTTTGTTGAAAGTCAGGGTCATAAACTTCCATAAATTCTACTTTCTGTTCATGAAGTAAAGAAAGTTTAAAAAAGCGGTTTCAAACGTCAAAATATTTTATACTTTTGAAAAAAAACAAAACGTTATGTCAGATAATTTCTTCGAAGGTTCGACAGCTGCAGTAGGTACGATTTACACAATTATCGCGCTTGCTATTTTAGCTACGATTTTGATTTGGGGTTAATCTCTACGTCAAGAACAATATTTAAAGAGTAATCTTTGCTAAAGCTATTCATGTAATGAATGGCTTTTTTTATGTCGTCTGATTTTCATACTTTAGTTAAAAATTCACCCAGAGGAAAATGCCGTTCAATTCGATATTTGCTTGGATCATCAAAAAACGAATACATCAAATCGATTTATTCAAGAAATATCCATTGGAAGTGCAGCAAGAATTGTTTGAAAAGATGATTTTTTCTGCTCAACCTACTGAATGGGGAAGAACCTATAATTTTTCATCGATTCGCAAATACAACGATTTTCGGCAAAACGTTCCACTTCAAGAATACAACGACGTTCAACCTTTCGTAGATCGTTTGATGGAAGGTGAACAGAATCTATTATGGCCGTCGGATACCAAATGGTTTGCAAAGTCTTCAGGAACAACTTCCGCTCGAAGTAAATTTATTCCAGTGACAAAAGAATCCTTGGAAGATTGTCATTATAAAGGTGGAAAAGACTTATTAGCAATCTATTATAATAACCACCCGAATCGAAAATTATACAACGGAAAGCATTTAATAGTTGGTGGAAGTGCGCAAATTAATCATTTGAGTACAGATTCTTATTTTGGCGATTTATCAGCCATTATCGTCAAGAATTTACCTTGGTGGGCTGAATTGCGTCGAACGCCTGCAAAGGAAATCGCTTTGATGAGTGAATGGGAATCGAAGATTGAACGCATGGCAGAAAGTACAATTCATGAAGATGTGTTGATTTTGGCAGGAGTACCAAGTTGGACGATGGTGTTGGCTAATAAAATTCTTGAAATTACAGGTAAAAGTAATTTGAAAGAAGTTTGGCCGAACTTAGAATTGTTCATGCATGGTGGAGTTTCATTTGATCCATATCGTGAACAGTTCAAGAAATTGATTCCCGACGATAAAATGAATTACGTAGAGACTTACAATGCTTCCGAAGGGTTTTTTGGCATTCAGGATCAAATAGATTCGAATGAATTATTACTCATGCTAGATTATGGAATTTACTATGAGTTTATTCCAATGTCATCATTCGACGGAGTTAATTCCACCGAAGTTGTGAATTTGGCAGAAGTAGAATTGGGTATAAATTATGCCATGGTGATTTCTACGAATGGTGGATTGTGGCGTTATATCATCGGTGATACCGTTCAGTTTACTTCGCTCTTACCATTTCGTTTTAAAATCACTGGACGCACAAAAAGCTACTTGAATACGTTTGGAGAAGAGGTGATCGTGGACAATGCTGAAAAAGCAGTAGCTTTCGCAAGTATGAAAACAAATGCACAAATTCGTGAGTTCACCGCTTGTCCTGTTTATATGGATGGAATTGAACGAGGAGCACATGAATGGGCAATTGAATTTGTTCAGCAACCAGACGACTTACAACGATTCATGGTATTGCTCGATGAGCATTTACGTGAAATCAACTCTGATTATGACGCCAAACGCTATCAAAACATGGTGATGGATTTTCCTTTGGTGAAAGTTGTGCCGGAAGGAACGTTTGAAGCATGGTTAAAATCAATCGGTAAGTTAGGTGGGCAAAACAAAGTTCCGCGTTTAGTGAACAATCGTGCAATTTTGGAACAACTCTTGCAAATCGTTGAATCTCAAAAAATGTACAAGTGAAAAAGCGACTAGTTATTCTGTTTATTCTTTTGGTAGGATTTTGTCAAGCACAAGATTCAACTAAATATGCCTGGACAAAGCAATTAGAGCTTTCCATTGGTGAAAACGATAATTGGTCAGTGGATGTTTTAGGAAATGTATATGTTACTGCGAATCGGACAATTCAAAAGTATGATTCTCTTGGTGTTAAGAAATTTTCGCAAAGTATAAAATCATTAGGACACTTGAAATCACTTCGACCAATCAACACAATGAAATTGCTAACGTTTTCAGAAGAACAACAATTGATTTGTGTTTTGGACAATACCTTGACATTATCAGAAGAGTGCATTGATTTAAGTGGTTTTGATATTGGTAATGCTACAATGGTTGCTGTTTCTGGTCAACCCGATAAAGTTTGGGTGGTAGATCAATTAAACTCAAAGTTAATTCTCTTAAGTTTGGGAGGGACAGATCAATTTCAAGAAATTAAAAACCTCCAAGGCATTTTAAATATTGCAGGAATTGTCGCTATTCAAGAAGTAAATAATGAATTGTTTTTAGCGAGTTCGGATGGTAAAATCTATCGTTTTGATCTCTACGGTTCTCTGATTGATATGCATGACATTGGATCCTTTACTAGTTTTATCATTGAGGGGAATTCACTTGTTGCACTGAATAATGATCATTTGGTTTTGCACAATTGGGAGGATGAAAGTCAACTACGTGTTGAATTACCGCTCGTGGGCATAAAAGATGTGGCACTTTCGGGTAATTTTTTCTATTTTCGAAAGGAGAATAAAATTTTAAAATTCGTGCTTAGTTTACAGGATTAAACCTTGTCAGTTCGATCAAATGTTGTAATTTAGGCAGTCTAAATTTGAATGAATATGCATATCGCTGTTGCTGGAAATATCGGATCAGGAAAAACTACGCTAACAAAGTTGTTAGCAAAGCATTACGGATGGGAAACGCATTTTGAAGATGTGGAACAAAATCCTTATTTGAATGATTTTTATGAAGACATGCAACGCTGGTCGTTCAATCTTCAGATTTATTATTTGAACAGTCGTTTTACGCAAATTC
This sequence comes from Crocinitomicaceae bacterium, assembly GCA_023262855.1. Taxonomy (GTDB): domain Bacteria; phylum Bacteroidota; class Bacteroidia; order Flavobacteriales_D; family Crocinitomicaceae; genus M0103. The sequence continues at coordinate 27,209 of JALQYQ010000011.1, forward strand.
AAGAAATTCAAGAAACGGAGAAAAATGTGATTCAAGATCGTACGATTTATGAAGATGCATTCATTTTTGCGCCGAATTTACATTCAATGGGTTTGATGACAACGCGTGATTTTGAAAATTACTTTTCATTGTTCAACTTGATGGATTCTTTCGTTTCTTCTCCAGATTTATTGATTTACTTGCGAGCAAGTGTTCCAACATTGGTGAATCAAATTCAGCAACGCGGTCGCGATTATGAAGAAAGTATACGTTTGGATTACTTGAAACGTTTGAATGAACGTTATGAAGCGTGGATTTCAACTTATGATAAAGGAAAATTGTTGATCATCGACGTAGATAATAATCGCTTCCCTGAAAGCCAAGAAGATTTAGGTAAAATCATCAATGCAATTGATGGTGAAATCAATGGTTTATTTTAATCGTCTAGCTTCTAACTCTATATTCTAACTCTAAATTCTAAATTCTAAATTCTAAATTCAAATGATTGTAGTTACTGGTGCGGCAGGATTTATTGGAAGTTGTTTGGTAAGTCGTTTGAACAAAGCGGGATATGAAGACATCGTAGTTGTTGATGATTTTTCGAAAACAGAAAAAGCGAAAAACTTGGAAGGTAAAACAATTACTGCGAAAGTTGGTCGTAAAGATTTTATTAAATGGTTGGCTGATTTTGGTCAAGAAGTTGATTTTATCTATCACATTGGTGCACGCACAGATACAACTGAATTTAACAAAGCTATTTTTGATGAATTGAATGTTGATTATTCAATCGCTGTTTGGAAAGCTTGCGTTCAGTTTAATATTCCATTGGTATACGCGAGTTCAGCTGCAACTTATGGTTTAGGAGAATTTGGATACAAAGATGATCACGCGGTTATTCCAAATTTAAAGCCTTTGAATCCTTACGGTGATTCTAAAAATGATTTTGATAAATGGGTCTTGACACAAACTGAATTCCCTCCTTTCTGGGCGGGATTGAAGTTTTTCAATGTTTACGGTCCAAATGAATACCATAAAGGACGAATGGCAAGTGTGATTTTTCATGCGTTTCGTCAAATCAATGAAAATGGCGGGATGAAATTGTTCCGTTCACACAATCCAGATTATACAGATGGTGGACAATTACGTGATTTCGTTTATGTAAAAGACGTCGTTGAAGTATGTTTATTCTTAAAAGAAAAACAACCTACTTCTGGTATTTACAATTTAGGTTCAGGTAAAGCACGTACTTTCCTTGATTTAGCGAAGAATACGTTTAAAGGAATGGGTAAATCAGAAAATATTTCCTTCATCGACACGCCAATTGATATTCGTGATAAATACCAATATTTCACCGAAGCAGATATGTCGAAAATGCTTGAAGCTGGCTATGATGGTGGATTCCATACCTTAGAAGAAGGCGTTCAAGATTATGTTCAAAATTATCTCATCGGAGAAAAATACTATTGATTCCATTTTAATTAGGGCACGCAATATAAGGTGTCATAACTTGGTGAAAAACCAGCCCAAACTCCCAAAGCTCCTCCGGAAATGTTCGTTGGAATGTTTGTTGGTGTTGCAAAAGGATTTCCACCATTTAATAGCTGAGCATATTTCTTTTCATAAAACTCAAAGACATTTTGATCTACTTTTGAAAGTTTGATTACAACGGAATCACCCAACTGAAAATACCCTTTTCCTTCGGCAGGAATTGCAGGGTCATTCCAACTCATTGGATTTTCATAAAAGAATTCAAATGTTAGTCCATCAAAGAAATTGTCATCGAAAAAGGGATTGTATGTTTTTGTGAAAAATGCGTCTCTCGGATTTCCATCAATTCCAATATTGATGCGCTTCACTTCCCATTTATATCCATCATATTGGTTAGCTGGATCAGCAAGAGTAGCCCAGGAATATCCCCAATCTGTCAAACCAGCGTCCGGTTTCCAGAAGGAATTCACCAAATTAGTAGGTTGCACAATTTGTGTTGATGAAGTATATGTTCTACCGTCGTATGAAACCGTTAAATAATAAGTTTTACCAACTTCTCCCCAGACACTTGTGTTCAACGTTGTGTATGCGCACAAATGATAATTTGCCAACTCTGTAACTGGAATACCAAACAATTGTGCTGCTAAAGCTTCTGTTCCGGCAGGTAGATTATCAGTGCATATTTCATCTAAGACAACTGAGCTGCTACCGTTGCTAACTGTTACCGTTGCACCAGAAATAAAACTATTTAAAAAGGCATCTAAGTTGGTTGGTGAATAGATATCTTGCGATTTGGATAATAATACAATTGGAGGCATCCCCGTTTCGATTGATCCATCGATGCACAATTGCTCTTCATAGCCTGGAATATCGATTTTTACTTCTTTCGAACAAGAAAAAAGCAGAAGAATTAATATGAGTGGTAGAATATTTTTCATAGCTTATTTTTTTCTGTTTTTAACCACACAGATACATGGGAATTATTCGTAAGGCAATTCTCTGAAAAATTCATTGATATGTTTTTGGGTAATCATTTTAACTATTTCTATGTTTCTATTTGGTTTTTTATTCAAAATTCAAAGTTCCATGTCACACTTGGAATGATTGGGAACAATGTCACTTGTTTCACGGATATTTTAAAATCTCCGTTTAAGAAGTCTCCATCATTGTCAACATACAAGAAGAACGGGTTTGCTCGGTTGTAAACATTATAACACGAAAAGGACCAATTGCTTCTAAATTTCTTTTTCACTTGAATTGTTTCACCTGTGATTTCATCTGTCTTTGTTTTATAGGCTTTGTCGTAAAGCGTTGCAGATAAATCCAATCGGTGATATGGAGCCATGCGTGTTGAATTTCGAGCGCCATAATTAAACAATAGATTTTGTTCTTGAACATACCATGAAGATGGAAGTGTTAATGTGTTTCCTGTTGCATAGATAAAGGATGCACCAAAGGTCCAGCGGTCATTCAATTTGTAACCTGCCACAACAGTTAAGTCATGTCTTCTGTCGTACTTCGCGGGAAAAACATTCCCATTGTTTAAATCTGGAAATTTACGTTCTGTTTTTGCCCACGTATATCCAACCCAACCCGTTAATTTACCGACAGATTTCTTAAAGAAAAACTCAATTCCATATGCCCATCCTTTTCCGAAAACCAATAGGTTGTCCGTGTTATCGTTCAAATTATCACCAGGCAAAGCACCTTCTTTGAATTCAATCAGGTTTTTCATGCCTTTGTAATAGACTTCAACAGAACCTTCATATTTGTTTTTGAAAAAGTTTCTGAAATAACCAACTGTTCCTTGCCACCCTTGCTGAGGTTTCGCTTTGTCAGTTGATGGATACCAAATGTCAGTTGGTAATGAAACAGCGCTCAATGAAGTCAAATGCACATATTGGTAATTGTAAGAATAACCGAATTTGATGGAATTATTCTCATTGATTAACCAACGTCCCGAGAAGCGTGGTTCAAGTCCATCGTAGAATTTGACAATGTCACCGTTCGAGTAGGTTATCGAAGTGTCGGGTGTACTAATGTCACCTTTGACATAGCGAGTGAATGGTCCAACGTGTTGAAACATACTGTAACGCAATCCAGCGTTGATTTTAAGTTTTTCTGTCACATCGAATTCATCCATCGCATAGAGCGCACTTTCGAACGAATACAGCATTTCTGGTGTTCCTGTGTCGAAAACCACATCTTGCGATTGAGCTGACACACTTGATGGATTAAAGGTGTGATGAATTGTTTCTGCTCCCCATTTTACTTTGTGACGTGTTGACGGATAGTAAGAAAAATCGACTTTGGCGGTTAAATCGCGCACTCCTGACTTCAATTTTATTTGGAATTCGTCTTGCGCTGAACCAAAACTGAATTGATAATCCGAAAATGTGGTAATCACATTCATAAAAAGTTTGTTCGAGAATTGATGGTTCCAACGCAAAGCTGCAATTCCATTACCCCAAGGCATTTCAACTTTGAAGTCATCTTCCTTACTACCAAAATTGAATTGATCTTTTCCGTAATATCCGCTCAAGAAAATACGGTCTTTGGGTCCAAGGCGATAATTCAACTTTAAGTTCAAATCATAAAAATAATAACCCGAACCAGCAAAAGGTGAAGAGTCTGGAATTGCTGCTTTCATGATCACATCAATGTAGGTTCTTCTCCCAGAAATAATGAATGAACCTTTGTCTTTTTTGAGCGGACCTTCAACTGTGATTCGAGAAGAGATTACGCCTAAACCACCTTTAACTTTGAATTTTTTGTTGTTCCCTTCGTTCATGTTAACTTCCAACACAGATGCCATTCTTCCTCCGTAATTGGCTGGCATTCCACCTTTGATTAAGTTTACACTTTTAACTGCGTCTGCATTAAAGACAGAAAAGAAACCAAATAAATGAGCCGCATTGTAGACTACACCTTCATCTAGTAATACTAAATTTTGATCTGGTCCACCACCACGTACATAAAACCCTTGTCCACCTTCAGAAACAGACGAAACTCCAGGTAATAATTGGATTGTTTTGATGATGTCTACTTCGCCCATAAATGCAGGAAGTGTTTTTATTTTTTCAACATCCAATTCTATCTGTCCAATTTTGGTTGAATTAATATTTTCTCCTTTTTTGGCGCTAACAGTAATTTCTTCCAGTTGTTTTTCGGTTGTCCCCATTTCATAATTGAAACTTACGTCTTGGTTCAAATCGAATTCTTTCGTAAGCGTTTCAAGTCCAGTGAACCTGAATTCAATTGTGTAGGTTCCTTTTTCAACTGTAAGCGAATAGAAACCATAGGTGTTTGTTTCCGCGCCAACTTTTAATGAAGGAATGTACACTTTCGCTCCAATCAACGCTTCACCGCTTTTCGAATCAGTAAGGTAGCCGCTAATTGTACTCTTTTGTTGAGAAAGAGCAGCAAAACTAGAAATGGTGAAAAAAATCAATAGAAATAGGCGCATAACGTATATTAAATCAATAAGATGTACGCAAAAATACGAACAACTAAGGCAGTTTTAATTACAAGAATATTATTTTTTTTTGAATAGATGATTCAGCCGTTTTTCAAGGTTTTGCATGGCTATTTATTTGTTCAGAATCATTAAATTCGCAGTTCAATTTAAAAGCACACAATGAAAGTATCTTACAATTGGTTGAAAAAGTATGTAAATACAGATCTTACCGCTGAAGAAATGGGGAGAATTCTAACCGAAACAGGGTTGGAAGTGGAAAGCGTTGAGAAAATCGAAGCGGTAAAAGGTGGATTGGAAGGTGTGGTTGTTGCTGAAGTTTTGACATGTGAAAAACATCCTGATGCTGATAAATTGAAAGTTACGACAGTAACAATTGGAGCTGAACCAATACAAGTTGTGTGCGGCGCGCCAAATGTGGCAGCAGGACAAAAAGTGATTTTAGCAACTGTTGGTTGTACCTTGTACCCAAGTCCGGAAGAACCACTGAAAATTAAAGTTTCTAAAATTCGAGGAGTTGAATCGTGCGGTATGTTGTGTGCGGAAGATGAACTTGGTCTAGGTGAATCTCATGCTGGAATTTTAGTATTGGATCCAGCGACGCCTGTTGGAACACCAGCTGCTAAATTGTTTGAATTAGAAGATGATTACCAACTAGAAATTGGTTTAACACCAAATCGTGCAGATGCGATGGGACACATTGGTGTTGCACGTGATTTAATTGCTTATTTGAACTATCATAAGAATGCAG
>JALQYQ010000043.1 GCA_023262855.1 Crocinitomicaceae bacterium
TATTTTATCAATTTCGCTGTCAAAGTTTGCCCATTTGCAACGATTGTCAAGAAGTAAGTTCCTGCCTGAACGTGTAATGTATTCATTGCAATTGACGTTTCATTGTTGAAGTTCATTTCAGCAATTGTTCTTCCATTCATATCAACCAATACAGCTGAACCTGAAGTTGCTTCATTGAATTTCACATTCACTTCATTTGCGAATGGGTTAACAACGTTCATTGCATCTGCTGCATTTTCTGAAAGACCCATTTCATTACTATTCAAATAAACTTGATCATGAATTTCGATTGTGTTGTAATTCATTGATTTTTGAGAACAGTAAACGATTAATGTTGCTGCAAAAACACCTGATGCTGGATTTGAAATGAATGTTGGAATGTTATACGTTGCGGCAACGTTACCAAGTGTATCAATTAAGGTCCAAGTTATCATAACCGTGTCAACAGTTAAATAAGTATAATTTGAAATGCTTGCAGACGCGATCGCATTGTAATCAATTGTACAATCTTCAACCCAAGAAGTAGTCAAAGTATCAATTACAGCCGTTCCTGGGTAACTAATATTTGTAAAGATTAATATTGAATCCAATGTATTAGCAGAAGCATCTGCAACATATCCAGAACCTGATGTTGTACATCCATTTGCATCCGTCACGTAACAGTCATACGTTCCAACACATAAATTTCCAATGGTACCACCAGTTTGACCATTTGACCATTGGTAAGCATAAGGAGAAGTACCGCCAGCACCCATTACAGTTGCCGTGCCATCACACGTAATTAAATCTGAAGCGTCTGTTACTGTTACACTTGCTGTGAAACCTGCACATGGATTACTTGTTCCTGAACCAATTGTAAAAGTTGTCGTAATGTTATTTCCAAAGAAATCTGTATACGTCAATGTATACGTTCCTGCACACAAACCAGAAATGTTGTTTCCTCCAGTTTGATAGACCATTCCATTTCCAGCCCAAACTTGATTTGTTACAACAACATTTGAATCGATGTACGCTGAACCATCGCACGCTGCAGGTGAAGACGTATTACTCGTCCAAACTAGGTTTTGCCCAAATGAGCTTGTGCTAATCATTACTGTAAAAAGCAATGTTAAAATAGTAAGTAGTTTTTTCATAATTTATCTTTTTAATTTCCCTAAGTACAGATTAAAAATAGAATGGTTGCTTAGCGGAGCAAATTTAGTTGATAATTCTTTTTAATCCAACTCTTTTTCTTGATGCATCCACTTCTAATACCTGAACTTCAACATGTTCGTGCAATGATATGAACTGTGCAGGGTCTTCTACATAGGTTTCAGCTAATTGAGATTTATGAATTAAACCATTTTCTTTAATGCCAATATTCACAAATGCACCAAAGGCTGTGACATTTGTAACAATACCTGGAAGAATCATTCCAATTCGCAAATCATCAATTGTTCGAATCGAATTATCGAATTCCAAGACCTTCGCTTTTTTACGTGGATCTCTACCTGGTTTCTTCAATTCCTTAATAATATCATCAAATGTGTAACCATCGATATCGGGGAAATCTGTCTTTTTAATTGACTTCAACAGCTCTTCGTTACCAACCATCTCTTTGATGTCAACTTTTAATTTCTTAGCCATTGAAGCCACTAATTTGTAACTTTCCGGATGCACAGAAGAATTATCTAATGGATTTTCAGCATCACGAACCCTTAAGAAACCTGCCGCTTGTTCAAAAGCTTTATCTCCTAAGCGCTTCACTTTTTTCAATTCGTCGCGTGATTTAATTCCACCGTTTTCAGTGCGATAAGCCACAATGTTTTCTGCTAAAGTTGGACCTAATCCAGAAACATAGCTCAATAAATAAGGTGATGCCGTATTTAAATCAACACCAACAGTATTAACACATGAAACAACAACATCGTCCAATGCATCTTTTAACATTGTTTGATTCACTTCATGCTGATATTGCCCTACTCCAACTGATTTCGCATCGATTTTAACCAATTCCGCCAAGGGATCCATCAAACGGCGACCAATCGAAACGGAACCACGAACAGTAACGTCATATTCAGGAAATTCTTTTCGTGCAATCGGACTTGCAGAATAAATCGAAGCACCATCTTCACGCACAACATAAACTTCTAAATCACGGTCAAAACGAATGCGCTTGATAAAACTTTCTGTTTCTCTACCTGCTGTTCCATCTCCAATTGCGATCGCTTCAATTTTATATGCTTGCACCAACTGTGCAATTTTTGCCTGTGCTGCCGAACTTTCATTCTGCGGTGGATGAGGATAAATGGTCGCATTGGTCAACAAATTACCTGATTCGTCCAGACAAACCACTTTACAACCTGTTCTGAATCCTGGGTCAATAGCCAATACGCGTTTCGAACCAACCGGTGGCGCCAATAACAACTGTCGTAAATTCGTTGAAAAAACTTTAATTGCTTCTTTATCTGCTTTTTCTTTTGCTTCGTTCAACAATTCGTTTTCTAACGAAGGACACATCAAACGTTTGTACGATTCTTTGCATGCTTCAGCTACAATTTCAGCGCAAGCATCATTTCCTTTTACAAAAAAACGTTCCAACGATTCAATCGCTTCATGCTGATCTGGTTGTGCTTTTAAGGAAATAATTCCTTCACGCTCTGCACGAATTAAGGCTAAAAAACGATGCGAAGCACATTTGTACAAAGGTTCTGAAAAGTCAAAATAATCGCGGTATTTGGCTCCTTCTTCCTCTTTTCCTTTGACTAATTTCGAAGCTAAGATTGACTTACGTTGAAACAATTGGCGCATGCGTGCACGAGCAGCTGAATTTTCATTCATCCATTCTGCCATGATATCTTTTGCACCCGAAATGGCCATTTCTTCATCTTCAACTTCACCTTTCACAAATTTCTCAGCCATGTAATCCGGATCTCCACCGCGCTGTGCCATAATCATTCTTGCCAACGGTTCCAATCCCAATTTCTTCGCTTTATCTCCTTTTGTCTGACGTTTTTGTTTGTACGGTAAATACAAATCTTCCAATACAGTAGCTTCAAAACAAGAAGTGATTTTTTCCTTCAATTCAGTAGTTAATTTTCCCTGCTCTTCGATCGAACTTAATATCGTTGTTTGACGTGCAATTAATTCATCATGCTTTTTCGCTAAATCACGAATGGTTGTAATTTCTACTTCATCTAAACCACCGGTCATTTCTTTTCGATAACGCGAAATAAACGGAATCGTAGCTCCTTCATTTAATAAACTGAGCGTATTGGTAATGGATTTTGTTGTTAATCCTGAATTCGATTGAATAAATTCGTGTTGTTGCATTGTTGAATTATTTGAGCGGTAAATCTCGCAATTTGCTTAACGTTTTGCAACTATTCAATTCAATTGATTCATGTCTATTTAATGAAAACGTTCACATAATTTTAATTTTTTAGTACTTTGGTAATAAATTGTCTAAACTTGATGATTGCTAGAAACCCTATTCGATGAAAATTAGAACGAATGATATCAGTTTATAAAATTAAACCTGCATTTCAGCAACTGTTAAAGCCAATACTTACATTCTTCCATAAATTAGGTGTTACGGCAAATGCAATTACTTGGTCTGCAATTCTTCTTTCAATTGCAACAGGAGCTTTCGCTTGGTATTATCCAGAAAAAAATGCCCTACTCTTATTACCACTTGCTCTTTTAGTTCGAATGGCTTTGAATGCATTAGATGGAATGATGGCACGCACCTATAATATGCAAAGTAAACAAGGTGAAATTTTGAATGAACTTGGCGATTTAATCTCCGATTTTATCATGTTTGCACCACTCTATTTCTTATTCAAACTAAATGTATTCGTTTTAATTGCCTTTTTATTTCTGTCAATGGTAAATGAATACACCGGAATCCTCGGAAAGGCTGTAAGTGGGGAACGCCGTTATGAAGGTCCAATGGGAAAAAGTGACCGTGCTTTAGTTGTAGGACTTTTTAGTTTAATCAGCTTTTTTACAGACGCACTCATACCTTATTCCAATCATACGTTTATTGTTATTTGTGGATTATTAATTCTGAGTACAGGGGTACGTATTGCTAAAACATTAAAAGTCAAATAAGATGCATTTTCTACAATCCGATAAATTTGAGCAGAACAAAGAGGTGATTATCTTAATAAGTATCATTCTTGGAATATTGGTTTTTGCAACAGTCTTATTCTTTATTTGGGGAAGAATTAAACCAACCAATCAATTAAAAGAGCTGAAAATGCGCACCAATTCGTGGTGGGTCATGGCTTCTATTTTCGTTCTAGCAACAATTTTACATCCTGTTGTTTCATTTGTCGCTTTTGGTTTATTATCCTTTGCTGCCATGCGCGAATTGGCAAGTATCAGTAAAAACGTACGCGACGATGATAGACGTGTTATAATTTGGTGCTACATCGCGATTCCTGTTCAATACTTCTTTGCCTATAAAGGTTGGTTCAACATTTTTATCATTTTCATCCCTGTGATTATGCATGTTTGGATTCCGTTCATGTTGGTTATTCGTGGAATTACAACCGAAATTGGTCGTTCGATGGGAGTTTTGCCCACACAAATGATGCTAACCATTTTCTCTTTGAGTCATTTAGCCTATTTGCTTTCTCTACCTGAAATCCCCGGTTTCAATGCTGGTGGAAGAGGATTATTATTATATGTCGTATTCTTAACTGAAATCAATGATGTATTTCAATTCGTTTGGGGCAAATTACTCGGTCGCCACAAAATCATTGAGAAAATTAGTCCGAATAAAACATGGGAAGGATTTATCGGTGGCGTATTGTCGACAGCTGCTTTGGCTTATTTCTTGCGTTTTTTAACTCCTTTAACAGAAATTGAAGCCGTATTGATTGGTTTCACAATTGCGTGCTCTGGCTTTGTTGGTGATGTTATTGTTTCTGCAATTAAGCGAGATATTGGCTTAAAGGATACTGGAACATTAATTCCGGGTCATGGTGGAATTTTAGATCGAATTGATTCTCTTTCACTTACAGCACCAATTTTCTTTTACATTGTTTACAACCTTCATTATGCCTAAACAATGAGAAGTGCGTTTTTAGCGTTTTTGTATAGTATTCTAATGCGCGGATTCTTGCGCATCATCGTTGGTGTGAAATATATTAACAAGGAAGTTATTAGCAAAGAAGATCAATTCATTATCGTTTCAAATCACAATAGTCATTTGGATACAATGGCGTTGATGTCGTCTTTATCCTTCCGTCAATTAAGTAAAACCCATCCAATTGCAGCTGGCGATTATTTTGGTGATTCTGTTACCAAGTCATTTATTACTCGACTTTTCACGAATGCAATTTTAATTCGAAGAACAAAAGATGGAAGTAGTGAAAATCCTATAGACATGATGAGTCGCGCTTTATCTGAAGGACGATCGCTGATTTTATTTCCTGAAGGTTCGCGGGGTGAACCTGAAAAAATGCAAGAATTCAAAAAGGGAATTGGGATCCTTTTACAAAAACATCCTAACATCAAGTACATTCCTGTTTACATGCGCGGAATGGGTAAAGTTCTTCCAAAAGGAGAAAAATTATTAGTTCCTTTTGATACATATGTAATGTTTGGTGAACCCTCAACCACAAAAGCAGCTGAAATCGAGGAGATCGTGAAAGAAGTTGAAGGAAAAATCATGGAATTACGCGCAACATTTATCAAACCAATTACCAACTCAGAAGAAGAGTAGTTCCTTCGATTTCTAGATAGTTTGTTAATCTTTCCTTAAATTGCGCCCGCATCGCTTGGTGTTTCAATAATTTAAAATATATTTACCATGGTAATGAAAATAATTGGTTGGACAACAATAGGCTTTCTTATCTGTAGTTTTGTTTATCAAACGACAGTTCAAACGGGACGAGCAAGTTTTTATCACAACAAATTTGAAGGAAAAAGAACCTCTTCTGGTGAAGTTTTTCGTCAAGATTCATTAACAGCTGCGCATAAAAATCTTCCATTTGGGACGAGGTTGCGTGTTAAAAATTTAAAAAACGATTCTATTGTGATTGTTAAAGTAAATGATCGTTTGAGTCAAAAATCAGGACACATCATTGATTTGTCTTTGAAGGCCGCTCAAAAGCTCAACTTTGTTCAGCATGGAATCACAACAGTTACAATTGAAAAAATTAATTAATATGAAAAAAGTAATATTCGCCGTTGCTGCAATTGGAATTTTCGCTGCATGTCAACCAAAAACAGCTGAAGTTGTTGAAGTAGTTAAAGAAACAAAAACACTACGTGCTGGAACAGAAGCAGAATTAGCTGGAATGGCATTGTACAACAACAATTGTGGTAAATGTCATGATTTACCTGTTATCGGAGAACATTCGAAAGAGCGTTGGAACAAAGTTCTTCCTCCGATGATTAAAGAAGCGAAATTAGATGCAGCACAAGGTGCAAATGTAACAGCTTACGTTAATTGGCAATTGGGATTATAATTCCTTTATGAAACGCAGTAATTTTCTAAAACTTATGGGTGGAACAATTTCACTTGGTGCTATCGGTTCTGTGAGTGCATTAAATTCATTGATGGATACCTTGCCAGAAACAGGAACTAAAATGCCTGTTTTATTCGTTGGACACGGTTCTCCAATGAACGGTATTGAAGACAATTCGTTTTCACAATACTGGAAAAAATTGGCTTCAGAAATTGAAAAGCCGAAAGCCGTACTCTGCGTTTCTGCTCACTGGTTAACAAAAGGTACTTATATCACAGCAATGGAAAAACCACCAACCATTCACGATTTTGGTGGTTTTCCTCAAGCCTTGTTTGATGTCGAATATCCAGCTCCTGGAGATCCAAAGTTGGCAGAAGAAACAGCAAAATTGTTTACAACAACAACTGTTGGATTAGATCATGAATGGGGAATGGATCATGGAACTTGGACAATTGTTCGTCACATGTACCCAGATGCAGACATCCCAGTTTTGCAATTGAGTATCGATTACAACCAAGCTCCACAATACCATTATGATTTAGCAAAAAACCTACAATCTCTTCGCTCAAAAGGAGTGTTGATTATGGGAAGTGGAAACATGGTTCACAACCTTGGAATGGTTGCTTGGGATAAATTAAACGAACCTTTTGGATTCGATTGGGCAATTGAAATGAATACCATTTTCAAGCAAAAAATTGAAGCGAATGATCACGCTGCCTTAATTGCTTATGAAAAATTAAATGCTGCAGCAAAATTAGCCATCCCAACTCCAGATCATTATTACCCACTTTTATATACCTTAGCACTAAAAGAAGAAAATGATGCAATTTCGTTCTTCAATGACGAACCAATGGCAGGTTCATTGACGATGACTTCGGTAAAAATTGGCTAATATGTTTTCAAATCTTGTTGTATTAGATTTATCAACTGTACTCGCTGGACCATCAGTAGGAACTTTTTTCGCTGAATTAGGTGCTCGCGTTATTAAAGTGGAAAATCCAAAAGTTCCAGACGTTACACGATCATGGAAATTGGGAAGCGAAGAGCCAACTTCTTCCGTTTCAGCTTATTTTTCGTCAATCAATTACAAGAAAGAGTACCTTCAGCTCGATTTAAAAAACAACAACGATTATCAGCGGTTCCTTGAATTGGTTGCTCAAGCAGATATCCTTCTATCCAATTTCAAGTTGGGTGATGATGTGAAATTCAACTTGCAAGATGCCGTTTTAAGAGCCGTTAATCCTCGCCTAATTTGCGGAAAAATAACGGGTTTTGGAGATGAAAGCGATCGCGTTGCATACGATTTAATTCTTCAAGCTGAAACTGGTTTTATGTCAATGAATGGAATACCAGAAAGTGGCCCTGTAAAAATGCCAGTCGCTTTGATTGATGTTTTAGCGGCACACCATTTAAAAGAAGCATTATTACTTGCACTAATTGAACGCTCACAATCAGGAATTGCAAAAACAGTGAGCGTTTCCTTGTACGATGCAGCGGTGGCAAGTTTGGCAAATCAAGCGTCGAATTATTTAATGGAAGACAAAATTCCACAACGAATTGGCAGTTTACATCCGAATATTGCGCCTTATGGTGAAATCTTTGAAACTAAAGACAAAGCATTAATCACCTTTGCAATTGGTAGTGATGTGCATTTTCAAAAACTCTGTTCTTTTTTCAAATTGGATGAATTGAGCAGTAATCCTTCATTTTCATCCAACGTGGCTCGTGTTCAAAATCGCGAATCATTATTTGAATTACTTCAGGGAAAAATTAGTCACTATTCATGCGATGAAATTCTGAAACGCATGCTTGAGAATAATGTTCCATGTGGCAAAATCAAGGATTTAAAAGAAGTCTTTGAAGACAACTCTGCTCAACAATTAGTTCGATCGGAAGTAATCGAAGGAAAAAATACTAAACGTGTTACTTCTCTTGCATTCAAATGGAAATAAAAGCACCACAAACAGAACGTGAATGGGAAGAGTACTTCGATTTGCGGTACCGTATTTTACGAGAACCCTTGAATCAACCTCGAGGCAGTGAACGCAATGATGGCGATGCAACAGGAATTCATTTTGCTTTGTACGACAAAGGTGTTCTTAAAGCAATCGCTCGTTTGGATCAGCAGGATGAAGCGGTTTATCAAGTTCGATTTGTAGCGGTTGAAAAAGCGGATCAGGGTTCAGGATACGGTCGTAAAATCATGGAAGCCACCGAACAAAAAGCAAAAGAACTCAACGGTCAGAAAATCATTTTACATGCGCGCGACTACGCGGTTGACTTCTATTTGAAATTAAACTATACGCTGATTGAACCATCCTACAAATTGTTTGATGTATTGCAGCATTTTTTAATGGAGAAAAATCTTTAAATTGGAAATCATTTCCCTTGATACAAAATCGTTGCAAGCACATCAACTTTTGCAACTCATGGAAATCTGGAATAAAGAATATCCAGCAAGTCTTGCGCATAAAACGCTTGAAGATTTCGAATCGTATTTATCGACTTTATCCTATTGCAAGCATTATTCAATTGCGGAAAACAATTCAATTTATGCGTGGGGATTTGAATTTGACAGAAACGAAGAACGCTGGTTTGCATTGATCATCCATTCTGCTTATCAAGGAAAAGGAATTGGTTCAAAACTCCTAAATCGCATGAAGCACGAAAACAAAACCTTAAACGGATGGGTAATTGATCACGCTTATGCCAAAATGAGCGATGGCAGTTTTTATCGTTCGCCCATGAATTTCTATTTGAAAAATGGATTTCATATTATTTCTCATCAACGCATCGATAATGAGGTAATCTCAGCGGTTAAAATTCAATGGAATAATTAATCAACAAAGCGCATCAATTGCGATGCTTTGAAATCCCATTCTGGAGTTTCCAATAAATCTCCGAAATCGGTCGAAAACCAAGGCGAAGCATTTTCATCATTCGGATTAATCAATACTTGAATTTCTTGTGCCGGCATGTAGCTTTGAGCCAACATAAATACCTGTTTTCCTGTCTTCGCATTTGTTGCTTTATCCACCACAATTACTGCATGACCAGGAGAACCACCTAATATAAATACATCACCGATTTGCATGTCTTTCACCGCAACCGACTTTAATTCTTTCGATAAAGAAAGCGTTCCAGCGTAATTGAAAATCATTTCCATGTAAGCCCATAAATCTGCAGAAGTATTCGAAGCTGCTTTTTTCTGCATCCATGAAACGTTATTTCCACTCACAACGATTCGCTTTCCCTTCATCCATTCGGAATAATCTGCACGAAATCCATTTGTGAAATTAAAGTGAATCGAAGCATATTTTTTTTGTGACCACATATATTCAGCGCGTAAGCGCATAACTGCATCAGCACATTGATGTAAATCGCGTTTTCCAATTGGTAAGTCAACTACCGCACAATAAACATTTGGTTTCGTTTTTTCGCGACCGTCGTACAACTTCACAAATGAACCTGCTGGTTTTAAAGGTAATTTTCTCAAATAAACGCCGAAAGATGTGGAATCCAGACTGTCACGCACAAAACCTTCTGGTACATTGAATCGATCTTGTAGAAGTTTTCCTTCAGGATTCTCAATGACAAGCTCTTGATTGTTGCGTTCTTCTCCTGAAACTTGTTGATACGAACAGGCCAAAAATAAAACAATTCCAACGGTACTATAAAGGAGAATTTTCATAGTGAAATTTTAACTAGAACTCGATTCACCATGAAAGGTAACAAAGATTAATTAATCTTTTTTCTTTTTCATTTTTTCTTCGATCTTTTTCGTAATTAAATTGAATAAAAGTTTGGCTTCTTTCTCTTCCAATTTACGACCAAAACGAATGACTTTTCCCATGTATTCAAATTCCAAACGTTCACCTCCACGAATCCAAGGTGAAGCTTCCCATATTGCTTGAAACGAACGCTCTTTTGGTGTCGACATGGTAATTTTCTTGATGTTCTCGAAATAATATGGTGTTGCCTTTCCGTAATTTTTGACCGATTTTTTATAGGTAAATGCTGCTTCATTGATTTTTATCAATTCTTTTCCCCACATTAACCAAGCAAAAGAACGAAAGACTTTAACTGCATAATATGTCCAAAACGACATAAAAATATAGATGATTAAGTTTTCTTGGTCGGTCAATTTAAACGTGAAATAGGACCAAACAATCGTTGCACCAATAACAGTCCACATGGCAACCCATGCACCCATCAATCCTTTTATCAAAGTTACATTCTCAGGATAAATTACAATTGTGGTTTTTGCTTTATCGTCAACAAAACTAATACGTTCACCAATCCATTTCATGGCACAAAACTACCGAATATTTTTTGGATTTGATCATTCATTTGGATTGGGATTAAACATATTTTCTTGGGGCTGGCGCGGACAGATGCAATCTGTCCCTACGTTCGATTGCGATTTTAATTCTCTTATGGTTACGGACAGATCGCGACCTGTCCCTACATTTGATTCCGATTTTTCAAAAAAAAAAAAAAACGGACAGGTAAAACCTGTCCGTTCTTGCTTATTTTTAAATCAACGAGATTATTCGATAATCAAACGTTTGATCATTTTTTCGTTGTTGATTGTAACTTCAACCACATAAACTCCAGCAGTTAAATCAGCAGTGTTTAATTGGATGTTAGAAGAACCGTTCATTGATCCATAATTTCTAGCAGCAATTTCTTGTCCTGCCATGTCGACTAAACGTACTTCAACAGTTGATTCTTTTTTCAAGTTCAATGTTACAGTTGCGTTTTCTGTAGTTGGATTTGGGAACAATTGGAACATTGCATCAATTTGATCCAATGTCAATTCTTCTGTTCCTGCCATTGTACCATTCACATATCCGTTAGAAACTGCTTCAGTAATTGTTGCTTTTCCAGCGTTATCAATTCTTCCTGTTGGATCCATCATCATACCAATAATATGAATTTTTGTTTCATCCCAAGAAGCTGGTAAAATGTACAAGAAATTAACTGTATGAACATCTCCAGCGTTCACAGTTGCAGGGAAAGAGTTTGCAAATCCTGTGAATGATGGTTGAATTGCACGAGCAACATGATCGTAAACCATTTGTGCTGCTGGTACTGAACTTGGTAATAATTCAAATCCACCCATTACACCATTTCCTCCACCTGCGTATGCATTTGCTTGATTGTATGCAGAAGTTGTTCCTGTTACTTCATCTTCTGTAAGAACACATGCAATTTTGTAATTGTTATTTGCTGCCGCTTGGAAATCTGCAGAAACTGAAACATATAACATACGTGTTGCTGGATCCCAAGTTGCTCCATTTGTAATAAATGCTTTAGGTGCAGTTTGTAAACGCGAATAAAAATCTGGTCCCATTCCTGAAGGATCTACATCATTTCCACGATCTACTAATGCACTTGGATATCCGCCAATTAAAGCTCCCATTCCTGCATCATATTCTGTAACCGTCATTGGATCTGCATTATGAACTGCGATTCCAGCCCAAAAATCTCCAAATTCTTGCTCAAATAAATCCATGTAAACAGCTCCACGTGGACACCATTGACACCATGTTCCAGTTCCTTCTTCTCCAACAACCATTTTACCAGCTGCAGGCACAACAGGATTTACAGTAATTGCCGTTGAATTATCTGCAGGATCATTATCCGTTCCACCATTTACGTTCGATACTGTTGCAGTTGCCACGTGTGAACCTGGAGCTAAGGTAATGTTTGTAAAAGTTACTTGGTAAGAAGCTAATGAAGCTAAGTTTTGTCCAGTAATGTTTTGTGTGTATGGTGTACCATTGTAATCCAAAACAACATCAAACGATGTTAATGGAGTTGATCCACCATTTAAAATACTCACGACAGGATTTACCACTTGCGTTGCAATATTTCCACCCATGTCCAAACCACTAACTGCAGCATTCAATGCTGGTAATGTATAAGTTGCGTGATCATAACTAACATCGTCCACATAGAATTGAGAACCTTGTAATGGGAAAATATCAATTGAACGAATTGAATTGATACTGTTTTCCCAAACACCGATTGAGTTACCATCAATGAATGCTTCCCACAAACCAATCGTTAAGTTCGCTTTAATTTGCAACGTGAACCAAGAAGCATGTGTAAATGATCCTGTTGCCAATTCAGCTGTTACACCATCGTCAATCGTTAAAACACCATTCGCGAAATTTGCATTCATTGCCCAAGTTGTTCCAATTGGTGCAACTGCTTGGAAATTGAAATATGCTGATTTACCTGTATTCACATAAAAATCTGCCTGAAAAGTAAAAATTCCGCTTGTGTATGTTGAACCGAAATCCATTACACAATCTTGTGGTCCACCACCTGATGCAGTTGAATTAAAATAGATTGATTTTGTGCCACTAGATGCTTGAGTTGTTGATACAATACCATCTTCAGCTCCTCCTTCTGTTCCACTCCATGTTGTCCAGTTTGGAGATTGAGGCCCCAAAGCACCTGTGTTGTATGCTTCAAAATCGTCAGAATAAATCTGTGCGTTTACAGTTCCTGCGAAAAATAAAGCGCCTAATAAATAGGTAATTTTTTTCATAAGCGTTTGTTTGTTTTACGGTTTTAACAAGCTAAATGTACGATAAGATTTTGTACTAAGCTGCTATCTATCATTTTATTTGATTGTCCATTCTTGAAATCCAAACTAGTTGAAATAACGAAAATCCTGACCATTCTTAATGGTTTGAATCATTTCGTAAATCAATCGAATGGTGTTTTCAACGTCTTCTTTTCTAACTGTTTCAACGGTTGTATGCATGTAACGCAATGGCAACGAAATTAACGCACTTGCAACTCCTTCATTTGAATAGGCAAACGCATCCGTATCTGTTCCTGTTGCGCGTGAAGCTGCAGCTCGTTGGAATGGAATTTTGTTCTTTTCCGCTGTTTTAATAATTTGCTTCAATAGGTTGTTTTGCACTGCCGGACCATAGGTTAACACTGGACCATCGCCCGATTTTAAATCACCATTCTCTACTTTATCGACCATTGGCGTGTGCGTGTCATGACAAACATCGGTGATAATCGCAACATTTGGTTTGATGCGTTGTGCAATCATTTCGGCTCCTCTCAATCCAACTTCTTCTTGAACAGAATTGACAATATAAAGTCCAAAAGGTAATTGAATGTTGTTCTCTTTTAATAAACGTGCAACTTCAGCAATCATGAATCCACCAACACGGTTATCCAAGGCACGACCAACATATCGATTCTTGTTCAAAATCATGAATTCATCTTCGAACGTGACAACACAACCTACATGAACACCTAACTTTTCAATTTCTTCTTTTGAACTACATCCGCAATCCAAAAAGATGTTTTTCATACTTGGCGTTTCTTCCTTTTGAGATCGCATGTGAATTGCCGGCCAACCAAAAATTGCTTTTACAATTCCTTTGTCTGTGTGAATGTTAACACGTTTTGATGGCGCAATCATGTGATCAGAACCACCATTTCTTCTCAAATAAATAAATCCATCTTTCGTGATGTAATGAACAAACCATGAAATTTCATCTGCATGCGCTTCAATCACAACTTTGTATTCCGCTTTCGGATTGATTACTCCAACGACAGATCCGTAATTGTCCGTGAAGTATTCATCGATGTATGGTTTAATATACGATAACCACAATTTTTGTCCTTCTGATTCAAAGCCTGTTGGACTAGGATTGTTCAAATATTTCTCAAGAAATTTTTCTGATTTCGGTGTAATCACTTTTTTCATTTGTGTTGATTTATTGTCTACACAAACATACTGTTTTGAAGGGACTTTTAAAAGTAAACCTGATTTACTTCATCAAGGTAACATTTCCTTTGATGATGGATTCATCTCCATCGATACAAATAGCCTTCAAGTAATAATCATACACATCTGGATCCAAGTGTTTACCTCGGAAGGTTCCGTCCCATCCTATTAAACGATCGGTTGATTCAAATACCATTTCTCCCCAACGATCAAACACACGGAATAACATTCCTTCAATCAATTCGCCTCGAACGTACAACACATCGTTTTCTCCATCTCCATTTGGTGTAAACGCATTTGGTACATAGATATACGAATCGTCGCACAAGAAGGTGAAAACGCGCACCAAAACAGTGTCTTGACGTGTACAAATTCCATCTGTTGCTGAAAGCGTGTAAATCGTATTTTGATCCACAACTGCTGCTGTTGCTTGCGCAGTTGGATTCGTAATTTGTTCAGTTGGAAACCAAGAATACGTCAATCCATTTGGTTGTGCAATTAAAGTTGTCGTTCCACCAGCTGGAACTAACAATGGATTGGCAGAAGCAACAACACTTCCCGGAGCAATGGAACTTACTGCTATAAAAATTGAATCTTGAACAACACAACCGTTTGTTGCAGTTGCTGTAACATAAACGTACTGAGATGTAGGTGGTTGAACTGTTACTTGATTTGTTACACTTGGCGTCACAATAATCGAACTTGGTGACCACACATACGAAAACGAAAATGCCGGATTTGTATTGGTTGCCGTAACTACCGTTGTTTCTCCTGCACAAATAGAATCATTGGCGGATAAGGATATGGCGGAACTTACAAAATCGACGACCACACTGTCCTTCTCATAGCAACCAGCATTTCCCACCATGACGTAATAGGTTGCACTTCCCGTTGGTGTAATTGTCAAGACAGAATCACTCACGGAATTGTTTAGTGTATCTGAAAATGTATTATCCGAAGACCAAATGAAAAAATCTGCTGTACCATAACTATTCGCAGTTAATGTTACAGGAACAGGATTACACAATTCAATCGTATTGTTCACATTCAATTGAACTGAATCGGTAACCGTAATTGAGATCAAGGCTGTATCTGTCAACAAACATACACTATCAGTTACATACAAATAGATATCGTAAACACCTGGCGTGTCGTAGGTAATTGTTGGGTTAAAAATTACTGATGTAGTATCACCATTTCCAAAATCCCACAAATACGAATCAGAAGTCGTTGAAAAATTATCTAAGGTAACCGTAAACGATGCACAACCAAGCGTTTGATCAGCTGTAAATTCAGCATTTGGAATTAATTGAAAATCGAATTTAAAAACAATGTTGTTGCAATTTGAACTTAGGTTATTATTCGACCATGCTCCTGGTGTTGTAGGAAAATCAGAATGTCCTCCACAACCACCACAAACTGATTGATATACAACGCCATTTTTATCAAAGCGAGAAGTTCCTCCATCCACATGTTCTTGAGCTAAACCACCACCTAAATATGATCCGTACAACAAACTCGTAAATTCTCGTGCAATCACAATCAGGTAAAAATCAAAACCATTTGGCGGAGTAGATTGAAATGCATTCGAAGAAATCGGCATTCCCGAAAGCGGTGTTCCTTGTAAAATGTTTGCTCCCCAACCAGAAATGTACATGTTTCCACAGATATCGACAAGAAATGCAGATGGTGAAATGTTGATATTGGACATCCCATTTCCAAAAGTCGTTGAATTTAAATTCATTGTTAACGCAGGATTCAATTTAATCACAAACTGACTGCTATTGATGTTCACAAATCCTGCATTGAATACAGGGAACATTCCGCCAGCTGATTGTCCAACGGCAAACACATTGTCATTTCTGTCAATTTCAACAAAAAATGCTTGATCGTAATTAACTGTTCCGAGATACGTTGCATTCGTTACCGCACTTGCACTTGGATTTAATTTCACAATAAAACCATCCGTTTTTCCGCCGTTGTAATTCGGTTGAAAACCTCCTGAGGTAAAAGGTAAATTGGATGAACTGGTTCCACCACCAAATACAATGTTTAAACTTGAATCGATTTTCACTGAATAACAAGCATCGTTGTTACTTCCTCCATAATAACTTGACCATTGCAAAGTCGATAAGTTGGAAGATAATTTAAAGACAACACCATCTTGCATACCAGCATTTATTGGTTGAAATGCATTAAGCACTGGAAAATCCAATGATTTTGAACAGGAAGCAACGATGCAATTCCCAACAGAATCCAACATGATTTCTCCACGGAACTGATCGCCATAATTTGATGTTAATGAATCGTAATTCGCGACTGTATTGTAGGTTCCTGAAGTAATTTTCGTATTGATTCCGTCGTTTAATGATCCTCCCATGTAGGTTGAACCCAGCAAATTGTGCCCGTTTGAGGAAATTTTTGCCACATATATATCCGTTCCTTGGTTCGTAAAATACACGCCATTAAAATAGAAATTGGAATTCGCTGTTCCACCAGAATGCGTTGTTTGATAACCATTGACAATTGGAAAATCGGTACTCGAAGTTGCACCATAAATGTATAAATTGTTCAAGGCATCACAAATCAAACTATGCGCAGTTTCAGTTCCTTGGTTAGCATCTCCTCCACCCAAAAAAGTCGTCCACAACATGTTTGTTCCATCGGCAGCATATTTCGAAACATACACATCGGTAATTCCATAAACACCATTTGTTGCAAGTGTAAAATTCGAATTGGGATCGTATACACCATTGTCTGGAGTTGGATATGCATTTCCGAAAACAGTTCCCGCCGAATAAGCTGTTCCATCGTGACCATAAGTGGCGGTCATTCCAAAATTATCAGTAACTGAACCCGAATACGTTGCAAATACCAAGACTGGATCAATCACCAAAATGGCGTTTTTGTTATAATTTCCGAGTTTGAAAGTCACATTGTTGCCATTCAAGACAAACTCGCATGGTACTTCAATGATTTTACCATTCACAACTTGATAGGAATAGGGTTTCTGCTCCATGATATTGCCCAGCGGTGTTTTCACAAGCAAATTTCCTTTTTTGTCAATGCTCAACTTTTCTTGACCAGCATAATTCAACACCAATTGTGAAGCATCAATGTTTGGTTGCACATGAAATTCGTATTTCAATTGTTCCTGTTCTTCAATCAATTTTAAATCAATTCCATTGTACAAATTGCGCAAAATTGCTTCACTGTAACCGTGCACATCGGAAGCCCATTTGGACTGATCATTTCCAAGAAAATAATTGTAGTAAGCAGCTGTTGGACCTAGTTTTTCTATCTGCGTAACATCATTAGCTCCTTGAAAATTCAAATGAACAACAGTTTGAGGAATTACGGTATTGATTTCAACGTCTCTCGGATTTCCGTGTAGTTCCTTTAAGGCTGAAAAATCTTGTAAGTGAAAAACGAACTTCTTTTGTTGCACCCAAAGATTTCCTCCCGAAAAACGAGCTTTGAAAAGAATCGGATACTCCCACTGTCCTTTGTTCTCAATAAACGCATGATGAATTGAATGCGGCGCATGCTCAATTTCCTGCGCAAACAGTGAAAATGTAGAGCAAATTAGAAACGTAGTAACTAGTTTTTTCAAGCGCATTCTGTGCAATAGTTTGTGAACTAAATTAATGAATTTTCATTTAAAGACAGTAAAAAATGAAAGTTGGTGCATATTCAATGACCATTCGAGAATAAAAAACAGCTTTTCACACCATTTTATCGGTCAAAAATTTTAATTTCGTAAGTCTCTGAAAACAGAGTTTTTTACACGCTTTTATTACGCTTTATGAAGAATCGCATAACTTCACTTTTTAATATTCAATATCCCATAATTCAAGCAGGAATGATTTGGTGCTCAGGCTGGGAATTGGCTTCGGCTGTTTCAAATGCAGGCGGCTTGGGAATCATTGGTTCAGGTTCGATGTATCCAGAAATTTTGGAAGAACAAGTGATCAAATGCAAAGCGGCAACTGACAAACCTTTTGCGGTAAACTTGCCAATGCTTTATCCAGATATTGACAAACACATTGAAACGATTATCAAACACAAAGTTCCGATTGTTTTTACTTCTGCTGGAAATCCAAAAACGTGGACGGCGCATTTAAAATCGCACGGAATTACTGTTGTACACGTGGTTTCAAGTGTGAAATTTGCTTTGAAAGCACAAGAAGCTGGTGTTGATGCAATTGTTGCAGAAGGATTTGAAGCAGGTGGTCACAACGGACGCGATGAAACAACAACACTTTGTTTGATTCCAATGGTTGCGAAAGAATTGTCTATTCCGTTGATTGCTGCTGGTGGAATTGGAACAGGACGAGGAATGTTGGCTGCTATGAATTTAGGTGCTGATGCGGTTCAAATTGGAAGTCGTTTTGTAGCAACTCCAGAATCAAGTGCACATGCAAACTTCAAAAAAGTCGTAGTTGATTCGAAAGAAGGTGACACGCTTTTAACCTTGAAAGAATTGACGCCTGTTCGTTTAGTGAAGAATGAATTTTTTCATCAATTGGAAAAAGCCTACGAAAACTGCGCAAGTCCTGAAGAGTTAACTGCTTTATTGGGACGAGGCCGTGCGAAAAAAGGAATGTTCGAAGGCGACATCGTGGAAGGTGAATTAGAAATTGGTCAAATTGCTGGACTGATTGATGAAATTAAACCTGCCGCGGAGATCGTTTCAGAAATACTAACAGAATTTAGACAAGCCGTGAGCGAACAACAAACTGAAAAATATCAATTTTAATGATCACATTCGAACGATTTAAATTAGACAACGGACTTACCGTTTTATTTCATAAAGACCCAACTACTCCATTGGCCGTTGTCAACACCTTGTATGATGTTGGCGCACGCGATGAAGTAGACCAAAAAACAGGATTCGCCCATTTATTTGAACACTTAATGTTCGGTGGATCAGTGAATATTCCTGATTTTGATGCCCCATTGCAAATGGCGGGTGGCGAAAGCAATGCTTTTACCTCAAACGATATCACCAATTACTACGATGTTCTTCCAGCAAACAACTTGGAAACAGCATTGTGGTTGGAAAGTGATCGAATGTTGTCATTGGCCTTCACTCCGAAAAGTTTGGAAGTTCAACGCAATGTGGTAATTGAAGAATTTAAGCAACGCTACCTCAATCAACCCTATGGTGATGTTTGGCTAGAATTGCGTCCATTGGCGTATGAAAAACATCCGTATAAATGGGCAACGATTGGGAAAGAAATCAAGCACATTGAAGATGCAACAATGGATGATGTGAAAGCATTTTTCCATAAACATTACAATCCGTCCAATGCCATTTTATGTGTTGCTGGAAATTTTGAATTGGACTACGTAAAAGAAGTTGTTGAGAAATGGTACGGAGAAATTCCAGCAGGAATTAAACCTGCACGCATCCTTGAAAGTGAACCTGAACAAACAGAATTCAGAGAAAAAATCATTGAGCGACCAGTTCCAACTGACGCATTTTATTATGCTTTTAAAATGCCTGAACGTAGAAGCGAAGGTTATTACATGGCAGATGTATTATCAGATGCGCTGGGAAGAGACAAGTCCTCTCGTTTATACATTTCCTTGAAAAAAGAGCAAAAGTTGGTTTCTGAAATTGGCGCTTATATTTCTGGCGCAATGGACCAAGGACTTTTAATTATTTCTGGAAAATTGAACGACGGTATTTCATTTGAAGATTTGGACAAAGCACTTTGGAAGGAATTGGATAAAGTTCAAACACATCCAATTTCACAAGATGAATTAGATCGTTTAATGATTAAAATTCGCACTTCAAAAGAATTTCAAGAACAAGGCTTATTGAATCGTGCAATGAACTTGTGTGTATTTGAATTACTTGGCGATGCTGATGGAATCAATACTGAACATGAAATTTATCATGCCATTCAACCAAGTCATTTGCAAGAAACAGCTTTGCATATTTTAAAACCAACCAACTGCTCATTATTGAAAGTTAAAGCTTCGAACAATGCTTAATAGAAAAGAGACACCGGCAATTTTGCCTATCGAAAAAATAAATTTTGTTAAACCTCAAGTTTTTGATATCTCAACGAGTACCAAGTTGTTTTTCATGAAGGAAGTTCCAAATGAAACAACACGCTTGGATTTGTATTTTGATGCAGGAACGATCAAAGGAGATATTGGAATTGCTTCATTTGTAAATGGTTTGTTGCTTTCGGGAACAAAAGAAAAATCATCGATTCAGATCAACAGTGAAATTGACAACCTTGGTGGTTTTTTCGAATCAGGAATTTCGAATGAAAATGCGGTAATTACGATTTATTCGTTGCGTGAAAATATCCTTCCGATACTTCGTGTCATCAAGGATGCGATTCAGAATTTAGCGTTTATTGAACACGAAGTCGAAGAACTGATTGCTGATCGTCGCCAAAAGTTCAAGCAGAACATGGAAAAAGTTAGTTTCTTGGCGCAACGAGCATTTCAGCAACGCCTGTTCAACGATTCAATTTATGGTCGAATTACAAATGAAGCCGACTTTGATACGATTACAATTCCAAGCTTAAAAAAGTTCTTTCACGAGAATTATTTAAATGGTTTAACGAAAGTTGTTGTAGTTGGAAACTTAAACCAAGATGAAATTGATGAAATCATTGATCTAACTGGAATTTGGTCTTCAGAGGTCACTACGCAATTTGAAAATTCAATTAAAAATCTTCGCGGTGGCGCACACATTCTAAAAGATGGAGCTGTACAAACTGCCATTCGCGTGGGAAAAATTCTCTTCAATAAAACACACGAAGATTACAATGATTTCTTGATTCTGAATACCATTTTTGGTGATTATTTTGGAAGTCGTTTGATGTCGAACATTCGCGAAGACAAAGGCTATACGTATGGAATCGGAACGATGGTGGCTGAATTGCATGAAACGGGTTATTTCCTTATTGCAACAGAAGTTGGAAAAGATGTGAAAGATGCAACCTTGAAAGAAATTCAGTTTGAAATGGAACGTTTACAAACAGAATTGGTAAGCGAAGAAGAATTGTTGTTGGTGAAAAACTACATGTTGGGACAGTTATTAAAAAGTGCCGATGGTCCATATTCCATGACAGATTTATACATGAGTGTTGAGCCGTATGATTTGGATTTAGACTTTTACAATAAGTCCATCGAATCGATTAATCAGATCACTCCTGAACGCATTCAAGAATTGGCGCAAAAATATTTGCGTTGGAACGACATGACAGTTGTTTCTGCTGGTTAGCAACTTGGATTTGATTTTTTCGTCTGCATACTATAAAGCATGATTCTACGTTAATAATTCGATGCCAAGACTGTTACTCATTCTTCTGATTGTAGTTGGATTTTCATTTACTTCCAACGCTTCCCATGTAATGGGTGGAGAAATCACGTGGAAATGTCAAGGCGGAAATTATGTTTTTCAATTGGTTTTTTACCGCGATTGCAATGGTGCAGATGTAAATACCATTTCCGAAAACTTACGTGTTTGGAATCATCCTACCTTAACGTCAATCACACTTCCATTCGTTTCAAGAACAGATATTTCTCCGACGTGCAATCCAGTTGCTGGTTCGCCGGCTCCACTTGCATGCGGCTCAGGAACGAGCGGTGGAAATGGAATTGGAGCCATTGAGAAAATCGTCTATCAAAGTGCGCCAATTGCTATTCCAGGGACTCCTCCAACAAATGGTTGGGTTTTTACGTATGAGAACTTTTCGCGAAGCAACTCCCTTACGAATATTACAAATCCTGGGACTTACGGAATCACTTTAGCTGCAAAAATGTATGCCATTGGAACAAGCGCTGGAACGTGTGTTGACAATTCACCCATTTTCTTGCAAGCTCCCAATTTTGTGACTTGTGCCGGGTCACCGTACGTTTATAACATGAACGCCGTGGATCCTGATTTGGATTCTTTGTCAATTGATTTTGGAATTCCCTACAACAATTTTCCTACGGGAGTTTATAACCCACCAGCGAATCCAATTCCAGTTCCATTTGAACCTGGATTTTCATACAGTTCTCCAACTCCCGATGCAAGTTTTAACGCTAGTAATGTTGCTGCACAAATCGATGGATCATCAGGAGAATTGACTTTCACTTCTTTCAATCTTGGAAATTATGCGTTGAAAGTTTCAGTAAAATCGTATCGAAATGGAATTCTGATTGCTGAAGTTGAACGTGAAATGCAAATTGTTGTAACGGCTTGTGCCAATGCGAACAATGCACCAATCATCAACGCGCCTTTCGCTGGAGGTTTATTTGAAACAACAGTAAACGCTGGAACCTTGGTTAATTTCAACTTAAGTTCGACGGATATTGAAGTGTTACAAGATGGTTCGCCACAATCGAATTTGCTTTCAGCTTCAGGACCCATGTTCGGCACCAACTTCACAAGCACTTCTGGATGCGGAATTTCTCCTTGTGCAACCTTAAATTCAACACCAATTATTTCAGGAATACAAGGTGTTTCAACAACCTTCAATTGGCAAACCGATTGTGATCATTTGGTTGGAGCCGATGGAAATGCGCAAGATTTGATTCCCTATCATTTTGTCTTCAGAATTCAGGATGATTATTGCCAAGTACCAAAAGTAAGTTACGCAACTGTCACTATTAATGTTGTAAATCCGGGAGTAATTCAAGCACCAGCAATCAATTGCATTCATTCAGATGCTGCTGGCAATGTAACAATTGAATGGAATCCGGTTGCAAACCCAAGTGGAACGTTTGTCGAATATCAAATCCATTCTGTACAAAACGGTTTATTGTCAACACTTCCCGCTATTGGAACAAGTTCGTGGATTGATCCGCTTGTAACACAGCAAAATGATTATTTCATCGCTGTAGTTTCTGGTTGCAACGGAAATACGACACGTTACAGTGATACTGTTTCAAATATTTACTTGGCACTTACCAATCCAACCAACGGAACTGCAATTTTGCAATGGAATGATCCGACAGTTACGCAACAAGCGAACATGAACGATTTTTATTACATCTATCGCGAATATCCTGCTGGAACTTGGACTATGATTGACAGTGTTGCTTATGGGGTAAACTTTTACAAAGACACCATTGATATTTGCCAAGCCTTTTTGAATTATCAAATCGTTTTAGAAAATCAACCGTGTGATTTCACTTCGAATGTTGAAGGAGATGATTTTGAGGATATGTTAACTCCTTCAATTCCAGTTATTTCGAATGTTAGCATTGACACATTGACTAACGCTGTGAGTATCAATTGGAATCAAAACAATCAACCTGATACGTATGGTTATGTCATCTACACCTTCGATGCGAATGGCTTTTTATACGAAATGGATACCGTTTGGGGAATTTCCAATACGAATTACAGTTATTCGCCTGATGTTTCAGTTGGACCACTTTCCTATTCAGTTGCAGCATTCGACTCTTGTTACACGCCTTCTATTCCTCCAACTTTTCAAACTTCTGCCAAAGCAGATGTCAATACAACCATGTTTCTTTCTACCAATTTGTTGATTTGCAGCAATGAAGTAGAATTATCTTGGACAGATTATGTTGGTTGGACAGGAATAGATCATTACGATATTTATGGTAAAATAGTTGGTGGGTTGTGGACATTACTTGGAACTTCAACAACTCCGAATTTCACTGCTGATGTTCTACCGCTGCAAGATTATTGCTTTTTTGTCAAGGCTTATTCCACAACGGGCGATTCATCCTTTTCGCAAAGAGCCTATTTAAGCATAATTGCTCCAACTCAACCGGATTTTCATTATTTGCAAGTTGCTACTGTAAATGCAAACCAAGTTGACTTAAAACATTTGGTCGATGTAAATGGAGGTGTAACCGCTGTAGCGATTGAAAAGATGAATAATGCTGGCCTATTCGAAGAAATTGTTCAGTTACCAGCTGTTTCGAATAATTTAAGCTACACGGATACGGATGTTGATGTCAATGCTTACAGTTACACGTATCGTGCACGAATCATCGATAGTTGTGGTCAACCTGGAGCAGTTTCTAATAGCGCGAAAACAATATTGTTAACGATTCAGAAAGACGACATTCGCATGTTGAATTATTTAAGCTGGAATGAATACACTGATTTCAACGGTGCTATTCTGGGTTATAATATTTACCGAGGAATTGATGGAAATTTCAGTGGAGCGCCAATAGCAACATTGCCTTCCTCAGCTCGATATTTTGAAGATGATTTGAACAATGTGACCTTCACAGGTAAAGTCTGTTATTACGTTGAAGTCATTGAAGGAAGTAATTTGTTCAATGATCCACAAATAAGCCGATCGAATATTGCCTGCGAAGTTTTTGAACCATTGATTTATATCCCAAATGCCTTTACTCCAGAAGGATTGAATCCAAACTTTATTCCTGTTATTACGAATTTTGACCCAACAGATTATCGATTCACCATAATTGATCGTTGGGGACAAGTCGTGTTTCAATCGGATTCTCCTTTAGAAGGTTGGTCTGGTTACATAGAAAGTTCAGGTAAAATGGCAGAAACAGGCACCTTTATTTATATGGTTGTCATGCATGACGGGAATGGAATCGAAATCGTTAAGCGTGGACATGTAAGTTTATTAAAATAGACTTAGAAAATTAAATATCTTTGGCGCGTGAAACGCATACTAATTATCCAAACAGCCTTTTTAGGAGATGTAATTTTAGCTACTCCAGTCATTTCTGAATTGAAGCGAATTTTTCCTTCTGCGGAAATTGATGTGTTGGTTAAAAAGGGAAATGAGTCGCTTTTACAAAACAATCCCAACATTCGTTATTGCGTAACTTTTGATAAAACAAAAGGAAAATACCGATCAATGATTCAATTGATTAAACAATTTCGTTCGCAAGAATATGATTTGGCAATCAATTTACATCGTTTTGCAAGCAGCGGAATCATTGCAGGGTTTTCTGGTGCAAAAAAGAAATACGGTTTTAAGAAAAATCCATTTTCATTCCTCTACAGTAAAAAGTTCGAGCACGAAATCAGCAACGGAACACATGAAGTGGAACGCAATTTATCCATCATCCAAGAATTCGGAGCTGTACGTTTGAAACGTCCTGATTTGTATCCGACAAAGGGGCATTTCGACAAAGTAAAAACTTACCAAACTTCACCCTATTACTGTTTTGCTCCAGCAAGTGTTTGGTTCACGAAGCAATTACCGAAAGACAAATGGATTGAGTTGATTCAACGCTATTCAGCTTTGGGTCGTATTATTTTACTCGGTGGAAAAGACGATAAAAATCTGTGTAATGAAATTATTGAAGGCGCCGCAATTCCGAATGGTTTGAATTTAGCGGGTGAATTGAATTTATTGGAATCGGCTGCTTTAATGAAAAATGCTCAGCGCAATTTCGTCAATGATTCAGGTCCGTTACATATTGCATCAGCCATGAATGCACCAGTTACAGCATTCTTCTGTTCTACCATTCCAGCATTTGGATTTGGACCATTATCAGAAGATTCAATTATCCTCGAAGTTGAAAATTTGGCTTGCCGCCCTTGTGGTTTACACGGTCATAAAGCTTGTCCCAAAGGAAATTTCAAATGCGGAAATGAGATTATACTCGAATAAATGATTCGTGCATTTTAAGACCATAAGTACTTATTGCCTTGAGCTGTTGTTCATTTAAATTCGTTGCTTTTTCCCCCTTTAATTCCTCAAAAAAGTTCAAACAATTTTGAATTTTCGTCATACTCAATTCTTCAGCTTTATCTGTGTTTCCGTCGATAAATAATTTCATGTAACCGTGTTGTAGCAGGTAATTTAATTTAAGGTAAGTACACAACAATACACCACACAAACTTTCTTCGGTTTGTACCATTAAATCCCACGTATGTTTTGTGAGTTGAATTTTATAGGAATCTTTACAAATATGAAACAAAGGAGTTTCCTCGTTCAGAAGAACATGGTATTGACGATTTTCAACATTTACACTTATTGAAGCATCGTTAATTAGTTTTTCTATCAACTTTGAGCCAAACATTAATTTGATTATTTAGGTGGTATGAACAAACGTATAACATTCAATGTACTTGAGCAAAAGAACTAAAGAGCTTTTTAATCTTTCAGTAAAATTTTTAGCATTTCAGTAAGTCAAAATCAAAAAAGCACATCAAAAATCGATGTGCCTTTTTATTAGACCATTAACTACAAACTTAGCGTATACTATGTTTTACTCTGCTAACTACCTCTCCCATTCTTACCTCAACGAAGTAAATTCCAGGAGCTGCATTTAGATTCTTCATGTGGAAGATATTACTTCCTTTTTCAATTGTTTTTGTCTCTGAATAGATTGCTTTTCCTTCTAAATCGAACATGGAAAGTACAACTTCATTGTTTGTTGATGAATTATCAAATTCAAGGTAGAATTCTCCTTCACTTGGATTTGGATATACTTTCAACGATTCTGAAATAGCATTTCCACCACAATTTACTGATGCAATATTGAATGTTTCAGACGCACCATCGAAATCAACCTGCGTCAAGCGATAGTAAACAACTCCTACTGTCTTTTCTGAATCTATGATTTCGTAATTCAACAATGTTGTTGAGTTTCCTGCACCTTCAACTTGAGATAAAACTGTCCAATTCATTCCATCTCTTGATTTTTCAACTTTGAAATAACTTGAATTGTGTTCAGATGCTGTTGACCAAGTAATTGATACTGTTTGATTCTCCAAACAATTAGCTTGGAAACTGATTAATTCAACTGGAAGTGGTGCTGCAGTTGGATAAGCAATGGCGAAATAACTAAATCCTGACATTCCTGTTCTTGAGATTGTGAAATCAGCCTGCGAACCTGTTGTGGATCCGTGCGTTCCATCCAATATCCATGAAACATGGTTATTTGGAGACTTAATTACACGACAAACATCGAAAGTATTTACAATTGAAGCAAAATCTTTTGAACGTAAAGTCAAATTATAATTCCCTCCATCAATTGTTGTTGGAATAATTTCCCAATAACCATCTGTTGCAATGTTATCCAATTGCCAATTGTATTGATCAACAAGGGTGATTCCATTTGTTCCTGCACTCGTTGTTGTTGGATCAACTGCTTTAAATTCTGCACTTAAGTAACCTGCCGTTGTAGGGGCAACTGAATATTCAAGCAATGCCCAACGATTTGTTGTTGCTGTTCCAACAGGGAACAATCCGGATGCATTACCTGTATTTGTTGCACTCGCAAACCATCTTTGGAATGGACCAACAACCGTTCCTGCTGTCCAACTTAATGTTCCAACAGAACCAACACCAAGGGTTAGTAGATTAGTTGAAGATGTCGCTATATTACCATTCGTCATTGTTAATGTCGCTTGAACTTCAACAGGTGAACTTAAACTTACTCCAGTTGAAGTATTGTTGATTGTTAAATTATTAAAAGTTGTAGTTCCATTTCCAGCAATTGTTTGAGCTGAAGTTCCGTTCATCGTTACTGTTCCTGTACCTGCGACGAAAGATCCGTTCTTCGACCAATTGCCATTTACAGTTAAACTTCCTGTGTTCATTGTCAACGTTGCACCTGTTTCGATTGTGATATTTTTCGAATAACCCGCTGCAGTTGCAATAGTTGGTTGGTTTAGAACACAAGCACTTGTTCCTTGTATAAATACGTTCGTTGAACTTGAAGGAATTGCTGCTGCAGTTCCATATGCTGTTCCGTTGTAACTCCACCAATTGTTTGCATTTGTCCAATCATTCGATACCTTACCATTCCAAACTAAATCAGTTGAAACTGGTGAAGCACTAATTGTTGGATTTGTAACATTAACTGTGTGTACTGGTGAATTTCCAACACATGCTCCATTTGTAATAACAGCGCGATAGTACATTGTTGAATTCAAAGCTCCCATTGTAGCACCAGTCAATGTTGATCCCGTTTGACCTGCGATATTTGTAAAGGTTGAGTTATTCGTTGATGATTGCCATTGAATTGTACCTGAAGCACTCGTCAGCGTGATTGATGCTGGTGTTGCTCCCATACAAATTGTTTGATTTGGTGTTACAGTTGATGCTGAATTAATTGTCGCTGTAACAGCTAAACGCGTTGCAGAAACACAACCTGTTGTAGTATTTCTCACAGCAACATAATAAGTTGTTGTAGTTGAAATAACCGGAGTTGTAAATGTTGTTGTACCTTGAGAAAGTAAGTTTCCTCCTGTTGCTGCATCGTACCAATCCAATGTCAAGCCTGCACTCACTGTTCCTGTGAATGTAACTGCAGAAGCACCGCAAGAAGAAACGTTTGGAATATTTGCACTAGATGTTGAACCTGTAAAAGCAAAAGTTCCCGAGCTTGTAAATGTATGAATGGTATAGCCACCACTTTGAGTAATTGTACCACCTGTAGCAATTGGCGTTCCAGCATAACGTATTATTACAATTCCTGATGAACCATTATTACTAGCCCCATTATTTGACGCTCCTGCTGCACCTGACCCGTAATTATTAGCATATCCAAAATTACTTGAATTAGATACTGATACAGCTGCGCCTCCAGCAGAACCATTAGGTTCAGACTTCCCAGAATTTCCGTTAACGATTGAAGTGGATGTATTACTTGGATTTGCGTAACTAGTCCCTCCACTTGCTTGACCATTGCTTGTCAAACCAGATTGACCGTTTCCTCCCAAATAACCGCCGCCACCGCCGCCGCCGCCGCCGCCGTCTCCAGAAAAGTTTGTTCCATTACCACCATTATTTGATACTGTATTTCCATTCGGAGATGTATTCCCTCCAGGAGAATCCACGTTATTAGCAGTTCCTTCATTTGAACCACCACCACCTGCACCACCGCCGGCAATAACGTATGTGGTTGTTCCTAATTTAATACCTGACCAACCGCCGCCGCCGCCGCCGCCCCCAGAACATCCATTACCGCCTGCCATACCACCAGTACCTCCACCATTGGATCCTCCTGCGCCTGCACCAGCATTGACAGCACAACCAGTTCCGCCACTACCACCGCCACCAACAGATACAGCATAATTTCCTAATGTCACAACAAAAGTCGTTGTAACAGCCGAACCACTTCCGCCACCTGCACCCAACGGACCATCTCCACCACCGCCGCCGCCGCCAGCACCAACAGCAAGAACTTCAAGATTAATTGATGAAGGTGTATTTGTAGCTGCCATTGGCAAAGCGTTAATTGTAGCAATTACAGCTGTTCGTGGGGATGATGTGCAACCATTGGATGTAACATCAACATAATAGGTTGTTGTTGTTGAAATACTTGGTGTTGTATAACTTGTTCCTGTTCCTAATGACGATCCACCGGTTAAGGCTGCATACCAATTTATTGTTCCTGTTGCAGAAGCCCCTAATAAAACAGGTCCTGTCCCACAATTTGAACCAGGTGTAGTCGATGTCATTGTTGGTAAAGGAGTTACTGTAACAGTGACCACATTTGAAGTGGCAGCAGAACAAGCACCACTTGTAACAATTGCTCTATAATATCTTGTTGCTGTCAAAACTCCCATTTGAGCACTTGTTAATGGAGAACTTGTCGCTCCAGAAATATTTGTAAAGCTTATATTATCGGAAGAAACTTGCCATTGAATTGTTCCGGTATTACCAGTCAAAGTTATGTTAGCAGGTTGAACACCCGAACAAATTGTTTGATTTGGAGTAATCGTTGATGCTGAATTAATTGTCGCAGTAACTGCTAAACGCGTTGCAGAAACACATCCTGTTGTTGTGTTTCTCACAGCAACATAATACGTTGTTGTAGTTGAAATAACTGGAGTTGTATATGTTGTTGTACCTTGAGAAAGCAAGTTTCCTCCTATTGCTGCATCATACCAATCTAATGTCAAACCTGCACTGACAGTTCCTGTGAATGTAACTGCAGAAGCACTACAAGAAATAATGTTTGGAACAGTTGCACTAGATATTGAACCAGCATAAGCAAAAGTGCCTGAGCTGGTAAATGTATGAATTGTATAACCTCCACTTTGAGTAATTGTGCCGCCTGTAGCAATTGGTGTACCACTGTAGCGAATAATGACAACACCGGATCCGCCATTACCTCCATTCCCACTAGAACTTCCATTTGCGCCGCCACCGCCGCCACCGCCGCCAGTATTTGCAGCACCATTAGATCCATTCATTGAATTACTTCTTCCTCCAGCTCCACCTCCACCGTTACCACCCGACATTGAAGTTGTTGTTGCAGTGCCACCGCCGCCTCCACCGCCATAATAGACAGTTGAACCTGTTATAGCAATTGGAATACCAATACCACCATCTGATGAAGAAGCACCTGTCGTATTTGCTCCTGCAGCACCGGCACCGCCACCACCAGCACCATTTGCAAAACAACATCCGTTACCATCATTTTGATTTCCACCTTTATTTCCTTGTCCAGAAATTCCCGTACCACCTAATGTTCCATTTGAACCTCCTCCTCCTGAACCACCGTTTAAACCATTTTGTCCATTTGTCCCGCCGCCGCCGCCGCCGTATGCAGTAATAGTTGAAAAAACACTGTTTTGACCAGAAACCATGTTACCAACCCCACCATTTCCAACAGTTACTGGAATGTTTCCAGGATTAATTACAAAAGCTAAATCATAAACGACACCTCCTGCTCCACCACCTCCAGCATGCCTATAACCACCTGAACCTCCTCCTCCAACAACAAGCACTTCTGCTATAATTGAAGAAGGTGTATTCGTAGCTGGCAATGGCAAAGGATTTATTGTTGCAATTACAGCAGCGCGAGGAGTAGATGTACAACCATTGGCTGTAACATCAACATAATAGGTTGTTGTTGTCGAAATACTTGGTGTTGTATAGCTTGTTCCTGTACCTATTGACGATCCACCTGTTAAAGCTGAATACCAATTTATTGTTCCTGTTGCAGAAGCCCCTAATAAAACAGGTCCAGACCCACAAATTGAACCTGGTGTAGTTGATGTCATTGTTGGTAGAGGAGTTACTGTAACCGTTACAACATTTGAAGTTACGGCAGAACATGCCCCACTTGTAACAATTGCTCTGTAATATCTTGTCGAAGTCAAAGTTCCCATTTGAGCACTCGTTAATGGAGAACTTGTCGCTCCAGAAATATTAGTAAAGTTTATATTATCTGAAGAAACTTGCCATTCAATTGTTCCAGTATTACCACTCAAAGTTATATTCGACGGTTGCACACCAGAACAAATTGTTTGGTTTGATGAAGCAGTTCCTGCAAGCGAAAGTGGGGAAACGGTTATTCCTCCGGACACAGCGCTTGTTGTTGAACCTAAAGAGTTAGTAACAACAACATAATAATATTTTGTACCACTGACATTTGTTGGTGGTGTATAAGAACTGGAAGTTGCTCCAGAAATAAGTGTACCGCCAGAATTAGAATTCACGGAATTACTGTACCATTGGTAACTTATAGACGTGCCAAGTGCCCCAACACTAAGAGCAGTTGACGCTCCATTTAAACAGATTGTTTGAGCTGTGCTAGATGGTTGTGTTGAAATAATACTAGTTCCAACAAAAATTTGAACTTTAAAATTTGCTGATCCATTTGAGGTATTAAAAGTCCAATCTGGATGTCCTGAAGGAGCGTTGCCAATTCCTAAATCTGGTTGCCCACCAGACTGATGATGATTCCAAGCCAAAATGGTTTGGGCATAACCAGAAGTAACATTATGAACTTGGAAACAACCATATCCATTAGTTGTAACATTAATTTGATCATCCCAATCATAATCACCACCATTTCCTGCAGGAGTTAGTCCTGATGTACTTGTAGCATAGTTATTTCTCCACATTTCAATCCTCCCTAATGCAAAGTTTCCCAAATTTACACCTGGCATATTTGAGCTTACCTTGATGTTATTAACATTTCGTTGATGTGAAACAGAATTTCCATAATCGGGGACCTGCAAATCTTGAACAGTTAAGCCACTCCATGTGTCGAATTCCACTTCTGCCCATCTAAAAGTGTTGGACACGTTACATTCCAATCTAATTTTTACACGATCAAATGAACCAGTAAAAGCAGAAGCAGCACCACCTGTTTTACCAAATCCCGCTACATACTGTATCTCTCCATTAGATGACGAATTCCTTACAGGATTAATTGTTTCATAAATCTTGGTCCAGTTTGTTTGAGCAAAAGAACTATTCAAACTTAAAAAGACGAGTAAGCCTAAAAAATAGCGACGAACTAGGATTACAATAAAACTGTGAGATGATAGAATATTAATTTTCATACATAGTAAATTTGGTCTGAACAAATTTTAACTTATGTAGAAGTGGTTTACATCAAACTTCAGGTGAGAAATTCGAAACAAACATATATTTATTTTTTTGACAAGAAATCGGTCAAAATCTGAAACGGTTATTTTTTAAGGTTTTCAGTAATCATTTTAGCATTTCAGTAAGTCAAAAACAAATTATTTTAAGAATAATTGAAACCTAAAAGACATTTTGTAAGTAAGTTCATATAGAAAATTAGAAGTTAGATTTTATTGCTATAAATCATAAAATTCAAGAAATGAATTTCATCTTATTTGAAAATTTTATTCTTTTTATCACAGGGTTAATTGGTATTGTTATCATTAGCCTAATTCTATTTTCTATTAAATCAAACAAACTTGTAAATCTATTTCTTGTTTTGATAATTGCTCTAGCGAGTATTCGAATGATTATTCGAAGTTCTTTTTTATTAGGGCTTCAAGACAATATCAGCGACTTTATCGGACCATATAAATCCTTGTTGCTCTATTCTCTTCCCTTGTTTTTTCTTTATTTCAAAGCAATCATCTATGATTATCGATCTTTTCAACGAAAGGATCTATGCCATTTAATCTTCCCAGCAGGACTTTTAGGATTCAATCTATTTTTTCTTAACAGCGACTATATTTCAAAAGAACACATGTTGGTTTTGAATGCTATTACCTGTTCGGGTTATGCTGTTTTTTATGTCGTCAAAAGTTATTTATTGCTGAGAAATCAATTATGGGGACGCCAACGTGAAATTCACTTTGAGCATTACAAATTGATTCGCAATTGGACAATTTTTCTATTTACGATTTGTGTTATTTTGACACTACGATTGATAGGTTCTATTTTCTATGAAACTATTAGCAGTAACGAAATTTCTGGTAAACCTTTGACGATTCTACAAGTTACCTTGTGGTTGGTTATTTTCATTAAAATTCTCGTATCACCTGAAATTTTGTACGGGATGCCAAAATTGGAAAAGCAAACTATAAATTATTCAACAGAAGAAGATAATCATGAATTATGGCATATTGGTGAAATTGATATACTTAATCAGCAAGATAAAAAATTAAAAGAAAAAGTGGATTCAAAAATATCCGATTTAATCAAGGAGATTGAATTTCTTTCACGAGAGAAAAATTACTTTCGCAATCAAAAAATCACCATTACTGACATGGCCAACGAATTGAATATTCCTGTCAGTCATTTAGTATATATGTTTAAATATCACTGCCAATATACATTTACTGAATATAAAACGATAATTAAAATTGAAGACGCCAAACGATTAATCGAATCTGGGTTTCTTACGGTAAATACATTAGAATCTTTAGCCATAGAAGTTGGTTTTTCCTCTTATAACCCTTTTTTCACGGCTTTCAAAAAACTTGCTGGAAAATCACCAAATGAATATGCAATGAGTCTAACAAAAAAGTAATGTTAGATAGACAAACGCATCACAAAATCTTCCATTAAATAACCGTTTCCAATATCAATGTTCTCTTCGTGTAAAATTTCAAATCCTTGAGATTTGTAAAAATGTACAGCATTGTTGAACCTGTTGACATTTAACAGAAGGGCAGATATGTTTGATTGAACGGACAAATCAATTACATGGTCAATTAATTTCTTCCCAATTCCCATACCTTGCATAGAAG
Source organism: Crocinitomicaceae bacterium (assembly GCA_023262855.1). Classification (GTDB taxonomy): domain Bacteria; phylum Bacteroidota; class Bacteroidia; order Flavobacteriales_D; family Crocinitomicaceae; genus M0103. The sequence continues at coordinate 34,139 of JALQYQ010000043.1, forward strand.
GCAGAATATAAATCTTGTGAATTTTCGTAATTCCTTTTTCAGGATGATTCGGTTCAATTCCAATAAAACCAGCGGGCTTTCCTGCATGTTCCGCAACAAAAAATAGATGACCTTGATCAACTTGATTTTCCAATAGATTAAGATTGTACATCCAATTTAACATGTACTCAATTTGATCCTTTCTTAAAATTTCTTTGAAGGTATCTGGCCAAGTTAAATGTGCAATTTCATGAACTATCATCAGCTCATTTCGATTCAAGGCACGAATTATCATCTTACAACTTAATAAATTGTTGCTGTTGAATTCTTCCATTCACTTCCATTCGAACCCAATAGTTCCCTGGTTTTAAATCTGATACATTTACTCTAGAATTTTGTATTGATTTATCCAATATTTTGCCCATAGAGTCAATGATTTGAACTTTTTCCGGCAATTCATCAACAAGGGTAAAAAACAGATCTTTGGTCACTGGATTTGGATACACAGACCACGGAATTTCTTGTTCAACCTCTTCAGTTCCGACTGTATTTAAAGCGAGTTGAACTGCCAAATAAGCATTTAATTTACCCCACCCCCATTGTGTACTTCCCGTAATAGGAATCACACCCGTATTTGCATCTTCACGTGCAGTTTGAATGATAATATCTTTTACTTGTTGCGCTGACAAATATGGGTTTGCTTCTAGAATTAATGCAACAACACCTGTTACCATTGGGGCAGCCATTGAAGTACCCGAAAAACGTGCGAATGGGTATGTTCTCCCATTAAAGTCAACAGATGATATCGATGTAAATGAATTATCTGTATAGGAAGAAATAGACGAAGCAACAGAAACACCTGGTGCAGAAATCTCAGGTTTTAACACCTCATCATAGCGCGGACCAATACTCGAAAAATTTGCAATCTGACCACCAACTAATGTTCCCCCGGAAGTATAATAACTCGAAGAATAAGCTGCAACACTTATCAAACTATTTGTACAGGATGGCTCACTTATACCGTATTGATTATCGCCACCGATGGCTCCCGCACCAAATGCAGTAAATGGCATTCCCCAATTTCCAACATCTGTAGACAATTCTGTAACATTCCAATAGTGAACTTTTCCAGCTGTTGCTCTCGATTTTAAATACACCCTCAAATAAGTATGTGTATTCATTACCCGTAGTCTCATTTGTGGTCTACCATTCAATGGATGGGCTGCATCTGCGGACAAATTGTACCAAATCGTATCAGCACCAATCACTAAAAAAGTGTCAATGTACGCTGAAGTTGTTGCTGTTGAATACCAAGGTGTTTCCGCAAGTACCACTCCGCTTGTATTGTAAATCATCAATCCAGATTCAAATGCGTTCGATTGTTCACCCCACATGTGAATACTTTGTCCCCACATATTTGGATTTGATGCATACGGATAAAAGTCTATTTTCGTGCGAATTGAATCATTGTTATATGTTTTCTTGATGTGAAAATTTACATTTCCATTATTGCCTCCTGAATTTGCAAAAATGACGCCTTGAGCAGAATAATTATCAATCGCTTGACTTAACAATGAATTTCCATCCAAAGTACCTAAGTGATACAATCCCCAACTCATGTTAATTACCAAACGCTTTCCTTCTGATAAGGATTTTTGATACATCCATTCCCAAGCATCCAAAACGGCACTTTCATCCACCAAAAAAGTAGCGAACAAAAATTGTGATTCAAACGCAATACCTCTATAAGCCGTTCCTGCTCCACTTCCACCACAAATTCCTGCGACATGTGAACCATGTGTTGCATAACTGTAAATATTTGCAGTATCGGCACCAGCAGCAGTAAACTCAGGCATTGAACTTAATTCTGTTCCATAGGAGAATCCACTTGGTGCAGGACCTGAGGTTCTGTATTGATCCCAAGCAGCTAAAATGCGCGTATCTTGAAGTAAAGTATCATAGAACATAGGAGACGAATAGTCAAATCCCCAATCCGTAATTCCAATCAGTACATTTTTACCCGTATAACCTTGCGGTAAATTATATCCTTTTTGAACACTGTCTGCTTTGATATCCTTCACCGCTTTGTCCAAAGTTGGTTTGATTTTACCAGCTAATTGTAGCATTTTTAATCCTGGTAATGACTCAACCGACGATAACAAAGAAACTGGTACTTGAATGGAAACAATATCTCCTGACTTAGCACCAACAATGATTCCTTGTTGAAGCAACGCATTTTTTGAATAGGAAGAAGAAGTTTTTGCTAGAAAGCCTACAAAATAACCTTCAGAAAATTTATGGATTGCAAAACGATCCATCAACCCGTTTGAAGGAACATTTTTAGTTCGAAGAAGTTCGCTCTGTATAACCAACACATCTGCTTTAGTATTTGCAGATAAAGTAACTTGTGCAGAAGCACTAAGCAACATAAAAACTCCAAAAATCAAGGTAATTAATCTCATCCCAAATCGTTTAAGCTCAAAAATAAAGAATTTAAACGAAATTTCATTCGGTTAAAAAGTTTGGTTGAGGAGAATTATTCACATTCATCCGTTCATTTATTCGCGTTTTTAATCAAATTAAGTTGCAAAAAAAAGTCTCACATTTCTGTGAGACTCTTATTTATCCTTTTCCACCTTTTAAAGCAGGTGTCGTTTTCACTGGGCTCGAATTTGAAGGAACACCACCTCCGCTCGGTTTAGATGTGTTTGTTTTAATTTCCAAACCTTTTGGTGTTGAATTCACTGGTACCGACTTGGAAGGTTTTACATCATTATCAACAGGCTTAGATATCGTAGTTGGTCTAACCTCATTTCCTGAAGGCTTTGTAACTTTTTGACCATCAATTCTACTTTCCTTGATTTCTTGATTGACAGGTTTTATCTCTCCGTTATTTGGGTTTTGTTGAATTGGAAGTGGATCATTGCTTGCTCCAACTTTATCAACTGGTCGAAAATTGGTTGGAGTAATATTGGCTCCATTTACATTATTTACAGGTTTATCAAGTCGAGGCATTTGAATACCGCTTGTAAGATCTTTAACAACTGGTCTTGGACTTGGAGGTATTTCCAAATACGCTTGATCAAAAATACAACCTTTTAATTCATCTCCTCTGATTCCGTTTTCTTCACATTTAACTCTTGCAGCATTTTGACGGTCTGGCGTTAAATCATTTACTGTTCTATGCACTCTCGGAAAAGACTCGTCTGTATAAGTGTAAGTGCTTTGACCAATCCCGTAATCAAACAAAGATGTAGTTGGTGTAACTCGGAATTGACGGGCATATTCTCTAGCTAAAAAAGCTAAATATTCTTTTTCCATTTCATTTGAAGCTTGTTGCATTTGACTTCCTCCAAAAGAAGAAAACGCCATGTAAGCTGGGCGATTGCTACTGTTTCGAACATCAAAATCATCACTTTGACGGCCATTTGCATTACCCAATAAGCCTTCTAAATCGCTTTGTGAACAAGGAAATATTTGAACTGCCACATTCAAGAAATTCATTTGAGATGAACGTCTAACATCAATTGTTGCTACCTCTCCTGTTGGCCAAGTAACAACATAGTTGTTTGAAGTGTAACGAATTGTTCCACCATGCGGTAAATAATATGTTCCCGCATTGATATACAAAGGTGTACCATTTAAACGCAAAGCACAATTTGAAATGTTATCTGGTTTTTCATTTGCATAAACACAAACACGATCTCCGCCGACATTCATTGCTAAAGCTGTATTCAACGAAAAATCATCACTTTGAGGTTGCTGACGCGCTTGTATTTCAATGTTTTGAGAAGGTGATTTCACTAACACAAATTCACCAACTGTTTGAAAAGAATAAGTTGCTCCATCAAATGAAGATAAATGTGGATCCCCATAAGTTCTTCCCATAGTAGGCTGGCAAGATGGTCGATTTAATTGAGTGGTAATCGAACTCCAATTTCCTCTTGAAGATGAATCTGCATTTTGCGCGCTTGTAGTTGCAATTCGCTGAATATTTGCACGACTGCTTTCTGGAACCATTTTCATCATTTCAGCAGGCGTATAATTTTCTGGAAACGTTCTGTCAGGAATAGGCTCCTTCTTCGCTATAGAAACCATACTTGATGCCAACCACTCTCCTCTGATTGGGTCCCATTTTGTTAATTCCGCACGAATTGGCTGAAAATCTTGGGTGAACCGATCTGTTTGAGCATTCAAGGAACTGAACGTAACCAACGCGATTCCTAAACTAAGTACTTGTTTTTTCATAGCAAACTTTTTAAAGTTGAACAGCGGACAAAAGCAAAAGTTGTGCCAATCGTCAATTAATAATTAGGCGAGTAGGATCTGCTCAATTTGATCTTGGTATTCTTTAATCGAATCCGTCTTTTTTATTTTGCGGTAAACACCTGTATCATTTTCAAACGAACTAGAAAAATACTCCCAAAAATGCTTCATTTTAATCAACACATTCCCTTCATTCGAGGATTCGTTTAAATGACTCTCAAGTAATAAAATTAAAAAATCGTGAAAGACTTCTTTCCAATCTTCTGGTTTCTCACACTCATTCTCTTGAATCATTTCAAAAAGAAAAGGATTAGAAACTGCACCTCTACCAATCATCCAATGATGTATGGAAGGAAAACGCTTTTTCAAAATTCTAAAATCCTCAACTGTAGCGATATCTCCATTGTAAATTAATCGGTGTTTCGACAAAGGAATACTTTCCTCAAAACGATCATAATCACAACCTCCTGTGTAAAGCTGTTTTCCATAACGCGCATGAACAATAACCTCGCTTAGTGGGAACTGATTCAACGCAGGTAAAAGCGTTAAAATATCAGTAGTATCTTCATACCCCATCCGCATTTTAATTCCGATTTTTAACTTGGTTTTTGGAATTACTTCTTCTAATATCGAAAGTACTTTCTCTGGTTTATTCAGTATTCCAGATCCTAAATCACGTTTTGCAACCATTGGATACGGGCAACCTAAATTCCAGTTCACTTCTTGATACCCTAAATCAGACAAGTAGTTGGCCATCGTTAAAAAATCTTCCGCGCAACAAGCCATGAGTTGAGGAACGACTTCTTCAAAAGGATTATTCTTTGGCAACACGTCTTGTTTCGGCCCATCCTTAATCGTTCCATCGTTCGACATTTTGAGATAAGGCGCATAGAATCGGTCAACATCACCCAAGGTTTGCTGAAAAGCATTCCGAAAATGATGATCTGTAAAACTTTGCAAAGGAGCCAAATACAAAAAGTCTCTCACGTTTGATTTTTTTTTACAAATGTAATCGTATCAATAATAGTTGAGACCCTTTCGATATTCACAATAAATGTAAAAATGTACATGCACTTCGTAAAAGAGTTGTTTTTGAACTAATATTGTCCTAATTTTCGTCTTGCTAAGAAAGATCTCTATGAATACAGCAATAACAGAAGGAGTTAAAATATCGGTTAACACACAATTTCGATCGGATTTATCGCAAATCATGAGTAGCCAATTTTTCTTCAATTATCGTATCACGATTGAAAATCACAATTCATTTGATATTCAATTAATTACAAGAGATTGGTATATATTCGATTCTTTAAACGAACCAAGTTTTGTTTCAGGAAGTGGTGTTGTTGGAGAGCAACCTTTACTCAAGCCAGGACAAAGTTTCACTTATACAAGTGGTTGTGAATTAATGTCTGAAATGGGATTTATGAAAGGCTTCTATACCTTTAAAAACCTAAACAATGGCAAATTATTTCAGGTGATTGTTCCAACGTTCAAATTAATCTATCCTCCAAGACTTAATTAATTTTCTTGCGATAAATTAGCAGGATAACTAATGCTGTCACGAATACAATCAGCGCTACATACAGCAAATAGGTTTGATATTTTTGATTGATTAATTGTTCGTTCAATTTTGCTTCATGCGAATCTACACGATTTGAAAGTTCCATCTCATCTAACATGTGAAGTATTTCTTGATCCTCAGTTTGCTCAACCGCAAGTTCAGCGTAATATTTTTCAAGCAAATCAGAATACCGCTCAGAATAAACTAAAGCTTGTTCAAAATTTTTCTGAAGTTTAAACATGTCTGAAATAGCAAGATTAACATCCATTTCTTCCTTCAACAGTTTTTTACTTTTGGAATACTGTTCACACAACTGATAATAGGACAGTGCTTTGTCATATTGTTTCATTTCAACGTATAAACCTGCAATGTTGTAATAACTTTCTGAAATTGATTTGGCATTTTTTGTTTTAAGTCGCAATTCCAGTGCATTGTGAAAATACGCCAAACTCGAGTCCATTTTGCTTTCCTCGAAAAAAGCGATGGCCATGTTGTTGTATGCATGCGCTATTAAAGCTTTTGATTTCGACTTAAAACCATAGCGAGCACTTTTTTGAAAATACTCTTTAGCTAACTCATGTTTCTTTTGAATCAATGCAATTTGACCCAAATAAGCATAAGCATTCGCAACTGATTCCAATTTACCCAGTTTTATACATTGCTTCTTGTAATGCTGTAAATAAGCTTCCGCCTTTGAGTAATTCTGTAAATTGATGTAGGCCTGCGCTAAATTCGCTTCCGCCAAAAAAGCAGATGTTGGGTCTGGTGAATTTTTCCCACACTTCAAGGACTTCAAAAAGTACTTTTCAGCTTGAACAGGTTTTCCTGCGTACAAATAACCATTTCCCAACTCGTTTAAAATTTCCGTTTGAATTAAAAAATCTTCACGCTCCTCAAAATATGAATTGGATGATTTCAAGTAATTTATCCCTTTTTCAGTATCTCCGGTGCGAATCAAATAACTTCCCAATGATCGTTTACCGACATTAATCGCGAAATTGTTGTTGTTTTCTAAACCAATAAATAGAATTTCAAATGCATCAATTTTTAATGAATCCAGGTTGTTTCGCATGAAATAATTCCAATTATCGAGGGACTCAATAGCTCTTTCTTTGATTTCATCATCTGACCATTGCTTCGACTTGGTTTGAAACTCTTGAGACAGGAGTTGAAATGAAAGAATTTGAATCAATAAAAGAAATAAGATAGGTGGTTTCATAGCACTGTAATTAACATGAGATGATTTGTAACAATCTTCTTTGCAAGGATAGCGAACATTCGTTACTTTTGCAAAAAAAACAGTGTCTATGTCAAACGCAATTTTTCAAGTTCCAGTTGCAAAAAATGAGCCCGTAAAAGGGTATGCTCCTGGATCATCAGAACGTGATTCTTTACTAAAAAAATATAACGAATTATACAACCAAGCGCCTATCGATGTTCCAATGTACATCGGTGGAAAAGAAGTTCGCACGGATAATAAAAAACCAATGAATCCTCCGCACGAACATGCGAAAGTATTGGGTCATTTCAATTATGGTGATGCTTCACACGTACAACAAGCGATTGATGCTGCATTAGCGGCGAAAGCAGATTGGGCGAATTTACCATGGGAAGAGCGTGCTGCGATTTTCTTGAAAGCTGCTGATTTATTGGCTGGACCTTTCAGAGATAAAATGAATGCAGCTACAATGTTGGCGCAGTCTAAAAACGTATTCCAAGCTGAAATTGATGCAGCGTGTGAGTTGATCGACTTTTTCCGTTTCAACGTGCAATACATGACGCAGATTTACAAAGAACAACCGGAATCATTACCAGGAATGTGGAACCGTTTGCAGTACCGTCCATTGGAAGGATTTGTATTCGCACTAACACCTTTCAACTTTACATCAATCGCTGCAAATCTTTGTGCTGCACCAGCAATGATGGGAAATGTGGTTGTTTGGAAGCCTGCTGATTCTCAAGTTTATTCTGCTCAGGTAATTATGGAATTATTCAAAGCTGCTGGTGTTCCTGATGGTGTAATCAACATGGTTACAGTTGACGGTCCAGTTGCTGGAGATGTGATTTTCAAAAACAAACACTTTGCTGGTTTACATTTTACAGGTTCAACAGGCGTTTTCCGTCACTTGTGGAAAGAAATTGGTAACAATCTTGAAAACTACAGAACTTATCCACGCATCGTCGGAGAAACAGGTGGAAAAGATTTCATCATGGTGCACAAATCTGCTGATGCAGCTGAAGTAGCAACAGCAATGTCTCGTGGAGCTTTCGAATTCCAAGGACAAAAATGTTCTGCAGCATCTCGTGCATACATTCCTTCAAACCTTTGGCCAGAAGTAAAACGCATTTATTTAGAGCAAGTGAATTCTTTCAAACAAGGAACTCCTGCAGATACCAGTAATTTCGTAAATGC
>JALQYQ010000060.1 GCA_023262855.1 Crocinitomicaceae bacterium
CGTGTTTTCACCGTTCTGCGCAACGAATTGTACAACAACTCATAATTAGGCTCTAAGAAATGTGTTTTTTGATTGTACAATTCTTCAATGATTCGGCGCATTTGTCCACTTTCCTCTTCAGCGTAAGTTTGTGAACTTAGCGCCTTTGCGTTTAAATGTTCCAATACAAAGAAACAAAATTTGCAAAGAGTGCTCTTTTCGAATTGGGCTATGATAAATTGACGTAGGAAGAACAAGTCTTTTAATATAAAACTTTTCATCTGAGGAATTCTATTCGAAATCCAATCAAATTTTCCTCCATCAAATTTTGTCACGTCGGCAAGAAACGATAAGTTTAAAGCTTCATTCAAAAGACACTATTTACCATGATTAACATCCACTTCAAAATAACAATTAACGCGCCTGTAAACCTGGTATTTGACAAAATGCTCGGACTTACTGATAAAGCAAGCTACGAGCATTGGACGGCTGCTTTCAATCCAACTTCAAGTTATGAAGGGAATTGGGAGCAAGGACAAAAAATGCTGTTTGTTGGGGTAGACGAGAATGGTGAAAAAGGCGGAATGATTTCCCGCATAGTGGCGCATGAACCTAATCGTTTTATATCCATTCAGCATTACGGAATCTTAAAAGGGGATGTTGAATTAACAGAAGGTGAAGAAGTAGAAGAATGGGCGGGTGGACTAGAAAATTACACCTTTGAAGAAACGAATGGAACTACAACTGTTCGTGTTGATTTAGACACCGCAGAAGATTTTCTAGATTACATGAATGAAACCTATCCTTTGGCACTTGCGAAGTTGAAGAAACTGTGTGAAGGGTAGAACGAAGCTAAAAATAGGAAGCTTCAAATAGTGTTAGTCGTTAAGTTAAAAACTTAAAAAAAAGTGCTCTTTGTGAAAAAATCATTTCATGCTATTTTGGTAAGCAATAGTTTTAATTGGTTTACGATAACACTTATGGTTTTCCTAATTCAACCGTCTTATGCACAAGATTATGGTTTGATTTTGAGAAAGGATTTATTAGTATCAAATCATGTTCAATCAATTTCGGTGAAAGTGAAAAGTGGAATAGAATTAACAGATATTGATTCTTTAGAAGTAGCTCATGTTGAATTTGATCAAAACGGAAGGCTGGTATATGAAAAATACTATCGACTGTTTGACATCATCTTATATTCTCAAGCTTATACCTACACGTACAATTCAAAAGGACAATTGATTGAGAAAGTTGAAGTTCAAGTTGAATATCCAAAAAATCATGCTGATTCAAGTTTGCTTCAAAGTACAGGATTTGGTCCTTCAACTAAGAAATGGTATTATGAATACAACAAAAAAGGATTATTGAAAACTGAATTGGAGTATTTATTTGAAACTGATTCTGTTCCTACCACTCGTACGGTTTATAAATACGACCGCAAAGAAAAACTGATAAAAAAACAACAAACGAATGTGCGTTATCCAAAAAAGACGATTTACAGTAATTCTATTGTTAAGTACATTTATGACGATTACGACAGATTAGTTGAAGAAAAAATGCACTGGACAACAAAAGTTGATGTGTCTTCAGTGAAAAGTTATACCTTCAATGAAAGAGGATTCAAAGTGTCAGAATCAATGATATTTGATCATTATGACCGCGGAACTATAACCAATTTTGAATATGACAAGGACAGTGTAAAACGTATTTACCAAATAAAGATTGACAATAAAGAGTGGTTCAAAGAAATTGAAATAGAGCATTATATTGAGTCATACAAATCATTTGAAAATCATAAAGAGTTTTCAAAACCGAGTACAATGGTTCACTTCGAATATGATGAAAAGCAATTACTTAAAAAAGAATCATGGTATACAGACAAGTCAAGATTAAGGTATTCATTTGAAGTAAATTATCAATTTCAAGAATAAATTTTTGTCACTTTTGTATTAGAGAGTAAAGCCAATCTGCGTATGAGATTTCTTATCTATTGTTTAACAAGTATTATTCTACTTACATTTTCATTCACCAGCTGCGACCTGCAACAGAAAGCGACAACGCGAAATCAAGAAGAAGAACCAGAATTTAGTGATACACTACCAGAAGAACGTGAAATTGAACTTCCATATAAAATTACCAAGGGAAAACAATTGTTTGATTCAAATCATGTAAAACTTACATTTTTGCAAAAGGGAGATTTGTTCAATGTCAATGTTGAAATTGATTTAGGGAAAGACTTTGTGATTCCGATGGTGTACAATAGTGATTTTCAATCAAAGGAGAAAGCAGATAATTTATCTTTTTCATTGTCCTTTGATTCAGGAAAAGGACATTTTTTTAGGTTTGGTAACGAGTCGATCAGTGATGGTAAAGTTGATTTTTCTTTTGACATTCATCCATCCGATTTGTATTCATTGAAAGCAGGTGAACAAGAATTAACGGTGAAATTATCGGGTGAATTGGTTTCGTTTTTCAGTGTTCGATCAAAAGTAAAACCAGTTCAAGCAGAAGTGAAAGTGAAGTATAAGGTTCCAGAAATTTATAAATCAACCATTTATTTTAAATCCTTAAAACTGAACAAAGAAAGCGTTTCTAAATTGTTGGGCGATAATGATTTTTCGAATGACGCGCCAGAAGCTGGAATTTATGTTTCGTGTAACGATGAGTTGATTTTACTGGAAAATACAGAAAATTCCTATGAGTACAAAGTGAAACACAAGGCCGACTTTTATCATTTGTCGCCCGATGACCAACTAGACATTGAAGCTGTCGACAAGGATTATTTTTTAAATCCAAATGATTACATTGCAGGAAGGTATTTCACGCTGCAGGAACTGGAAGGTGAGACCTACAAAAACTTTCCAATGGAATACATCGAAGAATTGTGGATCTATTGCAAACAACATGGGAAGGTGAATGTAAAATAAACCCGTAATGATAAGACGTGACTTGACTCTCGGTTAAACTAAGAAATAACAAATTTGTGAATTCAACTAAACAACAATTTAAATGGAATAATAATAGAATAGTGGTCTATTCAATTATGCCTTTTTTATGTTTGATTATTTTAACTTATTACTTTTTATTTGCCGAACATAAAAATGGGATACAGCCCTATTTTATGACAGGATTTTTGTTGACACCGATATTTGTTTATTGCCTTCTTTTATTTAAACATCGTGCGAATTATGGGAAACAGCTTCTTGTTTTATCAGATGATCAGCTAATTTGTCTTGACAAGGAAGTTATTTGTCATCAGTTCTTATTCACTGAAATTGATTTCATTACAGAATAATCCACCAATCGCTTACCTTGGAGTAGACTTTGTATTTGGGAATTTACCTTAAAAGATGGTAGAAAAATGAAGATTTCAAGTGTGTTGATTACAAAAAGTTTTTTTGAAAAATATTTTACAATAGATAAATCAAAACCATCGTTATTTCCTTATTGAATAAAACTAATTTAGCTAAAATGAAACCTTTCATCCTTTCTCTTTTTTTAATTGTTGTAAGCATTGTAAACGCACAGCAAACAATTAGCTTGAATGGGAGGATTTCAGATTGCTCAGATCAAAAATCATTATTTCTTGGTTCCGTTTCTTTATGGCAAAATGATTCAATCCGCGCTAAAACGCTAATTGATGAAAATGGTGCTTATTACTTTGCAAATCTTCAACCAGGTATTTACGTTTTGGATGTAGATTATTTATTCTTTTCATATGAAAAGCAAGAACTCGAATTAAATCACGACACATTAGTAAACACTTGTCTGGAGAAGTTTGATGGAAAACAACTAAGTAAATCGAATCTTAGCAATCAATTGCTTACAATGTACTACTTCGGATTACCAATGTATGACGATGAAGAATTGAATTTAATTGGACAAAAGTACGGGGTTCGATTCATCAGTCTAGGTTGTGAGATAGACGACAATTATTCAAAATATATTGAATTGGTGGAAGAACTATTAGTTCTACGAAATGGAACAAATTGGAAACAAGCATTTTGGAAAGAAGTTGAATCGAAATTAAAATAAGTCAATGTTAAATCGAATCGTACCATTTTTTTTAATTCTATTGTTTCTCCAAAGTTGTGAGAACAAACCCGAGAAGGATTATTTCTTTGTAATAAAGGATGTTAATAAGGAAATAGAAAAAAATAAAGATTCTTCGGTTTCCATTCTTCCTGTTTTTTATGAAACCCACAATTTCATTTTTTACAACGACACGACAATCTATTATCACTTTTATGATCGTTTTATTTGGTGTGGAACAGGTATAGATGGATCCAAACCACCACATTTATATATTGTCCCGGATAGCTTGAAACAAGTTCCTATTGAGCAATTGTTTTCTTTCATAAAAGAAACTACGAAAATTAAAAAACAACATCGAGATTTAACTATTGTCACTGTCTCTACAAGAAATGATACCATACGCAATTTGCTTATTCCATTTATGATTGAATTGTATAATAAAGTGCCAAATTTTGGCGTCAGTGTTCGTAGATGCACAGAAGAAGAAGAAGTGGTTGCAAAAGCAAAATTTACTAAAACGCCTTTCGATCAGTATAATTATAAATGGAAAAATGGATTTGATTCTCCACCGATTGAGCCTCCAACTGATGAAATGATGAAGGCAATAGAATAATCTATCAAGGAATTGAAAAACTCCGTACTGACAAGTCGCGACTTGTCACAGGATAAAGGATTGCTCTTTCTTTCAAAAAAAATGACCATTTCAGAATTGACTATTCCCCCAAAACTCTATATTTTCTATCTTTGTACCAATAAAACTAAACGTATGAAAATAACACTACTTTTTACCTTTTTCTTCTTACTGACTAATTCCTATGCTCAACTAGATAAACGTACTTATTTAAACAAGGATTTAGATACGTGTTCAATTGCTCAAGCACGATATTACAGGGAATATAAACGTTCGGAGACCGATCAACACGTGGTTAAAAACATATACACGCTGGACGGAAGTTTAATAAAGGTTGCTACCTATTTAAATGATTCGTTAAAAGATCTTGATGGACCTTATTACACGTTCTATGATAATGGTCAATTGGAAGATTCCATGTTTTATGTCAATGATGAGTTAAATGGAACTTGTTTTTCGTATTATGAATCGGGTCAACTAAAAGCAAAAGGAAAATATATTGAAGGTGAATTTAATGATTCGTTGCTGACTTATTACGCCTCTGGAAACAAAAAACGCATCGATTTTTATGAAAATGGAGAACTAATTAAAGGAAGCATCTACGATGAAAAAGGTATGGCTTTACCTTATGAAAATTATTATGTTGAAGCTGAATATCCTGGAGGTAACGAAGCAATGATGCGATTCATCTCTAACAATGTTGTGTTTCCTCAAGAAGCGATTAATTATGGAATTGAAGGTAAGGTTTATGTCCAATTTATTGTCGACTCATTGGGGAATGTTAAAAAACCAAAAGTAGTTAGATCAATTAGTCCAATTTTATCAGAAGCAGCAATAGAAGTAATTGAAAAAATGCCAAATTGGACACCTGGCAGAAAAGATGGAGAAAATCACGATTCTTATTTTCGATTACCGATTAATTTTTCGTTGGAAGGCATTTCATCAAAAGTCAACAAGCGTTTACTGGTCAATTTATTCTGGACGAAAAAAGATAAATTGATAGACCCGATGTACAATTATACTATTGAAGTTGTTAAAAGAGGTAAAACAACTATTTATTACAAAGAATCTGATACTGGAACAACGAAAACGGCAAGTTTAACGGTAAAAGAATTGGAATCATTTAGATTTATGAAATTCGGTTCCTTGCGATCTTGCAATGAATGGTATCATTTATATAATCAACAAAAAGTGGAAGATTTGAAAAATATGGGACGTTAATTTTTTGTTGATTTTGAAAGAATACAAAGAAATAATTCCCTAATATTGATTGATTATTTTAACCCTTAAAAACCGATGCCATGAATGAAATCAATGGAACCTTAATTATTATCCCAATTGTCTTGCTTTTAATTGTTGCATCGTTTGTAACTGTGCAGCAAGGAACAATTTCTGTTGTTACGATGTTCGGGAAATACCGTCGTATTTTGCACCCTGGATTGAATTTTAGAATTCCCTTTTTAGAGAAGATTTTTAGCAAAGTTTCGATTCAGAACCGTGCGATCGAGATGGAGTTCCAAGCCATTACACAAGATCAAGCAAATGTGTATTTCAAAGCCATGTTGGTATATGCCGTTTTGGATGCAAACGAGGAAACAATAAAAAATGTTGCTTTCAAATTCATGGATCAACGCAGTTTCTCGCAAGCCTTGATTCGTACAATTGAAGGTTCTGTTCGTGGATTTGTTGCAACAAAGAAACAAGCTGAAATTTTGTTGCTGCGTCGCGAAATTGTTGACGATGTGAAAGAAAGTTTGGACATGACACTTGAGACGTGGGGATTCCATTTGATCGATTTGCAATTGAACGACATTACCTTTGATGCGGAAATTACAACTTCGATGGCCAAAGTGGTTGCCTCAAACAACTTAAAAGCGGCTGCAGAAAACGAAGGTCAAGCGTTATTGATCACAAAAACCAAAGCTGCAGAAGCGGAAGGAAATGCGATTAAAATTGCCGCCCAAGCTGAGAAAGAAGCAGCTCAATTGAAAGGTCAAGGAATTGCTTTGTTCCGCGAGGAAGTTGCAAAAGGGATGACCGAAGCTGCTGATAAAATGAAAGAAGCCAATTTGGACACTTCACTAATTTTATTCTCCATGTGGACAGAATCCATCAAAGAATTCGCTGAAAAAGGACAAGGAAACGTGATTTTCTTAGACGGTTCAACTGAAGGTATGGATCGCACCATGAAACAAATGATGGCGAACGACCTCGTGAAGAAAAAATAACGCACAAATTAGGGATTTGTGATTTTTAATTCGTGATTCATAATGAGGATTTAACTATTGTAGGGACGCGATAAATCGACGTCCCTACAAAATAATTCTGTGACGTCCTGAAAAAAAGTAGACACTTTAAAACAAGTGTTTATGAAAAAGAAAACAGTGATTTATTACAGTGAAGCCTTCAAGTTGGAAGTTGTAAAACATTATGAGTCAAATGGACTTTCGATGCAGGAAACAAGTAAAATTTATGGTATAAGAGGTTCTGAAACATTACGGAACTGGTTGCGTAAGTATGGCAAAGAATCTTCATTAAATAAAGTTATCCGCGTGGAAAAGCCAGACGAAAAGAACCGATTAAAAGAGTTAGAAAACGAGGTTAAGAAGCTTAAAGAAGCTCTAGCAGACACTTATTTGCGAAAAGTTACAGCAGAGAGCACTCTTGAGGTTGCCGCAGAAATGATGGGCTTGACTATCGAAGAATTAAAAAAAAAGCTTGGCGAAAAATAGTTGATCGAAATAAAGAAAAGCGAATAAATGTTCGCTCAACATGTAAACTTTTAGGGTATGCGCGCTCATCGTATTATAAGCAGCTAAAGCAAGCTCAGGCGAGAAGAAATAGTCATGCATGGATCCTGAATGAAGTTTATTCTATTCGACAAGACATGCCAAAGGTTGGAGGAAAGAAGCTTCATTATTTACTGCGCAAGACACTTTTAAAATCAGGAAACACGGAACTGGGGAGAGATCGTTTGTTTGATCTACTAAGAGAAAATAGTTTACTTGTTGAACGTAAAAGAAAGTATGCAGTGACAACCAATAGTAATCATCCTTTTAAAGTTTACAAAAACTTGATTTTGTCCGAGGTAATTACTCATTCTAATCAGGTTTGGGTAAGTGACATCACGTATATAAAAACCAAGAGTGGGTTTAGTTATTTATCCTTGATTACGGATTTATACAGTAGGAAAATAGTCGGTTATCACGCAAGTAATAGTTTGGAATTAACAGGATGTGTTAAAGCGTTGAAAATGGCTTTGAAAAAAGGAAAACCAGGAATCCATCATTCAGATAGAGGAAGTCAATATTGCTCGCATCAATACACCAAACTACTGAAAAAGAATGGTGCGAAAATCAGTATGACTGAAAATGGAAATTGCTACGAAAACGCTGTTGCTGAGAGAATGAATGGAATCCTTAAGCAAGAGTTCAATCTAAACGCTATATTTGTTGATCTCAAACATGTTAGAAAAGCGGTTGATCAGGCTGTTAAGGTTTATAACACAAAACGTCCAAACTGGGCAATTAAATTTAAAACCCCCGATCAAATGTATCTAGCAGCATAAAGATAGAAGTTAGAATAACAATGTGTCTACTTATATCAGGACATGACACATGACATTCGTGTCTAGTATCTAATCACTAGTTTCTAGTCATTAGTCACTAGGTCATACGCCTGCGCTTCCGCCATATTCCATTCCAACCAACCTTTGGCTTCCCATTTTTTTATAAAAGCCATTTTTCTATACTTGATGGTGTTGACATATTGAAGTGGATCCAAATACACACGTTTGTAATAACTGAAAGAACCGCCTACACTCGATTCATCGGAACTTCCAAACGAACTTTTACTGAAGCGTTCCATTTGGCGTTGATCCATGGTTCGAACTTTTTCCAAGGGTTGATCCAAATAGGGAAGTGCGCTATCCGCTAATGTCGCCAAATAGTTGAGGTGAACGAATGATGAATTGGATTTGCTGAAATTGTAGTAGGCAATAATACGATCCCAATTGAATGCCGAAGAAATAACTAAAACGATCAACAGCGCATTGGCATTCGTTCGTATCATAAAATAAGCTGAACGAACTTTTGATATTTTTAAAAACACTGTGAAAAGGGCAAACAAACAAAGCAGTAGAAAAAAGACAATTGCAATGCGTTTGTAGGCCAGCGCATAATATTGAATATAATACCAATTGCGAATTCCGACCGAAACAACTAAAATGGCATTTTGAAAAATCCAGATGTAACTCAAGCGTTTTAATAGTGCATTTTTAGGATAAAAATTTAAGTTCTTGCGGAAGAAATACAAGACCAAAATCATTGAAACAAGAATGGAAATCAATAACAAATACGTTCCTTGATGCACGAAATCTTTTAAATATTGACCTTCCCATTTGAAGTTAAACCAGACATAGGAAATATCCATGATGTTTAAGAACAACAGCAATGCATTTAAGGATAAAAATAAGAACACAGCCGCTCTGTATTCATTCACAAGTGAAAGCAAACGGAAAATGCTGTTTTTGCGAACTTTTTTGCGGAATAATAGATCCGTATGTGCATTGTCGCGCTCAATAGCTGTTTGATTTTTCCGTCTTATGAAAAAGAAACTGCCCAACATAATTCCAAAAATGAGGACAAGCATTGCATTGATTTCCAAATAATTCAATAAGGTGATGATGAATTGTCCCAATTGATCAAAGAACCAAGAAAAGTAAGCCCCAAACTTTGGGTTCGAAGCACTGTAAATACTGATGAAGACCAAAATGATAATAAGTGGAATTAAGAAAATTCTGATGCGACGAAAACGAAAAGAGAAACGGGAATTGCGCTTGTTTTTGAGGCTAATTTCCTTTGGGAAAAGTCCTTGAGCAATAACAAACGTAGAAACTGAATTTAACGAAACGTAGGCAAGCGAGCGAATTTCTGGTGCAGCAATACTTCCAACCAACAAAAAGAAGCTGAGGAAATTAACGAAAAAGCTCAAGGTAGAATGGTGAAGTACCGTAAAGATTGCAGTTAATACAACCGCCGAAAAACCTAATAAGTGTAATTTGTTCTTAAGGTTCACGGCTCGATCAACAACTAGCCAAGAGAGAATTAGGATTTCATAAATGAGTAAATTGAGTCCCAATGCTTGTTTGTAGAAGAGTAGGGTAAACACAATGGCGCTCGCAACAACTAGCCATCCAACTTTTAATGATTTCATATGTTTTTAATTTGTTTTTCAACGGTCATACGGAATCGCAAAACGAAATTATTTTATTTTCAATTGCCTCGAATTTTTTTTCGTTTTGCTTATTTCATACGTTTGTTTTTTGCAGAACGACCAAAAAATAGCAATCGTATTGGATGGAATGGATTTTAAGATTTATTGGGAAATAAAAAAGCGGTTAACTGATGAATCAATTAACCGCTTTTCCATTTAAAATGAATAAGCTTATTCTTTTTTACGCGCTGCAATTTCTTTATCCAGTTGTTCGATTGCAACTTGTAATTCAGCTACTTCTTTTTCAAGTTGTGCTTTTTTCTCTGGTCTCAACAAGGCTGCTTTTGCGTTTAAACTTACTTTGCGATTTGTCAACATGGAATTGTAGCGAATGTTTAATTTATGTAAACTCACCAAACTCATAGCTGACATTTCATCAGCACTCGCAATGGAAAACTCTTCTTCTTCCTCTTCTTTGGCGTTCTCCTCCTTTGAAGATTCTTTTTTCTCTTCTTTTTGTTCCTTCGCTTCTGTTTCCTTCTTTTCTGTTTCTTTCGCTTCTTTTTCTGTTGATTTAATTTCTTCATTTTTCTTTTCAGCTGGCGGAAGATTTTTTTGCTCCTGAACAGCCATTCCTCCGAACATTTTCCCAGCTTTTTGATCAGCTTTCAACTGATCTTCTTCTGCTTTTAAAGCATCTTCTCGTTCATTGAATCCAGTTTTTTCTGCTTTATTTAAAGGCATGTTTCCTTTGGCAATCATCGCATTTGTTTTTTCAAGTTTCACTTGATTCATATCGCGATCTATCTCTAATAAACGGATCTCGTAATTTAAATCGCTTTCTTCTTTTGAACCAGCTGTCACAGTCGAACGTTCTTTTTTCTTTTTGTCAATTTTCGCTGAAAGATTCGCTATTTTGTTCTCGTACATGGCTTTCGAATTCTGCATTCCTTGCGCTTGAGTTGCAGCTAAATCGGCCGCTTCTTGTTTACGCTCCGCTTCTTCACGCGCTAACTTTTCTTCAGTCGTTTCTTCTTTAGCAACTGGGGCAGCAGTTGTTGAATTAGAAGACGATGACGAAGCATTTGAACTATTCGAAGAACTTGAAGAGAAAGATGATTTCATACAATCATTTAATGTTAATCCCCAAGCAGCTTCCATCATTGAAACGGGCATCCCAGTTTCTTGCAACAACGGTTCGAAATCGAATTTACATTCACCATTATCTTTCAGGGTGATATAACCATTAACATCCCATTTCTTTTCTCCATTTGGAGTTGTTTTAATTCCGCTGGCATTGATGCTTAATGAAATTAATTTCACGGAACTAAATTCAACATAACCCTTATCATCCGTTTTTCCTTTCGCTAAAGGAACGTCACCATTTTTGATCGTAACATCCCAAAAACACAAAGGAGCACCTTTGTAAGTGAACGTCATTTTAACATTCATTGTTTGTTGGGAAAAACTAGCAAGTGTGGTTAAAAGGAAGAGGCTAAACAGAAAAACAGATTGTTTCATAGTCGATAATTTTCAATTTAAAGGTCTAATTTACATTATTTTGTTGGTTGGATTTAAGAGAAATTAACAGATGAGTGCAAACAATACCTTTATTGAAGCGTTTGATACTAAAATTGATTTCATGAAAACTACGATTTATTCCCTATTGAGTTCACTTCTCTTTTTAACTATTTCAATGAGCTCATGTGCAAACAATTCAACGTCATTCATTCAAAATGATGTCAAAAAAGGAAAAGTTGCAAATGATACCATTACACTTGGTGGTGGCTGTTATTGGTGCGTTGAAGCAGTTTATGAACGTTTGGATGGAGTAGTGGATGTTTATTCAGGTTTCTCTGGAGGTTCAATTGAAAATCCAACGTATGAACAAGTTTGTACGGGAACAACAGGTCATGCGGAAGTTGTTCAAATTGCGTTTGACTCAACGATTACATCCGTTAAAAATATTTTGGAAGTCTTTTTTGTGGTACATGATCCAACAACATTGAACAAACAAGGGCATGATGTCGGAACACAATACCGTTCAGTGATTTTTTACCATTCTGACGCACAAAAAGCGATAGCGAAAGAAGTAATCACTGCTTTAGAAAAAGAACAAGTATTCAATGCTCCAATCGTCACGGCTGTTCAACCAATGACAGTTTTTTATGAAGCGGAAGATTACCACCAAGATTATTACGAGAAAAATCCAGATCAATCTTATTGTCAATTAGTAGTGCGACCAAAAGTTGAAAAATTCGAAAAGGTTTTTGGAAAACACTAATTTTTCAAACAGCGAACAGCAAATCCTTGAGCTTTTAGAGGTAATTCATGTAAGTGTAAATCAGTACTGAAGTGATGGATAATGATGGCTTTTTCGTTTGAATTGGTTTTCATCCAATACGCTAATTGATCACCTCTTCCAAGAAATTGCTTGTCTGACAAATAAGACAATGGAACCGCATTGAAGCCCAATTGATTTGTTCCGTTTCCACTTTTTAAACCAGTTGAAACGAAGCCGGTTCCTTGGCATAAGTTACACGTGTTTACAGAATCTTCCGACATTGTATGTGGGCATAGAACCTGCTGTTCAAAATCGCCCCATCCGCTCGTGCTTTTGATGGTTTGACCAATTGTAGGTCCAGCAAATTGTATCAATTTATTCCAGTCTTCCTCTGTTGAAATATGCCAACCATTTGGTGCAAGTCCGCGTTCATCTTGAATCGCATACCAATTATACAGTTTCGACGATTTATTGGTTGAAGTGGTGTCAAAATTAGGATAACACCACATTGCTTTTTTGTTGGCATAAGCATTTTCCCATTCTTCTAATGACAATGCTTGCGATAAAGTATCACCGTTGCTGAAGGTAAATACATTTAGATTCTGTGTCATCCATTGTTGTGTCCCGATTCGAACACTAATGTAAAAGTTTGCTGGAGCAGATTCATGCACCGCATAAGACTGAACAATCGAATCTGATTTTGTCCCTTGTAAGGTTTTTATTGTTTTATTTTTTGATTGAATGATTAAGGAATTCAAACTATCAATTTGATGATACAAGCGTTTTTCCTCAGCAGCATCAAGCGATGAAAGATAAGCCAATTGACTCAGTTTTTGCTCTAATAATTGAATGGCGTTTTGCTGTTGGCGTTGCTCTAAATCTGCTTTTTTTTGCAGTTCATCTTTGTCATACGTGACTTTCTTAAGTGTCAATTCTTGCTCAAAATTGAGGCGTTTTAAACTATCAATTTGTTTTGTCAGCAGGTCAATTTGCTCTTGTTTGCTTTGTCCAAAACAAGCAGAAACAATTATCAAAAAAGAAAAACTTAAAAGTTTATTCATGTTTATCAGTTATTATGGACGATTTCTAAGAAATACATCCTTGTAAAACATTGAAACATGATTATCTGAGTGGTTCGACTAAGTAGTAGACAATAGTAAATATAAAAAAATCCAATTTGAAATGAAAAAGGATTTTATCTTTATCCAAGAATTTAAGTCATGCCAAGAGAAGATTTAGTAGAAGTTGAAGTACCATCGGTTGAAACGAAAAATGAAATCAAACCGTTGATTCAAGAGGAAAAACAAACGGTTGTTCATTGTTCTATGCCTTGTCAGATTGGAATGGGAGCGAGAATTTGGAAATCTACTTATTTGATTACCGATGGAGGAACAAAGATACCTTTATTGTTTTGGGATGGGATAAGTCAAGCGCCTTATTGGACAATCATTGAACACAATGGCTTTTTTAAGTTCACCTTATTTTTTGGAGGCTTACCTAACGATTGCAAAACATTTACTTTAAAAGAGGAAATTCCAGAACCCGGTGGATTTGAAGTAAAAGGAATACGCAGAAATAAATCGGATGTATATCGTGTGACGGTATTTTAAAGGTTAAATATTTCTGTGACTTTTTATAGCTTCTACATTTTGGAAGAAAAAAGTTAATGAAATTTCTTGCAGTAGTTTTCCTATTTCTAACGTTTCATATCAACGCTCAATCTAGTTATTTAGTCCCTTGTATTTTGAGTAAAACCGTTTATGCGGATTTTCCAACTCGACTTTCGTTTTACTGTGATACGTGCGCCATGAATTATCAATTTTCAGTTTGGAATGGAACAATTATTCAAAAAGACAGTTTCTTTTATTTACTACCAAATGAACATGTGTTAAAATGCATGGTACAAGTGATTGACAAGAAAAAACGACGCTTACTTGGAACGTATAATTTGGATGTCATTCCTTTGCCAGAACCTTCGGTTTATATTGATACAATTAGAAGTGGAAATAACTTGAGCCATTTACCGTCAAATGTCAGTGTTGGAATTTCGGGTCTTACAAGTGGTGAAATAGTTCAATTTAAGTTGTTGAGTTTTCAGCTATTCATTGAAGGATTAACACCTGCTTGGGTTACCCAAGGTGAATTCATCGAGGAAAAGGAGCGGAATCAAATTGCTGAAAAACAAAAGGATGGAAAGCAGACCAAAGTTAATGTCATCTGCCAATTTATTGATCACAAAAATCGCATTCGGAATATTGGAGGTTGGTTTTATATATGAACGAACTCCACGAGAATGAAGTTCGTTCGATACTTGTTAATGATCAGCCACTACAGCCTTATTGGATTTTTTATAACGTATCAATAAGACGACTGGAATACATGTTAATACCAACGCACCAACTGCAAAAAATCCTTGGTCATAACTTACCAATGCTTGTTGTTTAAAGAGCATTCCTTCCATGGCTTTATTCGCTAAGACTTGGGCTTCTTCCAGCGAATATCCTCGACCAACATAATTCTGAGTGAAAGTTGCTATACGTTCTCTAGCGATGGAGTTGGAATCCGAAATGTAACTAATCATGCTTCCGCGAACTTCCGCATTTTTGTTTGTAAGAAACACATTGATCAAGGCGATTCCAACGGAACCTCCCAATTGACGAATCATGTTAGCCAATCCAACGGCTTGTGCCATGTCTTTTCCTTGCAGTCCTGAAACTGCTAATGTTAAAATAGGCGACATCATGAAAGCCAAGCCCATTCCGCGCAGTGCAAACGGGAAATAAAAATCCCATTCAGAAGAATCTGGCGAAGAGAATGAAAGGATCATCAAAAAGAAAAATGTCATGACAATTCCTGAGATAATGATCTTCTTCGGATTTACACCATTGTTTAACATTTTACCAACTAAAGGCATTGAGAATGCTGCGAAAAGTGCACCAGGAATCATGAAAAGTCCAGTTTGAGTGGCAGTCCAACCAAGTGAAATTTGCACGAACAAGGGAAAAATGAATACCGAGCCGAACAACATCAATCCGAGCATGAAATTCATAATACTTCCCATCACCAGGTTATAACTTCGGTACAAACGAATGTTTACAGCTGGATAATCGATGGATAATTCCCTTAAAATAAAGGCGACTAAAGCCAAAAACGCTAAGATTGAAACAGCAAGTATTTCCGGACTTTGAAACCAATCGTTGGCTGTTCCTTCCTCTAAAACATATTGAATACTTCCGACGGAAAGTACCAAAAAAATGATTCCCCAATAATCAATTTTAGTTGGTTTTACAGCGCCAGGTCGGTCGGTAACATACGTCCAAGAAAGAATCGCAGCAATCACACCGATTGGAATGTTCACAAAGAAAATCCAATTCCACGACAAGTTATCGGTGATTAATCCACCAAGTGTAGGACCGAAAGTTGGTCCGATAATCATTCCCATTCCAAAAATAGCATTGGCTGTAGAAATTTTATTCGGAGGAAATGCACCGATGATAATTGTTTGAGCAGTTGAGAGTAATCCTCCACCGCCTAAACCTTGTACAAATCTCCAAAATACGAGCATCCACAAGTTGGTTGAAAAGCCACACATCAAGGATGCAAAGGTGAAAATGATTACAGATGCAGTAAAGTATGTTTTACGACCAAAAAAGTCAGAAAGCATACTCGTCAATGGAATAATAATTACGTTGGAAATAGCGTAAGCCGTTACCACCCATGCAATTTCTGTTGTTGTTGCACCAATGCTTCCACTGATTTCACGCAGGGAAACATTGACAATCGTTGCATCGATTAATTCGAGTACAGCACAACTAATCGCAGTGATAATTAAAATCCATTTTGTGGCCCCAGTAGGGTAAACTGTTTCGGGCACTGGAATTGCTTGCGACACGCTTACTTGATTTTAACAGTTACGAATGCACTTAAACCTGGGAACAATTTTGCAATTTCATCTTTTGATAAATTGTCCAATGCGATTTTCAATGGAACACGTTGAACAATTTTCACAAAGTTTCCTGTTGAATTATCAGGAGGTAAAAGCGAGAATTTTGCACCCGTTGCACCTATGTACGATTCAACATGTCCGTGTAAAGTCATTCCTGGGTATGCGTCGATTTCAACTTCAACAGATTGTCCTGGATGGATTTTATTCACTTGCGTTTCTTTGAAATTTGCTGTGATCCACAAATGTGTGTTGTCAATAGTTGAACACAACGGCTGACCTGCAGTGATGAATTGACCAACTTCTACACTTCTTTTCGAAACAACACCGTCACAAGGCGCTTCGATTGTTGTATAATCCAATTGTGTTTTAGCAAGTACTAATTCAGCTTCACGCTGACGAACCAATGCTTCAGCTAAAGCAATCATCGATTTTTGACCTTCAGCTTGTGAACGAACACCCATTGATTGTGCTGAGGAAGCCTTGAATTGATTTTGAGCCGATAAATACTGCGCTTCAGCAACATCTACTTCTGCTTTGATATTGTCCAATTCTGCTTTTGTAGCTGCTTTGTCGTCGTACATGTTTTTGATGCGCTTGTAGTCTTCTTTCAATTTTGCTAAACGCGTTTTTGCAATCGAAATAGATTGTTGCGTTGTTTCACTTGACATACTTGCTGCGTCTGCGTTTTGTCCGCTAGCTACGGCATTTGTTTTCACTGCTGCTAAGTTCGCTTTTGCGTTTTCCAAGGCAGCTTCAGCTTGAGCAACTTTCGCTTTCAATTCAGTATCTTCAATTGTAATCAATAAATCACCTTTTTTAACCAATTGATTGTCGGTAAAATGGATTGTTTTTACATAGCCACCAACGCTCGAACGAATTGGAACGATATCAGCATCAATTTGTGCATTATCCGTTTTTTCATAATTTGCTCCAAGGATGTAATTGGTTACAACAGCAATTAATACCACGGCTGCAATTCCGATAAAAATGAAAACCTTTTTTCCTTTTTTTGCTTGTTTATCTTCTGACATACGATTGTTTTTTCTTAGTTATAAATTAATTTCTCTTCTTCTTTGATTAAAATTTGATTCCTTTTGTGGTGTTGTAGCCTGATTGCGCATTCATCAATTTTATTTCATGAATTTTCTGGTTCAATTTAGCGGACATTTCTTCGTTCAATTGCGTAGTATAGGCTGTTACTGTGATTTTACCATTGTCCAATTGGGATGCTCCAGTTGTTGCAACATTGTGACGTTTTTCAACAATTAGCTTGTCTTTTTCAATAACTGTTTGCATTGAATTTAGCTGCGCTTGCTGCGTCGTAAGAGCAGTTTGAACGGATAAATCAAATGTTTCACGTTGAACAGAAATCATTTGTTTATTGATTTCATAACGCGTTTTTTCACGATTCAAACCGTACAATGAACTCATGTTCCAACGAACAGTAAGATTTGCACTTCCGAAGAAACGTAGGTTTTGATTGATAAAGTTTGGACCGGGTCGGCCATAGTTTCCTGCAATTCCAACACTAATTTTCGGTAAAGCCAAACGGTTGGTTAATTTGTAACGCGAGTCAACCAAGGATTCCTGTAAAGAGAATAATTCGGTTTCTAAACGTGAGATTGGAGCTGATAAATTTACCTTTCCTCCAATAGGTGTCATCTCAAAAATGGTTGAATCATTAAAGGTTCTATTTGTTAACAAGGCCAAATTTTGATAAAGTGCTGTTAAATTTTCGGTTCCTTCAATGATTGATTGTTCCGTCTTTAATATTTCCGCTTCCAATTCATCAACGCTGCTAGTAAGCACTAATTCGTTTTTTGCACCAGATTCCAGATTCTTTTTGCGGTTTTCAAGGTTCGCTTTGAAAATCTTAAGCAATTCATTGTTCGAGCGAGTTAATAAAACACTTACGTACAATTGATTCACTCGGTCGATCAATTTATACAACTCCATTTCATTTTTTTGGACCTCGATTTGCGCATTGATGTGCTCAATGTTTTTTTGTTGTTTCGTCTGTCCTCCTTCAAAAAGGGTCTGATCTAAACTCACTTGTGTTAAATAAGAATCGTGAGGAAAGCCAGTTGCGAAACCCGGAATTGAAACCACCTCCGATTGGTAAACGCCCTGCGCAAGAAAGGATAATTTCGGAAACCAATTTTCATTGATTGCTTTCAATGAAACGTCAGAATTTTGCGTAATTAGTGCATTTTGACGTAACAAAGGATACTGTTTTTTTGCCCAAACAATACATGAATCAAGCGATACACTTGATTGCGAAAAGCTAATTGTATTGGTTAAAATGGCAAGTAGTGCGAACGTTTTTTTGAACATAAAATTTATTAATTTGAAAGTTTAAATGCGACGAATTCTTTGACGGATTGTTTGTGTTTTTCATTATTTGGATCAGACCAGGTTGTTTTACTTTTTTCAATGATTACTTTGAAAATCGGAGAAGCAACAAACGGGTAGGCGCACAACGAATGCAGATTCATTAGAAAAATCACAGGATCAATGTCTGGAATTTCTTTGAGTTCAATACTTTCTTTTAAAACTGCAATCAGGGAAGTCGATTTGTGATTTTTTATTTTGTGAACCTTGTCATGAAACAATTCAGGATTTGTACTAATCTCTTTAATAATGAAAATTGACATTTGTGGGTATTCCGTTAAAAAGTCAATCATCTGGTCAATGTAACGATTGATGCGCTCAATAAGTGGCAATGACTTATCAGAAAAGACTTCCATTTGCTGAAAGTATTTGGATAATGCACCATCGAAAACGTGATCAAACAGTTTCTCCTTGTTACGGAAATAATAATGTAAAAGTGCTTTGTTTATTCCCGCAGTATCTGCAATGTCTTGCATGCGCGCACCATAAAGACCATATTTCATGAAGACTTTTTTTGCAGCTTCTAAAATGCGTTCTTCCGTGTTTACATCTGCTAACTTCATAGTTTAATCTATTAGTTTAACCATTTGGTTAATGCAAAAGTAAAGCGATTTTCTGAATAAAAAAGAAAAATTGAAAATAAATTTACCCGGGTTGTAATTTGGGTTTATTTCAGCTTACGAATGTTGATATGAATCCAAATGGAACGACCTAAACGCAACATTACCGGATAAACCAACATGAAGGCAATGACCATTCCTCCAAAAAACCAAAAAGGGGAAATTGTTTTAGAAACTAACGCACCAATTAAGAAAGGAAGCTCCGTAAGTATAACAATTGGATAACTTGTCCACAAAGCGCCAAGCCAAAATCCTGGTTCAATGCAATATTTTTGTCCGCAATGTTCACATTTCTCAGGCATATCCAGCATATGCGTATAGCGAATCATTCCTTTGTAGGTGAACAAATCTCCCTTTGAGCATTTTGGACATTTTAATAAAAAGGTAGAAGCAATGTGATTCATGCGACTAAAGTAATCATAAACTTGCTTGGTTGGCTAGTTGATTTTAGCGACTTTTACAGAATAATCGCAAAATAAATCTGCACTATTAGATTTCAATTATATGCTTAAAAGACTACTGGTTTTTTGTTTCTTGGTTTTACTGACCGCATGTTCAGTTCATCGTTCATTTAAATTGATCAAAACAGTGCCCACATCGCAAGACTTGACTATTCATGAAAATTCGTCTGCTACAGAATTAGAAGGGAATCAATCAGTGTTAAATACTCAGTCAAATTATGTGAAAACTGAATCCATTCGTTTGGAAACTAAGAATACTGTTATTAATGAAATGCATGAACTAGTCAGTACGAAGAAGGATAAAGCAATCGAACAGGTTAAAAGCACGAACCAAAAAATAAAGACATTCATTCATCAAAAAAAAATCAAACCAGCTGATAATTTCTGGTTGGATATGATTCGTGATTTCTTTCTGTTTTTATTAATAGGAATGCTTGTTGTGGGACTAATAGCAGCGATGATTGTTTATGGTAATCCTGTCGTTCAAACGATTGGAAAAGTCCTAGCGACAATAATTATCGTCATCGCCTTTTTCGCGCTTCTTTTTAGTTAATTACCAAACATATTCTTTGTCCCAGTCGTAAAATTTATTGATTTCACTCGAGTGTTCTTTGATCCAAGCGACCACTTTTTTATCGCCTGAACTGGCGTAAACAATGTAAGAGAAGGTTTCTAGTTGTCCCGAATTCTTCATGTCAATGAAATAAGGGGCATAGTATTCCCAATAAAAACCATTGTTTCCTTTGTCTTTTTGTTCCTCCAATGAGGCACACATCACATCCAATTTAGATTGCAACAATTGGGCTTTATTTTTCTTCTTATTTTTTTTGTCCATGTCCATTGCTGAACTAAATACCAGAATCATTTCAGTGGATGAAAAATTATTTGGCGCAACTTGACCATCAGCAGTAGAATCTGATTGTGTGAGAAAATCGGAGTCAATATTGATAGTAATCGAGTTTTTACCTGTTTTAGATACATTTCCATTCAGTAAGGTTTCAAACGAACTTAAATTTTCCATTGCTCGTGTTCCAGTTGGTTCGATTGCAAAAAAGCGGCAATAAGCTAAAATAGAAGGAATACGTTTTTCATTCATTTTTTGAAATCGTGCAATCGCATTGTGCGAGCCAGCGTGATTTGGATTGTATTTTGCTGCTTGTTGGAAGCACGCCAAAGCTTGATCATATTCTTTTAAACTGACATACGTGATTCCTTTGTTGAAATGCAATAAGTAATATTCTGGAAATTTTATAATTCCTTCTTCATATACTTCAATTGACTCTTCCGGTTTTTTTTGACCATCCAAAGAATTTCCATAGGCGACATACACAAGGTTTAAATCTGGTTCATCAGGATACAACTCAATCGCTCTTTTCGCATTTTCGATTGCTTTGTCAAATTCATTGAGTGAGTTGTAACTGTTTGCTTTTTCAGCTAAAGCGTCGAAATTATCCTTGTCTAATGCCAAAGCAGCATCATATTTCTTAATCGCTCCAAGGTAATTTCCATTGTCGTGGAGTTGAACTCCTTCAGAAATTAATTTTAGTGCTCCTTCTGGATCTTGCGCGCGAAGAAAAGTCGTTAAAACAAGAAAGCTTAGTAAAAAAGTATGTTTCATGGTGGTTGAATTTTAAATTAGAATGACAATGTATGAAAAAAAGTCACACGAAATTTAATGAAAATCTTATTGTTCAATCAGGCGTAAGAAGTTTTCAAATTTCACAGGATCATTCTCATACGTCCATGTTCCTAATAATTTTCCGCTTTCAGAATACATTACAAAATAGGGTAGACTTGAAGTTTTAAATTCTTTCTCTTGTATGAAGGCATTTTTTTCACCATAAGTAGTAAAGGTTTTTTTGTATTTCTTTTTGAAATATTTCACATCATTTGGATCCATCACAAGTGATTGATCGCACATAACCTGATACACTGTAAATTGTTTCAAGCGTTCATTTATTCTTGATTCATAGAACCAGCTAGCTTCAATTTTCCGTGAATTAGCATTTGTGTAACCAGAGAAATAAAGCAAAATCGGTCGCTTGTAATAAGTTGTATTTTCAATTGTTGTTTTCAAATCATAAAAAGCGAGAAAAGGAATTTGATTTAGTTGCTGAGGAGGTGGAGTTTCATCTTCTAATTGGTTTGCTTCCTCTGAAGTGTAATTTTCTAAAACTTCAATAAACGTCTGTGTATTGTTTTGATGATTTCCAATGTAGCTTCGAACATAATTTCTTTCAATTTCATTCGGAAAAAAATCAGTGAACGTTTGAAGATTCTGGTCAAAAAGAACGGTGTCTGCAATGCTATTAAGCAGAATCATGCGTGTTTTAGAAATTTCATACGATTCACGATATGCAGAACTTGCTTGAACTTCCTTCAATTCTTTCAACATGATGGTGTATGATAATGTATCGTATTTTATTAGGTTGGTAGCCATGAAATTGCTCAAGAAATTTCCAAATAACAAGATGCGATCTACTTCGTCAAAATTCCCACAATCAAAAAGTACCTGCTTATCATATAAATCTGAAAGTTCGCTTGGACCATCTTTTATAATTGCCATTACAGAATCTAATTCAGGACAAGGATTTTGAACTTGTCCCCAAGATGTATTAAAATGTGCAACAATTGTTAGCAGGAGTAAAATTTGCTTCATTGGATAAAGATAGCATTTTGTTTGGGCGGAAAAGTGGTTGAGAAAACCGAAAACGAATAATTCCATTTTACACACACTTAATCAAAAGGTTCGTGCGACTCTTCAAACGACTAAATAAATAAGAGGAAGGAATATCACTTTTGGTCTATAATTGATCGAAGATGAAAACAACAACTTTTAAATTTTTAGCAGGAATCTCACTTTTAGTGACAATTCTGTATGCATGTGGAAACGGAAAACCTGAATTATTTCGAGTTGATCCTGCTTATGGAAAATACGTGTCAGGTTACACCAGCGGTATGGTAAGTAGGACTTCAGGGATACGAATTGATTTAGGTGATTCGACCTTGAAGGAAATTGACCTAAAGGATAAAGAACTATTAAAGGACATTTTTCAATTTGAGCCAGAGATTAAAGGTCAAGCTTATTGGAATGGTAAAAATGCTATTGAGTTTATTCCTGATGATAATCTTCCGGTCGGACAATTTTACACGGTTACATTTGATTTACAACGAGTAGCAAATGTTGATTATGGTCATGAAGAATTTAAATTTCAATTTGCAACGTATACACAACACATGTATGTTGAATCTGAAGGTTTAAAAAGTTACAATGAAGAAGACATCGAATGGCAATATTGGGAAGGAAAAGTGACAACAACCGATTTTGAAGATTCATCTGCTTTGATAGAAACACTGAGTGCTAAATACAACGGGAAAAAGTTGCCAATTCGTTTACAGGAAGCATATGACGAACATGCATTTACATTTATTATTGATAGTATCGAGCGTACAACAAAACCGGGTAAAGTACAATTGTTTTGGGATGGAACACCCATCAATTCAATGAGTAAAGGGAATTTGAGCGAAGATGTCGTAGAATTAGGAAATTTCCAACTAACGGACCTATCAGTAATTGATGAGGATGATCAATCATTGAATCTCCTTTTTAGCGAACCAATTTCGGCAGATCAGGATTTAACGGGATTCATTCGCGTTGAAGGACAAGAGAACTTAACATTTAGCGTAGAAAACAATAGTGTAATGGTTTATTTACCAAACAGAACTGTTGGACGCAAACATGTGGAAGTATTCGCAGGTTTGAAAAATTTTAGAGGGCATAAATTGCTTCACAATTTAGAACGGTATGTGCAGTTTCAAGAACCAAAACCAAGGGTTCGAATCATAGGCTCAGGAAATATATTGCCCAATTCACAAGGATTGATTTTTCCATTTGAAACGATAGGTTTAAAGGCCGTAGATCTTCGTATCATGCGCATTTTTGAAAACAACGTTCACCATTTCTTACAAGTAAATGATCTCGATGGCTCTGATGAATTGACTCGTTTTGGAAAAGTAATTTTTGAAAAGAAAATAGCAATAAATCAGGATAAAAACATTGATTACAAACAATGGTCAAAACACGTGGTTGATATAGGGAAATTCATTAATCCACAACCAGGTGCAATTTATCGCATTAGTATAAAATTTGAGAAAGAATACACTTCTTGTGATTGTCCAACTAATCCAGTTTCTGATGAAGAAACGAATAACGATGATAATTATGAAGAAGAGGAGGAAGTTGATCCGAATTGGAATGAAAATTTATGGTCGAGTTGGTTCTACAATGATGAATACGAAAATTGGGGAGATTATTATGACGAAGAATCAGTTTGTTCAGATGATTATTACCGTGGGAAAGGAGTAAGTAAAAACATCCTTGCTTCCGATTTAGGAATGATTTTTAAACTGGATGAAGACAAAACCGGACACGCGTTTGTTACAAATATGTTGACAACTGAACCGATGTCAAATGTGGTAATGGAATATTATAGTTACACGAAAGAATTGATAGCGAGTGGAACGACGAATGCAGAAGGAAATTTCAATGTAAAACTGAAAGAAAAACCATTTCTATTGATTGCGAAACATGGAAAACAGCGTGGCTATTTGAAATTGCAAGATGGAAATGTGAATTCTCTTAGCAAATTTGATGTCGATGGTGAAAAGGTACAAAATGGAATCAAAGGATTTATTTATGGTGAACGAGGCGTTTGGCGTCCAGGAGATTCTTTGTACCTCAATTTTATTTTGAATGACAAATATAAATCACTTCCAAAAAATCATCCTGTTGAGTTTGAGTTGCAAGATCCTTCTGGACAAGTAGTTTACGAGGTAACCAAAACCAAGAATGTGGAAGGAACTTACGATTTTAGAACCAAAACAGAAGCGGGCGCCATGTCTGGAAATTATTTAGCAATTGCGCGCGTTGGGAATTCGGAATTCACCAAAACAATAAAAATTGAAACAATTAAACCGAATCGTTTAAAAATTGATTTTAAAGTGAATCCAACTCAGTCTGCTGATTCTTCAGCGACATTGAGTGTAACATGGCTTCATGGTGCTGTTGCTCGAAACTTAAAATCGTTGATAACAGTTGGTTTCCAGCCGACAACTACAAAATTTGAAGGATTTAAGGATTACGTTTTTGATTCTCCCTTGCGCAATTTTAATTCAGACGTTGAAACAATGTTTGAAGGGAAATTAAACGATAAAGGAATTGCACATCCCAAAACCAAGTTGAATAACGTGTTTGAAGCACCTGGGAAATTAAAAGCCTTGTATGTTGTAAAAGTGTTTGAAGAAGGAGGTGATTTTTCGATCGATCGTTTTCAATCCATTTATTCACCTTTCAAAACGTACATTGGTTTGAAAACACCTTCAATGAAATCATATGATAATTCGATAGAGACGAACAAAATGCACAAGTTTGATGTCGTTGCTTTGAATGAAGCTGGAAAGTTCGTGCATACAACTAATCTAAAGGTTAAAATCTACAAATTAAATTGGCGTTGGTGGTATGAAGAAGGTGAAGATGATTTAATGGAATATGTTGCCCGCTCTGGGACAATCGCAATCAAGGATACTGTAATTGATGCAATTGCTGGAAAAGGAAGTTTCAATTTTAAGGTTAGAGATGAAAATTACGGCCGTTATTTAATTACTGTTTCAGATCCTGCTGGAAATCACCAAACGGGAAAGGTGCTCAATTTCGATTGGTCGTATTGGAATCGTGGAAATCGAACTGAAAATGAACAAGCAAAAATGTTAAGTTTCTCAAGCGATAAGAAAGAATATGTGCGTGGCGAACAAGTGAAGTTGAGTTTTCCATCTCCAGAATCAGGAAGAGCATTGGTGAGTATCGAAAACGGTCAACGAATTGTTCAAACATATTGGGTGAAAACACAAAAAGGGGAAACGAATTTTCAATTTGAAACAACAGCTGCAATGTCTCCAGCTTGTTATGTGCATGTTACAATGATTCAACCGCATATTCACACCAAGAATGATTTGCCAATTCGTATGTATGGTGTTATCCCAATTACAGTGGACAATCCAGCAACGCATTTGAATCCAATCATTTTATCTGCGGATGTGTTTAAACCAGAAAGCACTTCTTCGATTCAAGTGAAAGAGCAAAATGGCAAAAGAATGGTATACACAATTGATGTGGTCGATAATGGTTTGCTTGATCTAACGCGCTTTTCAACGCCACAGCCGCACGGAACTTTTTATGCAAGAGAAGCATTAGGCGTTAAAACGTGGGACATGTTTGATGACGTGATTGGTGCATACTCTGGACGATTAGATAACTTAATTGGAATTGGAGGAGATGGATTTGTGGAGCCAGGTTCTGGACCAAAAGCAAACCGTTTTAAACCAATGATTCATCACCTCGGACCTTTTGTATTAGAAGCTGGACAAACGCGTTCGCACAAGATTGATATTCCTAATTACATTGGTTCAGTGCGCGTAATGATTGTTGCTCACGATAATGATGCTGCTTTTGGAAATGCTGAGAAAAATGTTTTTGTAAGAAAACCGTTGATGGTATTAACGAGCTTACCACGCGTGCTTGCTCCAGGCGAAGAATTGAATGTTCCTGTAACGCTATTCGCTATGGAGAAACACGTGAAAAATGTCACCACAACAATCGAAGCAAATGACTTTTTTGAAGTCTTAGATGGAACGAGTAGAACAACTACTTTTTCTGAAATTGGCGATCAGTTGGTTTATTTTAGAGTGCGTGTTAAACGCAAAGCTGGAATTGGAAAAATTAAGATTCTTGCAAAAGGAAATGGTGAAGTAGGGAAGGATGAAACGGAATTGGATATTCGACCTGCTAATCCATCCATCAAGGAAGTGAGCAGTTTTGTGGTTGAAAATGGAAAATCCTTAAATGCTGTATTGAAAAAGATTGGGATTGCAGGTACAAATAAAGTGGTGATAGAAGTATCGAATTCCCCGGCAATTGGATTAGAGAAACGTTTGAACTATTTGATTCAATATCCGCATGGATGCGTTGAACAGACAACTTCTGCGGCATTCCCTCAATTGTATGTTAATGGTGTAATGGAATTAAATGAGCAACAGCAAAAACAGATTTCAACCAATGTTGATGCTGCAATCAGTCGTTTGCAAGGTTTCCAAATTAGCACGGGTGGATTTTCTTACTGGCCAGGTGAAGCAACAGAGAATGAATGGGCGACGAATTATGTCGGACATTTTTTAATCGAAGCACAAGCACAAGGTTACAAAGTTCCAGAATACATGCTAAGCAATTGGGCTGAGTACCAAAAAACGAAAGCACAAAATTGGGTTGCTGAAGGATACAATTCTCGTCCAGAAACAGGAGAAATGATTCAATCGTATCGTTTGTTTGTTTTGGCTTTGAACAAAACACCTGCGCTTGGAGCGATGAATCGTTTACGTGAGCACTCAGAATTGTCCTTGGTTGCTCGTTACCGACTTGCGGCAGCCTATCAGTTAGTAGGGCAAGCAGAAATTGCGAAGAAGATTGTTTCATCTCAAACTATGAAGTTTGCGAGCTACCAAGAATTGTCTGGGACGTTTGGTTCTGATTTCAGGGATAAAGCAATGGTGTTGGAAGCCTTGAGTTATTTGAAAGACAAGAAGAAAACAGATCAGTTGGCGAAAGAAGTTGCAGAAAGTTTGCGTTCGGAAGATTGGATGAGTACTCAAGAAACGGCTTATGGATTAGTAGCCATGTGTGCTTATACTGGTAATAAAAACAGTTCTACTAAACTTCAGTTTAATTATTCGTTGGCTGGTTCAACTGCAAAATCGGTGAGTAGTTTGAAATCAATTAGTAAGCTCGCGTTTTATGAAAATGAATTGTCAGCAAAAACGAACTGGACTATAAAGAATTTAGGAACAGGAAAATTGTTTGTTACTATTACGTCTTATGGAATTTTACCAGAAAAGAATCAAAAAGCAAAAGCAAACGGATTAAAATTATCTGTACGCTATTTTGATTTGAAAGGAAGTTTAATAAATCCATTGAAAATGCAACAAGGAACAGAGTTTACGGCTGAGGTAACGATTAAGAATTTGAATAAATCGAAGTACTTAAAAGAACTTGCCTTAACACAATTCTTTCCATCAGGTTGGGAAATTCATAATTCGCGCATGGATGAAATGAATTATGAAACAAATGCGCGCTACCAAGATTTCAGAGATGATTGTGTGTTAAGTTATTACGATTTAGCACCAGCACAAGAAAAAACAATTCGTGTGCGCTTGAATGCTTCGTTTGTTGGTAAATATTTCTTGCCAGGAATTTATACCGAAGCAATGTACGATAATAGTATTTCAGCTTTGCAGCCTGGGAAATGGGTGGAAGTTGTAAAATAAAGTGAAGCGACCTACCTATCGCGACACAAACGTCGATCGACGACTAAACCAAAAAAGAGCTCAGCAATGGGCTCTTTTGTTGTTTTCTAATCACTAGTCACTAGTTTCTAATCACTATTTACAGTTCATCCAGCATTTTTACAACATCTGGTCGTTTTCGTGTTGAAACAGGAACCATGCTTCCATCTGTCATGATGAGGTGTCCACCTTCTGTTTTTACGAATTCACGGATATATTTTGTATTCACTAAATGCGATTGATGTACGCGGTAGAAATTCAAATCGGTCAATAAATCTTCGTATTCTTTCAAGGTTTTTGAAACCACCATTTTCTTACGATCAGCAAAGTAAAACTCGGTATAGTTTACACTGCTTTCACAGCGAATAATGTCTGAAATATTGACAATGTGAATTTTATCTTGTGAATGCAATGCCAATCGTTCAGTAGGTTTTGAATGGTTTTTTAAGGAATCATTTAACAGCTTGTATTTATCATTTTCATTGATTTGTTGCTTGCGGTATTTTTCCAAGGAACTAACTAATTCATCTGGATCAACTGGCTTTAACAAATAATCGATGGCAGCATAACGAAAAGCTTTAATCGCATGCGCATCAGATGCGGTTATGAAAATAATTTTAAACGGAATGGTTGGCAATAAGTCTAACAAATCAAAACCACTTCCATCTTGCATTTGAATGTCTAGAAATACAATGTCCGGTTGAATGTTTTTCAACAGTTTGGCGCCTTCAACAACACCTGACGCTTCACCAATGAGTTCTACATAGGGAGCATAATCTACTAGGTCTTGACGCAAAGTTGTCCGCGCTTGCTCAATATCGTCGATGATGATTGCTTTGATCATATTGTTGGAATTCGTAAAATTACTTTTGTGCCACACGGCAAATTATTTTCATATAAATCAATGATTTCAATGGCTTTTGATTGTTCTTCATCCGACATAAGTTCAAGTCGTTCTTGCGTCACATTCAATGCAGTAGATCGATGATACGTTTCTTTCGACAATTTATTCAATTCAGCAGCTTTTTCTCTCCCAATTCCATTGTCAATGATTGTGCAAAGGATATACTGTTTCTTGTCTTCAAAATGCAATTCTATTTTACCACGTATTGCAGTTCCATCGGCGTTACGCATTCCATGTTTAATGGCATTTTCAACGAAGGGTTGCACAATCATTGGAGGAATCCGAATAAAGTCTTTTTCCAGATTTTCTGAAAGTTTAATTGAATAATCAAAACGATCGCCATTACAGAATTTTTCAATCAGCAAGTAATTTTCAAGTGTGTTGATTTCTTCTTCTAAGGTAATTGTTGTGTTGCGTGAATTATCCAAAATCTGACGCATCAATCGCGAAAATTTCGCTAAATAATAGCGTGCTTCTTTATCGTTTCCAGTTCCAATTTGCGATTGAATTGAATTCAAGGCGTTGAAAATAAAATGCGGATTCATTTGTAAGCGCAAGGCTTTTTGTTCGAGTTCAACAACGTCTTTTTCCAGTTGTAATTTCTTTTTCTCCTCTTCCGTTTTAACTTTTAATCGGTTAAATCGCCAACGAATTGCAACGAATACCAATGCAACGATTCCAACAACTTCTAACAGAATAAACCACCATCGATACCAAATTGGTGTTGCAATTGTAAACGAAATCATCGCAGGTTCATTGGACCAAACTCCATCTTCGTTTGAAGCTTTAACCAAGAAACGATAAGTACCTGGATTTAAGTTGGAATACAAAATACTTTGATCTGTCGAAGCTGGAGACCAATAATCATCAAATCCTTCAAGTTTCCACTTGTAACGAACTGATTCTGGGTTACTTAAATTAACAGCAAAGAAATCAAATGTAATGTGGTTTTGATCATACGGTAAATCCATTTCATGTACGACATTCCAATCCTTTAAAAATGCTTTAAATGGAGTTTTTGAAAGCGGTAGATAAAAGAGTTTAATATCTGTTATTTGTATAATTGGGGGAGCCGTATTTTTCATACGACTCGCTGGGTTAAACTTGATTAGACCATTGATTGTTCCAAACCAAATTGTTCCATCTCGGTCATTAAATACAGCATTTTGACAGGTTTCAACTCCCGTAAAACCATCGCCCTTGTTGTAGTGTTTTATTTTTCGAATAGCATTTTGCTTGGTTAAATAAACATAATCCAATCCTCTTTCAGTTCCAACAATTAAATTTCCATGATAATCAAAAGTTAAAAGGTAAATATTGGTTGAAGTTAACCCGTTTTTGTAATTGAAAATGAGTGGTTTAAATTGCTTGTTTTTAAGTGAAACTGCATTTACTCCAGAACCTGCAGTACCAATCCAAAGGAATCCTTTTTTGTCGGCTATAATACTGCGAATGGCATTTGAACTTAAACCATTTTTTGTGGTCAATTTCCGTACATGTTTACCATTTTGGGTAATGCAACCGATTCCATTGTTTTCCGTTCCGTACCAAATTGCACCCATTGGATCAACAAATACGGATGTAAGGCGATTACTAAGCATTCCATTTGCAACAGTGAAATATGTAAAATGCAAATCTCCATTAGTTGATTCAATTCTGATTAGTCCATTTCCAGCTGTTGCAACCCAAATATACTTTTGGTCTTTGGCTAATCCTTTAATGTAAGTTTTGGTTAAGGATGGTATTGCTTTAAACGTAGAATCTTTCAGACTGAACAATCCTTTTCCTTCTGTTCCGATGTAAAGAATTCCATCATTTCCTTCAATCAACGCTTTGACTTTTACATCTTCAAAGCCGTTTCCTGAATGATAGTTTTTGAAGATTCCATTCGCATAAAAACTTAAACCTTTTTGAGAATTACCTATCCATAATCGTTTTTGGCTATCGCGATAAATACTGTAAATAAAACTTCCTCCTAGTCCAGATGATTTATCATACGTTGTAAACTGTTTTCCAAGATAATTACACACGCCACCACCAGATGTTCCAAACCAATAACTTCCAGAATTATCTTGGCTAATTGCGCGTACATGATTGTTACTCAATCCCTCACGTTCGCTTAAATTAATAAAACTTGCGCTTGAAGGTTGATAGGCAATTACTCCATTCGAAAGTGTTGCAAACCAAATCGTTTCTTTTGAATCAATGAAAATATCGAGTATCGTTTGATTGTACAATTCATGATGATAGTCAATACGAAAGAACTTTTTTCCATCGAAACAATAAGCACCATCGCCATAAGTTCCAATCCATAAATTTCCGCGTTTATCCTTCTTTATTGAAGTAATTGCATTCTGCATGTAGCGATGTTGTGACGCGAAAGATGTCAATTGTTTAGTGTTAGAACTTAAACTGTATAATCCTTTGCTATCGCCAAAATAAATGGTTCCAGTTTCATCTACAAAAACGGTATTAACGTTGTCCTCAGGAAGATGTAATTTTTTTGAAATGTTCTCGAATGATTTTCCATTAAATAGCATCAAGC
Organism: Crocinitomicaceae bacterium; assembly: GCA_023262855.1. Taxonomy (GTDB): domain Bacteria; phylum Bacteroidota; class Bacteroidia; order Flavobacteriales_D; family Crocinitomicaceae; genus M0103. Next base: position 31,402 of record JALQYQ010000060.1, read on the forward strand.
CCTTTGAAGTTGCCAACCAAATATTGTTTTTTTGATCAAGTGCAATTTTATAAATCTGAATCGAATAAGTTGACGATGGAAAGAAATTTTTGAAACTGATTCCATTGTAGTAGGAAAGTCCATTATTTGTTGCAATCCATAAGTTGTTTTTAGTGTCTTCAATAATGCCGTAAACATAGTTATTGCTTAAGCCATCTTTCTCTGTGAACGTTTTAAATTTGATACCGTCATATCGAGTTAATCCACCGCCACGAGTTCCGAACCAAATAAAACCACGATGATCTTGATGCAAAGCATATACTTGTGATTGCGCAATTCCATGTTCTACTGAATAATTATGGAAATTGTACAATTGTCCTTTAACCGTTAAAGTTGAAAGAAGCAGAAAGAAAAAGCTTATGAGAAATTTTTGTGTCAAATCAATTTATGCTTAATCAAAGATAGAAAACACTTTTTATTAAAATACATGCGAATAATAATTTGACACAAGTAGAGACAATTGAATGATTTACATTCGATTCATAACAATTGATGATGCAAAAGAAGACTGTAGATATATTGATGAAGAATTACAAAGCCAAACAAAAATCTAAAAGGCGTTTGTACACTGTATCATTCGCTGTACTGTTTTTGAGTTGGTACATTTTGGTTCTACCTGCGCAGCTTTTCAATGATCCAACTTCTACGGTTCTTTTGGATAGAAACGGAGAATTGTTGGGGGCAAGAATCGCCGATGATGGTCAATGGCGATTTGCTCCAAGTGATAGTGTGCCAGAGAAATTTAAACAATGTATCATTGAGTTTGAGGATCGCAATTTTTATTGGCATATTGGTGTTAGTGGGAAAGGTATTGGACGTGCGCTTTTGCAAAATTTGCAGAATGGAAAACGGGTCAGTGGAGGAAGTACGATTACTATGCAAGTCGTACGAATGATGAAAAAAAATCCACCTCGAACGTATGGACAAAAAATATACGAGATGATTCTAGCAACACGCATTGAATGGTCGTATTCGAAAGACGAAATTTTGAACATGTATGCTTCGAATGCTCCATTTGGAAATAATGTAGTTGGTCTTGACGCTGCAGCATGGCGTTATTTTGGAAGAGCATCCTATCAATTAAGTTGGGCGGAAACAGCCACTTTGGCGGTACTTCCAAATGCTCCAGGATTAATTTATCCAGGTAAAAATCAAGAGAAGTTATTTGCGAAAAGAAATCGATTATTAACCCGTTTACATGATCAAGGATTAATCACAGATGATGCATATCAGTTAGCAATCACTGAGCCACTTCCTTTAAAACCACTTCCGTTACCACAACTTGCTCCACATTTATTGGAGAAAATGATTTTGTCTGGAAGAAAAGGTCAAACAATACAGAGTTCGCTCGTTGCTTCCAATCAACGAAGTGTTCAACGTTCGCTGGAAATCCATTCGTTGGTTTTAAAGGATAATAAAGTATTTAACGGAGCTGTAATTGTGACTGATATCAAAACAGGAGAAGTTATTGCATACGTCGGAAATACAGATGTTCAAGATGAAGAATTTTCTTCGTATGTTGATTGTGCCGATGCTCCGCGCAGTTCTGGAAGTATTTTAAAACCATTTTTATACTGTGCAGCTTTGGAAGAGGGGAACATTACGCCTTCTATGTTGGTTACGGATGTTCCAACTCAATTTGGATCCTTTTCTCCTAAAAATTTTTCAGGACATTTTGAAGGTGCAATTCCAGTTAACAAGGCCTTGTCGCGGAGTTTGAATGTACCAATGGTTCATATGTTGAAAGAATATGGTGTAAGTCGTTTTCATAAGGAATTGAAAAAGCTTGGTCTTTCAACCTTGAGTAAACCGGCTAAACATTATGGTTTGTCGTTGATTTTGGGAGGTGCTGAAACTAAATTAACAGATTTATCTGCAGTTTACTGCAAAATGGCTCAGCAACTAGAATGTGGTCGAACGAAAGGAGTTTGGTTGACAAAAACGCATCCAATCGTTTCTGAACCGATATGTTCGAATTGGAGTAAAGCGGCAATTTATAGTACGTTTGAAGCTTTGACGGAGGTGAATCGCCCTGATGAAGATAACAATTGGAAACTTTTTGCTTCTTCGCGTAAAATTGCATGGAAAACAGGGACAAGTTTTGGATTTAGAGATGCGTGGTCAATTGGTGTGACACCAGATTACGTTGTTGCAGTTTGGATCGGAAATGCGGATGGTGAAGGTCGGCCAGGATTAACGGGAGTCAATGCGGCTGCGCCTTTGATGTTTGATGTTTTTCGTCAATTACCAAATTCAGGAAAATGGTTTCGTCAGCCAATCAAAGAATTGAAAGCAGTTGAAGTGTGTAGTTTGAGTGGTTACAAAGCTGGTCGATATTGTGAAAAGGTGAGGGGAGAGCTCATTCCCAAGAAAAGTAAATTAGTAAAAATATGCCCATTTCATCAGCAAATTCATTTGGATAAAAGTGGAAGTTTTCGTGTTGATTCCGATTGCGAAAGTGTATTTAACATGCAACACAAAAATTGGTTTGTACTTCCCGCTTTGATGGAAAAATATTATAAGATTAATCACCCAAACTATGTTGTTTTACCGCCATATCGATCTGATTGTTTAGCTGGAGTGAAAGATAAATCATTTACAATAGTTTATCCTAGACCAGATAGTCGCTTGTATATTCCAATTCAATTAGATGAAACATTAGGGAAGACAATTTTTGAAGTGAGTCACAGAAATCCTAATGCGCACGTATATTGGCACTTGGATAAAAATTTCATTGGTATAACATCTGAAATACATCAAATTTCAGTAAATCCTTCAAAAGGAAAACATGAATTATCGGTTGTTGATGAATTTGGAGTTCGTCAAACAATTCGCTTTGAAGTTGTTCGAAAATAGTTATCTACGTTCAATACGCTCAACTTCTCCCTTTTCAGCTAAGGTGTGATAGAGAAAGCTTACGAGGTATAGACTCTGATCACGTCCTTTTTTCTGCCCCAATTTTGAGGTAATAAAGACACTTGAAAATGCAATTAAACCAATTGGAAGTAGCCAAATCCATGGACTAGAACCGGATGTGGAATATTGAACTAATCCAAACATGCCGCCAAAGGTTGTAATTAATAGAATTGCGGCATAGATTAAAGCAAACATTGCCCAAACTGATTGGCGAGGACCAAGTAAACAACACACAGTTGTAAAATCAGAAAATTCTCCTTTTTCGATACGAACAGTCATTTCAGGTGACCAATAATGCTGCAGCCAAGAAGGCGTTTTTAAGAAAATTAACCGATTTGTTCTTACTCCAGTAACTGTTTTTTCTCGTTCCATACATTTCGCAATGTGTTCCGCAGCCTCATCTGGATCAAGTTGAGTCTTCAAATAGAATCTAGGACGTATTTCACCTAGTATGGAATGATTTAAACGATTAAATGGCATAATCTAATATAGGAAATTAATTAGAAGATGCACCAAATCGATCGCAATTTAAATCAAGTCTAAATTACTGATTTAATTGATGATATCATTTAAATTGAACTCGTTGTCCTTGTTTATAAGGTCAATTTTTGAGGAATCATGAAGTGGCACTTTAATAAAAATGTGACAACCATTACCTGGAGTTGAATTAATCTCTAGGAAACCATTGAACAAGTCCATTCTGCGTTTCATGTTTGCAAATCCAATTCCTTCAAATGATTGATTTTTGTCGAATCCTTTTCCATTGTCTGCAATACTCATCATGATATGATTATCGAAATGCTTCACATCAATGTTAATTTGTGTCGCTTCCGCATATTTCTGAATGTTGCGTAATTGTTCTTGAAGAATTCTAAATAAATTCAAATGCAAATCGACGCCAATTTTGACATTATTCAAATCTTCGTCAATATGCACGTTCAATTGATACGCATCGTTAATATTAAAGGTACTAATTAAAGCTGCAAATGAATCTACAATTTTAGTATCATCAAAAAACGCTGGAGCTAATCGGTGGGATAAATTTCTAATTTCCTTAAGAGAACGAATGATTAATTCAAGTGATTGATCATACCATTTTTTAGAAGCTTCATCTAATTTCCCTTCAAGCATGTATAGACCAAGCTGACTCGTCGTTAATAATTGACAAACATTATCATGTAATTCAGCACCAATTTCGTAGCGTTCATCTTCTTGAGCTTGAATAATGGCACGTGTCATTTTATTTTCAAACTCTAACTTTTCAGTGATATCAATTCCAATGACAAGTAAATATTGTTTTTCGCCGAGCGTGATTAAACTATTGTAAATTTCAACATCAATGACCTCTTTGTTCTTTTTTACATGCTTGAATTTACCTGCAAAAGGTTTGTAATTACCTGTTTTTGCATTTTCAATTGCATTGATTGTTCGCAGTTTATCATCTGAAAAACGAATATCAAAAACGGTCATTTTTAAAAATTCTTCTTCAGTAAAGCCATATTTATCTTGTGCTGCTTTATTCGCTTGAATATATTGGTAATTGTTAGGATCAATTACCCACATGGGTTGAGGTGATAAGTGGAATAATGAACTGTAGCGCTCTTCTGATTGAATTAAAGCAGTTGCAATTTTCTTACGCTCAATGTTATAAACAATCGATTTGTAAAGCGATTGTGAACCAATATCATCTTTCAATAAATAGTCAGAAACTCCAAGTGATAATGATTTGATACCAAATTGAACATCGGCATAACCAGTCAAAACAATAACAGGAATATTTTTTGTTTTCGAAATGATTCCATTTATCAATTCTTCACCACTAATTTCTGGTAACGACAAGTCGAGTAGGACAACATCAAAATGTTCATTTTCGTTTTCTAAATATTCACACGCCTCATGATAGGTTTGTGCATTTTTTATTTCAGGTTCGAAAATGCTCTCTTCAAGATAATCGCTGATGAGTAATAAATCGCCAGGGTTATCTTCTACGACAAGAATCGTGTATTTTTGATGATCCAATGACATAGTGGTTTCTATTTATTGATTCGGTAACTTAACGATTGAAAACCAAAAATCTTCAATAGATTCAATTGCTTTCACAAATTCGTCTATTTCAACTGGTTTTGTTATAAAACAATTCGCGTGATTTTTGTAGGATTTTAAAATGTCCATTTCAGAAGAAGACGTACTCAAAATAATAACTGGAATATGTTTTAATCCTTCCGTGTCTTTTAGGCGTTCAAGTACTTCGTGACCATTCATCTTTGGTAAATTAATATCCAAAAGAATTAAATCCGGAAGTCGGTTGTTTTTTAAGTCAATTTCTAACTTATCGATAGCTTCTTGGCCATCTCTAGCAACCTCTATAACATTGGCAATTCTGCCTTCTTCCAACGCTTCAACAGTCAATAGAATATCTCCTTCATTATCTTCTACAAGCAGAATGTGAACGTTTTTCATAGTTAAGTGATCGTGTTTTACTTTGGTAAATTAAACAAAAAATTGGTTCCATCTACGGAATTCGATTCAAACCAAATATTTCCTCCTAAATCAGTAACAACTTTTTTACAAATAGCAAGTCCCAAACCTGAACCAGAAATTTGATCTTCTCGGTGTAAACGTTGAAAAATGGTGAATACTTTGCTTTGATATTTTTCGTCAATTCCAATTCCATTGTCTTTTACAGAAAAGATGTATTCAATTTCTTTTTCAACACACGTAATTTCAATCAATAAAGGCACGTCTGGTTTTCTATATTTAATGGAATTACTAATTAAATTTTGAAATAAACGAATAATTGCTGATTTTGGAGCCAAAATAGAAGGCATTTGATCCAAAATGAGCGTTGCGTTGATTGATTCAATTTCTTCTTGAAATGTCTCAACCTCAACTTTCAATATTTCATTTAGATTTATCCATTCTGCCTCTTGAATTGAACGTTGAAAACGTGAATATTCCAATAAATCAATAATCATTTTACGCATTCGCTTTGATCCGTCTACCGCGAAGTGCAAATACGTTTTTCCTTTTTCATCCAAAACATCAGCATATTTTTGATCTATCTTCTCCATGAAACTTGAAACCATTCGCAGCGGTTCTTGAAGGTCATGTGATGCAACATAGGCAAATTGTTCCAATTCTTGATTTTTTCGTTCAAGATTAAGCAGTGCTTTTTCCAATTCCAATTGTTTGGTTTCCAATTTATCTTTTAGGCGATTTTGCTCGTCGATGGTATTTTGTAATTTTTTAAAGACATACGGAATTAGAAATGCAAATAAATAACTCATCAATATTAGATTTCCACATACTGCTCCCCATTCTTCTAGAATATGTTCACGAATAATAAAGTTTCGCCAATTGAAAACATTAAAATAGAGGAGAATTGCGAATAGTATTAGAATAACAAGATTTAAATGCGCAAAATAAATCGCATGTTCGTTTGGAAAAAAGACAACCCCAAATAGACAAGCAGCAAGCAATAGGATTAATCCAGGCCCTAGTAGACCTACATGCCAGATAGCTGCAATTGCAATGAAATAGGCAATCCACAGAAAAACTACCTTGCGAATAAACAAGGGCATTTTAATTGGTAATGTTAAAATAACAAGTACTACCAATGCAAAAATATCAGCAAAACCTAAAAACGGTAAATTAACGTGGAAGGAATAAATAATTCCCGGAACGAAGGCAACTGTACTCAACGGTAATAAAATCGAAAGAACATATTTGAAAATATTGTCTTTTTTTCGGTCCAAATCGGTTTGAAAACCATCTTGCTTCCCATAGGAAAGAAAAAGTATTGTTGAGTATTTGCGCCAAAATGATTTCATTTTTTACTTTTTGTTTTTTGGTATTTTAAAGCAAAATTTAGCTCCGTTTTTATAATCCGTATCCAACCAAATTTCACCCCCAAGGTTATCCATTACCTTTTTGCAGATAGCAAGTCCAACTCCAGTTCCTGAGTACTTATCTTTTGTATGTAGGCGTTGGAAAATTTGGAATATTTTGTCTTTGAATTGTCCGTCAATTCCAATCCCATTATCTTCTACAGAAAACTCATAACATGTATCTTTTTCAATTGATTTAATTGTTACAATGGGTTTTTCTGCTGTTGAATGATATTTTAAAGCATTTGAAATTAAATTTTGAAACACTTGTCGAATAGGTGTGTCGTATGACAATATTGTTGGAAGTGGGTCAATATTAAATGTTACATCAATGTCTTGAATTTGTTTTCTGTGCAGAATTAAAATTTCCTCAACCAACATTTTTAAATCAACCTTTTTAAGAGCTTCTTCGTTACTTCCAACCCTTGAGTATTCTAATAAATCAAGAATTACATGGCGCATACGTTGAGCGCCATCAACAGCAAAATGAATGTATTGCGTTGCTTTTTCGTCTAATTGACTTGCATACTTCTTTTCTAAAAGTGTCAAGAAACTAGTAACCATTCGCAATGGTTCTTGTAAGTCATGTGACGAAACGTAGGCAAATTGCTGCAATTCCTCATTAGATACAGCCAATTGTTGTGCTCTAAGTTCTAATGTTTCGTTCAACTCTTGCAATTGTAACTCTGCCAATTTACGTTCATTAATGTCCTGAAAATTACCGTATAATTTGGTGCAATTGCCATCTACGAATTCTGGTTCGCCCATTGCTCTTACCCAACGGTTGTTTCCTTTGGCCGTAATAATTTCCAACTCGATATCCCACGAAAGCCCTTTCATTACAGCATCGCTCATTGCATTAATAATTGCATCACGGCTATATCCTTCTTTGTAAAATTTAACCCCGTTTTCCACTGTTGGAATAAAATCATCGTCCATTTCGTAAATTTCACGGGTTATTTTTGAATAATAGACTTTAGAATTGACAAGATCAACTTCCCAGGTTCCCATATTAGCTAATCGCGAAGCGTTCTCTAAAAGTCCTTGTAGTCTATGTTCATTGGTAATGTCCGTTAAAGAACCAACCATTCGTTTCGGATTTCCCTGTTTATCTCGAACAATAAAGCATCGGTCAATTACAAAAGCATACTCACCAGAAGATTTTAAAAAACGGTAATTTTTCTCCCAAAATTCCTCCTCAGAATTCAATGATTGGCGAATACTGAGTATTACTTCCTCAAAATCATCAGGGTGAATATATTTTTCCCAGATATTAGAATTTTCGGAAATATCATCTGGATTATAGCCGAAATAATCCATCATACTATTCGACCAAAACATTTTATCGCTTTCAACATCCCAGTCCCAAATAACACTTAATGCCGCATTTGTTGCATACTGAAATCGTTCATTGGCATTTTTAATCTCTTCAACTTGGCGATAATTTTCGAGAATGATTCGTAAAATTTGAGCACTTCGATTAATTACTAAATGTTCATGAGGAGAGGGCGATTTAATCTCTTTGTAATACATTGCAAAAGTTGCAATTACCTCATTTCTTGAATCGATGATAGGCATTGACCAACAAGCTTTGAAACCAAAAGGTTGAACCAAGGCCTTAAAATCTGCCCAACGTATATCTGTTTCAATATCTGTTACAATAACTTGCTGTTTCGTGTAGGCAGCTGTTCCACATGAACCTCTATTATCGCCAATCTCTAAGCCTTCAATCAAGTTTACATAATCAGAAGGTAAATTGGGAGAGGCAAGATTGTGAATTTTATTGTTCTTAACCCAAAGTAAAGAACATAACATTCCTTCATGCAAAGCTTCAATATCTTTTAAGTAGTTTGTAGCAACTGCATGAAAATCAGTGCCAGTAAGTGCGGATTTTTCAAATATATCTCGTTCTAATTTTTCTAAACGATTTGAATAATAGGATTCGGTAATATCTCGTGTATTAATAACTACTCCATTGATAGAAGGATCATTCAATAGATTAGTGCAAACTGATTCGAACCATCGAATTTGACCGTTTTTATCCTCAATTCTATAGGGTGTTGATCGAATACGTTGTAATGATATTGCCTGTTTGAATTCTAAAATAAGATTGTCTCGATCATCTGGATAAATGAAGTCGAAAACATTATGTTTAATAAATTCTGAAATGTCTGATTTTAAATATTTATCGAAATTAGGACTTAAATATTCAATTTCACCCTCTTGATTCACGATTGCTATTAAATCCACACCTTCTTTCAACAAGCTCTTCAGTCGATGTTCGTTCATCACCAATTCGAACTCTGTTTCGGCTTTTTTACGTAAATCTTTTACAACTCCATGTATTATTTGTTTTTCCTCATCCCAAACAGCAGTAAAATTAACTGGAATAATGGTTCGGTCCTTTAAATACATCGTTCGGTCTGTTGATACCGAATGCATTTTCTTGAGCATTTCAACAAAGAGTTCCCAAGAATAAATGCGACTTTCATTCGGAAGAAGATTGACAAGAATAGTTCCAACCAAATCTTCAACTGTATAGCCCCAATTTTCTGGATTTAAATTGTCAACTGAAATGATATGTCCTGTGAGATTTACCGTACATGAAATAGTTTCAGAAATTGACGATTTGGAGAACTCTTGAAAAGGAACTACACCACCTTTATGAAAAAATAAGGAAATACACATGCTATTGTCCTTGTCATCCATTGTCAAGTTGCTGAAACGAACACGGTTAAAATTATCTTCTAAACGGCAGATTCCGTTATGTTCATTGGTGCGAAGTATGAACAAGTTTAGTTCTTTTTTTTCCGTAAAGACTTGATTTAAAACAGTGTCGAGAAGAATGTGCTCTCCTTTGTCATCGATTAAATACAAGTGATTCAATAAGTCATGGACTTTTTGAGATTCAATAGATGCTAGATCAACTTCAGCATTTTCCAGAAAGGCTCTATTTGCGTACTGAATTATTTTATGCTCATGCGCATAATCCACTACCAATCCCGGCACCGGTATTGAGTCAAAAATCGTAATAAATTGAATCGCACTCGACTTCATAGGTGGTTGTTTTTTCATAATTAATAGTAGCTACCTTAAAATGTAAAATGCAATTAAAATACTCTTTTACATTTATTTGCACAACTAAAAATAAAGTTATTTAATGTTTAATGCAACAATAAATCTACAAACATGAAAATCTGCGGGTGGTTTCAAAAAAGAATCAAGTTATAAAACTCAATGTACAAACCTAGGAATTATATTTTGATTCAATTTGATTTGTCTTATTTTTTTTGTGAAATATTCAACAAATAGTATAGAATACCATTTTTGTGGTATTTATTTAGAATTATTCTAAATACCCTAAATGTGGTATTGTCAATTCTTTGAAAGAGCGATTACTTTGCAGTGTTAATTGAAATCATTCTAAATAATAGGTCATGAAGTTGTTTGTTTTAAGTTTTACATTTTTATTAATACATACTTCCCTTTACGCACAATCTACACGTGTTCTTGGAAAAATAACTGATATGCAACAAGTACCAATTGAAAATGCACGGGTAAGCATTGATTCGATTGTGATTTTTACGGATAGGAAAGGAGAATTCTCATGGAACATTGAAAAACAGGCGAATGCATTAATTATGGTAGAAAAGGATGGTTATCAAATTATAAAATACCAACTAGTTTTAGATAAGGAGGTGAACTATGTCACGATTCCACTCGCTAAATTGGAACATTCTTTATCAGAAGTGAAAATAGTAGCCTCCAAAACAATGAATGAACGACAAGTTGAGATTGGAAAAATTCCAATTAAACCTTTTGATTTACCTCAAGCAATCGCAGTTGTTGATCGTATCATTATCGAGCAGCAGCAATCTGAACAATTATCTGATGTATTAAAAAATACGAATGGTGTTTACATCATGGGGGCAACAGGTGGTTATCAAGAGGAAATTGCAGGTCGAGGATTTGCTTTTGGAAGTAGCAACACATTTAAAAATGGTGTTCGATTCAATAATGCAATTATGCCTGAAGTCAGCGGTTTGGAAAAAATGGAAGTTTTGAAAGGAGGAACAGCGATTCTATATGGTAATGTTGCAGCAGGTGGTGTTCTGAATTTGGTAACAAAAAAACCTAAATTCGAAAAAGGTGGAGAAGTAACTATGCGAGTTTCAAGCTATGATTTTTACAAACCGAGTTTGGATGTATATGGAAGTGTTAATAAGAAAAATACCATTGCTTATCGTTTAAATACAAGCTATCAGAATTCAAAAAGCTTTAGAGATGTTGTTAAGGCTGAAAGATTCTATATCAATCCTTCACTTTTGTTTTTAGTAGGAAAGAAAACTGAGATTTTACTAGAAGGAGATTATTTGTCAGATAATCGAACTGCTGATTTTGGTGTTGGAGCCATTAATTATCAATTAATTGATATTCCTCGATCAACGTTTTTGGGAACTGCTTGGTCTAGAATTCAAACCAATCAAGCGAGTTTGACATCCACAATTACACACCAATTATCCAAAAATTGGCAAATTCGAAATGTAAGCTCGTTTCAGCAATTCACAAATGATCTTTTCTCCAATGTTCGCCCAAATAGTTCGAGTAAATTCATTCAAGAAGATGGATCGTGGGTTCGTGGTGTACAACGCACACAAATTGATGAAGAGTATTTTTTAACCCAATTGGACTTAACCGGAAAATTTTCGACTGGAAAGGTCAATCATGTTTTATTGTTTGGTGCTGAAATAGATCAATATTATACTTCAACAACTGCTTTTAATGGAATTACGAACTATGATACTGTAAATGTGTTTAACATATCTACTGAAACGCAACGCAATGATATACCTAGTTTGACAAAGAAAACGGATACAAAAACACCTAGAACAAGAACTGGGATTTACATTCAAGATTTAATTTGTATTACTCAAAAAATAAAAGTGCTTGCTGGAATTCGTTTTTCTTATTTGGAATCTGGAAGTAATGTATATACTTATTCAACTGATGAGACAAGTTATTCAACTTTGTATGACCATGCTTTTTCTCCAAGAGTTGGAGTTGTTTACCAACCGATAAAAACAATGTCAATTTTCACAAGTTATAGCAATTCATTTACGCCAAACACAGGTGTTGATGTGGAAGGAAAAGCCTTAGAAGCATCAATCATTGACCAATATGAAGTGGGGGTGAAAAATGATTTCTACAAAGGGAAAATTTCGTTGAATGTTACCGCTTATCAGATTAAGAATAGTAATGTTGCACAAATGGTTTTAGATGGTGGAAATACGAATTCAAACATTAAAGAATTAGCAGGAGAGATAACAAGCCAAGGTATAGAAGTTGATGCTGTTTTCAAACCAATTTGTGGAATGTCAATACTTTCGGGATACTCATTCAATGAAACAGAATACACAAAAAGTACAATTTATGCGGTTGGTTCAAAATTATTGTATCAACCGAGAAATACCTTCAATACATCAGTTAACTATGAGTTTCAAAAAGGTAAATTCAAAGGACTTAGTTTTGGTACAACTGGAATGTATTTTGGGAAACGTTTTGCTGGTCGTTTAACGCGATTAAATGTTCCAAATGACACGTATCGTCCAATTCCATTGCCTGAATATACAACGTTAGATGCAAGTATTGGTTATTCCAAAGGAAATGTTACGGTTCGTTTCAAAGTAAACAATATCTTTAATGCCTTAAGTTACAATGTGCATGACGATAACAGTGTGAATCCAATCGCTCCACGCATGTTTATGACAACATTGACCTTGAAATTATAATTCGATTTGAAAAACAATGAAAAAGTTACTTCACAAATTACACTTATACCTAGGATTAATTTCAGGTTTGGTCATTTTTACAGTCGCAATCACAGGTTGTATCGTTGCATTCGAAGAAGAATTAAGAGCTTATTCCTATTCAAATTTATTTGAAGTTGAAAAAGGAAACAACCGCTTTTCATTGGATGAATTAAAGTCCAAAGCGATAGAGGCTCATCCAAACGAGGGTATAAAATCAATTCGAATTTTAAAAGTTGAAACGGCGAGTGTTGAAGTTCAATTTCAAGATCGACTTTCAGTCTTTGTTGATCCCTATACGGGAAAGGTTCTTGGAACGTTGAATCGAGGAAAAGATTTTTACGGAAAAGTGCTTCGTTTGCACCGCAATTTGATGCTTGACGATGTTGGCGAATGGGTTACTGGGATTTCTGCTTTGGTTTTCTTTTTTATGCTGATTAGTGGAATCATTATGTGGTGGCCAACAAGCAAGCGCAATCGAAAAGAGAAATTAATCATAAAACGCCATTCTCATTGGGTAAAAAAGAATTATGATTTGCACAGCGTTCTTGGATTTTATGCGAGTTGGATGATTTTGTTTACAGTTCTTACAGCATTAATTTGGTCATTTGAATGGGCCGAAAAAGGAATGTTTGCATTGACGAATTCAACAAAAGAAAAACGAATGGAAGTTAGTTCAAATGGTAAAAAGGATTCAACTGACTTGAGTTTGTCTGCGATTTATTCAAGTTCGATTGAATTGTATCCAGAAAGTAGCGAATTAATACTGTTTTTACCTGAGGATGAAAAGGGTTCAATTCGCACAATGCATCGATACGATGCTGGATTTTTTAAGCGTCAAGACAACGTTTTTTATGACCAATATACTGGAGAAATCATAAAAGATAAACCATTTGATTCTTTTTCAATAGGTATGAAACTGCGCATTTCCAATGAAAACATTCACACAGGTAGATCCTTTGGTTTTGTAGGACGCTTGATTGTTTTCTTCGCAAGTTTAATTTGTGCGAGTTTACCAATTACAGGATTTTTAATTTGGAACAATAAACGGAAAATTGCAAAACAACAATAATTGAATACAAAAGGCGCTTAGGAAATTAAGCGCCTTTTTCGTTATTTCGTACTCAAACAAAAACAGCATGAGAGAAGAAGATTTATTAGACAGCCAAGCAAAAGTTAAACGTGATTTCAAAGAATTTGATTTCC
>JALQYQ010000002.1 GCA_023262855.1 Crocinitomicaceae bacterium
AGTACATTTTTACCAACGTTGTTTTCTGTAAATCGTTCTGTTAAATGCGGCAATTTAGCTTCAATTGAATTGACATGTGTTTCATCAATGTTGTGAGGTGCAATGATGAATTTCTTGTTCGGATTTTGAAGAATGAATGGGATGACAATTGCTTCGTCTTCTGGCCAGGAACTACCAATGATAATGGCTTTTTCTCCATTCAAAAATGTTTCAATTCGTGGATTTTGTTCAAGTGCTTGTTTGTTTTCGATAACGCGATCAAATCGCGTATCACCCGCTGTCATGAAATTAGTGATTCCAATGTCCGCTAAAAGTAAAGTGGATGTTTCATTTTGGGTATAAAAGAAATCAACTTCGTGCAATGTTCTTCTGAAAAATCCGCCGTACCATTTGAAGAAACGATGATCTTCTCTGAAAATCGAGCACAACGAAAAGACTTGCACATTCTGTTTTTTTGCTTCGAAAATGTAGTTTGACCAAAATTCATACTTCACAAAGAAAACTTTGTCAGGTTGAAAATGAGCAATGAATTTTTGTGCATTGGATGGCTTATCGCTTGGTAAATAAACGGCTAAATCTACTTGGTGTTTGCGTTTGTGATAATGTTCCATTCCAGAAGGAGAAAAAAATGTGACAAGTAGAAAAATAGATGGATGTTTCTCTTTCATTAAGTTCATCACTGGCAAAGCCATGTCAAATTCACCTAAAGAAGCGCAATGAAACCAAATTACTTTTCGGTCACTCGGAACAACTGGTAATTGTTGAAAATAGTTTTTTCGACCTTCAACCCAGCTTTTTGCTTTTGGATTGAAAAGCGCCGCAGTACGAATGACTAGTTCGTACAAATGAATTCCTGTATTGTACAAAAAATGCATCAGTCGATGTAATAATCTTTAGGCATTCTTTTGTAGAATGGAATGTACCAACCAACTCTAAATCCAATTTGAATATCTAAGCGCGTATTTGTTGGAACTGGTGTGTTGGGTTGGTCATAAAAAATGGTACGTTGGTTTTTTGTGAATCCTTCCTGCGCGTAAAAACCACCATAGAAATTATAAAAACCGCCATTTGACAAAAACGTGTAACCAACAAATTGATGCAGATTTGGTCCAACAGTCAAACGATCATAACCACGTCTGTAATTCAATTCAAGTTGAGGAATTACCTGGTCTTGTGTTTCAATTTTCATTTTGTGAAGCAAATATCCAGCTCCAATATTTACCATAATTCCTGAATTCTTATTTGGACTTAAAACAGGAAATACTTTTCCGATTGAAACATTCGCATTGAATCCTCTCGCGTACACTAAAACTTTCGCGATATCACCGTTGATATCTGTAATATTCCCATAAGAATCGACCAAATGATCAAAAATCCCAGTCATTCGGATTTGGTTGCCAAACATGAAGTTTCCATCGAAAGCCCAATACCAGTTTTTGTTCGTTTTGTAGCCAGCCATAATTCCAACATGATTCAAATAGCCATAACGATCAGCCAAATCACCTTGGGTCCAATTTCCTCCATAATGAACACCGATTAATGGCGTTCCAATCACTGAATCTTTCACATTTCGTTGACTAAATAGTGCCGTCGATGTGAAAATAAAAAAGAAAAGTAGCTTGCAATTTTTCATGTGCTCAAAAGTAATGTCATTTTCAATGATTCGCTCCTAAAAAATGTGAAATGTATGAATCATTTATTGTTCAAAACACTCTTTTTGTTCAAATCGTATAAAATCTCAATTAAATCAAGTTGAAATTAGTGAAAAAAAACAGCGTTTTCAGATGCATCTCAATCGATTTATTTATCTTTATCGCCTTATATTCGTTAATACCATCATTGGATGAAAAAAATACAAATGGTCGACTTAATGTCGCAATATCAAAAGATTAAACCAGCGATAGATTCAGCAATTTTAAATGTGATTGAAAACGCGCAATTTATCAATGGGCCGGAGGTTACCAATTTTCAAGCTGAATTAGAAAACTATTTGAATGTGAAGCATGTAATTCCTTGTGCGAATGGTACTGATGCTTTGCAAATTGCCTTGATGGCATTGGGTTTAAAACCAGGAGATGAGGTGATCACACCTTCATTTACCTACATTGCAACGACCGAAGTTATGGCTTTGCTTGGTTTGAAACCTGTTTTTGTTGAAGTTGATAAAGCCACATTTTGTATTGATCCATCACAAATTGAAGCAGTAATCACCTCAAAAACGAAAGCTATTGTTCCAGTACATTTGTATGGACAAGCAGCGAATATGGATGCAATTATGGAAATTGCTAGCAAACACAAATTATTTGTTGTTGAAGATAACGCTCAAGCAATTGGGAGCGATTATTACCATTCAAACGGTTCTGTTTCAAAAACAGGAACAATCGGCGATATTGGATGTACATCATTTTTCCCGTCAAAAAACTTAGGTTGTTACGGAGATGGTGGAGCTATTTGTACGAACAATGATGAATTGGCAGCACAAATGCGTATGATTGCGAATCATGGTCAAAGCAAGCGTTATTATCATGATGTAGTTGGATGTAACTCGCGATTGGATTCAATTCAAGCAGCAGTTTTGAGAATAAAATTACCTGAATTGGATGCATACATTGACGCTAGAAGAAAAGTAGCAGATCATTATGACAATTTCTTTGCGCAGTTTCCGCAAATTAAAACACCAGTTCGTGGTAAAGAATCGAAACACGTGTTTCACCAATATACAATGACTTTGGAAGGAATCGATCGTGATGAATTGAATGCTTTTCTTGCCACGAAAGATGTTCCTTCGATGATATATTATCCAGTTCCGGCGCATAAACAAAAAATGTTCTCAGCATTTGGAAGTGAAAATACGGTTTTACCTATAACTGATTGGTTAACAGAACGCGTTATTTCCTTGCCAATTCACACAGAAATGGAACAAGATCAATTGGATCATATTTGCGCTGCTGTAAAGGAGTACATTGAGAAAAATTAAAAAGAAATTACAAATTCGAAATTACGAATTGTGAGTATGAAGAAAATAGCAGTTGTAGGAACAGGATATGTTGGCTTAGTAACCGGGACTTGTTTTGCAGAAACAGGGAATCAAGTTGTTTGTGTTGATATTGATGCAAAGAAGGTTGAACGCATGCGTAATGGCGAAATTCCAATTTATGAGCCACATTTAGATGTCTTGTTTGAACGAAATATTAAGGCAAATCGTCTTTCATTTACGACAAATTTGGAGGAAGGAATCAAAGATGCTGAAATTATCTTTTTAGCATTGCCAACACCTCCAGGTGAAGATGGTTCTGCCGATTTAAGATACATCTTGGGAGTTGCTGATGATTTAGGCAAAATTCTTACAGATTATAAAGTAATTGTTGATAAAAGTACTGTTCCTGTTGGTACAGCAGAAAAAGTTCACGCGGCAATTGCAAAGAATGCAACTGTTGATTTTGATGTTGTTTCAAATCCTGAATTTTTACGTGAAGGATTTGCGGTTGATGATTTCATGAAGCCAGATCGCGTGGTGATTGGAACGTCATCCGAGCGAGTTGAAAAAATAATGGAACAGTTGTATAAACCGTTTGTTCGTCAGGGAAATCCAATAATCTTCATGGACGAAAAGTCGGCAGAATTAACAAAATATGCTGCTAATTCATTCTTAGCTACGAAGATAACATTCATGAATGAAATTGCTAATTTCTGTGAGTTGGTTGGCGCAGATGTCGACAAAGTGCGCATTGGAATTGGATCGGATGATCGTATTGGAAAGCGTTTCCTATTCCCAGGAATCGGATACGGTGGATCATGTTTCCCGAAAGATGTTCAAGCTTTGGTGAATTCTGGAAATGAAAACGGTTTTTCATTTGAAATTCTTAAAGCAGTAATGAATGTGAACGAAGAGCAAAAAACAGTTCTATTCCCTAAAATGTTGAACTTCTTCCGAGGTGATTTGAAAGGAAAGAAAATTGCATTGTGGGGATTAGCATTCAAGCCTGATACAGATGATATTCGCGAAGCACCTGCTTTGTACATGATTGATGCTTTGGTAAACGCTGGCGCAACAATTAGTGCCTACGATCCTGAAGCGATGAAAAATGTTCAAGGATTAATCGGTGATAAAATTACCTACGCTGAAAACGAGTACGCAACATTAGAAAATGCCGATGCTTTGTTGATTTGTACGGAGTGGGGAATTTTTAGAAACCCGGATTTTGATCGAATTGGAAGTTTATTGAAAGACAAAGTGATTTTCGATGGACGAAATTTATTCGAAGTTCAGGAAATGAATGAAAAAGGATTTTATTACAGTTCAATTGGACGAACAGCAATTGATAAATAACGACAGATGAGCGAACGCAAAAGAATATTAATTACCGGTGCAGCAGGATTTCTTGGTTCACATTTATGTGATCGATTTATCAAAGATGGTTACCATGTAATTGGAATGGATAATTTGATCACAGGGAGATTGAAAAACATCGAACACTTGTTCAAATTAGAGAATTTTGAGTTTTATAACCACGATGTTTCTAAGTTTATTCATGTCGCTGGAAACTTAGATTATATACTTCATTTTGCTTCACCAGCAAGTCCAATTGATTATTTGAAAATTCCAATCCAAACTTTGAAAGTTGGTTCATTGGGAATTCATAATTGTTTAGGATTGGCAAAAGCAAAAGGAGCGAGAGTGTTGATTGCTTCAACTTCGGAAGTTTATGGAGATCCTACAGTTCATCCGCAAACGGAAGATTATTGGGGGAATGTAAATCCAGTTGGACCACGTGGCGTTTACGACGAAGCAAAACGTTTCCAAGAAGCGATTACAATGGCATACCATAATTTCCATGGGATTGAAACTCGTATTGTTCGTATTTTCAATACGTATGGACCAAAAATGCGTTTGAATGATGGACGTGTTTTACCTGCGTTTATTGGTCAGGCATTAAGAGGAGAAGACTTAACTATTTTTGGTGATGGTTCACAAACACGTTCGTTCTGTTATGTCGATGACTTAGTAGAAGGAATTGTTCGTTTGTTGCACAGTGATTACGCTTTCCCAGTGAACATAGGGAATCCATCTGAGATTTCAATCAAAGACTTTGCAGAGGAAATTATCAAATTAACAGGGACAGATCAAAAAGTGATTTACAAAGATTTACCTGTTGATGATCCAAAACAACGTCAACCCGATATTACAAAAGCGCGTCAATTATTGAATTGGGAGCCAAAAGTTGATCGTGCGGAAGGATTAAAAATTACGTATGAATATTTTAAAAGTCTGACTGAGGAAGAATTGAATCAAACAGACCATAAAGATTTCGACAAATACATTATTCGCTAATGAGTTATTTTGCACACGAAACAGCTGTTATTGATGAAGGCTGTGTTATTGGAGAAGGAACGAAAATTTGGCACTTCTCGCATGTTATGCCGAATTGTACAATTGGAGAACGCTGCAATATTGGACAAAATGTTGTGGTTTCACCGGAAGTTAAGTTGGGGAATAATGTAAAAATCCAAAATAACGTTTCGCTTTATACGGGAGTTGAATGTGAGGATGATGTTTTTCTTGGCCCTTCAATGGTGTTTACGAATGTCACAAATCCAAGAAGTGGTGTAAATCGTAGAGATCAGTATTCAAAAACGGTTGTAAAAAAAGGTGCAAGTATTGGCGCAAATGCAACAATTGTTTGTGGACATGATATTGGTGAATATGCATTTATTGGAGCCGGAGCAGTTGTCACAAAAACAATTCCAGCGTTTGCATTAGTTGTTGGAAATCCAGCACGTCAAATTGGATGGATGAGTGAATATGGCCATCGCTTGGAATTTGATGCGAATGGGTTGGCAATTTGCCCAGAAAGCGCTCAAGAATATAAATTAGAGAATAATAAAGTAACTAGAATTAAGTAATCTACATTACTTACAATACAAAAAAAGATGGTCACAGAAGATCAAAAAGTGAAATTTGCAGTTGTCGGTGCTGGTCATATTGGCAAACGACATGCAGAAATGATTCGAAGAGAATCAGAGGGAGAATTGGTAGCAATGGTTGACGTTCGTTCAGCAGAAGAATGTGATGCGGTTGACTTCAATGTTCCTTTTTTCAATACAATTGAAGATTTATTAGCATCAGGATTAGAATTTGATGTTGTTAATGTTTGTACACCTAACGGATTTCATGCAACACAAAGTTTAGCTGCGCTTGAAGCAAAAAAACATGTTGTATGTGAGAAACCAATGGGTTTGACAAAAGATGCATGTGAAAAGATGATTTTTAAATCCCTGCAAGTTTCACGTCAAGTGTTTTGTGTGATGCAAAACAGGTATTCTCCGCCATCTGAATGGATTAAGTCGGTTGTAGAAACTGGTAAATTGGGCAAGATTTTCATGGTTCAATTGAATTGTTATTGGAACCGAGATGACCGTTATTACAAAAAAGGTGGATGGAAAGGAACTGAAGATTTGGATGGAGGAACTTTGTTTACGCAATTTTCGCATTTCATCGATATCATGTATTGGTTGTTTGGAGATATTGATAATATTCAAGGAAAATTTGCTGATTTTACGCACAAAGATTCAACTGATTTTGAAGATTCTGGTTTTGTAAGTTTCGATTTTATCAACGGTGGAATGGGATGTATTAACTATTCTACAGCGGTTGCGAACCAAAATTTAGAAAGCTCAATCACAATTATTGGTGAAAAAGGAAGTGTTAAAATTGGTGGGCAATATATGAATGAAGTTGAAGTTTGTAACATCGCTGATTATGAAATGCCTATATTAGCACCGACAAATCCTGGAAATGATTACGGAGCCTATAAAGGTTCTGCTGCAAACCACAACTACGTTATCAAAAATGTGATCGACACACTTAAAGGAAGAACTTCCGCAACTACAAATGCGCTTGAAGGACTAAAAGTGGTTGAAATTATTGAACGAATTTATAAAGTACGCAATGAGCAATTCAATTTACAATAGACTTCTTGCGAAAGAAGCAAAACTTGCAGTTATTGGTTTAGGATATGTTGGTTTACCAATTGCCTTAGAATTTGCACGAAAAATTAAAGTGGTAGGTTTTGACATTAATCCTGAACGTGTTGATTTAATGAAAAACAAAATCGACCCAAGTAACGAACTTGATGCAAGTGCTTTTGATGGTTGTGATATTACCTTTTCAGCAGATATCAATGATTTAAAAGATGTTCAGTTTTTTATCGTTGCTGTGCCAACTCCGATTGACGATGCGAATTTACCAAACTTGAAGCCCTTGTTAGGTGCAAGTGGTACTGTTGGAAAAGTATTGAAAAAAGGAGATTACGTTGTATTTGAATCGACTGTTTATCCGGGTTGTACAGAAGAGGATTGTATTCCTGTTTTGGAAGCAGAATCTGGATTGAAATTTATGGACGATTTCAAAGTTGGTTATTCTCCAGAACGCATCAATCCAGGAGACAAAGAACATACTTTACAAAATGTAGTCAAAGTTGTTTCTGGATGTTGTGATGAATCCTTAGATCAAATTGCAAAAACATACGAATTAGTTGTTGGAGCTGGTGTACATCGTGCTACAACAATTAAAGTAGCGGAAGCAGCAAAAATCATCGAAAATACACAGCGCGATTTGAACATTGCATTGATGAACGAGTTGTCTATTATTTTCAATAAATTAAAGATCAATACATTTGATGTGCTTGAAGCAGCTGGGACAAAATGGAATTTCCTAAAGTTTTCTCCAGGTTTGGTTGGTGGACATTGTATTGGTGTTGATCCATATTATTTGACACACAAAGCGCAACAGGCTGGTTATCATTCAAAAGTGATTACAAGCGGACGTTATGTAAATGATTCAATGGGTGGATACATCGCGAAACAAGCTGTAAAACGAATTATTGCACAAGGAAAACACATTCAAGACGCGAAAGTTCTTGTGATGGGAGCGACGTTTAAAGAAGATGTGAGCGATATCAGAAATTCTAAAGTGATTGATGTTGTAAATGAGTTGGTTTCTTTTTCAGTTCATGTTGATTTAATAGATCCACATGCTTCATCAGAAGAAATGGTGCATGAATATGGAATTGGTTTAATTGAAAAACCATCTTCGGATTACGATGCAATCATTGTAGCGGTAAATCATAAAGAATACAAAAACATGAACGAATCAAACTTTAAAGATCTGTTAAAAGATGGAAAAGGTTTATTTGTTGACGTGAAAGGTATTTTCAAAGGTCAAATTAATGACTTAGAATATTGGTCATTGTAATTTCAAATTATGGAATTTAAAAAACGAATTTTAGTTACTGGAGGAGCAGGTTTTATTGGTTCTCATGTGGTACGTTTATTTGTCAATAAATACCCAGATTGTCAAATCGTGAATTTCGATAAATTGACGTATGCTGGTAATTTAGAGAATTTAAAAGATGTAGAACAAGCTGGAAATTATGTTTTCGTTAAAGGAGACATTGTATCAGTGACTGATGTTCGTTCTGTTTTTGAAAAATTCCAAATTTCTGATGTTATTCACTTGGCGGCAGAATCGCATGTTGATCGTTCAATCGAAGGACCAATGGATTTTGTGATGACAAATGTTGTTGGAACTGTAAATTTATTGCAAGCTGCAAAAGATGCATGGAAAGAAGGAGAACATGTTTTTCACCATGTTTCTACCGATGAGGTGTATGGAAGTTTAGGTGAAGAAGGCTTGTTCATGGAAACAACACCTTATGATCCAAGAAGTCCTTACTCGGCTTCAAAAGCATCTTCAGATCATTTCGTTTCTGCGTTTTATCATACTTACGGTTTACCAATTAAAATGTCGAATTGTTCGAATAATTATGGCAGCCACCATTTTCCAGAGAAATTAATTCCCTTGATGATTCATAACATCGTTAATAAAAAGCCACTTCCGGTTTATGGAAAGGGTGAAAATATTCGGGATTGGTTGTGGGTTGAAGATCACGCGCGAGCAATTGATACGATTTTTCATAAAGGAAGAATTGGTGAATCCTACAACGTTGGTGGTTTAAATGAATGGACAAATATTGAATTGGTTCGTTTCCTTTGTAAAATGATGGATCAAAAATTAGGTCGATCTGAAGGTGAATCGGAAGAATTAATTACATACGTTACAGATCGCAAAGGACATGATTTGCGTTATGCAATTGATGCAACAAAATTGGAAACTGAATTGGGTTGGACACCTTCAATCACCTTCGAAGAAGGTTTGGACAAAACAGTTGATTGGTATTTGAATAATGAAGATTGGGTGCAAAAAGTGACCTCAGGTTCATACCAGGATTATTACCTTCAAATGTATCAGGATCGTTAATTATGGGAATTTTCTCATCGCTTTTTTCAGGCAAAAAACAAATTCTAGAACCATTCGATTTATCTATCATTGGAAACGATATGCACAGCCATTTGATTCCAGGAATTGATGATGGTGCAAGAACAATGGATGAAACCATTGCGATGTTGGCCAAATTTGAGAGTCTTGGCTACAAAAAAGTGATTACGACGCCTCATATCATGAACGAGGTCTATCCCAATGGTCCAGAATCAATACATGGTGGATTAACTAAGGTACAAGAAACTGCTAAATCACTTGGTTTATCCATTGAAATCGAAGCAGCAGCTGAATATTACTTCGATGAAACGCTCGTTGAAAAGATTCGAAACAGATCAGTGCTTTCTTTTCAGGAATATGTATTAGTGGAATTTTCCTTTCATTCCAAACCAGAATTTGAAGATCAGTTATTTTTCGAAATGCAAACCGCTGGTTACAAACCTATTTTGGCGCATTTCGAACGCTATCCATATTATCATGGTTCTGTAGATAAAGCAGTTTATTTCAAAGAAAAAGGAGTCGCAATACAATTAAATTTGAATTCGCTTACTGGGCATTATGGTCAAAGTGTCAAAAAACAAGCAGAACTATTAATCGATGAAGGCTTGGTTGATTTTGCTGCAACAGATTGTCACCGAATTCAACATTTGATGCTGTTAGAAGAACACCTTAGTAATCCATATTTTCATAAATTAGGAGAACTGAATCTTCTTAATAAAACACTTTAATTTTAGAATTTATCGCTTGAAAAAAAGTAAAATTCTAAAATAAATATACCATGGTAAATAAAATCGTGTATCTTTGAAAAAAAATTAGACAAGATGGATTCTGTAAACGCTTTATCATTTTTATTAATTGGATTTGCCTCAATTGCAATTGTTCTCAGAAAACAACAAAAACTGCAGGATATAATTACGTTTTTGCTAGTAATCGGTTCGACTTTATTAATGGTCAAACATCTTTCACCAATTGAATCGACCAATCAAATTGCTATGATAGTGATTTCGTTTGTTGCTCTTAATTTTGGTTTGTCACGAATCGAATCCTTGAAATCGCAGAAATGGAGTTTTATTGTTCCTCTTGTCAGTGCATTTGCTTTGTTGTTTGTTGGAAATACAACAATGACCTATGCAGAATATGACTTTTCTTTTGGACAATTACCGATTCTACTATTACCTGTTTTTGGTGCACTGATTTTACCCTTGGCGCAATTGAAAGCAACATTAATTGGAAAATGGTTCTCATTGAATGATCCAAACGGCATTGAAAAATCTGTTGTCATTCTATTGATTGGGCTTTTGGTATTTATAGGAATGTTTTTCGCTTCTGGATTTGGATTGTTTTTAATTACAATTGGATTTTCAGCCCAATTCTTCTTTCAAAAAACAAAGGATGAGAATGCGCTGATGTCATTGTTGAGCCTAACTCTTATTCACTTTTTTATTCAATATGTCCCAACTGAAACAGTTGAATTGACTTTGGGAAAAACAATTGAAGGAGTATTGATCGGAGCTTTTTCAGTTTATTTTGTACATGCTGTTTATCAAACGCAAAAAGTTGTTTTAACGCTGATTTCGTTAGTATTGAGTTTGTTTTTAATTGGTGGAATCATTTGGTTGGCGACACAAAAAGCAGATTTCGGTGGAATGGATGCATTCATTGGAGTATTGGTTGGTTCGGCCTTGATTCGTTTAACAATGCATGAATTACCTTTATCATCGGCATTGTTTGCATTAACTGTCTCAGTTGGTTTAATCGTTGGTCCAAAAACCATCAACAAAGAAGAGCAAGCGGCAACGAAAATTGAAGTAAATACGGGTAAATCAACTTCAACAGAAGAAGAAAAACCGGAAAGTCCATTTGAAATGAAAGGATTGGATATTTCCACCATTAAAGGAAAGTACAAATTGGATGAAAAATCTGTTCAACTAAATTTCCAACTTGGACCAAAAGGCGGTGTTACAAAAGGCGCGTTTAAAGCTTTTTCAGGAAAAGTTGAAATTGGTGCATCGATTGAAAATTCTTTCTTCGAAATAAATCTTCCTGTGAATCAATTGTCGACATTTAATTCGATGCGCGACGAATCACTAATGGCAAAGGAATATTTTGATGTAGAAAAATTTCCTACAATGACGTTTGTATCGAAAAAACTAATTACGAATGATGATGCGTATGAGTTGATTGGAAAATTCACAATGTTAGGCGTTTCAAAAGAGGTCAAAGTTCAGCTAAAATATGTTGGAAATAATGAAACAACATCGCAACCAATTTTAGTAGGTAAATCATCAATTGATCGCACACAGTTTGGAATGAAACCGGATTCAAAAGAAGGTAACGTTGTTGACTTTGAATTTAAGATTGAATTGGTCAAAAACTAAAAATAAATTCCAGATGCTCTAACTTTTCCATCACTTAAAATTAGAGCTGGAAAAGGAACTTTTATGTAATTGAATTGCTTCACAAGAGCTTTCAACCATGGTTTTTTAATCGGCAAACGACTAAAATCAACATCAAAAGATAGCAGGTATTCACGTTTTGCTTTGTAGATTGTTGTACCTGAAGTAAAAACGTCCGAATCACCGACCAATTTGGCATTCGCACTATAGCCAATCGATAAGCAAATCCAATTTGGAACCTTTGAATTTTTGGTAAAAAGAAAAGGGTTAAAACTCAGCCAATATGTTTGACCGTTGTAATCTTTTAATAAGCGTTCTTGAAAATTTGCGCCTAAAACCTCTGGACGAAGCGCAGCAAATTCAGTCGGATGATAGGAAAACTTCAACTGAAAACGCTGTTCCTTCCACGCCAATTCTTGACCAAGATAAATCAAACTTCCAGCTGTGTTTGCAGTCATGTCAGCCCATGAAAATCCCCAATCGACAGAGTAAGCATCTAATATTTCCAGTGAAGTTTGATATCCTAAACCAATGCAACTTCCCAAAATAGCTGCTTTTTTCTGTTTCATTCCCGACCATTTATACAAATCGCCCGATAATTGACTGATTTTATTCGCCGTATAAACATGTCCTGCTTTGTCCATTTGCATCCAATTTTTCGAATCATTGAAGGTGTGAAAATCAGATTTTGTTACATTGGAATACCAAATTTGCTGCAAACCAATGATACTTCCGGCCCAAACTGTTCCGATAGAAGCACTTGTAATTACGATTCGTTTTGTATTGAGGGAATCACTTTTGGTAAATAAGTTCTCTTGCGCATTCATGCTTGAATGAAACAAAATGAAGAATAAGAAAATCAACTTTTCGCGCATAGAGTTCGAATGTAGTAGATTTCAGTGAATTATTAGAATTGTCTTGTTGAAAAAATAAAAGTTGAACAGATTCGTTGTAGTCTATATACCGTACTTTTAAATTCTGCGAATACAACCAACAGCACCAATCAATTGTAGTTGATTAAACGGCACTTCACTTTTCGCCTTTAAACTTATAATTATGAACAAGATCAGAAAAGACTGGAACGACATTAAGATTAATGATAGTTGGGCAATTTTTAAAATCATGTCCGAATTTGTTGAAGGATACGAACGAATGGCGAAGATTGGTCCATGTATTTCAATTTTTGGTTCGGCGCGTACAAAACCGGACAACAAATACTATCAAATCGGTGTTGAAATTGGAGAGAAATTGGCTGAAGCTGGCTATGGTGTAATTACCGGAGGCGGACCAGGAGCAATGGAAGCAGGAAACAAAGGTGCACAACAAGGTGGCGGAAAATCAGTTGGATTAAACATTGATTTGCCATTCGAGCAAAATCACAATCCATACATTGACGCAGAACACAACCTGGAATTCGACTACTTCTTTGTGCGAAAAGTAATTTTCGTAAAATATTCGCAAGGATTTGTCATTCTTCCAGGTGGATTTGGAACAATGGATGAATTGTTTGAGGCCTTAACCTTGATTCAAACAAAGAAAATCAATTATCGTCCTGTTGTGTTGATTGGTAAAGAATATTGGCAAGGATTGATTGATTGGATTAAAGTATCGATGCTAGATATGGAACAAAATATTTCTGCAAAAGACATGGATTTATTTGCGATTGTTGATACAGCTGATGAAGCATTTAAATACATCGATGACTTCTATAAATCACACGCATTATCACCGAATTTCTAGTTGTTAAAATTGAAGCAGTTTTCTATGATTATTCTTCATGCTTAATTCCTATATTTGTCACATTCAGTTCGAACTATGGAATTTTTAAGAAAATTAAAATCTTTTATTTGGAGTAAGCATTTCCTAAAACACTTAGGATTTGTCGTGTTGACGTATTTTATCATTGTGAGCATCACGATTTTTTACTTGGACTCCTACACAAATCACGGTCAGCAAATTAAAGTGCCAAATTTTGTTGGTCGAAATGCAAGCACCGTAAAAGCAGAAATAGAAGAACTTGATTTGCAATATGAAATTCTCGATTCAATTTATGATCCATCAAAAGCGGAAGGAACAATCTTGCATCAAGATCCGGCGCCAACAATGTTTTCAATGGTACATGTGAAAGAAGGTCGTGTGATTCGTTTTAGAGTTTCTAAAAAAACTCGTTTAATCGAAATGCCAAGTTTGGTTGATAAATCTCAACGTTTTGCAGAAAGCATTTTGGAAAATAGAGGATTGAAAATTAGAATTCAATACAAACCAACGAACGAAGCGAATGGTGCCGTTTTAGAGCAATTGTACCGCGGAAAACCAATCAAGGAAGGTACAAGAATTCCGATTGGAGCGACGATTACATTAATTGTAGGGCAGAACGATGCAGGAGAACCAGTTGAAATACCAAATTTATACGGTTTGACAATATTTGAAGCAAGAGACCGTTTGTCACAATTGGGTTCATTTGGCTATTTACCAGTTTGTGATGCTTGTTTGACATACGAAGATTCCCTTGCAGCGCGCATTGAATCTCAATCGCCTGAGTACATTGAAGGAATATTAATTCCAGCAGGTACAACGATTACAGTGTATGCAACCAAGGATTTTTCTGGAGGCGGTGAGAACCCATAATTAGTAAAAATTCATTCGATGAAACATCTGTTTGCTGCAATTTTTGTATTGCTTATCAATTATACATTTGGACAAGGAGAATCGACTGCTCCGTTGACAAGTAACCCAGATATTTATAAAGCTGTTAAGCAAAAAAAAGGGATTGAAAAGTCAGGAACAACCTTCGATAGTACATTTATATACTATTCTGACACCTTGAGTTTGCCATTTTTTGATGAATTTTCAAAGAATCATTTTCAAACCTACAATGCCAGTTATTCAGATCCAGGAGTGACATTCGATAAAAAATACCGTATTCTTGATTACAATACTTTGTTGCCAATCACTAATGATAAATATTTTACGGCTCAGCAAACATTTCGTCGTATTTATGATTTGACTACTTCAACATATATAGACGAGCTTTTTGACGACACGTTGTACAAAACATGCAGTTTAGCAAGTTACCCAGTGACATATGCAACGACGTCGTTGTATCCACCTTATTACATTTATGATACAATTGGTGGTACGGATGTTTCAGATACAATTTGGATTACGAATCCAGAATATTTCCAGGATTCTGCTACACAATTTTTTAGTACAATCAACGACCCAAATTCTTATTGGTTAGATAATAAAGTATATCACAATTATCGTTATGCAGTGAATCCTTGGTCATTGGGTGTTGCGACGTTTGACGGTTTGAATGAAACAGGTTATCCGTATGCCATTGAATCGACTGTTACAAATTATGCAGATTATTTAACATCTAAACCAATCAATATGGCGGGTTATGATGCAGGTGATTCAGTTTATTTTAGTTTTTTGGTTCAACCAGAAGGTCTTGGCGATATTCCCGAAGCATCGGATTCGTTGGTTTTAGAATTTTATGCGAAAGATTTAGATCAGTGGTTCAGCATTTGGAGTATGTCAGGTGCTGCAACGTCGGATTTTAAAGTAGGTCATATTCGCATCGAAGACCCGAAATACTTTAAGAAAGGATTCCAATTCAGGTTTAAAAATTATGGTGCCTTGTCTGGTTCATTGGATCATTTTCATTTGGATTATGTTCACTTGAGAGAATTCTCTGGGTATCAAGACACTTTATTTAAGGATTTTGCGTTCAGTTATCCGATTGGAAGTTTATTGAAAGATTACACATCTGTTCCTTG
This sequence comes from Crocinitomicaceae bacterium, assembly GCA_023262855.1. Lineage (GTDB taxonomy): Bacteria > Bacteroidota > Bacteroidia > Flavobacteriales_D > Crocinitomicaceae > M0103. The sequence continues at coordinate 15,516 of JALQYQ010000002.1, forward strand.
GGATCATTATGTGAACAATTCCGCTGGGAAAATGAATGATTCAGTTCAAGTGGTTGTGCACAATGCTAGTAATTTACCAGAAAACAATCAAAATGGCTTAGTCGAAGTAAGTTATAACGGTGTTCCTGAAGGAAATTATACCTTGAACGCAACGATTTTATCAGGTGGAAATATCAATTATGGTCCGCAAACGACCTATACGTCTTATCACGATTTTTCAGCAGGTTATCAGTACGATATTACAAAAACGGGTAATAAACAACGATTTGATATTTTGGCAACTGCTGCAGCGCAATTTCCGAATTTAGCTCAAAACGATTCAACAACTGGACATCAATATTTCGCGAATTATTACAGTTATGACGATAGTACAGCAGAGGCTGCTTATGGTCCAACAGGTGCACAGGCGCGTTTAGCTGTAAAATACGATGCTTACGAAGCAGATTCTTTGGTAGGAATGTACATTCATTTTGTGCCATCTGTGAATGATGTTTCAAACAAATTGTTCCTTTTGACGGTTTGGGATGATAATAACGGAGAACCTGGAAATGTGCTATATGAAGACAATGTATTCTTTCCAAGACAACCTGAATATGGTTCAAATCGCAATCAATTTATTACGTATTACTTCATGGATACAATGAAAGTAGCTGTTGGAACTACCTTTTATGTAGGTTGGAGACAATTTGATCCGGATCGTTTAAATGTTGGTTTGGACCGTAATATTGACCATTCGGAAAAAACATTTTATAGCTTAAACAATGGAGTCACTTGGATTCAGTCTGCAATTCCAGGATCTGTGATGATTCGTCCAATCGTTTCCACTTCAATGGATTATGAGCTTGGCGTTCAAGAGCACCAACATTCAATTGCTTCTGCAGTAATTTATCCGAATCCAACATCAAATGAAATCAGTGTTCGCGTTGAAAATGGCTTGTTCAAAGGTCTTGAGATTTACAACCTACAAGGAAAATTAATACTGTCTTCAGATGTTGAATCTGTTCAGCTGTTGGATCAACCTGCAGGTATGTATTTTGTTCGCGTAATCGGTGTGGACGGAATGTTTAAAATTATCAAAAACTAATGAACGAAGAGGTAGAAGAAGTTGAAGGAGCAGAGGAGGAGGAACTTTTTGAACATTACCGTTTTAAAGCAGATCCAGGACAAGTAGTTGTTCGAATTGATAAATTCTTAATTGATCGCTTACCGAATACTTCACGCAATAAAATTCAAGTTGCAGCCAAAAGTGGAAATATTTTGGTGAATGGTGAAAAGGTTAAACAGAATTATAAAGTCAAACCGAAGGACGAAGTATCAATGGTACTTCCTTACCCGGTTAGGGAGATTGAACTTATTCCGCAAAATATTCCGTTAGAAATTCATTATGAGGATGAAACTTTAGTGGTTGTGAACAAGCCATCCAATATGGTTGTTCATCCTGCTTACGGAAATTATACAGGAACTTTAGTGAATGCACTGGTCTATCATTTCGACAATTTGCCGTATCGGATATCAGATTATTTTGGACGACCAGGATTGGTTCATCGCTTAGATAAGCATACAACTGGATTAATGGTTGTAGCTAAAACTGAAAATGCATTGACTCATCTTGCAAAACAATTTTACGATCGAACAACGGAAAGACGCTATCATGCTTTGGTATGGGGTGACGTGAAAGAAGATGGAACAATTACAGGAAATATTGGCCGCTCCTTGAAAAATCGAAAAATGATGACTGTTTTTCCTGAAGGTGATCATGGAAAGCATGCGGTTACTCATTACAAAGTAATTGAGAAATTTGGATTAGTTACTTTGATTGAATGCAAGTTGGAAACAGGAAGAACGCATCAGATTCGAGCACATATGAAGTATTTAGGTCATCCTTTGTTCAATGATTTGGAATACGGAGGTGATTCAATCGTAAAAGGGACAACTTCAGCCAAATATAAAAAATTCATTGAAAATTGCTTTGAATTAATTCCAGGTCAAGCTTTACACGCCAAAACACTTGGATTTGAGCATCCAGAAACCAAAGAGTATTTACGTTTTGATTCTGAATTGCCTGAAGGATTTAATAAAATTCTTGAAAAGTGGAGGAAATATGTCTCTGCTGAGAACGAATTAAATTAATTCAAATTATGCACTTAGTTTGTTAAGAATAAAACCTAAGTTGAATTTTTTTTCTAAAGTTTCAAGAACTTTCTTTATTTTTACCCCTCGATGGACTTAAAAAATACTGTATTATTCAATTTTTTCTTGAATATTCAGCATTTTTTGCTTTCTTCGTGTTTTAAATTTCTAATTGAAAAAGGAATTCTATGTACTACAGACTAGTATTATCATTTGTTTTTGTCAGCCTTACTTGGTTGACGTATGCTCAAAACAAAGTTGTGCTTGAAGCACAAACATCTTTTGATAGTGGAAGATATTGTGAAGCTGCAGAGAAATGTGGTTTAGCGTATACCAAGATGAAAAGAAAAGGAAATCAAGCTAAAAAATTGAAAGCTGACATGGCATTCAAAACAGCTGAAAGTTACCGTTTTACAGATCGTTTCCGTGAAGCAAATGAGTGGTATGACCGTGCTTTGTTGCTTGATTATCAAGAAGTAGTTCCTGAAGTATTGTACTACAACGGTGAAATGTTGCGTATGATGGGAGATTTTGATAAAGCACTTAAGAATTACGAAGAATATAAAAAGTTAGTTCCTTCTGACGAAAGAGCTGATACTGGTATTCAATCTTGTAATGGAAGTAAAAACTTCGTAGCGAATAAAACAAAACATGTTGTGACGAATCAAACAGCTATTAACAAGCCAGAATTCGATATGTCGCCGATGTTCCAAGATCGTAAGGAAACAAAAATGTTCTTTGCATCAAGTCGTACAGGTAGCACAGGAAATGAAAAAGACCAAATTGCTTGTGAAAACTACATGGATATTTGGGTAAGTGAAGTTGATAAGAAAGGAAATTGGGGAGAGCCAAGATTAATTGATAATTCAGGATTGATCAATACTGAAGCACACGAAGGTTCTGTGGCATTTGATGGTCGTGGTAAAGTAATGTTCTTTACACGTTGTCCAATGTTGAAAAAACAAAACTTAGGTTGTGATATTTGGATGACTGAAATGAAAGGTGCTGACAAATGGGATGAGCCAGTTAAGTTGGATTTAAAAGGAGGAATTGATTCTATTACAGTTGGACATCCTTGTGTTTCTGATGATGGTAAATTCTTAATCTTTGTTTCTGATCTTCCAGGTGGATTTGGTGGTCGTGACTTATGGTATACGACATTTGATAAAAAAACTGGTTGGGCAGCTCCGAAAAACATGGGGCCAGAAGTAAATACTGCTGGAAATGAATTGTTCCCAACATTTGGAAAAGATGGTAGTTTGTATTATTCAACAGATGGTAAACCAGGATTAGGAGGTTTAGACATGTTCAAAGCAACCAAAGTTGGTGAAGAAATGAAATGGGAAAATGCTCAAAACCTTGGGTTCCCAATCAATTCTGAAAACAATGATTACGGTTTGTATGAATTAACAGATAAAAAAGGATACTTCACATCTGAAAGAAAAAACCCTCAAGGTAAATTCTCTCCAGATATTTATAGTTATGTATTGCCTCCTAACTTATTTGACTTAAAAGTTATTGTTAGTGAGTTAGGAAATACGTCTGTTAAAATTCAAGATGTGGCTGTAGTAGTTAAAGGTACTGATGGCTCAACATGGGAAGGAAAGACAAACAAAGCTGGGTCAGTTTTCTGGGATAAAAAGACTGACGGTGTACGTTACGTAAATGAAGAAGTATCTTACTCGATTGCTATTGCAAAAGATGGTTATCACCCGGATAAAAAAGGAGCTCAATTTACAACAGTTGAATTGGATGAAGGTCAAAGCTTCGTAATTGATATGGCATTATTACCGAAAAAACCAATTCGACTTCCTGAAGTTCGTTATCCTTTGAACCAATGGACATTGTTGGTTGATTCAACAATCAATTCTCCAGATTCATTGATGTTCGTATACAACTTATTACAAGAATATCCAGAAATGGTTCTTGAGTTGAGTTCTCATACGGATTCACGTGGTAAAACTGATGCCAACCAAAAACTATCTGAAAATCGTGCTAAGGCATGTTACAAATACTTGGTTGAGCAAAAAGGTGTTGACCCACGTCGTATCGTTCCAGTTGGTAAAGGTGAAAACGAACCAAGAACGATTTACAAAAAAGGAGATGTTTATTTAGATGCACAACCGGCGGATATGGCAGGTGTTGAAACGATTGTTTTAACGGAGGCTTATATCAATCAGTTCAAAGCGACGAATAAAGCATTGTATGAAAGATTACATCAGTTGAATCGTAGAACGGAAGGAAAAGTACTTCGAATGGATTTTGATCCAGCTACGGCTCCTGCTGCGAATCCAGGTTATTTAAAATTCGTAAAATATCCTTGATTTAACTCAAAGAAAATAGTGTAAAAGCGTTGAAGAAATTCAACGCTTTTTTTGTATCTTCATGTAACCTACAAAATTTACAACATGAAAGAGAAGTACTTACACTATTTGTGGCAATACAAATTAATGCCACTCCACAACATGTCGCTTACCAATGGCAAAAGTTTTAAACTGATCTATCAAGGAGATTACAATGCAACTGAAAGTGGTCCGGATTTTTTCAATGCGAAAATTGAAATTGATGGAATCCTTTGGATTGGAAATGTTGAAATACATGTTAAATCAAAGGATTGGTTTGCTCACCAACATCAATTTGATTCGTCCTATAATACTGTCATTTTACACGTTGTTTTTGAGCACAATGCTGATGTGAAAGTTGGTGAATCCCTTCTTCCAGTTTTGGAATTAAAACCATTTGTTGATTTTTCCCATTATAAACGTTTTGAGCAACTACTTAAAGCCAAACGATTAATTTTATGCGGGTCATCTTTGAGTGACTTTCCTCCAATCTATTTAATAGAAATGCAAGAAAAGGCATTGCTTAGAAGGTTATCACGGAAAACGAATCAATTGTATACTTCAATTCATTCCAACGATCCAAAGAATGTGCTTTATTTTTTAATCGCACGTGCAATGGGGGCAAAGGTAAACCAACTTCCTTTTGAAGAGTTGACTCAACGCATTCCTTTAACGGTTTTGAAACAGATTGAAAAAAAGCGCCAAATGCAGGCAGTTTGCTTGGCAAGTGGAATTTACGCTCCAAGCTCTGAGAATGATTTCATCTTAACTGCTCAATTATCAAATGCAGGAACATTTGAAAACAAGGTGTTTAAAAGTGCATGGAAACAAGGAGGTGTTCGACCTGCTAATCATCCATCAAAACGAATTTTGCAGTTTGCACAGCTTGTCCAAAAATTTGACTTTTCTGTAAGTTTCGCTTATTTGGATGCTACAAAATTGTATGATTACATTATGAAGTTACTTGATTTGAAACCGTCGAATTTAGGAGTAGATGTACAAATCACGCCTTTTAGCGAAAGCTTCAAACATCAGTTAATTGTCAATTGTTTTGCGCCTTTTTTATTTTGGTATGGAAATCAAAAGGAAGATGAGGGATTGGTGCAAAAAGCGATAGATCTACTATCAAAAGTGCCACGTGAAGACAATGGAATTATCAAAAAATGGAAAAATTACGGTATTGTACCAAAGAATGCTGCCGAATCTCAAGCCTTATTGGAGATTTTTAACGAGTTTTGTATAAATAAAAAATGCTTAACTTGTACAATTGGTAATAAGCTTCTAAGTCAATGAGAACAATACAAACAATTCTTTTCTTTTTTGAAATGCGCTCTTTTGGCGTATGCGCTTGGTGGGCAAGAAAGTTGGGAATCAGTATTTCAAAAGTGCGTTTAGGGTTTATTTATGCCTCATTTATCACAATGGGTTCACCTTTGATTATGTACTTAGCGATGGCATGGATCTTAGAGCATAAGCATTACTTTAAATTGCAACGTAAACGTAAAACTTCTATTTGGGAATTGTAATGTTCAGAAGGTTCTTAAATATCTTTCTTTTACTTTTCGGAATAACCACTTTCGGAACTGTGGGATTTGTTTTGATCGAAGGGTGGAATGTGTTTGATTCTTTTTACATGACAGTAATCACCATTTCTACAGTTGGTTTTGGTGAAGTTCATGAAATGTCAACGGCAGGAAGATTGTTTACTTCTCTATTATTAATTACAAGTATTGGGTCATTCGCTTATGCAATTTCGTCCTTTACAAATTATTTAATGGGAGGAGAATATGCCGAATCTTTGAGAGAATTAAAATTCAATAAAAAACTAAACAAAATGGAAAATCACATCATTATTTGCGGTTTTGGTCGAGTAGGTAGACAAGTGGCCGAAGATTTACTTTTTTACAAAAAGGATTTTGTGGTAATAGAAAAAGATGATAGTCTGGTAAAAGACTATTTGGACAAACCTGGTTATACCTTTGTTAAAGGTGATGCGACCAAAGATGATGTGTTTCTAAAAGCAGAAATAAAAAAAGCTAGAGCAGTAATTTCATGTTTACCAAAAGATGCAGATAATGTATATGTTGTATTGGCAGCGCGTGAAAAATGCCCAAAAGTTGAAATTATCGTTCGCGCAACGAGTGCAGAAGCAGTTTCAAAGTTGAAAATGGCTGGAGCAGATCAAATTATTTTGCCCGCTGCAATAGGAGGATCACACATGGCTTCGTTGATTACCAATCCAACGGTTAGTGAATTTATGAACATGGTCAAAACCGAGGGGACGAATGGAGTTAACATAGAATCAATTTCGTTCAATGAGCTTCCGAAAGAATTTCAAAATAAAACGATTGGAGAATTGGAAGTCAAACGTCAAACAGGCGTCACAATTATTGGATTTAAAACACCAACGGGCGAATATATTATTAATCCAGATTGGAGTATGAAAGTTTTGCCAAAATCGCAATTGTTTGTTTTAGGATCGACCGAACAAATTCAAAAGTTCAATCAATTATTTGAAATTCATCAACAATGAGAGTATTAATTACTGGCTCAAACGGGCTTTTAGGACAAAAAATAGTTAAACAGTTACTAAGGGCGAACATCCCGTTTTTAGCCACTTCCAAAGGCGAAAACAGAAATCAAGATTGTCCTTCTGAAAGTTATGCCTCTTTGGATATTTGTAATGAAAATGAAATCAATGAATTGTTTAAAGAATTTGCTCCAACACATGTTATTCATACCGCAGCGATTACAAATGTTGATTATTGCGAGTTAAATCCTGAAGAATGCAATGAAGTGAATTATCTTGCTTCCATGAAATTGTTTGAGGCGGCTAAGCAAATAAATGCCCATTTTCAATTGCTTTCGACTGATTTTGTGTTTGATGGTTTGAAAGGAAATTACAGTGAGGAAGATGCAGTTGGACCTTTAAGTATCTACGCTGAATCGAAGGTAAATGCAGAAAAAGGGTTGATTCAGGATGAATATTCGAATTGGTCAATTGTTCGAACAATCATTGTTTATGGAATCGGAAACAACCTTTCACGATCAAACATTATTTGTTGGGCGAAAGATGCATTAAGCAAAGGTCAAGAAATGAATATTGTTGATGATCAATTCAGAGCGCCAACTTGGGCAGATGATTTAGCATGGGCATGCATTCAAATTTGTAAATTGAATAAAACAGGAAAATTCAATATTTCTGGACCAGAAACAATGTCAATTTACGCAATCGTTGAGTGTGTTGCAAAGCATTTTATGTTCTCAACCGAAAAATTAAAAAAGTCTTCAAGTGCAACCTTGAATCAACCAGCAAAACGACCACCTCATACTGGGTTTGACCTTTCAAAAGCACGTAAAGAGCTTGGTTACAAGCCCAAAACGCTCGAGGAAACCTTGGATTTAATCTAAAGTTTGCGTTAAAATAAAAAATAGTATATTCGTCGTTCATAAAAAATAAACAAGAAAAGATGGCAGGAAGTGTTTGGCGTAAAAAGCCTATGAGTGCATTTGAAGCAGATATGAAGAAAAGCGAATTAAAGCGCGTTCTTGGTAAATGGAGTTTAACAGCAATTGGTGTTGGAGCAATTATTGGAGGAGGAATTTTCGTTTTAACTGGTACCGGTGCATATTATCACGCAGGTCCAGCTTTAGCGCTTTCTTTCGTGATTGCAGGGATTGCATGTATTTTTGCAGCATTGTGTTATTCTGAATTTGCGGCTATTCTTCCTGTTGAAGGATCAGCATACGCTTATGCTTATGGTACAATTGGTGAAATATTAGCATGGATTATTGGTTGGGGATTGGTCCTCGAATATGCGATGGGATCGATGACTGTCGCCGTTTCATGGTCTGGATATTTCAATAAACTGTTAAAAATGTTCCATATTCACTTGCCTGAATGGTTAACGACAGATCCAGCAAGTTACACAGGTTCAGGTTTTTCAATGAATTTACCAGCTTTAATTATTGTGCTTTTGGTAGTTGCAATTTTAGTAAGAGGAACGAAAGGAGCAGCTAAAGCAAACAACTTTATTGTTCTATTAAAAGTAGCTGCGGTATTGTTTGTAATCATTGCAGGTTTATTCTTTATCAATACAGCAAACTGGTCACCGTTTATTCCAGAGGTTAAAAAAATTGCTAGTGAAAATGGTTTGAAAGAGGCATATGGAATTCAAGGTGTTATTTCAGGAGCTGCCGCAATTTTCTTTGCTTATGTTGGTTTTGATGCCGTTTCTACTCAGGCCGGTGAGGCAATTAACCCTAAAAAAGATGTTCCTTTTGCAATTGTAGCATCCCTGTTGATTTGTACATTCCTGTATATTTTGGTTTCCATGGTTCTAACAGGAATGATGAACTACCAAGATTTTGATCCAAAAGGAGCATACCCAGATGCAATTAAAGCACCAGTTGCTTATGCTTTTGAAATTGCGAAACAGCCATGGGCGAGTTATTTAATCACTATTGCTGCTACAGTCGGATTAATTTCTGTATTGATGGTAATGATCATGGGGCAATCACGTATTTTCCTTGGAATGGCGAAAGATGGTTTGCTTCCAGGGGTATTTTCCCGTATTAAAAAGGAAACAGGAACTCCACAACGTAATTTATACATCTTGGGTGGTGTCATTGCAATCGTTGCAGCATTTACGCCAATCAACAAATTGGCGGATATGACAAGTTTCGGAACCTTGTTCGCATTCTTAATGGTTTGTATCGCGGTTTGGGTTTTGCGCGTTAAACAACCGGATTTACCGCGTACGTTTAAAGTTCCAGCTTTACCAGTAATTGCTGTCTTAGGAATTGCAATCAACATTTATTTAATGTGGAACTTAAGTTTGGATGCACAGCTTCTTTCTTTAAGTTGGTTAGCGATTGGTATTGTCATCTATTTCCTTTATGGACGTAGAAAAAGTAATTTGAATCACTACAACTTGGATGCGGCAATTACGCATCACGATGAAGAACCAATTCAAGAGTCAAACGAAGAATAATTTCAATTAACATACTATAGTCCTGCTTCATCCGAAACAGGACTTTTGTTTTTATATATGGAGAACAAACTAAAACGAACACTCGGTCTTTACGATGCTACTAGTATTGTGGCAGGTTCAATGATTGGCTCAGGTATTTTCATTGTTACCTCTCAAATGGCGCGTGACGTTGGATCAGCGGGTTGGCTTATTTTTCTTTGGTTAATGACTGGATTAATCACCGTGTTTGCGGCGTTAAGTTATGGTGAGTTAGCTGGAATGATGCCAAATGCGGGTGGTCAATATGTTTACATCCAACGTGCATACGGAAAAATGATGTCTTTTCTCTATGGATGGACTGTTTTCACTGTTATTCAAACGGGAGTAATTGCTGCAGTTGCAGTTGCCTTTGCCAATTACACGGCTGTGTTCTTTCCCGGTTTGACAGAAAAAATGCTAGAAGTCAGTGATTCGTTTTCGATTACATATGCTCAATTATTGGCCATAGTAAGTATTGTTGTGTTAAGTTACATTAACTCGCGCGGTGTGCAAAGCGGCAAATACATTCAGTTGATTTTTACATCAGCAAAATTATTCGCCTTGTTTGCGCTGATTGTTCTTGGTTTAGCATTCGGTTTGAAATCAAATACCTTCGCATCGAACTTTGAACATATGTGGGAAGCAACTAAAACAAGTGTTTATCTTAAGAATATACATTTTACGACTTCGTTAACAGGATTCGCTTTATTGGGTGCTTTGGGTGCAACGATTATAAATTCCCTTTTTTCTTCTGACGCATGGAACAATGTGACGTTCATCGCTGCAGAAATCAAAGACCCTAAAAAGAATATCCCAAGAAGTCTATTTTTAGGAACCTTAATTGTAACTGTTATCTATATTCTTGCGAATCTCGCTTACCTGGCTTTGTTGCCAATTTCAGGCGATGCGAACGATCCTTCAGTTATCGGAAA
>JALQYQ010000018.1 GCA_023262855.1 Crocinitomicaceae bacterium
ACAATTGCTTGTTGTGTTCCTGATTCAGTTGCACCATTTCCACCTGTAACATTCGTAATATCTGCAATAACCGTTTCTGATCCTTCAGAGATTGCATCATCTGTTGGGTCAACTGTTACTGTTCCTGTTAAAGAACCTGCTGGGATGGTGATTGTCACACTTGACGCTGAGTAATCGCCTCCTGTTGCAGTACCAGTATATGTTAGAGTTATCACTGTTGTTGTTGAAGCAGCATTCGACAAAGTAGCTGTCAAGGTTGCGACTCCTACTGCGTTTTCGGCTATCGACGTTGTTCCTGTTAGTGTTACTGTTGGAGCTGTTTCATTATCTGTAATTGTAACAGTTGCTTGTTGTGTTCCTGACTCAATTGCACCATCTCCTCCAGTAATAGACGTAATGTCAGCAATTACCGTTTCTGAACCTTCAGAAATTAAATCATCTGTTGGATCAATTGTTACTGTTCCTGTCAATGAACCTGCTGGGATGGTGATTGTCACACTTGATGCTGAATAATCTCCTCCTGTTGCTGTTCCTGTATAAGTCAGGGTTATAAATGTAGGGGTAGAAGCAGCAGCAGATAAGGTTGCTGTTAAAGTTGCAACTCCTGCTGCGTTTTCAGCTATCGAAGTGGTACCACTCAAAGTAACAGAAATTGGCAAGCAATCTTCAGTTAACAAACTAATAGTTGTAGTTTTAGCAATTGGACATCCCGGAACTGTAACGGCATATTGAACATCAACTGTTGTGTTTCCAGTACCATTAAAAGTCATAATTGTTCCTGCCAAAGATCCTGGTCCAGATAATAAAGTAAGAGTCCCTCCTGTCGGACTTGGAATTAAGTCTACAGATGAGCCATTACAATATAATCCACCAGCTCCGAAAGTAGGAGCACCTGTTATGGTAACATCAAGATTTGTTGCTCCACAAATAAATACAACTGCAGTAGCAAACGTATAGGCTGATTCAGTTGCTGTCAAGGCAGAACCATTCCCCATACTTCCATTGATTCTATGACCAACGTAACCAAAATAATCTTCACATTTCTTTACAAGCATTGAAGTATGCCCACCAGATTCCACTGCTAAAATTTTATCCAACGCAGAAATTCCATTTGGAATACCAGGATCGTAATTTGCATTTGTTCCACGACCTAACATCTCATTGTTTGACTCACCCCAATTGTAATTTGTAGAATCGGAAGTTATTACGTTGATTGCGCCGTAACGAGCATCATGTTCATTAGGGGAAATCCAATGGATATTATTCATTACAGGACCTGCTGCAGATGTATATCGTGGTTGTACCCAAGCTGTTCTGTTCGTGGTTGTCCAATCACCTAATTGTTTTTGTGAATTATCACCTAACGAATATAAGTTTCCGTTTGCATTTAAGACATAATAACTTACAACACCTGAACCATTGTTACGAGTTGACCCAATCATTTTGATTGGGTTAGCGCTTGGTAAGGTCATTTGAGTTGCAAAAGTTCTACTCGCTTGAGCAGTGCTATTTCCTAACAAAGTTTCAGAACCCCATGTCCAAAGTGTTCCATCTGATTTCAAAGCGAATAACGTATTTTTACTTCCTCTTACTGAAATAACATTTGTAAGAAATGGATTTCCTGCAGTTGCTGCTTGAACTTTGTACCATACTACTGACGCGGCTGCAGTTAACGTTGTTACACCCGTTCCTGTTACCTCCCCGTCTTGTGCAATTACCCATACATCTCCACTACATGTTACGAGAGCTAGTGTGGTTGAGGTACTAAAAATCATTTTAACATCCAACGGATCTACTCCCACTGGAAGACCATCGGCTTGTCCGTTAATATTCAATTTTTGGAATGTCGTTGACGAGGTAATATTGGCATGTATAACAGCACCTTCATTTCCCCAGGCAAATAATCCTGTTGTTGTAAGAACAATTCCTTGAACATTCAGCTGATCACTACCCAAATGCGCTTTCAAAATTGTTCCTGTCAATGCAGGATAATTCGTTACATTTATTTCTTGAGGCGATAAAACAGCAGTTGCACCGTCATTAGCCATTGATTGCCCCCAAACTTTATAAGTACCTTGTGCGGTTCGCACTACAGTTGAGTGAAAGCTTGAAATAAAATTATCATATTCCAATGATGTTGCATCAGAATTCGATCCCATTCCAAAATTCAGATAATCTGTAGTAGAACATGTTGCCTGAAAACCACATTGCGCAATTACTGATTTATTTGAAAACAGAAAAAATACTATTAAAATGTATTTATAGGAAACTATAAATTTGTGTATTGATTTAAACATTATCTCTACGTTTATTTAATTTGTGTTGTATATCCAAAGCTGTGTACACGTCCATTCATGTCGTAAAAATCAAACATAATGTACGTGTTTTTTGAGGCTGATCCATTTAATTGGTAGGTAACCAGATTAACACCTTCATTTAACGTTAAGTTCTCTTCCTTCGAATTGCCCTCTAACGTTGTATTAACACCAGCTGCCGAAACTTTTAATTCTTGAGTTTTCAAACCTCCTCCTGAATATGTTTTGACAATAACAGGAATGGTTAAGGTTTCATTTGCCATTTCTTTTCCTCCAACTATTTCAGAAGACAACTTCATTTTATCGAAATCAAATTGTATAGAATATGGAAGTACCTCAATTAAAACTGTTCGATTATGATCTGAATGGTTACACTCTTCATGACCCGAATCAGCAATATGCTCACTTGCTAATTCAATAGTATAGGTTCCAGGGACTGAAAAAGTAAAATCTTCTAACGATTCACTTGTTTTTGTGGCAATTGATTTACTTTGTTCGTTTTTTATACCAATTGAAAGGTTATTCATTTCCATGTTATTGAAAATCTCAATTGGTAAACCCTCGCCGAAATAAACTTGTCTTACTTCGGAATTCTGTGAAAATTTATTTTCGTTTTGTGCAAATGATTTTGACACTTGTCCAAATGTGACAAATAGCAAGACCACAACCAAAATTTTGTTTTTGTGATATATCATAGATATTTATTTTGCGTTTTAAAAAAGACCTTTGGATTTATTCATATATGGCATTTCTTGACTTAAATGAATGTAAATCAACTTAAAATAATCATGTTATTCTGATCGAATTTGAATTAAAAACTCATTTTTAAGTAATACTACTTAAGTAGATTTAACATGAAAATTGGTTGAAAAAATCACACCCAACCCGTGAAATCGACTAATAATAAAGTTAAAGTTGCCGCAAAAGTAGGCTACAAATCTGCGTGATTTTTATAATTGTTTATAAGTGAGTGAAATTTAAAATAAGCGAGCCATTCAATGATATTAGCTTTAATCATCATTTATTCAGCTGAATAATTATTTTTGCACAGAACTGTTGATTGAAAATGAGTCTTCGAACGAGCAAAAAATACTTGGGTCTGCTACTTACATGTATGTTGGGACTGCAATGTTTTGCTCAAATGGATGGTAATTTTATTGATAAAAGTCAAGACATATACATTCCTTTTACCATCACTCATTTCGGAACGAAACACGGTTTACCGCAAAATCAAATTTTAGACATTCTTCCTAAAAAAAATGGCGAATTAATACTTGCTACTGCAAATGGTATCGTTGAGTTTAATGGTTATGAATTTTTTGAGTTCATTCCAAATAATACCTATAAGAAAAGTCTGCACGAAAAACTGATTTTTGATGAAGAATCTAAAACGTTGTACGGCGTTGAATTTGGAGGCAAAGTAAATAAAATATCTCCAAACTTTGAGCTGTACTTATCCATGCGTGATGTACTTTACGACCAAGAAAATCTTCTTTCTTTAAATGAAACAGGAACTATTTACTCGTCAAAAATTGGATCGAAACAACTTATACCAATTATTCATTCAAAAATAGAAAATTCGACAACATTCATTCAAGACGGAAAGGACTTTTATGTTGCAAATGACAAATCGATTTTTAAAGTTAGTAAAGACGGAAAAAAAACGCTTTTGTTTGACGAGCATGTTTTAAAAATCAAGAAAAACCCCTATTCTAAAGAAATCTTCTTTTTATGTTCAAACGCTTTATACAAATTAGATCGTAACCATCAAATCCAAAAAATAGATTTCGGTAAAGACGTTTCCTCCTTTCAAATGACGGATATCGATTTCATGGATGAAGTAGAGTATTTTGTGAGTACCACAAAAGGACTGTTTTACTTTTCTAGTTATTACACTGAATTATATGACCTTGATTCCTATTTACCATCACAATACCTTCAAAGTCTTTATTACAATAAAGCTGAAAATTGTCTTTTTGTGGGAACTGGTGAAAAAGGATTATTAAAATTACACCTTAAGACTTGCGCAACATTAAAACGTGTTGATGGAAAAACTACAGCACTTAATTCAATTATCAAAACGCAATCTGGAAAAACGCTTATTGGTGGAAGCGACAACACTATTTTTGAGTTAGGATTTGAAGGTTTGATTCCTTATTACTGTGGGCCATACAATATTGCTAGCTTGGCAGAAATCAACAAATTACTATTTGTAGGAACTTGGGGAAGTGGAGTTGTGATTTTCGAAGATCAAAAAGTGGTTGATTCGATTCGCTCACCTCAATTAACAAACGAATATGTTCATTCCATCTTCAAGGATTCCAGAGGAACAATTTGGATAGGTAATGATAAAGGCATTTCGAAAGGAAAAACGATTCAAACTATCAAACCATTTCAAACTGGGAAAATTAATAACCGCATCATTTGTTTTTACGAATTAAAAAATGGAACCATTTGCATTGGTGGAAAAGATGGCGTTTTCTTTGTTTCACCGAGTGGGAAAATACTAAAACACTTATCGGATAAAAACGGCTTAGATTGTAAAGAAGTTCGATCGTTTTATGAGGATAAACAAGGGAAATTGTGGATTGGTACGTATGATGGTGGTTTATTTTGTTGGAACAAAGAAAAATTAACCTCGATTAACGCGAAGAAAAATTGCGCACTAAACAACGACATTTTCACGATTGCACCAAATTCTGAAGGCTTAATTTTTATGACCTCAAATACCGGTTTATGGGTACTTGATGAAAAAAAATTGAATGACTTTTATTACAATAAGATTTCCTATCTAATTCCTTTTTATTACGAGGAGGAAAGTGGAATATTAAACACAGAGTTCAATGGTGGTTTTCAAAATAACTTCTATAAATCTCCATCTGATCATTTCTATTTTCCATCAATTGAAGGTATAGTCATTGCAACCCCTGAAAAAAATCCATTCAGGAAATTGTATCCCGTATTTAAATCACTTACAATCAATGATACTGCTGTAAAATTGGGTCTTCATCATTTTTCTCGGGAAACACGAACAATTGGTTTCGAATTCTATTCTCCGAGTTACTTAAAAAAATTCAATGTTTATTACCAATATAAATTAGAAGGATCAAATCTACCCAATGAGTGGAGTAATCTACAAAAAGAAGGAACCATCAACTTTACCATGTTGCCACCAGGCGATTATACTCTAAAAGTTAGATGCCTCGATGGATTTAATGATGCCAAGCCGATTGAATTGGCCTATGCTTTTCACATTGCTCCTTATTTTTATGAAACGAGTTGGTTTATTATTTTCTTCAGCATTTTGCTAATTCTGATGGTTTATTTGATTGTTAAACTGAGAACTAAACGACAGTCTAAACGTCAATTGGAAGAAAATAAAATCAACAATACAATTCTAGAATTAAAATTGAAGGCAATTCAGTCAAAAATGAATCCGCACTTTATTTTCAATTCTATGAATAACGTAATTTACTTATTGAATTCGGAACGTTACCAAGAAGCAGAAAATTTATTGCAAAACTTCTCCTTATTGTTACGCAGATTTCTTGAGAATAGTGATTTAACCTTTATTTCTATTAAAAACGAATTAGAGATCCTAAACCTCTATCTGGCAATTGAAAAAATTCGTTACAGCGATAAATTCAACTTTGAAATTAACTATCCAAAAGAAATCGGAGAGAAATTAATTCCAACGATGTTAATTCAACCTTTTGTTGAAAATGCAGTAAAACATGGTGTTGCGCATAAAACAACCCAAAGTAAAATTGCGATTAATATTTACTTCATTCACCAAATGATCGTTATTGAAATTTCAGATAATGGCATTGGACGAAAAGAATCAAGTCGCATTAATCAAAACAGAAAAAACCATGAATCAAAAGGGATTCAATTGGTTAAAAGCAAAATAGAAATTGTCAAGTTGAAATATAATCTTAAAATTGATCTTAAATTTGAAGATATTGACAATGAAACTGAAAAAGGAACCAAGGTCATTCTAAAAATACCACTTTATGATTAGATGTTTAATAGTAGAAGATGAACAAGCTGGACAACAAATATTGTTAAGGAAGTTGACAAACATGTATCCAGAATGTAATGTTTTAGCCATTATTGATAATAAGAATGAGGCTGTTGAATTCATCAACAACAATGAACTTGATTTGGTCTTTTTGGATGTTCAAATTATTGGTGGAACAGGATTAGATGTATTACAAGAATGTAATAAACGAAATTTTGAAACCATCTTCATTACAGCATACGACAATTTCGCCATTACTGCATTGAATGAAAATGCGTCGTATTACATGTTGAAGCCAATTATTGATGAAGAGTTCAAAAAAGGAATGACTTTGGTAATTGACAAAATTCGCCATTCAAAAAGTCCATCAAAAATCCTTATTCCCAACAAAGGTGTTTACCTACCAATCAACCTTTCAGATATCTATTATTTTGAATCAGATGGTGCTTATACCTATGTTGTCACTGCCGAAGACCGTGTTTTATCGTCTAAGAATATTGGCTATTATGAAAAAACACTTCCAGCCGAATCGTTTAAGCGACCTCATCATTCTTACATTGTAAACATTGATAAAATACACCTATTTAAAAAAGGTAGAAGTGGAATTCTTATCATGCAAAATGAAAAGGAAATTCCAGTTTCTCAGCGAAAGATGAATGATTTCTTGGATTATTTTATTGAGTGATTATTTGTTGTTCCAATTGGTCATTGTCATATTCAAACCAATTGTAGTAAATCCTTTGATAAATTCTGTTGCAATTTTGATGCGTTCAGCTAAGGTTTCTTTTTCTTCAGAAGTCCATTCGCCAAGGACATAATCAACTTGCTGACCTTTGTGAAATTCGTTCCCAACTCCGAAACGAAGCCGCGCATATTCTTGTGAATTCAATGTCGCTTGAATATCCTTCAATCCATTGTGGCCACCATCACTTCCTTTACCTTTCATGCGCAATTTACCAAACGGAAGCGCCAAATCGTCGGTTATCACCAAAATATTTTCTCTTGGAATTTTCTCTGCCTGCATCCAATAATTCACCGCTTTTCCGGATAAATTCATGAAGGTTGTCGGCTTAATTAAAATAATAGTGCGCCCTTTGAATTTCACTTCAGCTACTTCTGCCTGTTTATTCAACGCAAAGGAACCTTCTCGCTCTTTCGCAAAAGCATCCACTACTTTAAATCCAATATTGTGACGCGTTTCAGCGTACTTTTCACCTGGATTTCCAAGTCCAACAATTAAGTATTTCATGGTGCAAATATAATTAGAACATGGAATATTGAGTATAGAACATAGAGGAGCATCGATTGATTCAAAATATCTGTCTATGTTCTATGTTCTATCAGTCCACAAAGTGGACGGTCTATGCTCTATTCAAACCATATCATAAGCCGTAACAAAAACTGGCCCTGTAGTTTTTCTGGAAGAAGATGGACTTACGCGTTCAACAACATCTACGGCTGGTGCTCCAACGATTTTATGAAATAATCCCCACGAAATTTGGTCTTTTGAAGCTAAGTAAATTGTATCCTGCTGATCGATCCACCAAAGCATTAATGTTTGTTTTTCTTCAGCCAATACAGCTGAAAATAACTCTTGAATGAGCTTAGGATTGTTATCCTTTGCCGTTACAATTTCAGGAACTAAAAATGTATGGTGTTTTGGTTTTATCAATTTATTCAAAAACGGAATATACGGAATAACTTTAGTCAATAAACCTCCCATTTTACCCGGTAAACGCACAATCTCCCAATTCACACGTGTCACTCGACAAGTAGCAATTAGTTCACCCGCTTCATTTTTTAATCCATAAAATGGTGGTTTTTCTGCATGTGTTGTGAAGTAATAAGCGTGCAGACTATAATTGCATTCAACCAATGATTGAATTTCTTTCCAATCGTTCATTTTAACGAGGCGATCTGACTTCTTTGGTGAAATTCGGCTAAACGATTGCGTAACCAAATGGCTTACAACCTTGAAACCAAAATTCTCACTCATCCATTTACTACGATCATTTCGTGGGTCAATGTATGCGTACATGGATTCTACCTTTTCATCCGAATGCTTTCCTTCAAAAACCTCATCAAAAAATTGATTCAATTCGCGCTTCAAAAATGAATTTCCTTTGTCTTCCTTCTTTTTTTTTGAACCAGCTTGCGCAAGTGAATGAAAAGCAAAATACCTAATATACCAAGCGGTTCCACGCTGACAAAACGTTACATTTCCTATCACCTTGTCATTGCGTTCCATTGATAAAAACAAGGGTTGATCAGCTTCCAAAATTCGCGTGGAAGTATCCAAATGACGATACATCGCGCCATTTGTTCCCAAGGTGGTGTTTTTCAGCAACTCCAATAATGCCGGAGTTGCTGATGTTCGAAGTTTAAAAATGGAACTTAATGCCATTAAATTGCGTGAAGTACAATTGATTCTACATCTGTAGGAGTAATCGCTTGACGTTCACCCATTGCTAACCAGTTACGCTCAACAAATCGTGTTTTGATAATCTCAGCAATATGATCTGTATCCGTTGAGTAATCTGAAATTTTTGTGTGAATGCCTAATTGCTGAAAAAACGCTTCTGTTTTCACAATTGCTTCTCGCGCAATTTCTTCATTTGAACCAACTAAATTCCAAACACGTTTACCGTATTGTGTCAATTTTTCTTTCTTATTGTCAAATTGATTTTCAAATAAACGAGGAGCGATAATAGCCAATGTTCGCGCATGATCAATTCCATAAATAGCTGTTAATTCATGTCCGATCATATGAGTTGTCCAATCAGTTGGAACACCACAACGTAAATTTCCATTTAAGGCATGTGTTGCACACCACATTAAGTTGGAGGCCAATTTGTAATTATTTGGATGTTCAATAACCTCAGGGCCAATTTCAATAAGCGTTTGTAAAATTCCTTCTGCTTGACGTTCTTGTAATAGGTTATCTGTTGGGAATGTCAAATATTGTTCAAGCGTATGCATGTAGGCGTCTACTATTCCATTTGCCAATTGACGTTTTGGTAAGGTTGCTACTACTGTTGGATCACAGAACGAAAATTTCGGAAAGAACAAAGGTCCACCCATTGTTAACTTTTCTTTCAATTCATCACGACTAATAACAGCACCTGAATTTGCTTCTGAACCCGTTGCGGGTAAGGTCAAAAATGTTCCAAATGGCAATGCCTTTGTGAAAACACATCCTTCTTTGCGTTGTAATACTTCATATGTATCACCTTCATAATGAAATGCACCTGTCATGAATTTTACACCATCAATTACAGATCCACCGCCAACTGCAAGAATAAAGTCAATGTCTTTTTCATGTGCTAATTCAACCCCTTTCATTAAAGTTGTAAACTGAGGATTTGCTTCAATTCCACCAAATTCAACTACTTCAAATTCTTTCAAATGAAGCATCAACTTATTGAACAAACCTGTGGTTTTAATACTTCCTCCTCCATAGGCCAACAAGATTCTCTTTTTAGCTGAAAATTCATTGATTAATTGAGGAAGACGCTCTAATTGGTCCTTGCCAAAAAGAATGCGTGTCGGATTTATTACTTCGAAATTTTGCATACTGCAAATTTACTCAAAACTCTATGAGAAAATAAGAATTTTACCTGTGAAATCAATATTTTTTACTACTTTCGTTGCCCTTCAAAACAGAAGTAAACAATACACAGAGAGGTGTCCGAGTGGTTGAAGGAGCTACCCTGGAAAGGTAGTATACGGGTAACCGTATCGAGAGTTCGAATCTCTTCCTCTCTGCAAAACCATCCCAAGCTTAAAACACTTGGGATTTTTTTTATGGCTTGCGTAGGGACAGGTCGCGACCTGTCCCTACTTTTTAACGTAATACAATTGCAGTTAACTTACTTTCCTTTTTTCAATTTCTTGAGATACGCTTCGCGCTTTTTACCAACAATTTTGCGCATACGTTTGAGATAATCCGTGTTGGCTTCAATGACAGATTTAATCACTGCATTGTCTCTGTCTATTACTTTTTTAACATGCGCAAAACGTTTGTTTTCTTGTGAATTATTTTTACTTATAATTCGCTGAAATCGTTTTTGTTGGTAGTAAAATGACTCAAAGTTATTTTTCAAGGATGAGAAAATAGATTTTTGATCTCTATTCCAACATACATCTTGCTTCATGCGTTCATTTTGAACATTTTTAAATACAAGAACACTGTCTTTGTTAATGACCCCGACATTACTTAACGTTGTAATTATTTTTGCGGCCTTTACATTGTAATCGTTCCGTTTTTTGATAAGTTTATATAAATCCATAAAGGTTGCGTACATTGTATCAGCGCGGTTCAAAACTGAATCCTGCACAGTTGTAAGAAATCTGTTTTCCAAACTATCAATTTGCTTTCTCCCAGATCTAATTGAATAATCATAACTATCAAGTGAATGTATTCGGCGCTTCATTCCATCAATAAGAAACAAGTCTTCATAAGGACTTAAAACATTGTCTTGTTCATACAAAGCATTCAACAGTTTGATTGAATGATTCAGTAAACTATCTCGGGTCAGAACTATTTCTGTTGAAAGCGAATCAGAAGAATACAGATACTTTTCAAGCATTGATTGAAGAGATTTTATCTTTTGTTCCTTCAATTTTGGTACGGTTTTACTGATAAATGAACGATTAAATTTTCTGATTGCTGTTTTCTCGGACGATTCGTTCGCTTCAGATTTATATTCGAGGGAACTCATTTTTTTCTTTCTGCCGTTTATTGCTTGAAATACACTTCGAATAGCTTTTGAATGACTTTTATTTTCCCGTTTAAGTTGTTGTTGCTTTGCCTTGTTTTTGGCACTTTGAAAGCGATATTCTCTTACGTTTACAGGAATCCCTTCCCGATAATCTTTTTTACTTAAATTAATGTAATTCAATGTTGAATCATAAAATGCCATTTTTGCAGTTGAATCAGTTTCTTTGTTGAATTTGCCACTATAGATTTCTGCAACGTTCATTTCACTTTCTGCCGATAACAGCGAATTCTGCGGTAAAATCTCTTTACCAAGTTTGATTAAATAGTGTGCTTTTTGAAGTGAGTCCAATGAAAGAAAATCATCACATTCAATACAAGTGCGTCCTTCTCTGTGTTGATTTTTAAAATACGAATCAATTCCATAGTAATAGGTGCTGTCTTTTCTAAAATCATCCAATGTTCGGACATTGTAGGAGAACGACCAAATTGGATCTTCTGGAAAATGATCCAATGAAAACACTTCTGGCTCCGTCAAATAATAATCGGTGTTTTTGACATAATTATACTTAAATCGAAGGCGATAAGGAAAGAAATTTATTAAACGATAGAAAAAATTATATCCCTTCGGTAAATACATTATTTGCCTTGAAATTAAAACAGTTTCCTCAGGTATCCCACAAAATTTATCCTTCTTATTTTTAAACTTCCAGGTATAGAAAGTTGTTTTCTGGTGCTTGAGAATTTTTTTAAGCATTTTTAAACGCCACAAACCGAAACGCGTGTATTGATAAACCTTTTCTTTGGAGCTCCATGTCACATCATACAAGTACCATTTACTTTCAAGTTTAACTGCATTCCATGCATGTCTTGAAAAATAAAGTGAATCATTGACATCAAAATAAAGTGGTTTTGTGTATCCTTCAACGGTTGTGTTTTGCAATCCAGCAAGACCACATAACGTGTCCATTAAGTGCGCATAATCGCCGCAGACAGCTAAGCGTTTTCTTAGAATTTTATGAATTGTCAGCGTTTTATTGCCTTTTTTAGAATTAAGCGCTCGGTAGTTATAAGAAATGTTGCTAGCTACCCATGAAAAAATCGCATCGAATTTCTCCTTATCACTCGTTTTTCCCTGAATTAGAAACTCAGTTAACTTCGATGCATTTTTTGTTAAACGATACGGAACTTTTGGACTAATCAATGAATCAAGCGGAACACTTACTTGTGCTGAGGAAGAAAATGTAAATGACAAAAAAGCAAGAAAATTCACGCAAATAAGAATACAAATACGTGTTAATCTGCCCATTGTTTAGAAGTTTAAGCTGAAAATTAGTGAAAGAAAGGAACTTATCCAATCATTTTTTATTTCATCCTCATCTCACCACATAGATCTTGGGCAAGTTTTTTAACTACTTCCTCCTTCGTAGCACAATTCTCCAATAAAAACATCAATTTCGTTAAAGCTGCTTCTGTTGTTAAATCGTTTCCGCTAACAACGCCTACTTTGGAGAAAAATGAGCTTGTTTCGTACTTTCCTTGTTGCACTGCTCCAGAACTACATTGTGTTATATTCAGTGCAATTCCGCCTTCGTTAATGTACTCTTGAATTAATCCACGAAAGACTTCGTTGCTTGGAGCATTTCCCGCCCCAAATGTTTCAAGCACAATTGCATCCGTTTGTGCTCGATCAAACAAACTTCTATACGCTTCAATTGGGAATCCAGGATAAATTTTCAAAAGTCCAACACGTGAACTTAAGTTTGGCTGATATACCAATTCAGATAATTTTGAGCGAAACAAACGATCAGTTGCGTACTCAATATTCACACCAGCTCTTGCTAATTCAGGGTAATTTGGTGAACTAAACGCTTCAAATTGATTGGCTGAAATTTTTGAACTTCGATTTCCACGGTACAAGGAATATTCGAAATAAACCGCTACTTCTTGCACATATGGTTGACCTTGTGGATCTTTATCCGCGGCAATTTCAATTGCTGTTATTAAATTTTCTTTCCCATCTGTTCGAATTGTACCAATTGGCAATTGAGATCCAGTAAAAATGACTGGTTTCTTCAAACCTTGTAACATAAAACTCAATGCAGAAGCAGAAAAAGCCATGGTATCTGAACCGTGAAGAATCACAAATCCATTATATTTATCGTAATTATCTCGCACCGTTTGTGCTATTTGAACCCAATAAACAGGATTCATTTCAGAGGAATCAATCGGTTCTTCAAAGCTGAAAGTCGAAAGCTCAACGTTCAAGCGATGAATTTCAGGAACATGTTTGTAAATATGATTGAAATCAAAACTTTTTAATTGTCCTGTTTCAGGATCTTTGATCATTCCAATCGTTCCACCCGTATAAATGATTAATACTTTTGGTTTTGCTTGATTCATCTACTACAATTTAAAAAGTTCATGCGCATTTTTCGTCGTAATTTGCGCGACTTCAGCCAAACTTGTTTCTTTCACATCCGCCAACTTTTCGGCAACATGCAATAAGTAAGCACTTTCATTTCTCTTTCCCCTATGCGGTGTTGGAGGTAAATACGGTGAATCCGTTTCCAAGATCATTTCACTCAATTCAATTTCCTTGAGAACTTCATCTAAACCAGCCTTTTTATAAGTTAGTACGCCACCAATACCAAGTTTGAATCCACCATAATGTTGAATTTTCTTAGCTTGTTCAAGGGTTCCAGTAAAACAATGAAAAACACCAGTTAAACGTTCGTCATTCAATTCGTCGACAATTTCAAAAATTTCGTCAAATGCTTCCCGGGCGTGAATTACAATCGGCAATTCCAATTCCTTTGCCCAAACTACTTGTCTTCTAAATGCTTCTGCTTGTTCTTGTACGAAGGTTTTATCCCAATACAAATCCATTCCAATTTCACCAACCGCACAGTTTTTGCGTTCAAACAAATTTTTACGAATCTGCTCTAAATTTTCCTCCCATTTTTCATCAACTGAACCAGGATGTAAGCCCATCATTGGAAAACAATTATTTGGAAACTGAGCACACAAATCGTACATCGATTCGATCGATTGTATGTCAATGTTTGGCAAGAGCATTTTTTCCACTCCTGCTTTTATCGCTCGTTCAACGATTATTGTTCTATCTTCCTCAAAAGAAGGTGAAAATAGATGGGTATGAGTATCTACGAATTGCATAACTTAAAAAAGAGAAACACTTAATCCAACTTGGAACAGGTTTAACTGAACGCTCGATTTATTCTTGAATAGTGCATTCAAATTATACGAACCGTACAAGGCCCAATTTCGAATACCAATGCGCACATGTGCGGAATAAATCAAAGGATTAACATCGGCAAACGTATGGTCTTTGAATACCTGCTTTCCGTTGAAATAGTGATTTACCGTTTTCGAATACAAATTAGCTTGATACCCAATTCTTCCTCCAATATGCACTTTGAAATGCTTCCATCCCTTGGTTCTGAAACGAAACTCCAATGGAACTGAGAATGAATTTCCTATTAAATAGCGGTTTTCTTCAGCAAAAGGTTGGTAACTAGATAATTCTGTGAATGTGTATGAAGTATCAGGATTAAAGGATTTTCCGCTTGTTTCAACTCTAAAAAGTGAATGTGCTAGTCCAACACCAAAAGATACCGTATTTCCTTTTGTTATTGGAATATCAAACATCAAATTTGTGTTTAATCCAATTGATTTCCAACTGTTTTTGAATGCTTTTAAATCACCATTGAACGTGTTGTACGTAAGATCAAACATCAAACGATCATATTTTCTTACTTTTTCTGGTGTTGCAGGACGAAATCCAGTGTAAAACCACATGCTTCCCGGTCTAAATCGGGAAATTAAATCAGCTCCTTCACTGTTGTATTGTGAAAAAGACTGAAACGAGAGAGCAGTTAAAAGAATTATTAGGAGGCTTTTATTCATAATTTTTAATCATTTTTTCCCAATTCCAAGCATGTTCAATGGCATCAGAAATGGAATATTCAGCTTGCCAATTTAATAAGCGATTGGCTTTTGAGGCATCCGCATATATTTCTATTACATCGCCTGGACGTCGCGGACCAAACTTCCAATTCAGTGATTGATTCGCAATTTTTTCAAACAGGTTTATAACTTCCAAAATACTTGTTCCATTTCCCGTTCCAATGTTTACAGCTTCAATTAAGCCATCGGCTTGTTCTGAAAGAAAATGAATTGCTTTAACATGTGCTTTTGCCAAATCAACGACATGGATATAATCACGCACGCACGTTCCGTCAACCGTTGGATAATCATTTCCGAAGACAGTCAACTCAGCTTGTTTACCTATTCCTGTTTGCGTAACAAAAGGCAACAAATTATTCGGCTTTCCTATTGGAAATTCACCAATTAATCCAGTTGGATGCGCACCTACCGGATTGAAATAGCGCAAATTCATGATTTTCATTTCTGGATCGCTCTTAAAAACATCCATCAAAATTTGCTCTCCAATTGCCTTTGTGTGACCGTAAGGAGAATTAGGTTTGCTTTTCGGTGAGTCTTCATTCACAACCTTAAGTCCTTCCGGTTCTCCATAAACAGTGCAAGAAGATGAAAAAACAAAATTATGAACAGAAAATTCCAAGGCCAATTCAATCACATTCACCAATCCTTGAATATTGTTGTGATAGTATTTCAACGGGTCCATCACAGACTCGCCAACAGCTTTGTATGCCGCAAAATGAATGATTCCGGTGAACGCATATTTTTCAAATAAATCACGCATGTGATTAGCATCACAAACATCCACTTCATGAATAATTGGCGTTGATTCAATCAGTTTTTCTAAACCGTCAACAACAATTCGATTTGCATTCCTAAAATCATCAGCAATTACTGGTGTGTAACCTGCTCTTGTTAACTCTACAACAGTGTGCGAGCCAATGTAGCCTGCACCACCGGTAACTAAAATATATCGCTGTTTGTCCATTCTTTTCAAAGGTAACACAAATTGGATAAATTTTAACTTTTGAGTACTGCTAGAAATGCATAAATCAATGAAATTCATTTCGGAACCTTGAACTTTTTTCGTTACTTTTTGTTTAAAGGATATGAAAGTTATTTTAATTGTCAGTCTTTTCGCTGTTTTAACAAGTTCATTTATTACCCCATCAACTATTTCGTTGACTGTAAATGTGAATGGATTTTCATCCAGTGAAGGAAAAGCGCATATTGCAATCTATCGAGTGAGTGATGATTTTCCTGCTGCAAAAGGACAATACAAAGGTCAAATCGTCGCAATCAATGATAAAAAAATTGCCTCTGCCACTTTTTCAGATTTACCGAAAGCTACTTATGCCGTTGCTGTGTTTCATGATAAGAATAAAAACGGCGTAATGGATAAAAACCTTGTTGGTGTTCCCACAGAAAAGTATGGTTTTTCAAACAATGCGCGAGAAACGTTCAGTGCTCCATCTTTCGAAAGTGCATCAGTGAAAGTAGAAGGACAAAAAACAATTTGGATATACGTTAAATAGTTGCTTTCTCCTTGTAATATTCATACAACATGACCTGTGCATGAAAGGGTTTGCCTTCTGCTTTTCGGTAAACATTCTTTAGATCTTTTCGAATCAAACGAGACTTTACACTTCCTCTCCATTGATAGGAGAAAATAGTGTCGATTTCAGCTTGCAAATCTTTGTCAAGAATTGGTGCGCCTACTTCAATACGCTTGTCTAAATTTCGCTCCATCCAATCAGCACTTGATATAAAATACTCAGGCTGTCCATCATTTGCGAAAATCATAAAACGTGCATGTTCCAAATAGCGATCAACAATACTGATCACAGTAATGTTTTCACTTTTACCCTTTACTCCTGGAATCAAGCAACAAATTCCACGAATAATCATTTCAATTTTTACGCCATTAGAACTTGCAACGTACAATTTTTCAATTAATTTCTTATCCGTTAGATTGTTCAATTTTAAACGAATACTCGCTTCTTTACCCGCTTTGGCGTGTTTAATTTCTCGCTCAATTAACGCGGTAATTTTTCGTCGAGCATTAAAAGGCGAAACCATTAATTCTTTAAACAATCCTCTTTCTAGATTATTTTCCAACAAGCGGAACACCTTTTTAACTTCTTTCGCCACTTTTGATTCTGCTGTTAGCAAGGCTAAATCACCATAAATCAAAGCTGTTTTTTCATTAAAATTACCCGTTCCAACGTAAGTGATTAATTGTTCTTGTCGATTACTAAATCGTGCAATTTGCAACAATTTCGAATGAACTTTCAAGTCTTGAATTCCATAGATTACGCGTGCACCATTTTCCTTTAAGCGATTAGCCCAATACAAGTTGTTTTCTTCATCGAAGCGCGCTTGTAATTCCAAAACCACAGTCACTTCCTTGCCATTGTAGACGGCGGCCAACAAGGCATTCATGATCTGAGAATTCTTAGCAACGCGATAAACGTTGATTTTTATTGATCGCACTTTAGGATCAATTGCCGCTTCTCGCAACAAATCAACGATGTAATCAAATTTTTGATACGGAAAATGGAGCAAAACATCCTTTTCAAGAATCTGTTTAATCAGGCTTCTTTTACCCTCTAAATCTGGATGCGAAACAGGCGGTTGCGGTTTATAATTGAATTCTGGATGCTCAAAAAACGGAAATGAAATGAAGTCTTTGAAATTATGGTATTTCCCTCCTGGAATGGTATTAATTCCAAATTTCAGATTTAAGGCATTTAACAAATAGTCCAATAAATCAGTTGGCATTCGTTCATCATAAACAAAACGAACTGGTTTTCCTTTTTTGCGCTGTTTGAGACTTTTTTCAATTTTCTCCAAAAATGAAACCGAAATATCGTCGTCTAAATCCAATTCTGCATCACGCGTAAATTTAAAAGTGAACGCTTCAATTGAATCAAAGGGAAATATCGAAAAAATGTGTTTTAAATTCAAGCGAATTATGTCATCTAACAGAATGACGAACTCCTTTTCATCCTCTTTCAATCGGAAAAATCGTGGAAATTCTGATGGAATTTGAATTAGCGCAAACTTAATCTTTTGTTTATTCTCAGAAAGTATGCGAACCGCCAAATAAATACTCGAATCTCGTAGGCGTGGAAAGGGCGTTTTTTTATCCAATAAAATTGGAATAATGGCGTGCTTTAATGTCGTATTGAAATAGTTATTGACTATTTTTTGTTGCGCTAAAGAAATCGTTGTTTCATCCAAATGAAAGATGTCTTTGGCTGCCAATTCTTCCACAATTTTGTGATAAGCCAATTCAAATTTAGCTTGCTGTTTCAGGACTTTCTTTCGTATTTCAATGTACAATTCAGCTGGTGTGCCGTTGAATCCATCGACTGTACGTTTGTGAACAGCAATCATTCGTCGCAAATTGGCAACGCGAACACGGAAAAATTCATCCAAATTATTGGAGTAAATTCCCAAAAAACGCATTCGTTCAACCAAAGGAACACGCGGATCCAATGCTTCTTGCAGAACACGCTCGTTGAACGCTAACCAACTTAATTCACGATTAATTAAATTCATATTGCAAAATTGTCAAATTCAACGTAAAGCGCCTTTGATAGTAATATTAAATAATTGTAAAGATTTCGCTTTAAACCACAAAAAAAGGCTGCATCTCTGCAACCTTCTTCTTCACTTTATGTTCGATTAAACTTTCATTCCTTTAACCACGCGATCTTTGCGTTTTGTTTTTTGAAGTTTTTTCAAAATTACCATCAAATAAGCATTTCCACTCGATGAATTCGCATAATAGGTTTCATTTCCATATGTTAATTTTCCACCTTTATCTTGCGACCAATCTGCTACCAAATAATATTTTCCTGAAGCTTGATTTGCACGAACTGCAAAGTTGATTGTTTTACCAACTCCTGTTTCGAAACGCAACATTAACTCGCCATTTGGACCATATCCTTCAAAAATACATTTTGTGTTAACAGGGATAATTACACGGTCTTGTTCACTACTTGAACTTGTTACTAAAGCTCCGTCATCTGTTGTTCCTTGTCCTTCTTGCGATTTACTTTTTTCTAAAATAATCGTTGCAGAAGTAAAGAATTGAACTTTACGCAATTGTTTATCCGAATCCAAGCTAAATTCATCACGAATTTCATTTGTATAAGGAACTTTTGTCCCACAGCTTGCTAAAAGAATTCCAACGATAAAAAGTAATGTATACTTCATAATTTCAAATTTTTGACAAATATAATCATTGACTTTCAAAAATGGTGCCTAAATAAAAAGCATTGTTTACTAGCATAAGGTCGAGTTCTTTTAAATTTCTACCTTTGTCGCTCTATTTTAACAGTATGAACATTAACATCGCCGTATTTTCGTTTAATGGGTTTCAAGAAAACACCTACATTCTCTCTGATGAAATGTCGAATTGTGTCATAATTGATCCTGGATGTTATGAACGCCATGAACAAGCTGAATTAGCAGAATACATCGAAAGCAATGGGTTAAAACCGCTTGCGCTCTTGAGTACACATGCACACATCGATCATATTTTGGGAAACAGTTTTGTGAAACGTACCTATAACCTTGACTATTATTTACACCGTGAGGATTTAACGACGCTTCATTCTGTTGTCAATTATGCACATGTTTATGGATTTCATGGTTACGAACCTTCACCAGAGCCAACTCATTTTCTAAATCACGGTGATAAATTGGTATTTGGAGGAATTGAATTAGACGTTTTCTTTACACCGGGTCACGCACCAGGACATGTTGTTTTCTATAATGCTGAAAATAAGTTTGTCATTAACGGAGATGTTTTGTTCAATGGCAGTTTTGGGCGTGTTGACTTACCAGGTGGAGACATTGAAATTTTGAAGAAATCGATTCACGAAATTATGTTTCAATTACCAGAAGATACGATCGTTCATTGCGGACACGGACCAGCAACAACAATTGGAAAAGAAAAACGTTCTAATTACATTTTGAACTTCTAATCATTCGTGAGAATAGGTATAAATACACGGTTTTTGCTTTCTTCAAAGATGGAAGGCTTTGGTTGGTACACCTATGAAATTACAAAGCGTTTGGTGCAAAATCACCCAGAACACGAATTTGTATTTTTCTTTGACCGTTCGTTTGACCAGAAATTTATTTTTGGCCCTAACGTAACACCGATTGTACTTTCACCACCAGCTCGACATCCATTTTTATTTATTTACTGGTTTGAAGTGGCAATCAAACGCGCTTTAAAAAAACATAAAATCGATGTTTTCTTTTCACCGGATGGCTATTTATCCTTGGGTTCCAATGTTCCTCAAATTGCGGTGATTCACGATATTAATTTCGAACATTACCCAAAAGATTTACCTTACTCCGCTCTAAAATACTTGAAACATTATGTTCCTAAATTTGCGAAGAAAGCAGACAAAATAATCACTGTATCCAACTATTCAAAAGAAGATTTAATCAAACAATACCAACTTCCGAGCGAAAAAATTACTGT
Source organism: Crocinitomicaceae bacterium (assembly GCA_023262855.1). Taxonomy (GTDB): domain Bacteria; phylum Bacteroidota; class Bacteroidia; order Flavobacteriales_D; family Crocinitomicaceae; genus M0103. The sequence continues at coordinate 20,523 of JALQYQ010000018.1, forward strand.
TGCCTGGAATGGTGCTTCAGATCATTTCAAGCCTTTGGATGAAGCGGAGAAAATTCTCGTCAGAAAAAAATATTCAAACGGTTTACCTTATTTTCTTTTCGTTGGAGCAATTCATCCGCGTAAAAATGTTAAGCGTTTGATTGAAGCTTTTGTGCACTTTAAAAAAGAAACGAAATCAGCTACACAACTTGTAATCGTTGGTGAATCTTTGTGGAAAAATAATCCACTAGACCTTCAGCTTTCTGAAGAGGAGCGTCAAGACATTCATTTCACGGGACATTTGCCAATTGATGAATTATCAAAAATTACTGCCAGCGCATTTGCATTAACGTATGTTCCCTATTTTGAAGGGTTTGGAATTCCGCTTGTAGAAGCTATGAAATGTGGCACTCCGATTATTTCGGGGAATTTAACTTCATTACCTGAAGTCGCAGAGAATGCTGCATTGTATTGTAATCCATTCGACGTGAATGACATTTCCGCACGAATGACCGAATTTTGTACACATCCAGCATTACAGGAACAATTATCACAAGCAGCTTTGGAACGTTCTAAAGCCTTTAGCTGGGATTATTCTGCTGAAATTGTGTGGAAAGAAATAGAAAATCTTGCCTCGAATTAACCGTAATAAGGTGAAATCATGAAGTAAACGATAACACCTGAAACTGCAACATACAACCAAATTGGGAAAGCAATTTTCGTCCATTTTTTATGTTTCTCATAATTTCCTTGCCAAGCAAACAAATAGGTAAATAGTACAACTGGAATAACAGCAACACTTAAAAGTATGTGTGAAATCAATAACACGTAATACAAATAAGCCATTGCTCCAACCTTTGCTTTTTCAAGAATATCCAAGGTTCCAGAATTGTTTGTGTCACCATACATTGTTGAGTCAGAAGTCATGTGATAAACAACATAAAGCACTAAAAATAAGGATGACAATAGCAACGCAAAGCGAATCAATCCTCTGTGTAATTCGATTTTCTTTGCTTTCACCGCTCTCAATGCTCCAATTAAAACAATTGCTGTCAAGGCATTAATCGTCGCGTATACTGCAGGTAAAAACGTTAAATTGTAATCACCAATTTTAATTTTAAACAAGGCTGCAACAGCAACAGGAATAACTACTGAAAGTGCTACAATTAATTTTTTCGCACTTGCCGCTTTACTTTGATCCATCAATTCCATATTCTTCTTTTAACAATAAACGTAAATCCTTCTCTAATTGTTCAACTTGTTTTTTATCTGTTCCTAAATAAACTCCTCGCACATATCCTTCTTTGTCAACCAATGTAAATGCGCCTGAGTGAGCGTAGCCACCTTCTGCTTCATCATCACGACCTGCAAATATTTGGAAGTTTTCAATGCCAAGTTGATGCGTTTCTTCTTCATCTCCACAGAAAAATTGCCAATTTGATGCGGTAATACCATGGTGATTTTTGTATTTCTTGAGTACCGATGGTGTGTCATGATCAGGATTGATCGAAATGGACATGAACTGAACATCCTTTTTCAAATCTTGCGTAGCATCATTGAGTGCTTTCAAGTTTTTTGTCATAGTTGGACAAATCGTTGGACAAGTCGTAAAGAAAAAATCAGCAATCCACACTTTACCTTTCATGTCCGTACTCTTGACAATCATTGAATCTTGGTTGCGGAAATAAAAATAAGGCACAGTTGGGTAAACAGTATCTGTTACTTCAACTCCATCAACCAATTTGTATTCAATATCGAAATTCCCGATAAAGGGTAAAACATGCTTTTTCTCTTCTTTCGACGTGCATGAAGCGATTAAAATCAACAATCCTATACAGAAACCTAGCCTCATTCGTGAATTATTTTTTCGACTTTTCTTTTTTCGCTCTTGCTTTGTCGTATTCTTTTTGCAATAAAGCCACATCTTCATTCATACGTCGAATCATTCCTTCCGTTTTTCCTGAAAGTACCATTCGCAAATGATTCTGTTTATCTAACAATAAGATGAGTTCTTGATACGCTTCTCCACCGAAAAACTCCTTTCCTTCTTTCAACAGTTTTTCATTGTTATGCTCAAAATCATACAAACTGCGCGAATCTCCAGAAGCTAAATACCATAAATCAGGATCATAACCTTCAACTCGATCGTGCAACATTTCATTAATTGCTGTTAAATCAGTGATTGGATTTCCTTCACCATCCGTCGCGTAAGAAATAATCTTCACTTGTTTCAAGCGTTTGTGCTTGTTTTGACGAATATGACGATAAATTCCCTGACTTACATGCCATAATGAAATAGCACAACTATCTGGACATGTTTCTTGAATTGTAGTTACAAGAACAATATCACCTTCAAAATCTTTAGAAGTGAATTTCTTTCCGCGAGCATCTGTAAACGAATAGTTCACAGCCTTGCCATAATCGTCAAGTGTTTTGAATTTGTGTTCACATCCACGTGTAGATATGAATATCAATAACAAAGCCGGACCGAATAAAAGTAAAAATACATATAATACTTTCATTCGTCCGGCAGTAGTTTTAACAGCCATAAAGCTAATTTATTTTATCCTCCGTAAGTTTCCCATGCATTTCCCACAGCAGTTGCCTCCATCAATGCGATGAAAATCAAATAAGCCATGAACAAGAAGTATGGAACCAAAATTACGTATTTCAAACTTTTTTTCTCATCACCCAAGTGCATGAAAACCATAACAATGTATCCAGCTTTCAATAATGTCATGATTATGAACGACCATTTTACAAATGGCCAAGCACCAGAACCTTGTTTAATGAATGCACCTAATGCAACTTCGATAATAGTAATTGCCGTTAACAAAGCAGTTACCATCCAAATTTTCTTTCTGATTGCTTTTCCTTGTTCCTCACTGTGGTGAGTGTCCAAAGAATATTCTATAACGTCGTCTCTTAACATAACTAAGAATTTTTTCGAATTAAAATTATACTAGGTAGAAGAAAGTAAATACGAATACCCAAACTAAATCGACAAAGTGCCAGTAAAGTCCAGTTTTTTCTACCATTTCGTAGTGTCCTCTTTTGTGGTAAACTCCTCTAACAACACCTAAACAAATGATGATGTTAATGATTACCCCTGAGAATACGTGGAATCCGTGGAAACCAGTAATAAAGAAGAAGAATTGTCCGTATTGCTGTGGACCATATTCGTTTTCTTCTAAGTTTGCTCCGTAAATAACTTTGCGCGGAGTACCAGAATTGATAGCATCGTAATATTGATTACATGCATCTTTGCCTTTAATATGGTCTCCAACCTTATATTTCTTACCATCTTTTTTGATGATCAACTCCATGTGTTCATCTGCCGCTTTATCTACTGAAACTTTCGAACCATCGTGCAAGGTAACAATACTATTGTTGATATTTCCTGCAACTACAGCATGCTGATATTGATGCATTAAATCCTCTGTAATTATTTCCCCTTTTTTGTGGTGTTTTCCAGCCTCAAGAACCTTGAAACTTTTGATTTCACCAAAGTGACCTTTAACAATCGCTTGAGAACCGTCAGCTAATTCAACTTTTCCAAATTCAGAACCGTGAATGAAGTGACTCCACTCCCATGCCTGAGAACCAACGAAAAAGAAACCACCGATAATAGTAGCAATCATCCATTTAATAACACCTTTTTTATCCATTCGGTGACCAGCTTCAACAGCCAATACCATTGTTACAGAAGATACGATCAAAATGAACGTCATTAATGCAACATAAATTAAAGGATATCCGTGACCCAAGAATGGTAAAGAATTAAATGTTTCCTCACCGATCGGCCATGCATCTTGTGCATCGTGACGTGTAAATCCGTAAGCAACTAATAGTCCTCCAAATGTCAATGCATCAGACACAAGGAAGAACCACATCATCAACTTTCCATAGCTCGTACTAAACGGAGAAATTTTCCCTCCCCAAAGCGTACTAGCATCAATCTGATTAGAAGCGTGTCCTGCCATTACAAAAAATTTTTATGCAAGTTTAATGAATAAAAAGTAAAAAAAGCAACAAATAGACCCATAATAGTCCTAAAAAATGCCAGAAAATTGCACCGAGTCTCAAAGAAAGATTGTCTTCGCTATTGTATTTACCTGCAAATGAAGCAATTGTAAGCTTAACCATGTACAGTAAAGTAAATACAATATGTGCTAAATGCAAAATTGTAATCAACCAAAGATAAGAAGTGGCTGTGTCTGCGGTTTCCATCGACTTAATGTGCAAGTAATTGTCCAGTTTTCTGCCGTTCATTGTCAATTCACGGTTCTTGTATTGCAGCTCTTTTCCTTTAAAATAGATATGAAAATCTTTACCAGGTTTTCCTTTTACAAAGAAATCACCACGTCCATCGCGCACATGAATCGCTAAGTCTCTCAAGCGTACCTGGTCCACATTTTGAATTTCCTTACCATCAGGCGTTGATAGTTTACCATTGATTAATCCAAGTGGTTGACTGTTGTAGTACAAAATAAAATCCTTTCCATAATTTGTAACAACAAATGCTTTATTTGGTTTAACCACTAAAAACTGTGACATGAATTTTTGGTATGCTTTTAAATCATCCTCGCTCATTTTTTTGCCTTTTACCAAATAATCATTTCCATCAACTTCAATAAAATCACCTTTGTATTTCACTTCGTAATAATCTCCATAGCGACCATCCGTTACCAAAATGTTTCTATTGAATGGATTGGCACCTTTTTCTACCATTGCACCATATCCTTTAAATTGGAAATAAACAAATCCAAGTCCTGAAAGCAATACCATTACCATCATCAAACGAAGAACTGATTGCTTGTTCTTTTTTGCAGAACGAATTGCCAATTCAAGAAAAACTGAACTCAGAATTATAACCGCTGTTGAAATATAAAATGCCATTGGAAACGGCGCTTTTAACCAAAACGAGTCACCCATCGAAACAATGTAAGCAGAAGTAAAACCTGCAAACATCATGGCAATACTGAAAATTCCAAGGTAAACTAAGTTCTTTTTCGATTTTTCTCTAATCTCTGGACTTAATTCTTGGCTGAAATCTGTTTTCATATGTATGATTTTAAAATTCTCGTTTTCGATCAATGTTTCGGTAACATTGGTTCAATTTTATCAAAAACGTAGAGGAATTGAATAATTGGCAAATAGATAAATGAAGCAAACATCAAGCGTTTTGCATCTTTCGTTTCACAGGTTAAGAACAAACGGTATGAATACCAAAAGAATAAACCACTACAAATTGTTGCAACAATTAATGATAGTGTTCCTGTCCAATCCAGCAACCATGGCAATAAGCTAAAAGGAATCAGAGCCAAGGAATAGGCTGCGATTTGAAATGCAGATTGCTTTGATTTTCCAGATTTTGAGGGAAGCAAACTGAATCCTGCGCTTTTGTAATCATCATACAATACCCAAGCGATGGCCCAAAAATGTGGGAACTGCCAAACAAATTGTACGAAGAATAAAACGCCTGGTAAAAATCCAAATTTTCCTGTAGCTGCAATGGCTCCCAACATTGGAGGAATGGCTCCTGGAAATGCACCGATAAACACTGCCCACGGAGTGACACGTTTCATTGGTGTATAAATAAATACGTATGAAATAAATGCGAAAAAACCTAAAAGAGCAGAATAGAAATTAATTAAATACAACATGTAGGTTCCAGCCAATAGGCAAAGAATCACAATGATGATTGCCTCATTCACGCTCATTAATCCCATTGGAATTGGTCGGCGCTCCGTACGTTTCATTAATTTATCTAGGTCGCGCTCCCAAATTTGATTAGAGCCATTCGACGCAGAGGTAACCAAAAAACCACCTAACATTAAATAAAAAACGTGCAAGCCATTGTAGGTATGGTCTTTATCCAACGCAAATAAATAGCCTGATAAAGCCGACAATATCACTAAAGATGATAATCTGAACTTTGTGAATTCAATGTAGGCTTTAATTTTCTTGCCTACCGAGCTATTTTTGGTTTGAACCTCCATACTTTTTATTGCGCCACAAAAATAATGAATTAAACTAGTTTAAACGCGAAACAAACAGGAATAAATGAAAAAGTCAGAACGAATGATTATCGCTGGAGATAAACAGCTGAAATTTCAATGTCTTCGATAAATCCAGGAATTTTATTCGGGTTATAAATGAATACTTTTAACTCATCTGATGCTTGACGAATTACAGGTAAATTGAATACAGTTTCAGAAAATTCACCTTTAAACGGAACACTGTGTTCGAAATACTTCTTCTTTCCTTCAATCTTTAAATTGAAAAAATGTTGTTTTCCTTCCTTGTCCTGATTGGATTTGTAGTTTACACGAATTTTAGCTTCATCAGTTGGTAAGATCTCACCTATTTTGCATTCCATTATCGTTATGTATTCTTCATCAGCACCAACTTCAATGCGCTTTTGTGAACGATAAAGCGATTTTTCAAGTACTCGATATCCTTTTTGTTTGGCTAAGGAATTCTTCGCTAATATTTTTTGATTCCAATTGAGGTCGTTTCGATCTATTTCTAATAATGTTCGTTCCGAATCTTCAATTGTTGTTTTTCCAAAAACTTGCCAATAATAATCTTTGGTCATGCGCTCATTGTCAATAATCCCTTCGAAATACTGATAGCTTTGAAAAACGGATAATCCAATTAGTAAAGTGAAAAACGAAAGTGTAGGAACAAGCACTTTTTTCGATGTGGAAATTTCTTGAAGTAAGAATCCAATCAACACACCAAAAACAATGTACGAATCGACCATTACGCGCGAACCAAACGAAGCTGAATACCACCAACAATCCCAAGCAGAAAGGACATAAATGTTGAGAAGCACAAAAACACTAAGTGCAATCACAAACTGTTTGTTTTTGCGGATTCCAAACCATATTCCGACAAATGAAAAAAGAAAAATGGGAGAATAAACCAACCAACCTTTTTTGTATGAAAACAAGAATTCTAAGGTATACGGTTTTAAAAACGATAAAGTCTCCGAATGCAAATTCATGATCATCCAACTTCCTCCTTGGATTTTCCAATACAGCAATTGTGGGATATTTAATAGAAGTATGCCGATTGGAAATAAAATGAGTAAGCGAAATGTTTTCCAGCTCAACTTATACTTATAAAGTATCAAAATTAATGGAATGATTCCCCAAATTGCTTGAGTCGGACGAATAGCAACTGTCAGTCCAAGTATAAAAGCTGCTAAAATCACATAGCGCCATCGCTCTTCTCTGATGAATTTTACCGTAAAATAAATAAAGAGCGTATTCAAGGTGAATAGATACAAATGCGGCATTAAATCACCGTAATAAAATGTAACGAAGCAATTGCTAGCTCCATACACTAACAGCATGACCAAGGCGGTAATACGATCTGAGAAATAAAGTAAAAGTGTTTTTCTGAAGTAAATAAGCCCAAGTATAACGAACAAAAACGCAGTGAATTTAACAGCAACACGATAGGGCTCACTCATTCCATCTTGTTTATATCCAAGTGGTTTGGCAACAGAATTCGCAATTAAAAATCCAGGCAGATGCAGATACGAAAGGCCCATGTGATACATATTCACCTTTTTATCCTTTTCAATATCAACGTATTGATAAATGATTTCTTGCTCGCAATAGTAGGATTGCAACTTCTCCTTCCACGGTTTTTGAAATGCTAAATCATCGTAAATAAACGTCGCTGGCAAATAGGAGTAATAGCCAAACTGATCGTATGCTGCAACACATGAACGCTTTTCTTGATGCGAGAAACTTTCTTTTAAAAAGATAAATGCAAACACGCTTCCAATCACGAAAAGGCAAATTTTTGAAAACGATTTGAAGTAATCCATTGATTTATCTCACTTAAAAGTTACAAATTAATGAATATTCAAGATTATATCACGAACTTTAGCGCGCTAAATTATTTTTAATATGTCGATTACCAAATTATCTATTCTTATTCCGGCTTATAATGAGGAAAAAACAATTCACTTGATTTTGGACAAAGTGAAGGCCGTTGTGTTGGATAGAGAAATTTCAAAAGAAATTGTAATTGTAAACGATTGTTCGAAAGATAATACAGAGCAAGCTTTGTTGGACTATGTGGCGAAAAATCCTGAACTAGATATTCGTTTGTTCAACCAATCTGTTAACATGGGTAAAGGAGCCGCAATCAACCGTGCAATTCAAGAATGTACTGGTGATTATTTAATTGTGCAAGATGCAGATTTGGAATATGATCCAGAAGAATACAATTTATTGTTGAAACCTGTTTTTATGGACAATGCAGATGTGGTGTATGGTTCACGTTTTGTTGGACATCATCCACACCGCATCTTGTTCTATTGGCATTCTATCGGGAATAAATTCTTGACAAACCTTTCCAACATGATGACGAATTTAAATTTAACTGACATGGAAACATGCTATAAATTGATTCGTACTTCGATTGCAAAAGAGATAAAAATTAAAGAACGTCGCTTTGGAATTGAACCAGAAATTACGGCTAAATTGGCAAAGGTTCCAAAGATCAAAATCTACGAAGTTGGTATTTCTTATTATGGAAGAACGTACGAGGAAGGGAAGAAAATTGGCTGGAAAGATGGTTTTAGAGCAATATACTGCATCATCAAATACCGCTTTTCAAAATAATTTTCTTTCGAATATTTTATAAATGAAAAAAGTCCTTCTGCAAACGCAAAAGGACTTTTTCTATTTTGGATCGTTATTTTCTTACAAAATCAACATGGCATCACCATACGAGTAGAACTTGTATTTGTTCTCAATCGCTTGTTTATATGCTTCCATCATCAACTCATGTCCACAGAACGCTGAAATCATCATCAACAAAGTTGAAAGTGGCGTATGGAAATTTGTTACCATGCAATCAGCAATGCTGAAATCGTATGGAGGGAAAATGAATTTATTTGTCCAACCGTCATACGCTTTCAACATACCATCTGTAGAAACAGAAGATTCAATTGAACGCATCGAAGTTGTTCCAATGGCACAAACACGTTTTTTGTTACGTTTTGCATTGTTTACAATCTCAGCACATTTCTCAGGAACAATTACTTGTTCTGAATCCATTTTGTGTTTTGTCAAATCCTCTACTTCTACTGGTCGGAAAGTTCCTAAACCAACGTGTAAAGTAACTTCAGCAAAGTTTACACCTTTCAACTCCAAACGTTTCATCAATTCACGTGAGAAATGCAAACCAGCAGTTGGTGCAGCAACAGCTCCTTCTTCGGTTGCGAAAATTGTTTGATAACGCTCTTCGTCAGAAGGTTCAACAGCACGTTTAATGTATTTTGGAAGTGGCGTTTCACCAAGTTCAGTAATTTTTGCTTTGAATTCTTCGTAAGGACCATCAAACAAGAAACGCAATGTTCTTCCACGAGAAGTTGTATTGTCAATTACCTCTGCAACCAATGAATCATCATCGCCGAAGTATAATTTATTTCCAATACGGATTTTACGAGCAGGATCTACTAAAACATCCCACAATAAACTTTCACGATTTAATTCACGCAACAAGAAAACTTCGATTTTTGCACCTGTTTTCTCCTTGTTTCCGTACATACGAGCAGGAAATACACGCGTATTGTTCATGATCATTACATCACCTTCAGAGAAGTAATTAATAATGTCTTTAAACAATTTGTGCTCGATTTTTCCAGTTTCACGGTGAATCACCATCAATTTCGCTTCGTCACGATTGTCACTTGGATATTCCGCGATTAGTTCATCTGGTAGATCAAAACTAAAATCGGAAAGTTTCATTTTACTCATACAACGTTTTTTTAGATCCTTTCAATAAAAAGGAGTGCAAAGATACAAAATCTAGAAGCCTTTGTCAAGTGCTTGGTCGAGTTCCATCTCCAAAAGCCACTAAAATCAGCAGTATTTATTTTCAATCGCCAATTTTCCAATTCGCAATTCACGACGTATTGACCTTGTAGAAGGAAAAATTATCTGCTTAAAAGAGAAATTTATCGTGGAACTTCTGAGCCGCCACGAATCACTTCTACCCATTCTTCCACGGACTTTGCATTTTCAACTGAAAAATCGCCGGATTTCGTTCTGCGTAAAGCGATTAGCGTTCCGCCAGATCGAACAGCTTGACCAAAATCGTGAGCTATTGAGCGGATATAGGTTCCTTTCGAACAACTTATTTCAAAATCGATTTCAGGAAAACGTTCCGCAGAAATTTTAAAATCGCTTACTTCAATTGTATTCGCTTTTAAAACCACTTCTTTACCTGCACGCGCTAAATCATACGCACGTTTTCCATCAACTTGTTTTGCAGAAAAAATCGGTGGTACTTGTTGCAGCCTTCCAATAAATTGTTGACGTGCCTGTTCTAGGATTTCAGGTGTAATGTGTTCAGTTGGAAATTCAGCGTTGTATTCGCTTTCCAAATCGTATGAAGCTGTCGTTTTACCTAGCAGGATTGTGCCCGTATAGGTTTTCATTCCACCCATCAATTCATCAATGCGCTTCGTGTGTTTTCCAATGCAAATGATTAATAAACCTGTCGCCAATGGATCCAACGTTCCAGCATGACCAACCTTGATTTTCTTTACGCCTAACACTTGTTTGATGTTCCATCGCAATTTGCTGACAACATCGAACGAAGTCCACGTTAGTGGTTTGTCGACAAGAATTGTTTCTCCTTCCAGGTAATTCATTAAGCCAAAGTGAAATAGAGCAATAACGCGATTCCTACAAGAATTCTATAAATTCCCCAGATTTTAAATCCGTATTTATCGATAATACCAATGAATAATTTGATTGCGAATGCTGCAACGATAAACGCAACAATGTTTCCAACCACAAAAAACGTAATGTTTTCAGAACTTGAAGTAATCATTTCATAGCCTTTCTGCTCGATTCCTTTCACTTTCCAATCTTTCAGAAAAACAGAATAGCATGTTACAGCTAACATTGTTGGAACGGCTAAAAAGAAACTGAATTCAGCTGCTAATTTTCGTGTCAAGCCTTGCTGCATTCCTCCAATAATTGAAGCTGCTGATCGACTAGTTCCCGGCATCATCGCTAAACATTGCCAAAATCCGATAATAATTGCTTTTTGAATACTGATGTTTTCTTCCTTTTGAATGCGTGGACGTTTGAAAAAACGATCAATAAACAAGAGAATCACACCACCAACGATTAATACAATCGCAATTGGAATCGGTTTTTCAAGTACTGCTTCGATTTTGTCATCAAATAACTTTCCTAAAATCAATGCTGGAATTACAGCCAATCCTAATTTCACATAGAACATTGGCGATTTGAAATCCATGAATTTTTTCCAATACAAGGCAACAACGGATAGAATTGCACCAAATTGAATTGAAACTTGAAACATTTTTACGAATTCATCTCCACTTGTTCCAAAGATTGAACTCGTGAAAATCATGTGTGCTGTTGAAGAAACAGGTAAAAACTCAGTCAGGCCTTCAATGATGGCTAAAATGAGTGCTTGAATAAAATCCATAAAATCGTGTGCTTAGTCTTTGTTGACTTTTTTCTTTTTCATGATTGCATACATGATAACAATGTAGCCAGCAACAATCAGTATTGGCGCGACAGTAATACGCGTCGTACTGAAAAGTTCATTTGCATCAAAATCATTCGGATTTTTGGCTGCACCACCAATCATTAAAAGAAATCCAAGAATATTGATCGCTAAACCAATCAATAGAATTTTATAGTTTTCCGGTTGAAAACCGAATTGTGACTTTTTATCCTCCATGGGTCAAATTTAATATAAATCGTCCAATTTCATTCGCAAATATTTGTTAAGTGCGAACCAAGTGGAAATTAATGTGATTACAATCCCGATTACAAGCAATGAACCTGTTAGTAGCAAGAAGCTTTGCAATGAGTAACTTATTTCGAATGCTTCAAGTGTGTTGTTCAAGGCATAAAACAAGGTCATCAACAAAGCTAATCCAATTATTGCCGAAACTGTTCCTTGAAAAATTGCTTGTACTAAAAATGGTTTACGAATGTAGCTTGGTTTTGCTCCAACCAACTGCATCGTTTTAATCGTAAAACGTTTTGAATACAAGGCCAAACGAATCGTATTGTTGATCATAGCAACAGCCACAATAATGAGCAATGCTGCAACTGCTAAAAACAAGAAGACAAATTGTTTGAAACCTAAATTCACAGATTCAACGCTTGCTTTATCGTAATTCACCTCATCCAACTGATCTGGATAAGCTGCCAGCAAATCCTTTTTGATCTTTTCCATTCCTTCTTTCGTTGCATGTTCAGCTTTCGGTTTAAAGCCAATTGTTGCAGGAAGTGGATTTTCACCTTCAAAGATTTCTAAAATTTCATTTGCACTTTGATCTGAACCACTAAATTCTTCAATTGCACGTTCAGGAGAAACAAAATATACTTCGCTAAACTGATCCCAAGATTTCAATTCTTGCTCAATTTGTTTGATGTCGGCATCATTCATTTCTGCTTTAAAAAATAAATCGCCTTGCAAACTTTCTTTCGCTTGCCGTTGAACATTGTCTAGACCAAAAAATCCACCAAGTACCAATCCAATCATGAACAATACAAGTGAAATTCCAATCACTGTCGACACATAACTTGTGCGAACTCCTTTTTTACTGAATTTTTCTGCGCTTGAACTCATTGGCAACGAAGTTAAAAATAATTATTGCGTGATGAAAATCCCAAATCGAAAATTAAAAAATATCAATTGTTAATAACGCTAAAATGCCTATAAACAGAGGTTTTTTGAAAGATAATTCACTATTGTTTACAGGCTCATTTCCTTAAAAAACGTTAAATAACAAATACAACTGTAA
>JALQYQ010000033.1 GCA_023262855.1 Crocinitomicaceae bacterium
CAATACCCATACCTTCAATCGCATTTTTAAATTGATAATATACCTCTTCATTATACGGATTACCAAAATTCAAACAGTTGGTAATTGCCGTTGGCACACCACCTGTACAACGAATATTTCTTGCAGCTTCAGCCACTGCAATTTGGGTACCCTTGTTGGGGTTTGCGTAAATATAACGTGAATTACAATCTACTGTTAACGCCAAACTCTTGGTGGTTCCCATTACTTTTACTACCGCTGCATCAGATGGCAAATTAGTAGATTCATTGATGGTTCCAACCATGGAGTCATATTGCTCATAAACCCAACGCTTAGAAGCGATGTTCGGCATTTGCAACAATTTGTAAGCAACTTCTTTTAAGTCTTCTGGTTGTTTAATTGAATCAATGTTGAATTTTTTATATTCTTGGTAGTAAGCAGGCTCACTGTATTCACGCTCATATTGTGGCGCTCCACCTCCTAAAACCAATGATTGACAAGGAACATCTCCCACTAATTCACCTTCCATGAAGTAGCGAACACGATCAGAATCCGTTACAACACCGATTTCCTCAGCATGTAAATCCCATTTATCAAAAATATCTTTTACCACTTTTTCTTTTCCTTTTTCAACCACAACCAACATGCGCTCTTGTGATTCAGAAAGAAGAATTTCATACGGCAACATATTTTCTTGACGTGTCGGAACGCGATCCAAATGGATATCCATACCAACATTTCCAGCTGCACTCATTTCATTTGTTGAACACGTGATTCCAGCAGCTCCCATATCTTGCATTCCACGAATACAATCCGTTTGCGCCAATTCCATCGTTGCTTCCAACAATAATTTCTCCATGAATGGGTCACCAACTTGAACAGATGGTAAATCATTCGCAGAATCTTCTGTAATATCTTTTGAAGCGAAAGCAGCTCCAGCAATTCCATCTTTTCCAGTTGCCGAACCAACAATGAACACAGGATTTCCTGGTCCAGTTGCTTTAGCAGAAATCATTTTAGATGAATCGATAATTCCAGCTGAAAAGGCATTTACCAATGGATTTGTATTGTATGACTCATCGAAAAACACTTCACCTCCAACGATTGGAATACCGAACGCATTTCCGTAATCACCAATTCCTTTTGTTACACCTTTTACCAACCATTTTGTACGATCGTTTTCGATGTTTCCAAAACGCAATGAATTTAATTGAGCAATTGGACGAGCACCCATCGTGAAAATATCACGGTTGATACCACCAACACCAGTCGCTGCACCTTGATACGGCTCCAATGCACTTGGGTGATTATGCGATTCAATTTTGAAAACACACCCCAATCCATCACCAATATCAACTAAACCAGCATTTTCTTCACCAGCTTTCACCAACATGTGAGGACCTTCTTTCGGAAGTTTTTTCAACCATAAAATTGAGTTCTTGTACGAACAGTGCTCTGACCACATAACGGAATAAACCGCTGTCTCAGTGAAATTAGGCGTTCTACCTAAAATCTCTTTGATCATCTCAAACTCATCTGGGCGCAATCCTAAATCGACCGCTTGTTCTAATGTTGCTTCTTGCTGTAATGTGCTTTCCATAAATACAAAATGTTGCACAAAAGTAATGATTTATTTTTTTGTACTGTACCGATTTTGTCTACAGAAAACTGTACTTATTAACAACAGAATCGAGAAGTAACCTTCGTTTCGTTACGTTCAATTATTCACCCAAACGAATATGAACTCCAAAGGTGCAATTGAACATCCAATTACGCACATCTTTTGCGGGCTTGGAATCATAATAATTGTTGACTTCAAACCTAAAATCTGTTCGCTTGAAGGCATGAAAATTAATGGAATATTGCCCCATAAAGCGGTAATCTTTGAAATCATTAAACATTGGCTGAATATAGGTCACCGCCGTAAACGAAAACGTTGATTTTGGATTAAAATACCACGACAAATAATTGCTCCAACGAAATCCTTGATTGATTTCTGTCGATGATTGAATGTCTTCGTACTCAAAAAAAGCAGAAGTCCCCGCGAAAATCCGATAGCCTTTTTTATCCAATGCTTTTACGCGTAAACCCGTCCCGACCAAGGTTCGCATGCGCTGATCCAGCAATTGATTGTATTGTATCTGAGTATAACTCTCCCATTTCCAAGGGCTTTTCTTTGTTGCATTTTTTCCTTGCATGCGATAGGCATATCGAAAATGCGCCATTCCTGTATTGGCGTAAACGCGATCAGCTCCTTTGGAATAATACCAATCTGTTAGAAAGAGGTAATAGTGTTTTTGAGTTTTGTATTGAACGCGAGGACGAAAATTGGCGTTCAGTAACAAATCCTTGTTTTGTACCGCTGAAAATCCTGCATCCATTGCACCACTCCATCCGGCCGTATCATCATAAATACGCTTATTCTCAATATTCACAACTTGCGCAAATGAATGTTGAGCAACCAAAAATAGAACGATGCAAACTACTAATTTCATTTACTTTTGAGCGAATTTATACAATACATAAGCAACAAAACCAAACAGTACATTTGGCACCCAAACCGCTAAATATGCCGGAAAACCAATGTTCATCGCCGCAACTGTTGTGACTTTCATAGCGAAAATGTAAATGAAAATAATTCCCAAGCCCAAAGCAATGTTCACACCAATTCCACCTCGTTTTTTTCGTGAAGAAACTGAAACTCCAATTATCGTCAATACATAAGTTGCAAAAGGATATGAAGTACGTTGATACAATTCGATTTCATACATTGGAACTTTTCCTGATCCTTTTTCTTTCTCCCGTTCAATGAATCGTTTTAACTCACTATACGTCATCGCCTCAGCAGCATTGTCGCGCGTGGCCATTTCATCAATTTTGAAATTAAAGGAAACCACTTTACTCTTCCCTTCTACGACACTATCATTCGGATAACCAACAAAACGCTCGTAGTAATCAGACAATTTCCATTGATTTGTTCCTGGTAAATTGACTGCTGTTCGTGCTTTTAAGAAGTATATTTCACGTTCCTTTTTGCTATCCCATTTCTCCAATACAAAATCGTTCACCGTATTGTTTTCCTGAATGTAACTCGAAAAATAAACCACTTGATTACCGGGATATTCAGCGTGATAATCTTCCACACTCATAGCGTCACGGTAATAATTTTCCTCAAAGGCCAAACGCGTTTGATTCGATTTTGGTAAAATAAAATGATTCATTACTAAGGAAATCAACATCAAGACAGTCGCTGCAATCATATACGGTCGCAAGAAACGATGAAAGGGTTTTCCACTGTTCCACATCGGAATAATCTCCGTGTCTTGAGCAAGTTTAGCCGTAAACCATATTACCGAAACGAAAATGATCATCGAGGAAAACATGTTTCCGTAATACAAAATGAAATTTCCGTAATAATCAAAAATAATCGCTGAAATTGGCGCTTGATTATTGATGAATTCCGATAAACGCTCCGATAAATCGAACACCATTGCTAAGAGCATAATAATCCCTAGCATGAAGAAGAAAGTTGTTAAAAACTTTCGAATGATGTATCGATCTAAAATCTTAAGCATTTACTTATAAACGGTTTTTCAATTTTGGAATCATTTGATCTTTCCACTCACTAAATGTTCCTGCTAAAATTTGCTTGCGTGCTTCTTTCACTAACCAAAGGTAAAACGCCAAATTATGAATTGTTGCAATTTGAATCGCTAGATTTTCCTTCGCTTTGACTAAATGACGCAAATAGGCTTTTGTATAAACTTGATCAACATACGCTGTTCCATTTGGATCAAGCGGTGAAAAATCAAGTTCCCATTTTTCATTTTTAATATTGATAATTCCTTCAGAAGTAAACAACATTCCATGGCGTGCATTTCTACTCGGCATTACACAGTCAAACATATCTACTCCCATGGAAATACATTCCAACAAATTCACGGGTGTTCCAACTCCCATTAAATAACGCGGTTTTTCCGTTGGTAAAATCGAACACACCAAATCTGTCATTGAGTACAATTCTTCATCTGGTTCACCTACAGACAATCCACCAATAGCATTCCCAATAGCATCGTGAGAAGCAATGGTTTCTGCTGATTCAGTTCTTAAATCTTTGTAAACACTTCCCTGGACAATTGGAAACAAGGCTTGCTCATAGCCATATTTCGGTTCCGTTTCATTCATTTGATTAAAACAACGTTTCAACCAACGATGTGTCATGTGCATGGAACGTTTAGCATAATTGTAATCGCAAGGATAAGGCGTACATTCATCAAATGCCATTATGATATCAGCACCAATCGTACGCTGAATATCAATTGCTTTTTCTGGCGTAAAGAAATGGTAACTTCCGTTGATGTGCGATTGAAACTTCACACCTTCTTCTTGAATTTTACGCGAACCTGACAGTGAATACACTTGGTAACCACCACTATCTGTCAAAATTGGTCGTTCCCACCCAATAAATTGATGTAAACCACCTGCTTTTTCAAGCACTTCTAAACCTGGTCGTAAGTACAAATGATACGTATTTCCAAGAATAATTTGCGCTTCAACATCTTCTCTAAGCTCTTGTTGATGAACACCTTTCACGGAACCAGCTGTCCCAACTGGCATGAAAATCGGCGTTTCAATTGCACCATGATCTGTTTGAAGAACTCCTGCTCTTGCTTTTGTTTTTGTATCGGTATGAAGTAAATTAAAGTGCATAAATTGTTGAAAAATAAACGTCACAAAGATACATGTATTTCATTAAGCACCCCATCTTTGCACTAAAGCTTTAAAAAGGAATGCAATTTTTCCCCACATTTGAATTTAATATCATCACCGTTTTATTCTTGTTTTTCGCCTTTATGGCGTTTATAAACTTGCTATACACCTTCGTTATTTATGGACGTTTAGCTTTTTTTAAAGAGCCTGCAAAACTTTCAGATGCGCAATTGCCACCTGTAAGCATTATCATCGCTGCACGAAATGAATCGGATAATTTATACGAGAACCTTCCTTATTTATTGCAACAAAATTATCCTGAATACGAAATCATTGTGGTCAACAATCAATCCATTGATGATTCCGCGTATTTACTGAATGCCTTCACGCAACAATTTGAAAATGTGCGTGTGATTGAAGTCAACCGAAGTCAACACATCAAACCAGGAAAGAAATTGCCATTAACCTTGGGAATCAAAGGTGCGAAATACGAACATTTGTTGTTCATCGATGCGGATTGTAAACCGACATCCAACACTTGGCTAAAAAGCATGGGTTCTAATTTCGTTACTGGGAAAGAGTTGGTAATTGGATACGGACCTTACACAAAAGAAAAAGGCTTTTTAAACCGTGTCATTCGTTTCGATACAACGTGGATTGCTGTGAGCTATTTTTCTATGGCTTTAGCAAAATTACCTTACATGGGTGTAGGAAGAAATATGGCTTACACCAAAACCTTGTTCAATTCGGTGAATGGGTTTAAATCGCACTATTCACTTCCTTCAGGAGATGATGATTTATTCATTCAAGAGGCTGCAAAAAATCGCAATTACGCCATCAACATCGATCAGCATTCGTATTCCTATTCGGCACCTCACAGCACTTGGTCAGGTTGGATCCGTCAGAAAACACGGCATTACAGTACGTCGAATCGTTATTCACGCTTAAAAAAATTGATGCTTGGTGTTTATCCTGCTAGTTTATTGTTCGTACTTTTTACGTTCATCATTTTAATGTTCGATGCTGATTTCCGTTGGTTAGCGCTTGCATCTTTCTTACTGTTAACTTTCTTAAAATGGTGGATACAAGGACGTTGTTTTAACAAATTGCATGAAAAAAGTTTTGTAGCATATTTGCCTCTTTGGGACATTTTCTACACCATTTTAATGCCGATTATTTATTATTCTTCCGACAAAAAGGAAGTCAATAAGTGGTAATTTTTAATCAGCAGCGAGACACTTATTTATTGAACTATTCACGTTATTAAAAAAGGCTTGTTAGGAAATCTACCAATTCCATGTAAAAACAGGCGAATTCCTTCGTTATTTTGAACCTTATTACGGAATTCCGTTAATTGTACACTTCAGTTTTGGACTGATACACTACTATTCATCGGGAAAAAGGAAGCAAAGTAAATGGTAGAAATAGAACATTTATCAGATAAGGCGAAACAGGATTTAGTTCTTGTGGAAGCGGCGAAGAAAGGAAATCAAGCTGCTTACGCAGAATTGATGGACCGCTATCGTGAATCCATTTATTTCATGATGTTTAAAATGGTGAAACATGCCGACGATGCCGATGATTTAACAATCGAAGCATTCGGGAAAGCATTTAGCCGCTTAGATCAATATTCGCCAAGTTTTGCATTTAGTACCTGGCTTTTTAAAATTGCTTCCAATAACTGTATCGATTTCATTCGCAAAAAACGCATTAAAGTGACTTCAATGGATACTGGAATTACCACGGATGATGGTGAAGTATTATTCGTAGATGCGCGTTCGCAAACAATGGATCCTGAAGAAACAATGGTTTACGGACAAAAAGTCGTTCACATGCGCATGCTCGTGAGTAAACTGAAACCACGTTACCGCGAATTGGTTGAAAAACGCTATTTCGAAGAATTGAGTTACGAAGAAATTGCGGAAGAATTAAACCTTCCTCTGGGAACCGTGAAAGCGCAATTGTTCCGTGCTCGCGACTTCTTGGCAAACATGATTGAAAAAACGAAAGACACCATTTAATCTTTCAGGTTTTCAGTTTACGATTCACTTTTTTTATCCCATTTGTCTTACTTTTGCACCATGCAAATCATCACACAGTACTTTCCTAATTTAACGGAAACACAAATCGAACAATTCTCTAAGCTTCAAGAACTTTATACGTTTTGGAATGAACAAATCAATGTGATTTCACGAAAAGACACGGAGAATTTCTACGAGCGTCATGTGTTGCATTCACTCGGAATTGCGAAAGTGATGCCCTTTGTTGATGGAAGTCAAATTCTAGACATTGGAACTGGTGGTGGATTCCCTGGGATTCCATTGGCGATTCTTTTTCCGAATTGTCAATTTACACTAGTTGATTCAATTGGCAAAAAAATCAAAGTGGTGAATGAAGTTGCAGCTGCACTCGGCTTAGAAAACGTAACTGGAATTCACGAACGTGCAGAAAAAGTTCCTGGAACATTTGATTTCATTGTGAGTCGCGCTGTGACAGCTATGCCCGCATTTTTAAGTTGGACAAAAGGCAAAATCAAAAAAGAAAACAAGAACGAATTGAAGAATGGCGTTCTCTACCTGAAAGGTGGCGATTTGACGGAAGAAATGAAACCGGTCATGAAAGCGTATGAAATTTATGAATTGAACTCCTTTTTCACTGAAGAATTTTTCGATACAAAAAAGGTCGTTTACGTTCGTTTGAAAGTTCAATAAGTCGTGAATGAACATTAGCAAATCCACTCTTTCACATCTTTTTCTTACTTTTAACTTCCAAAATGATTCGAAGTGAGCAATCTAATTGAACATGCTTTTAATGTAAATCGAGAAATGAGAAATGACTTAAATGGTCACCACTCATTTTTAATTTGGTTCACAGGACTTTCAGGAAGTGGTAAATCAACCTTGGCCAACTTATTGGAAATTGTTTTGCACGAAAATGAGTTGCGCACCTATTTGTTAGATGGTGACTCGCTCAGACTTGGACTCAACAAAGACCTTGGATTTAGCGTAGATGATCGTTCAGAAAATATTCGTCGGATTGGAGAAGTTTCAAAATTGATGGTTGATGCAGGTTTGATTACGATTGCGGCATTTGTTTCTCCTTTTGAAAAAGACCGTCAATTGGTCAAAGACATTGTTGGTGCTGAAAATTACTTGGAAATTTTTGTAGATACTTCATTGGAAGAATGCATGAATCGTGATGTTAAAGGTTTGTACAAAAAAGCGTTGGCTGGCGAGATCAAAGAATTCACAGGGATTTCAAGTCCGTATGAAAAACCATCTAATCCGAGCATTACGATTTCAACAGAAGAACAAACGCCCGAAGAAGCAGTTGCCATCATTTTAGAAACCGTTCTATTAAAGTTAGCTAAATGAGTAAATACTATTTGAATTATTTGGATGAATTGGAAGCCGAAGCAATTTTCATTTTGCGCGAAGTGGCTGCTCAATTTCAACATCCCGTTATTTTATTTTCAGGAGGAAAAGATTCTATTGTAGTAACTCATTTGGCAAAGAAAGCCTTCTTCCCTGCTAAGATTCCATTTGAATTATTGCACATTGATACAGGACACAATTTTCCAGAAACAATGGAGTTTCGTGACCGCATCATCGAAGAATTAGGTATAAAATTATTGGTTGGTTCTGTTCAAACGTCGATTGATCAAGGACGTGTTGCAGAGGAGCGTGGAAAAGCTGCTTCACGAAATGCCTTGCAAACAACAACGCTGTTGGACACGATTGCAGATTTAAAAATAGATTGTGCCATTGGCGGTGGTCGACGTGACGAAGAGAAATCGCGTGCAAAAGAGCGTTTCTTCTCTCATCGTGATGATTTTGGTCAATGGGACCCGAAGAACCAACGTCCTGAATTGTGGAATTTGTTCAATGGAAATTATTTCCCAGGCGAACATTTCCGCGTGTTTCCAATTAGCAATTGGACTGAAATGGATGTTTGGAATTACATTTTAAGAGAAAACATCGCGATTCCTTCTTTGTATTACGCACACGAACGAGAAGTGATTTGGCGCAACGATTCATGGATTCCCGTTTCAGAATTTATTCAAGTGGAAGACACGGAACAAATCGAACGCAAACAAATTCGCTTCAGAACCTTGGGTGATATCACAATTACTGGTGGAATCGAATCTGATGCGGATTCATTAGAGAAAATTGTTGCGGAAGTTGCTTCACTGCGTCAAACTGAACGCGGAAATCGTGCAGACGATAAACGTTCTGAAAACGCAATGGAGGATCGCAAACGACAAGGATATTTTTAAGGTACAACCATGGAAATTACAAACAATCAATTATTGCGTTTCACCACTGCGGGAAATGTAGACGATGGGAAAAGCACCTTAATCGGACGTTTATTGTACGATTCAAAATCGATTTTCGAAGACCAATTGGACGCCATAGAATCAACCACGCAACGTCGCGGAGGAGAAGGAATCGACTTGGCATTGTTTACCGATGGTTTGCGCGACGAACGTGAACAAGGAATCACAATTGATGTTGCTTACCGCTATTTCACCACACCAAAACGCAAATTCATTATAGCCGATACGCCCGGACATATTCAGTACACACGAAACATGGTTACCGGAGCTTCAACGGCGAATGCTGCCTTGATTTTAATTGATGCACGCAAAGGAGTTACCGAACAAACCAAACGTCATTCATACATTTCGTCGTTGTTGCAAATACCACATTTGATTATTTGCATCAATAAAATGGATTTAGTCAATTACGACGAGGCTGTTTTCAAATCAATCATTGATGATTACGAAAGCATTGCCTCAAAAATGGCAATTAAAGACATTCGTTACATTCCGATAAGCGCGTTGAACGGAGACAATGTTGTCAATGAATCCACACAAATGGATTGGTACAAAGGTTCGCCCTTATTAGATGTATTGGAAAACATTCACATCAGTTCGGACATCAATAAAATTGACAGTCGCTTTCCAGTTCAAACAGTGATTCGTCCGCAAAGTGAAGAACACAGAGATTACCGTGGTTATGCAGGACGAATTGCAAGTGGAATATTTCGTCCTAACGATGAAATTGTGGTTCTTCCTTCTGGATTTACATCACGCATCAAGTCAATTGATAGTTATACAGAATCCTTGGAAGAGGCATTTGCACCAATGTCTGTAACGATCAATCTCCAAGATGATATTGACGTGAGTCGTGGTGACATGCTTGCGAAAAAGAACAATCAACCGATTGTTACTCAAGAAGTGGATGCAATGGTTTGTTGGTTCAATCCTGCTGCTGCTAAAATGCGCTACAAATATTCGTTGTTGCATACGACCAACGCGACAAAAGCGATGATTACAGACATTGTGTACAAGATTGATATCAATTCGTTGGATCGTGACATGGATGACAAGGTAATTGGCATGAACGATATTTGCCGCATGAAATTCAAAACGGCCAATCCAATTATGTCAGATCCGTACCGTGAAAATCGATTCACTGGAAGTTTTATATTAATTGATGATGCAACAAACGAAACAGTTGCCGCTGGAATGATTCTTTAAGATGACAGACTTACTCAAAATAGCGATTGAAGCCGCTTTGAAAGCAGGCGAACAAATCATGGAAGTTTACGCGACTGAAGATTTTTCAGTTGAATTTAAAAAGGATGATTCACCATTAACAAAAGCGGATAAACTTTCGCATGAAGTAATTGTATCCTATTTGGCAAAAACAGCTATTCCAGTGCTCTCTGAAGAAGGAAGATCGATTCCGTATGAAGAACGTTCGGCGTGGAACCAATTGTGGATTGTTGATCCAATTGACGGAACCAAAGAATTCATCAAGCGAAACGGTGAATTTACGGTCAACATTGCCTTAATTGAAAACCAAGTTCCTGTGTTAGGCGTCATTTATGTTCCAGCTTTGAATGATTTGTATTTTGCTTCAAAAGAACATGGCGCATTTAAAGTTTCAGTTGATGTAAATTCATCGATTGAGGAATTGATACAATCAGCCGATCAACTTCCGCTACAAACGTCTCGTTCGATTTATACGGTTGTTGCGAGTCGCTCACATTTATCACCAGAAACAGAAGCATTCATTAACGATTTGAAACACGAACATGGTGAAGTGGCTTCTATTTCAAAAGGAAGTTCGTTGAAATTATGCATGGTTGCTGAAGGAGCTGCAGATTGTTATCCGCGTTTTGCACCGACGATGGAATGGGATACAGCTGCTGGTCATGCCATTTGCAAGTACGCAGGATTTCTAGTAGAAGATTACCAAACAAAAGCAGAAATGCTGTACAACCGAGAAAATTTATTGAATAATTGGTTTTTGGTTCGCTGATTACGAATTCAATTTATAACGCTTAAAGAACGCGTCCCAGTTCCAGATAAAATTGCCCATTACCTCATCCATACGTTTTAAAAACAACGGATTTGGTGCTTGCATTCTTCTGAAATATTCATCTTGGAAGTCATTCAATTTGTATTTGTAGAATACTGCTTTTGACATTCCGTAAATCATGTTTTTCGAAGGATGATTCACACGAGAAATGAAAGATTGGTAATCACGAATTAAGCGCGAAAAATCCAATTCTGACATGTCGTAAATTTTCGATAATTTCTCAAAAATGATTTTCTCAACACGTCCTGCTTGCTCAGCATCAAAGGTACTTTCTAAAAAAGACAAATTTCCTACAATCACAATCAAACCGAATTCTCCGTTTTCATTTTCAGCAATGTTGGGAGACTGAACAAAAGCAACATCTTCGTTGATTAACTGCGCCACTTCTTTGAAACCGTTATCCACAGTGTCAAAAATGGCATTGATAAAAATATTGGCAACCTGGTTGTCCGATAATTTACGTTTCAGAATAGTGCTTAACATTCTTTATTCGATTGTAGTTATTGACTTTTACAAAGTTAAAGTTTGATTAATGCGTCCGACGAGGGTATGTTAAGAGGTTATTAACTAAGTTTTCAACATGTAAATGATTCGCTATCAACAAGCTCGCAAAAGTTCTATTCTAACATTCTGTATTTCACTAAGAACGGAAGAGGAACTCCTAGCCATTGATTAAGATACGGGGCAAATTTCAACAACTCAATTATAAGCAATTCCAAATGATGTTAAACATGTTTCGTAAATCCTGACTGATTGAACTTATTTTTAACATTTTGAACAATTTTGTTACATTTGTACTTGAAACCAATATTTAACTTTTATGAGAAAAACATCTACGTTAATCGGGTTATTATCTCTTTTATTTGTTTACAACTTTGCCTCAGCACAAACGTTTTGTACAAATAATAATGGAGTATTATCACCGGCAATTACCAATTCCTGGAACACAATTACTGTCACAGGTGGTTATTATGAATTCAATGCGACCTTAGGTTGCGATTACTCCTTTACGTATTGTTCAAATGGGGGAAATGCATTTAATGATTCCTATTTAACAGTTACAGACATGGCGGACAATCCTTTCAATTGGAACGACGATTGGTGTGGTTTAAGTTCAGAATTAACATGGACTTGCACTGCAACAGGAACGTACCGTATTCACCTTGGTGAATGTTGTGGAGGTACATCTTTGTGTTCGTTCCCTGCACAAACTTTGGCTTATTTTTCAAGCTGTTCGGCATGTCCTGGAACTCCTCCTGTTGAGCCTTTAAGTGCAGATGTTGAAAATTGTGGTCCAGCGAACTTCACTTTAACAGCAGATCAAAATGGTGCAACCAATTCAATGACAGTTTGGTATGAAGCAGGAAATCCAGTCGCACTTGATACAACCTACACTGCAACGTCAACTTTGAATGTTTCTGTAACAGCAACGAATACTTATTTTATTGTAAATATTGATACCTTATCTGGCTGTTCAAGTAACGCGGTTTATATTGATGCTGTAATCAACCCTATTCCAACTATTTATTTCAATGGAGTTGATTCTGTTTATTGTAACACAACTGGAGCTGTAGAAATGAACATTTTCCCGAATGGTGGAACGGCTACTGGAACAGGAGTTATTGGAACGCAATTCGACGCTACTGTTGCTGGTTTGGGTATCCACCAAATCAATTACGATTACACCAATCCAATTACTGGTTGTTCTAATTCTGATTCTGTAATGGTAACAGTTGCTGCTCCATCGCCAGACCCAAATTATTCAGTTTGTGATGGAACAACGGTTACGATTCCTTCAGTTGGATCAGCTATCTATGAATGGTTTGATATGAGTCAAGGTGGTAACTTGTTAGGAACAGGAAACTCGTTAACGGTAAATAATATCCTTTCAGATTCAACTTTTTACTACCATACTTCATCAATGGACAACTTTAAGATTGACACTTTGTTAAGCGCTAATGCAATTTGGGTTGATCATGATGCAGAAACAGGTGATGACCGTGGTGGAATCGCAATTACCAATGATTACATTTTTATGGTTGGTGATGATGCAACAGTACGATACGACTTTCCAACATTAACTAATCCTTTTGTAGGACCAATGAGAGATGGAATTTTTAGTGATCTTGGTACTGGAATTTTGTGGTCATTCTATAATGGTACAAGTGATCCTGACGGTTCAAACATTTCAGGTTATTCGATCTCATCTATCATTACTTTGAATGATGATTTAACTTTAGGCTCAACAATCGTTAACTTGTCTCAAGCAATTAATGTAGAATACAACAGTGGTGTTTTCGCTGGTACTGGATACGTTTTGCTTCATAACAGCTTAGACAACAATATGTATAAAATTGACCTTTCAAATGGATTGGTTACTCTTTTAGGAAATTTTGCTCCACTACCAAATTATACAAGTTCAGAAAACTGGGCATATTGGGGAGTTGCAGAATTCATGAACAATGAATATTCTGTTGTTTATTCTACGGGGTATAATACAGATGCTGTTGTTCGCTACAACTTATCTACTTTAACTTCTGAAACTGTTTCCCAATTCTCGAATTTTGGAGATGTTGCTTCAATTGCATACTCACCATTAACAAGTAAATGGGCTTACCACACAGAAGGAAGTACTGACCACGCTCCAGGAGGAGAAGATTTAGTTATTTTGGATGGAACACACTTTTTTCAAAATGGCGGTGCTGGTTGTAGAAGCGAAGTAACTGTTAAAATTGCTCCGGCATTGGCAGTTTCTTCTAACATCACAACTCCTGCTTGTATCGGAATGAGTGATGGAGTTCTTGATCTTGTTATTGTTGATGGTGCTTATCCATTAACGTATGCTTGGTCAAATGGCGCAACAGTGGAGGATCTTACTGGTTTAGCTGCTGGAACTTACACAGTGGATTTAGTAGATGATTGTGGTACAACTGGTTCATTCAACATTGTTGTTAATGATCCTGCTCCAACAGTTGCAAACGCTGGTCCAGATGTAGCAATCTTAAATGGTGGATTCACTAATTTAACTGGTTCTGGAGGCGTTACTGCTTCTTGGTCACCATCAACAGGTTTAGATAATCCAAACAGTTTCACGCCAATTGCTTTCCCAACTGTTACTACTACTTATGTTTTGACGGTTACAAATGCTATGGGATGCACTGATACGGATTCTGTAACGGTATTTATTTCTGGATTGGGAATTGATGAAAACTCAGCTGAAACTACAGTTGAAATTTATCCAAATCCTTCTAAAGGAAATGTATCAATTGATTTAACAGGATTGACGAAAGATAATGCTACGTCATTTGCAGTTGTTGATGCTTTCGGAAAAGTTATTGTGAACTACAGCAACGTGAAAAACGAAATTATCACATTGAAGAAAGATCAATTGGCAAGTGGTGTTTATTCAGTTGTCTTCACAATTGATGGTCAACAAATCACTAAACGATTGGTGATTCTTGATTAAGAAAACCCCTAATACAAGAAAGAGGAGATTCGTCTCCTCTTTTTTTTTGCCCTTGATTTCTTTCTAACTTGGATTTCCTTGAATGATTAGCTTATTTCAACAACTCCAAAATAGGTTCGCCTGTCATGGCGCCAACACGTTGTAAATACAACAAATGTGTTAAGGTCGCAGAAATATCGGTAATGTTTACGCGTCTAAACACTTCTTGCGTTGGTACATTTTTGCCGTACCACAACAATGGCACGTGCGTGTCGTAATTGAAGGCTGAACCATGGCTTGTTCCTTTGTGTGCGGCTTCTGAATCAACTCCTTTTGGCAAGTAACCCGGTTCCAAAATGAACAACACGTCACCACTTTCTTTCGCGTGATAACCTCTTCGAACCATGTCGCGCCATTCGTCGTCTGACGTTGAATTGTTCAATTGATGACCTGTGAATACGCGTTTAACATTCTCCCACGTTTCAACACGCGAAGCAACAAAATCAGCAACATCATTGCGGTTCAATTTCAAAGAATCAATGCGCAGGTGATTCAAATAAATGTTCAAATTGTCTTCTGTGATGACCAAGTCGCTACCGAATTTCGCTGTAACCTCTTTGCGTAAATTCGCCATTTTATCGTCCAAGAACACATAGCCACCCGGTAATTTCTTGTCAACCAAATACTGAGGAACTGGAACAACTGCGTGATCAGCTGTCAAGAAAATAACGAACTCATCCTTCCCTACTTTCGCTTCCAATTCTTTGATCAATTTCCCGATTTCTAAATCCAAACGAATGTAGATGTCTTCCAACTCAACTGAGTACGGGCCAAATGAATGCCCTGCAATATCCGGCGTTGAAAAGCTAATGCATAACATATCTGTTTGTTCATCTTTCCCTAAACCTTCAGCCTCAATCGAACGAATGGCAAAATCTGCTAAAAAGGTATTCGCAAAAGGAGTTACGGTAAACAAGGTGTTTGCTGGAGTAACAGCAGTCATTTCTTTTAAATTGTACGGGAACGTCGGTGTTTTCTTTCCTCCTAATAATTGTTCATACTTCGAATCATCTGGACCACTTTCACCGTAAGCAGCAATGTCCAACAAGGTATTCCATGTTCCATTCATGTACTTTGCCACTTGTCCTTCATCGTTGAATTTTGTCACCCATTCTGGTAAACTTTCCTTGAAAAACGAGCTTGTGATAAACTTGCCCGATGAATAATCGTACCAATACGAGCCATTGCTCAAATGTCCGCCCGGTAAAATGGCGCCACGGTCTTTGATCGACATTGAAATGACTTTCGCATTTGGATAAGTCAAACGCAACTGATCTGTAATCGTGTTTGTTTTCAAGTTTTGCGGAGAACACAAGCCTTCCGTTGAAGTTGTACCAACCGGTTTCACATTATTGTCATCCACACAATTGATCAAGGTTCCTGTTTCACGCTCGTACCAATCGTTGGCTACGATTCCATGATTTTCAGGCGTTGTTCCTGTGTAAATAGATGCGTGTCCCGGACCTGTGAACGTTGGGACATAGTTGTAATGTGTATTTCGACAATTCGTTCCTTGTTCCATGATTTTTCGAAATCCATTCTCGCAAAACTTCGCTTGGTAGCGGTACAAATACTCGTAACACATTTGATCAATCACAATTCCGACCACCAATTTTGGTGATTTCGTTTGTTGTAGGTGCATAACAAGTCGCTAAACTCGGACTCGCTAACGCGAGCCGGTTAGCTCTGGGTTATAAACCATTCTCCAGTTCATTAAGCAGCGTCAAAATATCCTGCTCCCGTTTTACAAAGTGTCCT
>JALQYQ010000041.1 GCA_023262855.1 Crocinitomicaceae bacterium
TTAATGCTTCTGTTGCCGTTTCCCAATCTATCATCAATTGATCCAATTCGGATTTGACTTTGCTATATTCAGATAGTAATTTCGAAGATTCTTCTTCGTTCGAATAATCTAAAAGTGCAATTTCCTCATCCATTTTTACAAGTAGTTGTTCGTGTGAGTTAATGGCGTCTTCAATCTTTTTAATCTGATTATTCAATTGATTCTTCCTTCTTTTTAGTTCTTTTGCTTCTTCGAAAGACAACTTTGGCGCATCATTCTGTTTTTTCTCCTTTTCTGAATGTGATTCAACATGTTTAACCTTTTCTTCTGCTAAATCATGGAACATTTTGCGTTTTAAGAATTCCTGAACTCCAAAATGATGAATTTTTAAAGTTTTGTCTTCAATGTCCCAGATCCGA
The DNA here is from genome assembly GCA_023262855.1 of Crocinitomicaceae bacterium. GTDB lineage: Bacteria > Bacteroidota > Bacteroidia > Flavobacteriales_D > Crocinitomicaceae > M0103. The sequence continues at coordinate 399 of JALQYQ010000041.1, forward strand.
TTGGTCAATCCTTCCAAAAATTCGCGATCGTGAGAAACAACGATGAAAGTTCCTTCGTAGTTTTTCAATGCCTCTTTCAAAACCTCTTTGCTTTGAATGTCCAAATGATTCGTTGGCTCATCCAGAATCAACACATTGGATGGGCTTAATAGTAATTGACACAAGGCTAAACGCGTACGTTCACCACCAGATAAAACTCCGACTTTTTTGTCAACATCTTCACCTGTGAAAAGAAAAGCTCCTAACACACTTCTTAAATCACGTCGTATTTCACCAGTTGCAACATCATCAACAGTTTCATAAATCGTTTTTGTCTTATCCAAACTTTCAGCTTGATCTTGCGCAAAATAAGTTATTTGAGCATTGTGCCCCAAATTCACTATTCCTTCACCTTCCAGCTGATTCATGATTCGTTTCAGCAAAGTTGACTTTCCGACACCATTTGGCCCAAGCAAAGCTATCTTTTCCCCTCTACCAACAGTCAAATTGATATTTTTGAACAGCACTTTGTCACCAAACGATTTTCCCATGTCATGCATTTCCAGTACCCATTTCCCAGGTTGGACACTCAAAGGGAAAGCAATTTTCATTTTTGCAACAGTTCCTTTTTCAACTTCGATAATTTCTGTCTTTTCAAGTTTTTTTATCAAGGACTGAGCGAAGGCCGCTTTGTTTTTTTTAGCTCTAAACTTATTAATAAGTTCTTCGGTGTGCTTAATCTCCTTCTCTTGTTGCTTTTTTGCGCCTTCTAAGCGTTCCAATTCTTCTTCTCTCACTTGTTTATACTTCGTATAGGCAAAAGGAAAATCAAACACCTTTCCAAGGCTAATTTCTAAGGTTCGTTTTGTAACGTTATCCAAGAACAAACGGTCGTGTGAAATAACAATAACTGCTCCTTCGAATTTTTGTAAATAATTTTCTAGCCAACTAATCGAAATAATGTCGAGGTGATTTGTTGGCTCGTCGAGTAAAATTACATCTGGTTGGTTGACTAATATTTTAGCCAATTCAGCACGCATTTTCCAACCACCAGAAAACGTGTTTAATTCGCGGTGAACTTCTTCATCATTGAAACCTAAGCCTTTTAACGTACTTGTGATTTTCTCTTCCCAAGTGTATCCATCGTGCAAATTAAACTGATGATTCAATTCATCCAATTTATTGAGTAATTCCAAATAAGAGGTGGACTCAAAATCTGTACGATTCACTAATTGATGGTTGATATCTTCAATATCATGTTTCAATTTTGTAAGTAGCTCATTTGAGACATTCAGGTACTCAAAAACTGATTTTGTAGAATCTATTTTTATGTCTTGGGTTAAAAAACCAATAGTGCAATCCTTTGGCTTATGAATTTTTCCATCAGTCGGAGTGTCCCAACCAGCAATGAGTCGCATCATCGTCGACTTACCAGCACCATTTTTTCCAACTAGGCCAATTTTATCTCCTTTATTAATTTGAAGACTAACATTTTCAAACAAAAATCCTTGAGGCAAATGAACGCCTAGCTGTTCTAAATTTATCATAGTGCAAAGATAGTTTTCACCTTTTATTTATCCTAAAAGCTATAAAACAAAAAAGCCCCGTCATAAACGGGGCTTTCTCCAAAGTATGTTCAATTAGAAACTCCAAACATCGTGTTCTAAAGTTCTAATTTCTTCTTTAATTTTTTCTGCTTCAAATAAAGCATCAACGCCTGCTTTGTAAGTATCAATTTTTCTATCATATACATTTGATTCTTTGTACATCACAGAAGAGAATCTACGTTTCCAAAACAAGTCATCAAAACTCATCCATTGCGCATCATTCTGATCGTTGTATGTGAAATAGTTATTTAGGACATAACGACAGTGAGGAAAGTACAACCAGAATAACTCTTTGTATTTACCACCTTCTTTTGCACCAGATGTAGCTGCCGAAGCACCACCTTCATAAATAACTGGAGCAATCCCTAAAATTCTCACATCAAGAACTGATCTTTCTTTATCAAAGAACCAATCTTCTTTCAAACGATATTGAACAATGTGCTCTGACAAAATCATTTCTTTCTCTTGGTATTCTTCAGTAACAGTTGTTTCGATTCCAGTGAAGAAATCAACAATAACTGAATCCGTCCCATCAACCACTGAAGGTATTGGTCTAAATTCTTTGTTACCTAAAACACAAAGTCTAGAATCAATATCATCTCTAAATTCTTTATCCGTGTAATAATTTAAACCTGGACCGTGTTCAATTGGATATTTAAATTGATCACCATCAGGAGGCAATACTGAGAAGAAATCATAAGGATTATTCGCAGAGTACATTGTTAAATCACCATTAATAATATGATGTTTCAAAACAGTCCACAAACTCCATCGAGATGAATTCTTTACCCAAATTGTATCTTGGTATTTATCAAACGGATAATACAATGGATGATTTATCTTTTCTCTAAGATCGATAAAAGCCCATACACGTTTACTCCAAACAACATCTGCTTCACGCACGTGTTCGTATGGAATTAACTTTTTGGTTGGAATATGTTCTTGAATATAAACACCATCTACAACACCACCTGGTTGGACATTAACTGGTCCACCGTTGATCCCTTCTGGCTGTGCCATTCCATAAAATGAAACTGCCATTACACATATCAATAAATATTTCATAATCAAACTTTATTAACGTTTAACATTCTAAACAAATTCCTCTTTATCAGATTACAGTTTTACAGCACAAGTTGAAGGTTTTCCACCTGTACCTGTACCACTATAGATACAAGAGAATGTTGCTATCGAACCTGCCGGAGCAGCTTTCAATAATCTTAATGCATCATCAGTTAAATTTGCACCTGATCCACTAACTGGTTTCGGAGCTCCTGAAACAGATAAAATCCATTTTGTAACTTGGAATTTCGCTTTAGTCAAAGGAATTCCAGGACCATACTTAGCATACAAAACTTTAGGAGTTCTTGTTGCTGCTTTGTCTCCATCACCATAAGTACCCCAGAAAATCTCTGCTTTAGGCATTGGCTGGATTTGGAACTCAAATGTACCTAAACTAACACTTTTGTTTGTCGCAGTACTTTTACCAGAAACAGTGATTTTACAAGTCTTACCTGCTCCTGGAGTTGCAATCCATTGTGCTCCCGATTTTGCTAATGTTACACCGCTTCCTGAAACAGAAGTTTGATCGTAACCAGAAGCAACAGCCTCAACTACGTTAGCATAACCACGGTATAGAACTCGCATGTCAGGCAAAGAAACAGTTCCTTGAGGTTTCATTACAATAATTTTCTTTTCCCAAGGCATTGTTTTTGGAACACCTGATTTGTTCAAGATTGTAATTGTACCTTTAAGGTTCATTTCAGAACTTCCAGCTTTTGCAGTTACAAAACCACGTCCATCATGTGTCTCTTTCAAAGTACCTCCATTAACAGTTACAATTGGTTGTTTGTCAGAATCAAACGCTGCCATCATTACTTCAATGTTTACCTCTTCGTTTTGATTTGCTACTTCAGGACCATATGCCAATGCAACAATTTTGTTGAATGAATATTCTCCTCCACCAACACGTCCTCTAACTAAAGCAACTGCATCCGCACGAGCTGTTAGAATTTCTTTTTGCAAAGAAGATAATGAAGCCAAAGCTGCTACTGAAGGAGAGTGATCGAATGTTTTACCAATCCAGTGAACTTCACCTTCTTCGTTCTCTTCCATTTTAACGCGCTCCAATTTTGTCAATGATTGATAAATTTTAATCAATGCTTCTTGGTCATCAATCGCAACAGTTTTCATTGCTTTTTCCAACTGACCTTTTAAATCCTTGAAATCTTTGTATTTATTGATTTTAGGATCCTTGAAAGAGTATTTCTTTTCAGGTGTACTTGAAGAAGAAGCAATCAATTCAGTCAAATCTGTACGGTATTTATTATATGATTCCCATAACTTTTTACCGTTTCCTGAAGGGTTTTTCAAATCTTCCGCAATACCCATAACAAGCATTGGTTCATCGTATTTGTCCTTACCTTCTACATGCATTAAATTCATGCGTGCTGGTTTCAATGGTTCTTTATCACTGTACGCAGAAGTGATAATCGCTTCTTCTCCAGTTTTAGTAACATCTTCACCACATGTTTTAAGAATCTCGATTTTCATTTTATCAATCATCTTAATTTGGTCAGCTGTCATTTTGTCGATTTTATTAACAACCAACAACAACGCTTTTGCTTTTTTCATAACGTCAGGTGCTGATTTATCTTCAGCAACTTCTTTTAAGTCTGATTTTTTTTCTTCACCACGACCATACTCATTCAAGTTTGAAATTTGAATGTTTTCTTCGATCGCTACGAATGCATCCAAAATCGCTTTGGATACGTTAAGAGCCAGAAGTGCGGTAAGTACTAAGTACATCATACCGATCATCTTCTGTCTTGGGGTTTCTTTTCCTCCTGCCATGATTAATTAAATTTTATTGGTTTTCAATAAATTAATGTTCAATTACTTTAAAGTAACAGATTAATTAAAAAATTAACCTCTTGTAATTGTCATAGCTTTCAACATGTTACCATACACGTTGTTCAAATCAGTCAAGTTTTTAGACAACATTGCCATGTTCTCTTTGTACAATCTTGTATCTTCCGCAGAAGCAGACAAGTTTGCCATCATTTCAGTAACTTGAGCTTGGAATTTCTCAGTTGCCTCTAAGTGAGATGAAGAACCTTTCAATTGTAATTCGTAAACATTGTTCAATGCTGCCAAGTTTTTAGAAACTTTTTGCATTTGTTCACCGAATGATTCACCTTCTTTTGTATCAGCAGTCATACCTGAAATTGATACAGAAGCTCTTTCGTAAGCCGCAGACAAGTTAGCTACTTTATCAGAAGCAGCTTGTAAGCTAGAAACATAAGAATCTGTTGCAGCTGCTGCAGAAGTAACACCTTTTAATTGTGCTGCATTTTCTCCTAAAGCACGCATTCCATCTCCTAAACGCTCTAACAACGCTCCGTCAATTTTTGCTTCCTCTAACATTTTATCTAATTGATCAGTAATTCCATTACCTTTTCCACCGCGACCTGCAGCTGCTGGTAATGAATCGTGATCTAAATCATCTGAATGACCTAATGCCAATTCTGGGTACACAAGTTCCCAATTTGGATCTTCGTGAATTGGTTCGAATGCGGAGAAAATGAAGATTAATGCTTCAGTACTCAAACCAACTACTAGCATTGGCCCTGCAAATGGCCAGTGCATGATTTTAAATAACGCTCCGACGATTACTACTGCTGCACCAAATCCATACAGCTTCGCCATAAACTTTTTCCATCCTTTACTTCCTGGTTTCATAGTTTTCCTTTGTTTTTAGGTTTTAATAAAAATTACTACTTTTTGTTTGTTGTATTCTTAGCGAAGTTCTATATCGCTTCGAATTTCTTCGCCTCCTTCTTTGGTAATGTCACGCCCACCTCTTCCCAAGTGCGTCATCACATTTCTATAACCAACATAAGATTTGGCAGTATCTTGATATTCGTATGTACGTGTTGCATTTTGTAGATAGTAACCTACATCTTTCCACGAACCTCCGCGTAAAACTTTACGTTTCATTGATGGTGGATCCCAATCCATTGCATCGTAACGGTAATCTGTATTCAAGTCATGAGAAAACTCATACATTGACTCATCATAAGCAGTTTCACACCACTCAGACACGTTTCCTGCCATACAATATAATCCCCATCCATTTGGATTGTATGAGAATACTTTCACCGTATGGAAACCACCGTCTTCGAAGTAACGACCTCTCATCGGTTTAAAGTTACCTAAGAAACATCCTGCCTCATTTCTGATGTAAGGACCACCCCAAGGGTATTGAGACATACTCAAATCACCACGTGATGCTCTCTCCCATTCTGCCTCAGTTGGTAAACGGAAATCATTCACAAATAAATCTCCCATTGCTACTAACCATGAGTTCAACAATTGTGTTCTCCAAACAGAGAAAGCTTTTGCTTGTACCCAAGTAACACCAACAATTGGATAATTATCATAAGCTGGATGCCAGAAATACATATTAGTCATTGGATCGTGGAACGAGTAAGTGAAGTCACGTACCCAACATAATGTGTCTGGATAAACATTAATAATCTCATCAATAATGAAACGTTGACGATTTTCATGTCCACGAATACCACTATTTTGACCTTTTTTATTGATTGTTTGACTCAAATCTAAATCTTGACCTTGAGGCTCCTCAGTAAATGGGTGAACCGGATTCTCAAGTGTTCTATGCTCGTCAATTAATTTATTTCCGTCTTTGTCATATCCATCTGGAGAAATGTTGACACGACCGCGTTTAGCAGCTTCTCTCAAATCAATCCAATAGTATCGGAACATTAATTTACGAATATCCAACTCACGTCTTTTGTAGTAACGTTCTGGTTGAGGATAGTACATATCCGCCAAAACAGGAACTACTTCAGGATCTGAGTAGTCTATTCTACGGTCCCAATTCAATGAGAAAATAGAACGATTTAATTCACGATCTGACGGGTCATATTCAACATATTCCAATGCACCTTCATCAAAGTACATATCTTCATAGTTGATCCAACGCTCAGCATCAGCATCATCTTCTAATCCTGCATAGATTTTTTCACGAGCAATAGAGTCACGCACCCATTCTACGAATTGGCGGTATTCATTGTTCGAAATCTCTGTTTGGTCCATGTAAAATGCTTGAACAGAAACTGTCTTCGCACGCGTTTGGTGCAAAAACGGAACGTCCATGTCATTTTCTCCCATCTGATAAGAACCAGCTGGAATATAGACCATACCCAAAGGAATTTCAGGATGATATACAGGTCTCCCCATCGCGCCTGTAAGGTGTCCAGTTCTTGTACTACAAGAAGCTAACACAACACCTACTAATCCAATTAACAAAAGTTTTTTCATTCTACCTCTTTTTTATCTTCCGGACATCAAAAAATTAACATTCTACAGGATCTACTATTTTCGATATAACGGAATCTTCCCCAAAATGGTTACAAATATTTATATTTTTTTTGAAATTACAACCATCTCGGGTGATTAGAAATTGTGAGTGGTGGTTTTGGCAAGTAATAACAATACTTAATCATCATCTCATGCGAACCTCTAGACACACTAGCTAATTTATTGATTGTTGCATCGTACGAATATCCGACAGTGAAATTTGGTAATGGCATCCACCCTACCATAACTGCCACCGCATCCGACGTTCTAAAAGTTAAACCACCGTATGCAATATTTCTCCACACGTAACGCGCATTGATATCAGCAGAGAACTTAACCAAATCCGTTCTCATAATTGTTTGAATATCCAAATCTCCATCAGAACCACCGATTCCAATAATTTTGTACCCACCCATCATATTGTAATGACGAGCCATTTGATATTGCTGAGGAACTGTTGCTACCGTTTGTTTCAATAAAGATTCATTTAAATGTGTAGAAGAAATTCCTGCATAGTAATTTCCATTTCCTTTCCAATAAACACCAAAATTTAAATCCAAACTTGTTGCTGCAAATTCTTTGGGTAATGTTGGATCAATCATCGTTTGTGGTGGAACCCATGTTGGAGACATTCCAAAATTCACAATACCAACTCCAATACCTCCTGAAATAGTTCCAGCATTTAAGCTTTGATGAAATGCATAATTTAACAGCACGTTATTTTGTCTTGAAAAACCAATTGCATCATGGAAAAATGAAATACCAATACCACCATGTAATTTAGTTAAGTTTGATTCAACATTTAACACGGCTGAATTTGGCGCACCATTTACTTTGTCCCACTGATTTCTGTAAATCGTGTTTCCACAAATTGAATTGCTACCTTGGTCAACACCCGTTTCACCAGGATTCAAACTCATTTTATCATACATAAAATGCGTAATTAATTTATCCTGTTGAGCGACTAAACTACCAGCAACAACGGTAAATAATGACGTTAAGAGAATTATTTTTTTCTTCATAAATTCTTATTCGCTTACATAATAACCACGGGAGAAATTACCTAAAACTTCTCCAATTGGCGACTAAAATAAATATTTTTCTTTACAAATGAAACTTTTTTTCCCTTTAGTTGTTAGAAAACATGGAAACAAACAAGAATGAAAAGCTTAGTTAATTTTTAAACACGGGGTTTAACCTAATTTTTGAAAAGTTTTCCACCATAAATCTGGCATTTCATTTTTCATTGCCAATTCATAGTCGGAATGGTCACAAGGAACCATGTGATGACGTTCATATTTCGAACCCGATTGAGCCGGATACGGAACTTCCATCCACCAGCGATTCGATTTATTGCTTTTATAGAAAACTATTACTTCACTGAAATCATCGAGATGTACAGTAAAACGCATGTAATCTCTTTTACTTCCAACTGGAAAATCACCTTTACGCTGAGAAACACCATCTATGAAATACCAAATCACCTGGGCAACCAAACCCGACAAACTTCCAGCATTGGCTTCTGGGAAGTAATTAAAGATTCCTAAACACGTTAATTTATCACTTATTCCAGCATATTTTGAAATTTGACAAATCTGATCAGCATAAAATCCATTTGGATATTGATAATCTGGCTGACGAATTTCCGAAGCCCGCACGCTTTGCATATCAATGCTTAAAATGTCTGAATTTCTTAAATGAGGTTCTGATTTTTTAAAGTTGGCATTGAATTCACCCAAACGACAAGTGTCGAAATAAAGTTTTTCAAACAAGTCCATTTCTTGTTTTGAAGCAAATGGTGCTTGTAAACCGATGTTCGCATGATTGAATAAATAACATGGACGCTCGAGCAGCAAATGACTTAAATAACCATCTGCTTTCAAGGGACCATCAGGATTCCCTAAGTCAAGCTTATAGTCAACGCTGCATAAATTAACCATTTGTTCTAACTGAGCATAACCGCGATACAAGGCCATTGTAAGATCTTGCGTTCCTCCGATAATAATCGGTAAAATATTTTCTTTAACCAATTCCGCTACAACTTGGCTTACTGCAAAATAAGTATCAGCAATATCCTTTCCTGGTAATATATTTCCTAAATCATAAATTGACGTTTGCCAGTCAAGACCTAAATTTAAATCGTAGAAAAATGAACGAAATTGTTCTTGGTTCTGAGACTTACTAACTAGTTCTGATCCGCGAAATTCTGGAACATACATTATTGCAATTCCATTCTTTTTAAGTTCTGGAAAAGAATCAAATGAATAGCGTTCAATTACAGCTCCAATTTGCTGTTCAGCATATTTTGTATCGATTTCAACTTGCGAGAAATAGATTGAAATGTCTTTCATTTTCTTTGATTTTCATCAAAACTAACTGAAATAAATAGTCAGAAAAGACACTTCTTTAGAAAGTATTGAATAGCTGAATGTTCAAAAAAGTGAAGTCAAGCTTATTTTTTCTTTACTGGCGCTTTCTTTTTTGCCGGCGCTTTTTTCTTAGCAGCATCCGAAGTTGTGGCTGCTTTCGTTGCTCGACCTTTTCCTTTCGATGCTTTCGGTTGATCTCCCGCAATTGCCAAACATTCTTCCAACGTCAATTTTTCAGCTTCTGTACCTTTTGGCAATTTGAAATTATCTTTCCCAATTTTCAAGTAAGCTCCCCACCGTCCATTCAATAATTGAACGTCATCATTTTCTGGGAATACCTTGATTAATTTGTTTGCATCCGCTTCACGTTTTTCCAAAATAATTTCAATTGCACGATCGTAGGTAATCGACATTGGATTTTCGTCTTTTGGAATAGACGCAAAAATTTTACCGTGTTGAATATATGGACCGAAACGACCAACATTTGCTTTAACAACCAATCCTTCAAACTCACCAAGCGTTCGCGGCAACTTGAACAATTCCAAGGCTTGCTCCAATGTAATACTTCCTATTGATTGATCTTTTTGCAAAGAAGCGAATTGTGGTTTTTCTCCATCCGTTTGTTCGTCTCCTACTTGAATCATTGGTCCAAAGCGTCCGATTCGCGCAATAATCTTTTTACCGCTTTCCGGATGCACACCTAATTCGCGTTCACCAGTTGCGCGTTCAGAATGCTCCAAGGTATTTTCAACATTCTTGTGAAATGGATCATAGAATTGATGAATCATTTTTGTCCAATCAACTAAACCTTTAGCTATTTCATCGAATTCCTCCTCTACTTTTGCGGTAAAGTTGTAATCCATGATTAGCTCAAAATGATCTTTCAAAAAGTCGGTTACAACAATTCCAATATCAGTTGGCGATAATTTATTTTTTTCCTTACCCGTAATCTCCGTTCGCACTTCTTCTACAAGTTGATTGTCTTTTAATTTTTTAAACAAGTATTTACGTTCTTCACCTTCACGCTCGTTCTTCTCAACGTATCCACGTTTTTGAATCGTTGAAATTGTTGGAGCGTAAGTTGAAGGACGCCCAATGCCTAATTCCTCTAATTTCTTCACAAGAGAAGCCTCAACGTATCGAGATGGCGGACGAGAAAAACGTTCAATTGCTGTAATTTCGTTTACCTTCAAAACTTCTCCAACAGATACTTGTGGTAACAAATCAGAAGCAACTTCTTCTTCATCATCTTGATCTACATTCGATTCAAGGTAAACGCGTAAAAATCCATCAAACGTAATTACTTCTCCTTTTGCCTGAAAATGTTCACTCACAGCTGGAGATGCAATTTTAATCGTTGTGCGTTCCAATTGTGCGTGAGCCATTTGAGATGCAATCGAACGCTTCCATATTAAATCATACAAACGCTCTTCATCGCGTTCCGCCGTAATTGAGTGAACACCAAAGTCAGTCGGACGAATTGCCTCGTGCGCTTCTTGTGCATTGTTGCTTTTCGTTGCATATTTTGTTGGCTTCGAATAATTAGCTCCGTAAGCACGTTCGATTTCGTTTTTTGCTCCTGTGATTGCTGTTTCAGACAAGTTCACAGAATCCGTTCTCATGTATGTAATTTTTCCAGCTTCATATAAGCGCTGTGCAACAGACATTGTGCGAGAAACAGAGAATCCTAATTTCAAACTTGCCTCTTGTTGTAAAGTTGACGTTGTAAATGGTGCAGCCGGAGATTTTGTTGCAGGTTTTTTCTGAACATCATCTACCGTGAATGTTGCGCCATTGCAATTATTTAAGAAATCAAGTGATTCTTTTTCAGTTGTAAGTTGTTTCGAAAGTTCTGACTTAATTCTTCCTTTCGCAGCTGTAAACAAACCATTTACTCGGAAAAAACTTTCAGAATTGTGTTTTTGAATTTCACGTTCACGGTCAACAATTAAACGCACTGCAACTGATTGCACACGTCCTGCAGACAAGCTAGGTCTAACTTTTTTCCACAAAACTGGAGAAAGCTCAAAACCTACAATACGATCTAACACTCGTCGTGCTTGTTGTGCATCAACCAATTCTTTATTGATTTTACGCGGATTGTCAATTGCTTTTAAAATTGCAGTTTTCGTAATCTCATTGAAAGTAATACGTTTCGTATCTTTTTTCTCCAAGTTTAGCGTCTCAAACAAGTGCCAAGAAATAGCTTCTCCCTCGCGGTCCTCATCGGTAGCGAGCCAAACCGTTTCGGCTTCCTTTGCTAATTTCTTCAGTTCTGCAACAATTTGCTTCTTATCAGCTGAGACCTCATAATTGGGATGAAAATTATTATCAATTTCAATGGCAATACCCTTTTTCGCTAAATCTCGAACATGTCCAAAGCTTGATTTCACAACGAAGTCTTTTCCCAAATAACCTTCAATGGTTTTAGCTTTTGCAGGGGACTCAACGATAACGAGATTTTTTGCCATAGTTTGCAATTTTGATTGATGAAGCAAATTTCGGTGCAAAAGTAAACGTATTTCTATTCAAAAAACAATGAAAAAATTTTAGTTGATACTTATTATAGTTCTTTTAACCTATGGTTAAAGATTTTTCACCTTGAAAATATTTTTTTTGAAGTTGTGAATTTGATATCCAATTCAATCATTTTATCCTTTTTTGGCAAAAAATAAAAACTGCCATTTTGACACACTTCTGAATTTTCCTTATTTTTGCTTTCTTAAATGAAATTGAACACATCAAGATGGACTTAGGACAAAACAAAGTTATTGACGAAGGAAAACAAGGAGAAGCAACATTGGTTGAAGCAAGTGCAGCAGCTAATGGAAAAAAATTATACGTAGAAAGTTATGGCTGTCAGATGAATTTTTCTGACAGTGAGGTAGTTGCATCTATCATGTCGAATGAAGGATACACCACAACGCGCAACGTTGATGAAGCGGATGTCGTTTTAATAAATACGTGTTCAATTCGAGAAAATGCTGAAACACGTGTTCGCAATCGATTGACAGAATTCAAAATCAAGAAAGAGCAAAATCCAGATTTAGTCGTTGGAATTTTAGGCTGTATGGCTGAACGCTTGAAAAAAGCGTTGTTAGAAGAGGAAAAATTGGTGGATTTAGTGGCAGGACCTGATGCTTACCGTGATTTACCGAATTTGGTTGAAGAAGTTGGAACAGGACAAAAAGCGGTCAATGTTTTACTTTCTCGCGATGAAACGTACGCTGATATTTCTCCAGTTCGTTTGGATCAAGGAGGTGTTGCTGCATTCGTTACGATTACTCGCGGATGTGACAATATGTGTTCGTTCTGTGTTGTTCCATTTACACGCGGAAGAGAGCGTTCACGTGACCCACATACAATTGTGAATGAGTGTAAAGATTTGTTCGAAAAAGGTTATCGCGAAGTCACATTATTGGGACAAAATGTTGATAGTTATCGTTGGAACATGACATCGAAAGGTGAAATTAAAGACGAAACGCAGGCAACAACAAATTTCGCTGAATTAATGGAAATGGTTGCCTTGATTTCACCTGATTTGCGTGTTCGATTCTCAACTTCGCATCCGAAAGATATGACAGATGATGTATTGGAAATGATGGCGAAATATGAAAACATTTGTAATTACATTCATTTACCAGTTCAATCCGGAAACACAGCTGTTTTGGAGCGCATGAATCGTTCATACACCAGAGAATGGTATATGGATCGCATTGAAGCAATTCGTCGAATTGTTCCAGGTTGTGCCATTTCAACAGATATTATTACAGGTTTTTGTGGTGAAACTGAAGAAGAACATGAAGACACAAAATCGCTCATGAATTTGGTTGAATACGATTACGCCTACATGTTTAAATATTCTGAACGTCCAAAAACATTGGCTGAACGTCGTTTTGATGATGATGTTCCTGAAGATGTAAAAGGTCGACGTTTAACCGAAATCGTAGATATGCAGCAAGCGCATTCTTTGAAAAACAACCAAAAACAAATTGGAAACATTGACCGTGTGTTGGTAGAAGGTTACTCAAAACGTTCACAAGACGATATGTGTGGTCGCAATAGTAAAAACTCAATGATTGTTTTCCCGAAAGGAGATTATCAAAAGGGTGATTACGTCATGGTCAAAATCAACGATTGTACTTCTGCAACTTTAAAAGGTGAAGTTGTATCTATTTGTGCTAAGAACTAATTTTCAAAAACGATGAACTTACAACAAGTCAAACAACGTTTTGGAATTATAGGGAACGCTCCCCTACTCAATCGAGCGTTAGAAGTTGCGATTCAAGTTGCTCCTACTGATATTTCGGTTTTGGTGACTGGAGAAAGTGGAACGGGAAAAGAGATCATTCCACAAGTGATTCATCATTTGAGTTCAAGAAAACATGGAGAGTACATTGCTGTAAACTGTGGTGCAATTCCAGAAGGAACAATAGATTCAGAATTATTTGGTCACGAAAAAGGATCATTTACAGGTGCTCACGGAAGTCGTCAAGGTTATTTTGAAGTTGCCAATGGTGGGACTATTTTCCTAGATGAAGTTGCTGAATTACCAATGCAAACGCAAGTTCGCTTGTTGCGCGTTTTGGAAACAGGAGAATTTATTCGTGTTGGATCTTCAAAAGTGATTAAAACGAACGTAAGAGTCGTTGCTGCAACCAATGAAAACATGCAACGTGCAATCGCTTCAGGGAAATTTCGCGAAGATTTATTTTACCGTTTGAGTACCGTTCCGATTCCTCTTCCACCATTGAGAAATCGTAAAGAAGATATTTATTTATTGTTCCGAAAATTCGCAAGTGATTTCGCTGATAAATATAGAATGCCGGCTGTTCGTTTATTAGACGATGCAGTTTCATTATTGAATAATTATTCTTGGCCTGGAAATATTCGTCAACTCAAAAACGTTGTTGAACAAATTTCAGTGATTGAAACAAGTCGTGAATTAGATGCATTAACGTTCAATTCCTATTTGCCAGCTGAGAAAGACAAAGTGCCAGCAATCATTGGCGAGAATGGTGGTGATAATTTTTCAGAACGCGAATTGATGTACAAATTCTTATTCGATATGAAGAAGGATTTGTCTGAATTAAAGAAATTAGTAGTTGACATGATAGGACAAGGTGGAAATTTCACATTGAACAATGATCAAGAAGCAATGGTAAGCCGCTTGTACCAGGAAGTAAATCCAACGTATAGTCAAGCGCGCATTTTGCCTCCGACAGTTGAAAGTGAACCTGTTGAATACCCTATTATCCACGAAGCAGACGATTTTGAAACACATGTTGAGGTTGAAGAATCTTTGTCATTGGAAGATCGTGAAAAAGAATTGATCCAAAAAGCCTTGGAAAAACACCGTGGAAAGCGAAAATATGCTGCGGCAGAACTTGGAATTTCAGAACGCACCTTGTACCGTAAAATCAAGGAATATAATTTAATTGATTGATGAAGTATTTGTCTCTTTTTGCTTTAATTGCTCTGCTTTCAAGTTGTTGGCCTTCAAGTGTTTCTTTTGTTGACACTGGTTCCATGCCTAAAGAATGGGGAACTTTCTCTGTTAAAACCTTAGACAACAATGCTCCAAATACACCAATCAGTTACGCTGCAACATTGTCTGAAGCAATAAAAGATGGCATTCAAAACAACACACGTTTGTTGTTAAATTCAACAACAGGTAAAGGAGAAGTTTACATTGAAGGAGCGATTACTGGATATTCTGTTACACCTGTGGCCTTGCAAGCGGGAGATAATGCGCAAAAAAATCGTTTAACCATCACAACCTCCTATACAATCTATATTTCAGCACCAAAGGAAGATCAAATGACATTAACGTCAAGCCGATTTGTTGATTATGACTCTAACACCGATTTAGGGAGTGTTGAAGCAACATTATTGGAAGAAATTAATGCGCAAATTGTGCAAGATGTAATAAATAAACTACTTTCGAACTGGTAATGTTGAACCTTGAAGAAATAGCACAGCGAATTGCACAACCCGAAATTAGTCGAGTTGAGGATATAGATGATTTGAAACTTTTTTCAGATAAATATCCTTATTGCCAGCTGTTTCCTATTCTTTACTTAAAAGCTCTAGCCCAACACAATGACATTCGATTTGAAGAAGAATTAACAAAATATGCTTTTTGTATTTCAGACCGAAGTCAACTATATGATTTGATTCACACTGACAAAACAGCGTCCAAAGTTCAAGCTATTTCAGAAGAAGTTTCAACTATTGAGGCTGTAAATGAATCTATTGAAGAAGAAATTATTCTTCCAGAATCAATAGTAGAAGCTCCTTTAGAAACGATTCAAGTTGTTGAACCGCAAGATGATATAGTTGAAATTCCTGCGGTAATTGAAACACCAATTGAAGTTGCTGCCGAAATCCCGGTTGACAATCATGAAATCGAACCAAGTATTTCTCCAATCGTTTTGGATGAAGAGGAAGATGAAGACGATTTTGAGTCTGAATATATTTCCTTAAACATTCGCGGAAATGAAGGTCTTCAGCCTGAGAAAGTTGAAGTTAACATAGAAAACGAGCCTGAGTTACTAATTATTGAATCAACAGAGTCCTCTGGAATTGAAGAATTAGAACCAATTTCCCCAGATTCATCTTTCAATGAGGAAGCAACTATTGAGCAATCTGAAGATCCTGTAATTGAAAAATTTGAAAAAGAAATTTTATCTGAGGCCATTGCAGCAAATTACAATTTAGATCATTTGACTCCTCTTCCATCGTCAGAACCAGAAGAAATCATTGAGGAAGAAATTTTCACCCCAACCGTGCGTTCTTTGGATGGAAAAAAATCATTTTCATCATGGTTGCGTTCAAATGAAAACGACATTCAACCAAAATTTGACGCAGAAAAAGAGCGAATTAATGCAATTGTTGATCAATTTATAAAAGAAGAACCAAAAATTTCTCGCCCTTCAAAAGAAACAATTATTGAAGAAAAACCAAAGAAAGAATTCTTCTCTCCTACCAAGAAAGCTAAGGAAAGTCTGGATGTAAACAGTATGCCAGTCAGTGAAACATTGGCCAAAATTTTTGCTTTACAAGGCAATTATCCGAAAGCAATTTTCGCTTATGAGCAATTAATCTTGATAAATCCAGAAAAAAAGATTTTCTTTGCATCCCAAATTGAAGAATTAAAGAAAAAGTTAAATACATAAACAATGGACATTTTATTTTCATCGATCATTATTTTAGCAAGTATTTTATTAATCCTTGTTGTTTACGTTCAAAATCCAAAAGGTGGAGGTTTGAGTTCAGATTTCGGTGCAGCACAACAAATTGGTGGTGTACAAAAAACAAACGATTTTATCGATAAAGCTACTTGGTCGTTAGCTGGAGTAATTATGGTATTGAGTGTTGTTTTAACAATTCGTTCAAAAACACCAGAACCACAAGCGATTGATCCTGCTAAAACACAACAAGGGCAAGGTCAAAAACCAGGTAGTCAAAACAATGCTGGACAGACACAAAATGGTCAAACAAAACCGTAAAGAGAAAATTTTCTAAATATGAAATGTCAGTATGTCATACATGCTGACATTTTTTTTTGAATTAAATCTCAAAATCCGAATTTTTGTCGCGAACAGTGAGTTGGCACAAATTTGGGGAATTGGGGAACGTCAAATTTTAATTAAACACAAATAGATATGTCAACAAATTTCAAACCTTTAGCAGACAGAGTTCTTATCGAACCAGCTGCGGCGGAACAAAAAACAGCGAGTGGAATTATCATTCCTGACACAGCGAAAGAGAAACCATTGAAAGGAATTGTAATTGCAGCTGGAAACGGTAAAAAAGATGAACCAATGACAGTAAAAGTAGGCGACACTGTTTTGTTTGGTCAATATTCAGGAACCGAAATTAAATTAGACGGTAAAACGTTTTTAATCATGCGTGAAGCAGATATCTACGGAATATTTTAATCATTAAACAAGAAAATCTACAGACATGGCAAAAGAAATCTATTTCGACATTGACGCAAGAGACAAATTAAAAAAAGGCGTTGACGCATTGGCAAATGCAGTGAAAGTGACACTTGGACCAAAAGGTCGCAACGTGGTTATTGGTAAGAAATTTGGCGCTCCTCACATTACCAAAGATGGAGTTTCAGTAGCAAAGGAAATTGAATTAAAAGATGCTATTGAGAACATGGGAGCTCAGATGGTAAAAGAGGTTGCTTCGAAAACAGCAGATATTGCAGGTGACGGAACAACAACTGCAACTGTTTTGGCGCAAGCAATTATTGGTGCTGGATTGAAAAATGTTGCTGCTGGTGCAAATCCTATGGATTTAAAACGCGGAATTGACAAAGCGGTAACCGAAGTCGTAAAAAACTTAAAAGAACTTTCTAAAGAAGTTGGATCTGACAATGATAAAATCAAGCAAATTGCTACTATTTCAGCAAACAACGATGAAACAATTGGTTCATTGATTGCACAAGCTATGAAAGTTGTTGGAAATGACGGTGTAATCACTGTTGAAGAAGCAAAAGGAACTGAAACAGAAGTTAGAACGGTTGAAGGAATGCAATTTGATCGTGGTTATTTATCTCCATACTTTGTGACGAACACAGAGAAGATGATCACAGAAATGGAAAAGCCAATGATTTTGATTTACGAGAAGAAAATCTCGAACATGAAAGAATTGCTTCCTATTTTGGAACCTGTTGTTCAAGCAGGACGTGGATTATTAATCATTGCAGAAGACGTAGACGGAGAGGCATTAGCAACTTTGGTTGTTAACCGTTTGAGAGGATCATTGAAAATTGCAGCAGTAAAAGCTCCAGGATTTGGTGACAGAAGAAAAGCAATGTTGGAAGACATCGCGATTTTAACTGGCGGACAAGTTATTTCTGAAGAAAGAGGATTTACCTTGGAAAATGCTACTTTGGACATGCTTGGAACAGCTGAGAAAATTGAAATCGACAAAGACAACACAACAATTGTGAATGGAGCTGGCGAAAAAGAAGCAATTCAAGCGCGCGTTGGACAAATCAAAGCACAAATTGAGGCGACAACTTCTGATTATGATCGTGAGAAATTACAAGAACGTTTAGCGAAATTAGCTGGCGGTGTTGCAGTTCTTTACGTTGGTGCTCCAACAGAAGTTGAGATGAAAGAGAAAAAAGACCGTGTTGATGATGCTTTAGCTGCAACAAGAGCTGCTGTAGAAGAAGGAATTGTTCCTGGTGGAGGTGTTGCATTGATCCGTTCTATTTCAACTTTAGATGCGCTTAAAGGCGAAAATGAAGATGAAATGACTGGTATTCAAATCGTGAAACGTGCTGCTGAAGAACCATTGCGTCAAATCATTGCAAATGCAGGTGGTGAAGGAGCAGTAATTGTTCAAAAAGTTCGTGAAGGAAAAGACGATTTCGGATACAATGCTCGCACGGATAAATTCGAAGATTTATACGCTGCTGGTGTAATCGATCCTACAAAAGTAACACGCATCGCTGTAGAAAACGCAGCATCAATTGCGTCTATGCTTTTGACAACTGAATGTGTGATTGCTGACGAACCTGAAGAAGCAGGTGCTCACATGCACGGTGGAATGCCAGGAGGAATGCCAGGAATGATGTAATTTTGAATTCATGATTCCCTGCCTGTCGTAGCCTCCATCGCAGACAGGATGATTTGTGATTCATGATTCGTGATTACCAATTTTGGATTACAGAGTCCGTCTGATAGGCGGATTCTTACTCGTTTCTTTCTTCCCGAAGCAATTCGGATAGCGAGAACGGCTATATATAAAGAACTCTCTTCATTGCTGAAGAGAGTTTTCTTTTTTTTATTTAGTACTTATTACAACAAAACTAGATAGTACATATGTACACTCTCTTTTCATTTATTGCTAACACATCACCAAACAATGAGATAAGTACATCATCCGTATATGATGTAAATTAACAACTGATTTAAATAGATAAATCCTGAATTTAAGTTCTTCATTTTAGTAAAAAAGGTTGTTAAAAATTTTCCGCCCACGAGATCTATCACTTAAATTAAGAGAAATAAAAAAAGGAACAGAAAAAAATTCTTTTCTATCCCTTTCCTTTAAATGATGTTTAAAATTACTTTCAGAAAAGCTGCTAGAAAGCCGAAAACTTTTTATTGAATATGTTATAAATTATTCAATTGAAGCGATATTTCTTGTCCAACTGCCAAAAATTTTACCATTTTTTCTCTCTAAATAGATAATATTTGAAATCAAATTGTTTTCTGCATCAATTGATGAACTAATATATGTTTTATTATCATTTATTTTTTTTCTAATTTTTTCTTTATCACTTTCGTCAATTAATGAAAACAGACTGTAAGGATCTTGAAATCTTTCATGAACTTTAAATTCTATTGAACGTTCTTCATCCTCTTCAAAGATATACTCCAACTTGCCTTCTTTATAATTACTTTCAGCTCCTAACCTAACTTTAGTTTCCTCAAAGTATCGAATTTCATCTTTTAAAAATAAAACTGTTAATCCTAGTGTTGAAAGCGAATTAAACTCTAGATTTTTATCATCTATTATTTTTGTTTTGTAAATTTTCGATTTGATATTCAATTCTGAAACAACATAAGTTCTGAATGTATGGTAATCGACTGGAATAGTTTTCATCCCAATTATAACGACTCTTGAAATGTCATTTAAATCCATTTTCACATCAAATTTGAAACTCTCATCATACTCAGATTCAAAAGAAAATGAACTAATTTCATTTAAAGTTCTGTCCGTGAAATCAAATTTTTCTAATTTGTAATCAATATTTCCTTCACTATCATTTTGAATAGAAGCAATTAACATTTCATTGCTAGGAGATTTAAAAGTTTTACAATATTTATATTCTTGTGAATGAATTAAACTGAGCCTTGAATTCTTAAAATCAATTGAGTAAATATTTAACTTATTCTTTTCGATTTGTATAACATAGTTCTTGCCATCATTAGAATAAACTGAACAAGGAAGATTTCCATTCAATTCCTTTGTCTTAAAAGCAATAGACTTAGAGGTATTATCTAATGCCAGTGAAGCTAGAAAAATGTTAAACCCAACTTTTCCTCTTTTGGTAGCTGTGATTATCAAATTGTTCTTTTCATCAAGTGTTTTATCCAGACATTCCCCTACCATTTTTCTATTTACTTTCTTTTTTACCTTAATAAATTTTGAATTGTTTGAAATTTCAACAATCCCTCTCCAACCAATACAAAACACTTTGTTATCAGTTGTTAAGTAGTTTCTAGAATTCAACGTATACCAGTCTGATGCCAAATTACTTACTTCAATTCTGGTCTCTTGAGAAAATGCAAAGGGGATTAAAAATAAAGCTAAAAATACAATAGTTAATTTCTTCATTTGTGTTTAATTATAAAAGTTTAAAGCTCAAATATAGTTTTATTTTATATTTCCGTAACACCTGAACCTTTTGTTATTCTAGCCTTTCAAAAAGGTTTTTATTTTTTTAGGCAACCAATAAACTTTCAAATTTGTAGTTATTAAAAATAAGCTATCATGAAAAACTTACTTCTCACACTTCTTTGTATAGTTGGGATCAATTATACAACTAAAGCCCAACAGCGAATTGGTATTGATGTTTCATCGCGCCTAACAGATATTCACCTAACGGCAAATTATCAACGCGTGGTGAAAACTAATTTTTTACTGAATGGTGGACTAACTGTTGGTTCAATGGGTAGAAAATTCATCTTTTTTGATAACGACACAACACTTTTAAAAAATGGATATGTGATTCAATCGCCTTATTCTGCTGTCCCAACCACGATCACTGATACCGCTTCATCAAATTTTCAATTGTTTCGGTATGACATGAATGCAACTGGCTTTGGTGCACTTTTAGGTATTGGATTTTTCAAAGAATTCTCTGTAAATCATGGAATTCGATTTTATTTGAATACTAAATTTCATTTTGTGCAATCACGGGTTCATTGTGGCTATTACAATATTCAACAATCGAACTATACCTATTCCGTTTTTCATCAAAACTATTTTGTTGGTTCGATTAGCCCGGAATTGGTTCACACCATCCGATTGAGCGGAAGAACAACTTTTTATTACGGTGTAAAAGTTCCCTATTATTTTTCTCTCGACAAGGGTAAATTTAGACCAACAACCACCAAAGAGCTACTTTCCGGATTCGAAGCGGATTTGTGTATCGGACTGACCTATGTGATTGGAAAATGTGATTAGAAAATCTTCGCTTGTTACTTTAAACGATATCAACATTACCATAGAATTCTTATTTTCGTTTTCATGATGGTATTGTCATTTGAGCCTATTTCTGAATTACCAAGTTGGTTAGTTGCGACCATTTTTGGCGTTCCATTCATTGGTGGACTTCTTTTTTACGCCTATAAAACAAGACATGCTCGCTCATGGAGAAAGGGTATTTTTCCCAATTCCTTGAAACCTAGTGATGATAATTTTTTGGAAGCTTACTTGGCTTTGGGTGCGAAACTAATTTTGCTTAACTATTCCGAATCTAAAGGCAAGACATCCTATTTAAACAACTATTTCAATCGGTATTTTAAGTTTTCGAATTATAATTTTGGAGATTCATTGCTGTTCTCATTAAAGTATCCAATAAAAATAGAAACAGTCACGGATTGGCTTAAAGAACACTATAAGGATGAACGTTCACGAAGTCAAGTTGTCTATTTTTTAGCAGGATTGGCCCTTGTAACAGGTTCAATTACAAAACGTGAATTGACTTTTTTAATGGAAATAAATGTGCAACTCGAATTAAAACCCGAACATTTAAAACAAATCCTTGCCATTTATGCTTCCTATAAAGAAACTCATCAAAAAGCAAACAAACCCAATGAGAAGCAAAGTACAAGCGTAAACGATTTTGCTATTCTCGGTGTTTCGTCAACTGCGACTCCCGAAGAAATTAAAAAAGCATATCGAACGCTTGTAAAAATTCATCACCCGGATCATTTTGCTCAAGATTCAGAGTATCAACAAAAACTCGCAAGTGAAAAATTCATTGAAATTCAAAAAGCGTATGAGCGTCTTTTGAAAAAAGCTTAAACAAAAAAGGAACCCCGAAGGATTCCTTTTCATATCTAGAGAAATTTAATTCTAGTATCTGTAGTGCTCAGCTTTGTATGGTCCTTCAACCGCTACACCGATGTACTCCGCTTGATCTGGACGTAAAGTCTCCAATTCAACACCAATTTTAGCTAAATGTAAACGTGCTACTTTTTCATCTAAGTGTTTTGGAAGCATGTAAACATCATTACCGTAACTAGCGCTGTTTTGCCATAATTCTAATTGAGCCAATGTTTGGTTCGTGAATGAATTTGACATTACGAAAGATGGGTGACCTGTTGCACAACCTAAGTTAACCAAACGACCTTCAGCTAAAACGATAATATCGTTTCCTTTGATTGTATACATATCAACTTGTGGTTTGATTGTATTTTTTGTTGAACCATAGTTAGAGTTCAACCAAGCCATATCGATTTCGTTATCGAAGTGTCCAATGTTACAAACAATTGCTTTGTCTTTCATCGCTTCAAAGTGACGACCAACAACGATGTCTTTGTTTCCAGTTGTAGTAACGATAATGTCACCTAAACCGATAACTGTATCCAATTTTTTCACTTCAAATCCGTCCATTGCCGCTTGTAAAGCACAAATTGGATCAATTTCAGTAACAATAACACGTGCACCAGCACCTTTCAATGATGCAGCTGAACCTTTACCAACGTCTCCGTATCCACAAACGATCGCTACTTTACCAGCCATCATAACGTCAGTTGCACGACGAATTGAATCTACTAAAGACTCTTTACATCCGTACTTGTTATCAAATTTCGATTTTGTAACTGAGTCATTCACGTTAATTGCAGGCATAACCAATGTTCCGTTTTTCACACGCTCATACAAACGGTGAACTCCAGTTGTTGTTTCTTCAGAAAGACCTTTAATGTCTTTTGTTAATTCTGGGTAGCGGTCAAAAACCATATTTGTTAAATCACCTCCATCATCCAAAATCATATTCAATGGCTTTCCACCTTCGAATGCAAATAATGTTTGTTCGATACACCAATCAAACTCTTCCTCGTTCATTCCTTTCCAAGCATAAACTGGAATTCCTGCAGCAGCAATTGCAGCAGCAGCGTGATCTTGAGTTGAGAAAATGTTACATGAAGACCAAGTAACTTCAGCTCCTAAATCAACTAATGTTTCAATCAACACAGCTGTTTGGATTGTCATGTGTAAACAACCAGCGATGCGCGCACCTGCCAATGGTTTTTTACCTGCGAATTCTTCACGTAATGACATTAATCCAGGCATTTCAGCTTCTGCCAATGTAATTTCTTTGCGTCCCCACTCAGCAAGACTAATGTCTTTTACTTTGTACGCTAATTTTTCTGTTGTATTACTCATATTACTTATTGATTCCTATTTTAAAGTGTGCAAATTTACGAAACTACTTTGTTATATAAAAATTTGAATGATTTGAATGATTTGAATGATTTTCAAATAATCGAATTATCAAATTTTTGAATCACAATCGCTTTACAATCATATCGACTAAACAGTCAATAAATCGCGGATGGTCGTTTGAGCTTGGAACCAATTGCACTTTCTCACCGCCATGCTCTTCAAATATTTCTTGGTATTCTCCGCCAATTTCAATGATGGTCTCAAGGCAATCTGCAACAAATGCTGGACTAAAAACAAGCAATTTCTTCGCTCCTTTTTTACCCCATTCCTCGACTACTTTATCCGAGAATGGAGTTAACCATTTTTTGTCCAAGCGTGACTGAAAACAAACCGTGTACTTATCCTCAGGAATATTTAATTTTTCAGCGATTAAGCGGGTCGTTGCATAACTTGTTGCCTTGTAACAAAATTTATTTTTATCATTCACTTCCAACTCACACGGCTGATCCGTACACAAATCGCTACCATCATACACTTTATCAACCTGACGTTCTGGTAAACCATGATAAGAGAAAAGCACATGATCATATTCTTCCCAATTAAATGCTTTGGCTCGGTCAACAACTGAATCAATATACCCATCATGATCCCAGAACTGACTCACAATTTTCACTTCAGGAATCACCCACCATTTACGGATAATATTCATAGCTTTTTCAATCGCGGAACCACTTGAAGCACTTGCGTATTGAGGGAAAAGCGGAATTATAATTAACTGATCGTAATTTGCTTTGCGCATTTTCTCTAATACAACATCCATACTTGGATTTTGGTAGCGCATCGCCATTTCAACCGTTACTTCTGAAGCATCAAAACGATCTTGAACCAATTTAACGACATTTTCAGTATGTGTCATCAGTGGAGAAACACCTTTTCCGAACTCCCATAATTCTTTATAGATCTTGGCTGATTTAGGCGCTCTGAAAGGAACTATGATTCCATTCACCAATAGTTTTCTCGCCAACCAAGGAATATCAATTACGCGTGGGTCATTCAAAAACTCACTTAAATAACGTCTAACATCGCTAGTACTTGGACTGTCGGGAGTTCCTAATTGGATTAAAAGTACGCCTGTTCTCATATGTTCTTGTTCATTTCAAAAGTGTTGAAGGAATAACATTCACTCACAACAAATGTTTTTAGTTCGAATAAAATAATTTTTGTTGCCACCCTTCAGCTTGATCTTCGCGCAACAAATCCAATTTTAACAAAAACCGAATCGTTCTATCAAATGCCAACGGATATTCGATTCCATCGTAGTTCCAATCGGTTTCAATTAACCAGTTTTCAACTTGACCTGAACGCAAATTATAACGCCACGAAATAACCTCAACTGTGTCCTCATCTTTTTTCACCTCAAGTGCTTTTTTGTTGACGATTTCACACATCTGCTTCAATAGATCAGCATTTGATTCCAAGACCTCATCTCTAACGGCTATCACAAAACAAGGCCACGGTGTAACTACTTCATCAATGTAGCGACATTTTCCTTGTTCTGTAAATGGAAAAGTCGTGTATTTTTCCCACAAAAACCCTTGTGCCTCATTGTTTTCAAGAGCCCAAAGTCCTCCGTAAATATCTCCAACAACATTGAATTTTAAATCTTCCGTATTCCAGCCTTCTTGACCAGCTTTAACATACGCCATAAGATGGGAACCTGAACCTTCTCTAGAGATGGCAAATGTTTGACCTTTTAATTGATCAACTGTTTTAATATCTGATTTAAACGGAACATGAATCCCCCAATGCAAAGGAGTTACCACGTAAACTTGTAAAATTTTAGCCTTTAAGCCTTCAAGAATCGATTTGGTAATTCCTTCAGTTAGTAAAACTGCAATATCAAGACTTCCAGTTTCTAATCCACGGATCATTTGCCCGGTTCCACCACTCATGTCACTCCAATGCAAATCCAATCCAATTTCTTTAAATCTCCCTTCCTCAATGGCCAATTTCCAAGGCAAATTAAAATGCTCTGGAACGCCTCCAATTTTTAATCCTTTCATTCTTTTTCTTCTTTAAACTGCATGTCAAACAGTTTTCGATAATAGCCATCTTGTCCCAAAAGTTCAGAATGACTTCCTATTTCTTTGATTTCTCCTTTGTCTAGGACAACAATTTTATCTGCATTTTGAATTGTCGATAAGCGGTGCGCAATAACGATTGAAGTTCTTCCTTTCGTTAATTCTTCAGTCGCTTTTTGAATCATTTCTTCAGATTCATTATCAACACTGGAAGTTGCTTCATCCAAGATTAATATCTCCGGATTGTAAACACAGGCGCGAATAAACGACAACAATTGGCGTTGTCCAACTGACAAAACACCGCCTCGCTCACCTACTTCATAGTCATAACCACCCGGTAATTTTTGAATGAATTCATCAGCACCAACTATTTTTGCAGCGGCAATTACCTGTTCACGCGAAATTGATTCATCGCCTAAAGTAATGTTGTTATGAATTGTATCTGAAAAAAGAAAAACATCTTGTAAAACAATCGCTATATTTCTTCGTAAACAATTCAATTCTATTTCTCGAATTTCTGTATCACCAATGTGAATATCGCCTTTTTGAAATTCGTAAAAGCGTCCAAGTAAATTTACTATTGTAGATTTCCCTGCCCCCGTTGCACCAACAAAAGCAATTGTTTCTCCTGCTTTGATGTCCAAATTGATATTTTTCAACACCCATTCTTCTTCTTTGTAGGCAAAACTCACATTCGAAAAACGAATTGCTTGGTCAAAATTACAGTTCGTAACAGTTCCCGCATCTTGAATATGTTCGTTTAAATCCATGATTTCGAACACGCGTTCAGCACGCACAGTTCCACGTTGTAAAATATTAAATTTATCAGCTAACTGCCGAATTGGACGGTAAAGCATTTGAATGAACATGACAAACGAAAACGTTTCACCATTCATCAGTTGGATTTCACTTTCCGTTTTTCCCGAAACATGCAATCCACCCCAAACCAATAATAAAGCAAGAGAAAGTGAACTTAACAACTCGACAATTGGAAAGAAAATTGAATTGGCCCAAACAGCATTAATGTGTGCTTGTCGGTGATCTTTATTGATTCCAACAAAATTTTCATATTCCTTTTTCTCGCGGTTAAAAAGCTGAACGATTGCCATACCCGTGATGCGTTCTTGAACAAAAGTATTTAGCTTATTCACCTGAATGCGTTCTTGTTGAAATGATGCACGCATCGCCCGAGCAAAAATTCGCGTTGCATAAATCAAAATAGGAATGGGAACAATTGTCAGTAGCGCCAACTGCCAATTCATTACCAACATGGTAACAACAATCAACACGAGTAAAAACATATCACCCAAGATGTCCATTAATCCTGCTGAAAAAACTTCCGTAATTGCCTCCAAATCTGAAACAACACGAGTAACCAAAGCACCAACAGGAGTTTTATCAAAATATCGCATTCGGAAGCTCAGCAAATGGCCAAATAACTTTTTGCGAATATCATTGATAATAGATTGTGCGATTAAATTGGAAAAATAGGAACCTACGAATTGAATAACCTGTTCAATAAATAGGATACCTAAAATCACCATCGTCCAAAAAAGTAACATTTCGGGTTGAGGTGTCTCTGTTTTTAAGTCAATATCAATGTACTGAGAAACCATTCGACCAATCAACAATGGCCTGGAAACACCAAGTATTGCTAAAGAAATAGAACATAGCACTGCCAATACAAAGGTTTTTCGGTAAGGTTTCAAATGAGAAACTAGCCGCTTAAAAATGGAGATATTTATGGTCGCTTTTTCTGACATGCATGCAAATTTACCTATTTTTCATCGCTTGCATTAAAATCAAGCGCTTCTTTTTGCATTTATTCACATCGAATTCGCTGAAATTTCTATTATTTCCATTACTTTTATATCAAAGCACAAAAAATGGTACATAATCTATCCAACACAAATTCAATATTCTCCTCTTTTTTGTCAGAAATTAGAGATGTTTCAATCCAAAAAGATGCGATGCGTTTTAGACGAAACATGGAACGTATTTCGGAGATTATGGCTTACGAAGTTTCAAAAACATTAGAATTTGAAGCGACTGATGTGACAACACCTTTGGGTTTGGCAAAAGTTCACACAATCAAAGAACAACCTGTTTTGGCTACCATTTTAAGAGCTGGTTTATCCATGCATCAAGGATTATTAAATTACTTTGATAAAGCTGAAAGTGCATTTATTTCTGCCTACAGAAAACATACAAGTGTTGAAGATTTTGATATTCACGTTGAGTATTTAGCATCACCGAAATTAGACAATCGAACCGTAATTATCAGTGATCCAATGTTAGCAACGGGAAGTTCGATGGTCATGGTGTATAAAGCGCTATTAAAACAAGGAAAACCAAATCGCATTATTATTGTTTCTGCTATTGCAACACCTGATGCGTTGGATTACGTTAAACGTCATTTACCAGAAACAACACAAATTTGGGTTGGAGCAATCGACACAGAATTAACTGCTCAATCGTATATTGTTCCTGGCTTAGGTGATGCTGGTGATTTAGCTTACGGAGAAAAATGTTAATTGGTTGAAACTATGCTTTGGGGGAAATACATCGGTTTTTTTGGCTTTTCAATGATCAAGTTTCTGTTCACTCCATTTGGTGGACCAAAAGCAGGATTATCGTTTATTGAAACGTATATTGTATGTGTTACAGGAGCGCTAGTAAGTGCGGCTATTTTTTACTTTTCCAGTGAGTTCTTCCTAATTCGAGCACACAAAAAAAGAAAAGAACTATTGCTTCAATCAATTGAATCAGGTATTCCATTGAAACAAAAGAAAAAGTTCACTAAGACCAATAAATTAATTGTTCGTATCAAACGTAAACTTGGAATAATTGGTGTTGCTTTTTACGCACCTTTATTTCTAAGCATTCCAATTGGAACCATCATAACAGCTAAATTCTACGGCAAGGAAAAACGAACATTCCCGCTGATTATTCTTGGAATTGGAATCAATGGAGTTTTAACAACCGGAACTGCTTACATCATTGCAGATTTTTTCTAATGACCAATAAACATTTATTTTTTGATCTCGATAGAACTTTATGGGATTTCGAGAAAAATTCAGAGATTGCGCTCAATAAACTTTTTCATGAACTTGGGTTAAACACCGCGATTGATAGTTTTGAATTGTTTCATTCGAATTACAAGAAAACAAATGCTCAATTGTGGAAAGAATACGGTGCTGGAAGGTTATCGAAAGAAAGCTTGAGAAATGACCGTTTTCGAATCACCTTGGAACAATTTGATTTATACAATCCTGAAATCGTCACTAAAATGAGTGATGGATATGTAGAAATTTCTCCACAACAAACAGCACTTTTTCCGAACACACTAGAGACCTTGGATTATTTGAAAAAAGAGGGCTACAACATGCACATCATTACGAATGGTTTCAAAGAAGTGCAATACATTAAATTGAATAAATCAGGTTTAGATCAGTATTTTGATGTGATTGTTTGCTCGGAAGATGTTGGACAAAACAAACCTTCACCCGCTATTTTTAAACATTCTCTTGATCAAGCTGGAGCAAAAGCAGCTGATTCTGTCATGATTGGTGACGATTATGAGGTTGATGTTGTCGGCGCTCAAAATTATGGAATGTATGGTATTTTATTTGACCCCGAAAACTCATTTCACCACTTCCAGGACCAACATAGGGTTCAATCGTTAAATGAACTCCCTGGTTTATTGCCATTTGTGTTTAAGTAATTATTTCAACTCTTCGAAGTAAACTCCAATTGCACTGGCTTTATATTTTCCTTTGTTTGGATTCCAGATGTAAAATTTCAATTCGTCGCTTGGTAGAACATCATCTGGTAAATTAAACGGACATATCATCTGTTGGAGCGAATCATTGTTCGAGAATTTTGGAAATTCGTATGAATAATAAACAGCAAGATCCTCACCTTTTTTCCATGCTTCACCATTGCGATCCACCGTTAAGGTTAAATACAATGGAACGGTGTCAATAAAGGCAGCATTGCAATGTAAAATGTAATACTTCCATTTATTGGATGGTTCAGGTAAATCACTTACTGACATACGATTTTCAAAACTAAATTCGTCCTTCGTTTCGATCATCTTTTTAGATTGTGGCTTTATGACAGCTTTACCAAATAATCTTTCTTTATTACTTTTTTCGAAAAGAACAAAAATGGAATACTTGGTTTGGACAGTTCGAACAACCGTTGGGAAATACATTCGAATTACCTCGAAAAACATTGGAACATTAAAGCTATTGCTAAAACTGTAGGCGAAATACTTCGTTTTTGCATTTTTAGTGCGACTAAACAATGAATCCAAAGCCCCTGGTTGATCCCAATCAATGATTGTTTCTGTTAAATCATCCTCAACATAGTAATTGATGTAATCAATGTTATTGAAGTTCGAAGCAAAAGTGATATTCTCTTTTCCGAAATCTTGATTAGCATCATTTATTGCTTCACCTATTTCTTTAAAAACACCGAAATGAACTGGTTCAAGTAGTTGGTTTCTCAAAAAACTATCGCTTGTCGGAATAATCACCATTGTAGCCAACACGACAACTTTCAACTTACGCGATTGAATTTCCAAGAAATAAAACAAAGGCAAAAACAAAAATGGGAGAAGAAATTGCATGACAATCTCTCGCAAAATGGGTGTAAAAACGTGTGACAAAACAAATGCTCCACAAAAGGTTAAAACGAAAACAAGGATGGAAAATGTGCTCGCCGAGTTCCATCGTCTTTTTGATGCAATTAGTAAAATCAAAAACATGCAACTAAGTGACAATACTAATCCCCAAGAATCATTAAAGAACAAATGAATAAAATCCAGTGGCCAAGAAAGTTTAGGCGCAGCCAACCAACCCAAACCACCTCTTCCAACTTGGAAAAACGTAATTGGCAGATGAGGAATAAATAACAGTACTGCCAAAACTCCAGCTGCCAACAAATAAAGTAAGCGTTTTCTGCCTACATAAAACAATCCCAAACCACTCAAAACTAGCGCCACTAAAAACGCAAAATAATGAGACAACATAGCGCCAATAAGTCCTAAGGAAATAATAAATGTCCACTTCCACAATTTAGCTTGATTTACCTTTAATTCTAAAATTCCATAAAAGGCCAATAGCAAAAAGAAAACGCCTGAATTGTAGGGGCGCGCAAAAACAGTGTTAATGACCGTAAAGGTCAATCCAGTATATAAAGCAATCAGCAATAAACCTGAAAATTTGGAAAAATGACAAATACCAATGCGATAAATTAATCCAGAAGTAAGAACATAGAATATCAAACTCGTTGAACGAATAGCGATTTCACTATCTCCGAAAACCCGAACCCAGAACCATAGTAAAACTTGGTAAAACGCGGGATGCATATCGCCAACTTTCACACCTTGCACCCAGAAATCATTCCAGGATGAAAAATGCGTTCGATGCCAAGCGCTTAACTCGTCGTTTGACAAACCTTGATAACTTATAAAAATCAATCGAATGATGATTCCTACGAGAACCAAGGAAATAAATACCCAATGTTTCTTGAGAATACGCATGTTATCCGCGCAATTCCTGACGTGTTTTTTCGTAAAGAATCATTCCTGCAGCAACACCAACATTTAGCGAAGCAATTTCACCGCGCATTGGAATGCGTGCTCTAACATCAGAAAGATTAATTAAATCAGAAGTAATTCCATCTTCTTCAGAACCAAGTATGATACATACAGG
This sequence comes from Crocinitomicaceae bacterium, assembly GCA_023262855.1. Taxonomy (GTDB): domain Bacteria; phylum Bacteroidota; class Bacteroidia; order Flavobacteriales_D; family Crocinitomicaceae; genus M0103. The sequence continues at coordinate 31,970 of JALQYQ010000041.1, forward strand.
TCCGCGCATATTTATTTCATGTAGTGAAACAGCTGCTTTTTCCGTACAAGCAATAATGCGCATTCCACATTGCTGTAGGTAAAACAATGATTCTTTCAAGCTATTCGTTTTGCAAACTGGGATTCGATTTAAAGCACCAGCGGATGTTTTAATAGCATCTGGAGTTACCAATGCAGATCCTTTTGACGGAATTAAAATCGCATCAACACCTTGACATTCAGCAGTTCTAGCGATTGCTCCAAAATTTCGAACATCCGTAATCCGATCTAGAACAAGAACCAACGGCTTTTCTCCGCGTTCCAACATCTCTTCAACCAAGGGTTCAATTTCTTTGTATTCAATTGGAGAAACCATGGCAATAACACCTTGGTGATTACCTTCCGTTAAAAAATCCAATTTTTGAGAAGGAACAAATTGTAATTGATAGTTTTTACCTGCTAACGCTTCTTTCAACTCAGTAAACAATTCTTTATTCATTCCTTTTTGAATAAGAATTTTATTGATTTCACGTTCAGCTTTTATTGCCTCAATTACGGAGCGAACGCCAAAAATCAAATCTTCAGCTGATTTTTTACGTTCAAATTTTCTTGGTTCCATTCTATTTGTTTAATAATTAAAAGTGAAGTCAACTGCTACGTTGTCTCCAAGTGTTTTAGCTACAGGACATGCTTTTCCAGCTCGAATGACACGTTCTGCCGTTTCTTTTGTCCACTTATTACCAGTTAAATCTAATTCAATCACAATTCGCTCAATGCGGCGAGGAGCTGTTCCCATGATTTTTTGAACTTTCGCATCAGCGTGAACAAATTCAATTTCATGTTCATTGCAGAAAATCCCCATAATCGTAATCATGCACGAAGCATAAGCAGTTGCAACCAAATCAGTTGGCGAAAAGGCTTCACCTCTTCCTTTGTTATCAATTGGCGCATCGGTAATAATTTCGGTGCCCGATTGAACATGCGTGCAAGCCGTTCTTAAATTTCCTAAATACTTAACTTCTGAGGTAATCATATATTCGCTGATAATATTGTAACTTTGTCCAGAATTAGAATCTTAGTAATTCCGAGTGTAAAAATAGGCTTTTTCTTGGAGATGCCGTTATACTCAAAACAATACTTGGTTCTAAGTTGTTAAAGGGGATGGATTAATTTTGAACGTAATAAGAGTCAAAATGAGTGAAATAATCGAAAAAGATAATTCAGAAATACGCATTAAAAAACCAAAGTGGTTGCGTGTAAAATTGCCTACAGGAGAAAATTACCGCAAAGTACGTTCATTGGTTGATGAACATAAATTACATACGATTTGTGAAAGCGGAAGCTGTCCAAACATGGGAGAATGTTGGGGCGAAGGAACTGCAACATTTATGATTCTTGGAAATATTTGTACTCGTTCTTGTGGTTTTTGTGCTGTAAAAACGGGACGACCTGAAGAAGTTGACATTTATGAACCAGGGAAAGTGGCTCAAAGTGTAAAAATCATGCAAGTTAAACATGCCGTAATCACTTCAGTGGATCGTGATGATTTGAAAGATGGTGGCGCCGAAATTTGGGCACAAACAGTTCGAGCAATTCGTCAACAATCACCTGGCACAACTATGGAAACATTGATTCCTGATTTCGCAGGCAACTGGGATAATTTACAGATCGTAATTGATGCCGCGCCTGAAATCGTTTCACACAATTTAGAAACAGTGCGTAGATTGACTAAGGCTGTGCGAATTCAAGCAAAATATGACAGAAGTCTTGAAGCATTATTTCGACTAAAAAAAGGAGGAATGCGTACAAAATCAGGCATTATGCTAGGCTTAGGTGAGACAGATGAGGAAATCATCGAAACTATGGAAGATTTAAGAGCTGTAAACGTTGACATTTTAACAATTGGACAATATTTACAACCAACACCAAAACACCTTCCAATTGCTGAATTTGTTACACCTGAACGTTTTGAAAAATACCGTTTACTTGGTTTAGAAATGGGTTTTAGGTATGTAGAAAGTGGACCTTTGGTGCGTTCATCCTACCACGCGGAAAAACATCTTTTTTAAACGTTTGACTTGTATATTTTTTCAAAAAAAACATGCAAAAAGTGTTAAAATCGGCTTGAAAATAAATTAGCTTTGTAAGAATAAATTAAAGTTACGTCAAGAATTAGTAGATATCATATCATTTTTATTTATTAACTTGGCGGTCGCGTTAAAACAAAATAGGAAATAACTACATTATGAAACGAAACAAAATAATCATCGGTTCTGCCGGTTTAGTTGCTTTAGCAGCGTTTTTTGCGGTTTCTCCTTGGGGATTCAAATCTACTGAGGGTTCGTATTCTAAAAAAGACTTACCTTCTTTGGAATCAAGATCAGCTGAAGATGCTAAACAATGGCTTAGTGCAAGATACATTGACCATGCAACTGGGCAAGAAATTACGAAAGAGAAATTGGAATTAATTCGTTCTCAAGTAAGAAAAGCACCAAGAAGTAAAGCAATTTCATTTGTTGAGCAGGGTCCTGACAACATTGGTGGTCGTACTCGTGCAATTCAAGTTGACAGAGCAGACGTAAATCACGTTTGGGCTGGAGGTGTTTCAGGAGGTTTATTCGTTTCAACAAATCGCGCAGATCAGTGGGAAAGAGTTGATTCATATATTAATGAAGGAGCTTCTCCATTCATTTCTAGTATGACTCAAACTATTGATGGTACATTATATGTTGCAACAGGTTCTAATCAAGAATCTTGGTCAGGAAATGGCGTTTGGTATACAACAGACAATGGTGCAACTTGGGCTTCTATTCCAGGAACAACTAGCTGTACAGAGGTTGTATCAAGTGATGTTGACAACTATGTTTGGATGGCAACTGGTTCAGGTGTCAAAAAATGGAAAGTTGGAGACGCTGCTTTAACAAGTGTTACAGTTACTGCTGGAGCTTGTAATGCTTTGAAAATCTCAAAAGACGGTCAAGTGATTGTTGCTGGAATGGGAACAAACAAAACATTTGTTTCTTCAAACGGTGGAACAAATTTCGACGATAAATCAGGATCTGGATCAACAGTTGTACCTACAGGTGCACCACGTATCGAGTATGCTATTTCTCATGCACGCGTTGCAGGAAAATACTCAATTTATGCGGTTCGTACTGGTTCAAACTTATTAGGAATGAACGTTTCGCACGATGACGGAGCAACTTGGTCACAATTTATTGGTGCTTCTGGTACTCCAAGTAACTTAGACATCTACAGAAATCAAGGTACTTATAATTCAATTGTTACTGTAGTTCCTAACGATAACGAGAAAATCTTAATCGGTGGTATCGATATTTGGAAATGGAAACAAACAGTAAACAATCCTCCTTCAGGTGGATTTGAAAAATTAACTGAATGGTTCTTACCTCAATATGCACCAAAATATGCACACGCAGATAACCATGAAATGAAATGGGATCAATTGAACCGTTTATACATTGGTAATGACGGTGGTATTGGTGTTACAAATGATTTTGGTGAAACTTGGTACCCAGCGAACAGAGGTTACAATGTTACTCAGTTCTATGGTATTGCTTTCGATAGTGAAGGTGCAGTAATGGGAGGTGCACAAGATAACGGTACATCTTACAATGATCACTCTTTATCTACGTTCAAAGAATTTAGAGAAGTTAATGGTGGTGATGGTTTTGCTTGTGAGATTTCTTTCTATAATCCTAAAGTGATGTTCTCATCAGTTTATTACAACTCAATTTCTCGTTCAGGAGATAGAGGTTATACATGGAGTTCATTCGTTCCATCTTTCCCTAGTTCATATGATCCAGCTGGAACAGAAGGTTCAATTCACCCATTCGTTACTTCTTATGCATTAGCTGAATACTACGATTTGAATTCGGAAGATTCAGTTTTGTTTGTTGCTACTAAAAATTATGCAGCTGGAACAACAATTAAAATTGCTTCAAAAGCAACAGGAGATTCAATGACATACACTACTCCAACTGCATTGTACTTTGATGATACTTTGGAGTATGACCCTTCGTTAACTACAACTGATTACACATGTGTTAATACATTAAACGGTCAAACTGTTTACTTAGGAAACTATCCTTGGGCTCCATTTGCTAGTGCTTCAGGAACAAACCCTCCAACAGCAGGAGATTCATTATTGGTTCAATTCCCTACAGGTGCAGATACAGTTGTTGTAGGAGCAATTGGAACTTACAATCACTATTACGGTTTAAATCCTGCTACAGGAGAAACGTACAGTATGGGGAACCAACAAGTAGCTTACAATGTAGCTTGGGACACAATTAAAGTTCAAGACCCTTACCAATCTTGGTTCGTAATGTACGTTAACATCAACGGCGGTGAACTTTGGGCTACTCGTAACGCAACTCGCTTATCAGTTTTAGATCCTAACTGGATTAAAATTGCAAAAGGAATTGGTAGCGAATTTGGAAGTGGAAGTAACGGAAACATGCGAGTAGATTTAGAGTTTTCTAAAGACTTGAACCACTTATATGTAGCAGCAGGAGGAGGAGTTTGGAGAATTGACGGTCTTGGAGATGTTTACACTTCCGACCCGAACTTTAAATCCAAGGCAGGTTATTGGGGAACAGGTGCCGCCAACTTGCCAACTGCAACAACAGCAACAAAAATTAACACAACAACTTACGAAGGTTTAGCAGTAAACCCAAGTAATCCAGATGACATTGTATTATTTGGTGGATTTAGTCAAGGAAACAAACGTTCATTAAATGCTACAGCTGCAGTACCAACGTTTACTTCACTGACAAACATTACTTCACCAAACGTTGCATGTTACGACGGAATTATCGACAGAGATGATTCAGATGTAATTGTTGTTGGAACTTCTGAAGGTGTTTTCGTAACAGAAGATGGTGGTGCTACATGGGAGAATTCTTCAGCAGGATTCGAAGGAACACCAGTATTCCACGTGCGTCAATCTTGGAGATCTTACAACGAAGGTAACCACAGACCAGGTGAAATCTATATCGGTACTTACGGACGTGGAATTTGGGCTTCTGCAGCATACTTAGGAATTGGTGAAAATGGTGCTGATGGAAATCAAGTATTCAAAACGAAATTGAAAACTTATCCAAACCCAACAACTGACAATACAACATTAACGTTCAACTTGTCAGAAACATCCAATGTGTATGTTACGGTTTACAATATCTCTGGAAGATTGGTTAAAACGATTTCAAACAAAAATGTACAAGCTGGAGCTCAAACTTTAACAATTGATGCTCAAGATTTACCGAATGGAACTTACATTGTTAAGTTTGTAGCAGGTAAACAAAATGAAACAGCGAAATTCATTAAAATGTAATTTCTTATAACGCAAATAAAAAAAGGGTTGTCATTAAGGCAGCCCTTTTTTATTTCACACATTTTTGAAGCATTATTTAAAGTAGAAATCATACCTTTGTAACCTATCAAATTAAAAAAAATGAGTTCTTACGACATTACAATTATTGGATCTGGGCCTGGTGGTTATGTAGCTGCAATCAGATGTGCCCAATTAGGCATGAAAACGGCTTTAATTGAAAAATACGACACCTTAGGAGGAACATGTTTAAATGTAGGTTGTATTCCATCAAAAGCGTTATTGGATTCATCTGAACATTACCATAATGCAGTTCATAATTTCGAAGAACACGGAATTGTTGTAAAAGATGTAAAAGCCAATCTTGAGCAAATGATCAAACGTAAAAGTGAAGTAATTGCTCAAACATGTGCTGGAATCAAATTTTTGATGGACAAGAACAAAGTTGATGTATTAACTGGAGTTGGTTCATTCGTTGATAAGAACACGATCAAGGTTACAGACAACAGTGGAGCTGAAACGACTATTAGTACTAAAAATGTAATTATTGCAACAGGTTCTAAACCAAATTTCTTCCCAGGAATGGAACCAGATAAAAAACGAATCATCACTTCAACTGAAGCATTAAAAATGACGGAAATCCCGAAAAGAATGCTTGTGATTGGTGGTGGTGTTATTGGTCTTGAATTAGGATCTGTTTATGCTCGTTTAGGAACTGAAATTGAAGTGATCGAATTCGCGAACACGATTATTCCAACAATGGATGCTACTCTTGGAAAAGAATTGACACGTGTTTTGAAAAAAGAAGGATTCAAATTCAATCTTGAGCATAAAGTTCAAAAAGTAGAAAACTTGGGTGACAAAGTTGTATTAACAGCCTTGAATAAAAAAGATGTTGAAGTGACTTTTGAAGCTGATTACTGTTTAGTTGCAGTAGGGAGAAAACCTTATACAGAAGGTTTAAATCTTGAAGCTGCTGGATTATCTGTAAATAATCGAGGACAAATTGAAGTAAATGATCATCTTCAAACTGCTGTTCCAAATATTTATGCAATTGGTGATGTTGTTCGTGGAGCAATGTTAGCGCACAAAGCAGAAGAAGAAGGAGTATTTGTTGCAGAACAAATTGCTGGTCAAAAGCCTCATATCAATTACGGACTAATCCCAGGAGTTGTTTACACGTGGCCAGAAGTTGCGGCAGTTGGTAAAACAGAAGAAGAATTAAAAGCTGCAGGCGTTGAATATAAAGTTGGATCTTTCCCGATAAAAGCTTTGGGTAGAGCACGTGCAAGTATGGACACGGCTGGATTAGTAAAAATCCTTGCTGATAAAAATACAGACGAAATTCTTGGAGTTCACATGATTGCACCTCGTGCAGCGGATTTAATTATGGAAGCTGTTACAGCAATGGAATACAGAGCGTCAGCGGAAGATATCGCACGTATTTGTCATCCACACCCAACATATTCTGAAGCAATCAAAGAAGCTGCTTTGGACGCAACAGATGCACGCGCATTACACGTATAATACGAAACAAAATAATAGTAAAAGCTCCGTTTTTACGGGGCTTTTTTTGTATCCAAAAGTTCGAAAAGTTTGCCTTTGTTTGAATTGTTAAAGAATCTAAAAAAGCGCATAAACTAAGTCGTTGTTCGTTTGTTATATAACTAAAGCAAACACAATGGCAACAAAAGAAAAAATCACCAAAGCGTACATCGAATTCGAACTAATGAATGGCAGAGCGCCACATTCCGCATTCGAATTGTGCAAGAAATTAAAAATTGAAGAAGCAACGTTCTACAAATCGTTTTCATCCTTAAATGCGATTCGTGAAGAAATCCTTGTCAATACACTTTCAACTACTTTTGAGATAATTGAAAATGATCCAGAATACCAAGGTTATTCTGCCAGAGAAAAAGCGCTTGCTATTTTTTATACGCTTTTCGCTCAAATGGAAAAAAATCGTTCTTACTTTTTAGCAAAATACAGTTCGATCAAAGAAGCACCTCATCAATTTAAAGAATGGGATTCATTTATGAAAACGCTCGACTCACATTTGAATGAAGTGATTCAAGAAGCCAAAAGTTCACAAGAAATCGTTGATAGACCGTTTATTGGCGAACATTATCACAAAGGATTTAAATTAGTTTTCTCGTATTTGTTCCGCGTATGGATCAATGATACTTCAGAAGGATTTTCAACAACCGATGCTGCAATCGAAAAAAGCGTGAATTTGAGCTTTGATTTACTAGCTACATCCCCACTCGACTCAATGCTAGACTTCGGAAAATTCGCTCTGAAAACAAAAGTGTTCTAAGATGAGTACCGACAAAGGAATGGACAAAATTCCAACATCCAAAGTTCAACGCGCAGCTAAAATCATTGGAACAAGTGCAAAAGTTGGTGGAAACTACGTGAAATATTTCGCGAAGAAAACAATAAATCCTAGTCTGTCAAAAGATGATTTACACAGCGACAACGCCAACGACATTTACAAATCACTAAGTGAATTAAAAGGCAGTGCGTTGAAAGTTGCTCAAATGATGAGTATGGATAACAATGTCTTACCACAAGCTTATCAAGACAAATTTTCGCTAGCACAATACAATGCACCCGCCCTTTCATTTCCATTGATCCAAAAAACCTTCATGCAACAAATGGGTAAAAAACCGCATGAATTGTTTGATTCATTTTCAAAAGAAGCGATTCACGCTGCAAGCATTGGACAAGTGCATGAAGCTCGTAAAGGAGAATTACATTTAGCTGTCAAAATTCAATATCCAGGTGTTGCCGATGCAATTTCCTCCGATTTAAAACTTGTGAAGCCTTTAGCCGCACAACTTTTAAATGTAAAAGGTTCCGATATTAAACTTTACATGGATGAAGTTGAGGCCAAATTAATTGAAGAAACGGATTACGAATTAGAATTACAACGTTCAAGTGAGATTGCCGCCGCTTGTTCATCGCTGAAAGGACTTCGATTTCCAACATATTATCCAGAATTCTCCAATAAACGCATTTTAACGATGGATTGGATCGAAGGTGAAATGTTGCCCGAATTTCTTGCTAAAAAGCCATCACAAGCGCTAAAAAACGAATTAGGGCAAGCTTTATGGGATTTCTATTTGTATCAGATGAAAATCATTCGTAAAGTTCATGCAGATCCGCATCCTGGAAATTTCATTGTTGACAAAGAAAACAATTTGTGCGTTTTGGATTTTGGTTGTGTCAAAGAAATTCCGACTGAGTTTTTTGACAACTATTTTCAATTATTAAAACCAGGAGTATTTGAGGACACAAAACGCTTGTATTCATTGTATTACAAATTAGATTTTTTCAGAAAAGATGATTCGCCAGAAACAATTGAATTTCTCAAAGAAGTTTACCACGAAATGATTTCCTTGCTTTCCAAGCCATTCTATTCAACTTCGTTTGACTTTTCTGACAAAACATATTTCAATCAAGTTTACACCATGGGTGAAGGTTTCTCAAAAAATAAAACCTTCCGTAAAATGAACAATGCCCGCGGTTCAAAGGATGCAATTTATGTAATGAGAACCTTTTTCGGATTATATTCTTTACTGCATTTGTTGGAAGCAGAAGTTCAGTTGAATTATACCTTGGATTAGTCTGATAACCTAATAAAACAAAAAGCCCAGTAAAAAGTTACCGGGCTTTTAAATTTCAAGTGTTTTAAACTTACTCTTTTACCAAAACCATTTCATCCACCAAATGTTTCGCGCCGGAGTATTTATCCATTACCCACATCACGTAGCGAATATCTACAACCACGTTTCTACAACGATTTGGATCAAACATGTAGTCTGACATTGTACTTTCCCACGTTCTGTCGAAGTTCAATCCCATCAAGTTTCCATTTGCATCAATTACAGGTGAACCTGAATTCCCACCTGTTGTGTGATTCGAACCTGTAAAACACACCCACAATTCTCCATTCTGCGCATAATCGCCATAGTCTTTGTTCTTGTGCATTTCCAACATGCGTGGCAACAATTCAAAATCTGGATTTCCGGTATTGTATTTTGCAATAATACCATCCAAGGTTGTATGTTCAGTGTAGGCCATTCCATCTGTTGGAGACGAACCTTCTAATTGTCCGTACGTAATTCTCAAGGTACTATTCGCATCTGCCCAATGTTTTGCATCTGGGAACATTTCATATTTACCTTGCACATAGACTTTTAACAACGCATTCATTTGATCATCAAACGCTTGGTATTTTGGCAATACGTTTTCTTTAAAGTCCTTAGTCAACTTAGCGTATAATTTGAATCCAGGATCTTTTGCAATAGCTTTCACCGATTTCTCTTTGAACTTTTGCAAGAAAGCGACATAACGGTCTTTGTTCGTAAGAATCGATTTCGTGAAAATTGCTTTAGATAAACCGTTCACATAATTCACATCTGCAATTGATTCAGCATCTACATTAACTTGTGTAAAATACTCCATCGTCAACAACTCAAAAATCTTTTGATCAACTCCAGCATCGTAATTTTTAAAGAAACCATCAGCACCTTTGATCATTTTCTCGATTTGTGCATTCAGCTCTCCTTTTTCAACGTATTTCGCATAATTGGTTGTGATATCGTCGATTCCACGTGCCAATTTGTAAAACTCTGGTCCAACATACAAATACTCAATCGCCATTGAATAACGGAATTCCCAATTACTGCCTTCTTCAACCAATTTGTTCATTTGGTTGACCAATTGTCCGTAAGCTCCATTCCATTTATCATTCGTAGCAGCCATTGCATTGTACTCTTGTTCTTTGGCAATTTTTACCGATACACCATCCAAGCGTTTCAATCCGTCAACTTGACCAATCCATTTTTTGTACGCATTGGCAATACTTGCTTGTTTAGCTGAATACTTGATACGAATTTCATCTGAAGAACGCATTGCTGCATCAATCACACTCAATGATTTCTCGCGCATTTTGATTCGCGCTGGACGTTCTTTTTCAACGATAAATTTCAAATATCCTGAAGCAACGTGTTGTTCAGTTTCACCAGGAAAACCATACACCATCGTAAAATCGCCCACTTTTCTATTTTTGAATGAAATCGGTAAGAAATGAATTGGAGAATATGGTACATTGTTCGTTGAATAATCTGCTGGTTTATTGTCTGCTCCAACGTAAATTCTGAAAACAGAAAAATCACCAGTATGTCTTGGCCAAACCCAGTTATCGGTATCACCACCAAATTTTCCAATTGAATTCGGAGGAGTTCCAACTAAACGGACATCTTTAAACACTTCTTTTACAATAATGTAGAAGTGATTTCCAAAGTTGAACGGTTTAATTTCCGCTTCATAATGTGTTCCAACAGTTGCGTCTTTAATCAATTGCTCCATGTTTTTGCGCATTACAGCAGCTCGTTTCTCAGCACTTTCAGATTCAACAACTCCAAACATTACAGAAGAAGTAACATCGTCAATTCGCACCATACGAGAAGCAGTTAAACCAGCGTTTGGTAATTCTTCTGCATAATTTTTTGCCCAAAATCCATTTTTCAAGTAATCTTTTTCCAAGGATGAATGTGATTGAATTTGCGAATATCCGCAGTGATGATTTGTCAACAACAATCCTTTACCAGAAACCAATTCAGCTGTACAACCGCCTCCAAAATGCATAATTGCGTCTTTTAAACTTGAATGGTTGACATCGTAAATATCTTTTGCTGATAATTTCATTCCTTTTGCTTGCATATCTGATTCAAAAGCTGAAATGACAGATGGAATCAACATTCCCTCTTCTGCAAAACAATTCACAAAAGTGATGATCGAAAAACTTAGGGGTAATAAAAACTTCTTCATACGTTAAAATGATAAGTGCCAAAAATAAACAAAATCATTCGGAAAGTGAAGAATAAAGGACGAGTGACACTACTCATTTGTTAACAGATGATTTTTACTGGTTTTCGGTAATTATTGGAAAAAAATAGCAACTTTGTGTTTATGGAAATCATGAATCAAATTTTTCGCCTTGGTGTTGTTTTCGCTATTTTCGGATTTATCTGGGGCATTTTTGAAATCGGCTTAACTATGCTAAGCGGCGGAAGAACACGCACTGTTTCAGAAGTCTATTTTTTGAAAGCTTTCAAGTATTTATTCCTGGTGGACGTGACATTTTTATTCTGCCTTGATGACGCTCAAAATTTAATTTCAACCTTTAATATTGTCATTGCTGGCTTAGTATTGTTAACATATTTTGTAGGGAAATTGCAAAATCAACAAAACAAAATAGCGATGTTTCAAATGATGGGAGCTGGAATGACTCCAAAACAAACCACGTTTAATTTACGCGTTGAAATTGGGGTAATTGTTCTTGCTATTTGTGTTTTCAGTCTGTTTATTTTCTATCCAGATGTTGCAAAAAACCCAATATCTATTTGGTTTCACAAAAGCATTATCAACATTGAAGACACACCAATAATTGGTTTCATTTTTAAGGTCATTGGATTCTTCTTTTTGGTCAGTATGATTTTCAAAATGTTGAATGGTTTCAACTATTTGATTTCAGGAAAGCCATTTGTACAGGCAAGCTCATCGTTTCAAGCATTTTCAAAAAATAAAAAGGACGATGAATTTGACGATTACGAAGAAATGGAAAATTAAATCGTCGCAAGAAAAGTTTCAACTTGAGCAATTAGCGGTTGTTTTTCATCGTTCAGAATCGTAAAATTTGCCAATTCAACTTTTGCTTCATCCGGCCATTGCTTTGCTATACGCTCTTCTACTTGAGCTGGAGACATTTTATCACGTTCCATGACACGCTGAATACGCAATTCTTTTGGGGCTGTGACCAACAGGTTTAAATCCATTGTTTTGTATGCACCCGTTTCAAACAGTATCGCTGCTTCATTGAAAACGACAGGAGATTTTTGCGATGTACACCAATCTTTGAACGCATCACGAACTTTTGGATGAATAATTTGATTTACTTGAATGCGCAACTGATCATCCTTGAATAGTTGTTGTGCTAAAAAGGGACGGTTGAGTTCATTATCGCAATAAACTTCCGTCCCCAATAAATTTATGAGTTGCGTTCGAATTTCAGAATCTGTGTCTACAAGTACTTTTGCAGCCATATCTGAATAATAGACTGGATATCCAAGAGCTTCTAGAATTTTACCAACGAGACTTTTTCCAGAGCCAATTCCTCCTGTTAAACCAATCTTCAGCACGCGTTTTTAAATTTCTTCTACTTCAATCATTTTGAATGGAAGCTTGATAATTGCTTGGTAATCTTCACCTGCTTCTTCCATGTCTTCATCATCTTCTTCAAAATACCAATTTACTGAAACATCTGTTCCATTCAATTTTTCCAATTTTTTGAATAAATCTAGAATGCATTTTGACGACGAAGTGTTGAAGTATTCCAATTTCATTTCAATCACAGTTTGAGCTCCTGGATTTGCAGCATAGCCATCAATCCAATCATTCAACGGTTTATAAAATTCAATTGAATTTTCAGGAATCGATCTTCCTTTCAACAACAATGTTCCTGCTGTTGGATCAAAAACTACTTCTGGTGTTTTCGCTGAAGCTTCTAAAATCAATTTTTCCATCTTTCTTTTAATCTATTTTTACGTTCAAGCAAAAAAAGCTTGTATCATTCGTTATTTTCAAAAACTCAAAACCAAGCTTGTTTCCTGATTTTCGAGCAATATCTATCATTCCCAAACCTGCAGTTCCTTTTTCCGAAACCATGGAATTATTCAAACTTTTTTGGTAATATTCTTTCAATCCATCTTTGTCCAACGAATTGATCATATCCAAACGATCTTTTAATTCTAGTGCTTTATCAACATCAATGTAATTGCCTGTTTTCACAATGAAATGATCCTGTTCTTTTACAATCAATACCAAAGCTGATTTCCGCTCCAATGTTTCTTTTGAAGTTGGTTCAGCCGATTCTTCAACATGGTGATATAAATTCTGTAAACATTCAACGAGAACATTGAAAACCTTTTTTCGAATGCGAGGCGTTTCTTGCATTGAATCCATTTTGGTTTCCATGATGTGCAAAACAGAAGTCAACAATTCGGCGGTCACAATACCTTTGAACGATAGAATTACATTCTCATCTTCCATTGTTCGATATAAGCTGTAGACGTTCGCTAGTGACATTATGAATAGTTTCCAAACAAATATAATCAATTGAATTTCACAGCAAGCAAAACTGAATGAAAAATACGCGGATTGAATAAATCGGAAAGATTATCTTTGCACCATGAGCTCAAAAGAATGGTTTGCAGATTGGTTTGATACTTCGTATTATCATACCTTGTACAAAAATAGAAATGATGAAGAAGCGGAACAGTTCATTTCAAACCTACTGAATTTTCTAAACTTAAAAGAAAATTCAACGGTTCTTGATTTGGCTTGTGGCAAAGGACGTCATTCTGTGACTTTAAACAAGCATGGTTTAAACGTTCTTGGAGTTGATTTATCTCCAAACAGTATTCAAGAAGCGCAAAAATCTGCAAGAACAAACCTTACTTTTGGCGTTCATGACATGCGCGAAGTGATCGAAGGAAAGTCATTTGATGCGATCTTCAATTTGTTTACCAGTTTTGGTTATTTCGATGATTTAAACGATAATGTACGTGTCGTTCAATCAATGCATAGCATGTTGAATGATGAAGGAATTTTAGTGATTGATTTCATGAATGCATCAAAGGTAATTGCCAATTTAGTTACCAAAGAGGAAAAAGAAATCGACGGTATTCATTTCAGTATCGAACGTGTTTATGACGGACAGCACATTTTCAAGCACATCAAATTCGCCGATGCTGGAAAAGATTTTCATTTCACCGAACGCGTTCAAGCCTTGAAAAAAGCTGATTTTTATGATTTATTGGCACAGAATAAGTTTGAGATTATTCGTACTTTTGGCGACTTTTCGTTGAACGATTTCAATGAAACTACATCAGATCGTTTGATCATTATTGCAAGAAAAAATTAATGGAAGCATTTATCGTTTATTCAAGTCTTATTTTGTCTGTTCTTCTAGGTGGATTTTTTGTCACTTACTTACAACAAACAAACAAGGCTCAAATCATCAAGTTACTTCTTGCATTTAGCGGTGGTTTCTTGCTAGCGATTGCTTTCACCCATTTCATTCCTGATTTATACCATGAGGAATCCGCTTCAATTGGCATTTACATCCTAATTGGCTTCTTGATTCAATTGTTAATGGAGTTCTTTTCGGGTGGAATCGAACACGGACATGTTCACGTTCACAAAGGTCAAAAAATGCCTTGGGGATTATTTATTTCACTTTCCGTGCATTCAATTTTAGAAGGAATTCCGTTGGGAAATCAATTGATGGGTCATGAAATCTTAAGTTCACATCACCACGGAGATGATAATTCCTTGTTGTTAGGAATTTTGTTTCACCAACTACCAGTTGCAATTGCTTTAATGACTTTATTGATCAATACACGTTTAACGACTATGAAAGCGTGGGTTGTTTTGATGCTTTTTGGCATAATGACACCACTTGGAGTTTTAATTGGAATGTTGACATTACCGGGAGAATTGGGCTTAGATTACCATGTAATTCTTGCAATTGTCGTGGGTATGTTTTTGCATATATCAACCACAATTATTTTTGAAACTTCCGAAAATCACAAATTCAATTTGTTGAAATTATTGTCCATTTTCATCGGTTGTGGATTGGCATTTTTGATGCACTGACCCGTTAGGATTTGTGATTCGTGATTCGTGATTGAATCAGAATGCTTAACCAATCATTCGTTTGAAGGTTGCCCACATAATTTTTAAGTCTGTTCCTATGGTTGGGCGTTCAAGGTATTTTTTATTCAATTCAATTTTTGTCGGCATGATCACATCAATGTAGGTTTTGTGCGGATCTTCTGATTTTCCTAGCAATTCATTTTCATTGAAGTATTCAACTGACGCGTAATCCGTAATTCCTGGTTTCACATTGAGAATTTGACGTTGGTCTTCGGAATATAAATCCACAAATTCTTTCACTTCAGGACGCGGACCTACAATACTCATCTCGCCTTTCAAAACATTGATAAACTGAGGGAACTCATCCAGTTTAAACTTACGTAGGAAATAACCTGAATTGGTAATTCGGGGGTCACGCATTCCAACAGTCAGCTTTCCTGCTTTATCCGCATCTTTTCGCATGGAACGAAATTTCAACATCTTGAACGGAATTCCATTTTTTCCAATTCGCTCCTGCTGATAAAAAACACCACCCCTCGATTCCATAAAAATCCAAATAGACATGACAATTCCAATTGGAAGAAAAAGACTCAGAATTATGAGCGAAACAAGTATGTCGAAAGCTCTTTTCACTATTTAGAAGGAATGAAGGAATGAAGGAATATTCTTGTTCATTTGATCTCAAATTATTTTTATCGATTGGCTTTCGATGATTTTAA
>JALQYQ010000027.1 GCA_023262855.1 Crocinitomicaceae bacterium
AGAAAATACGAGCACGACGTACACGTCCTTTTTTCGTAACAACGATTTCATCAATGAAAGGAGAAGAAATAGGGAAGATACGCTCTACACCAACATTTCCTGACATTTTACGAACTGTAAACGTTTCAGTTGTTCCAGAACCACGACGTTGTAATACAACTCCTTGGTATTGCTGAATACGCTCTTTATTACCTTCTTTAATTTTGTAAGAAACTGTAATTGTATCTCCTGCTCCAAATTGAGGGAATTGTTTTACCTCAACAAGTTCGTTCTGAATTTCTCTAATAATATCCATGACTCTTTTTTATCTGTGTTCTACCGCGTAAACGGGGGTGCAATATTACAAATTTTTTCTAAAACAATCGAATAATTGCAGAAATATTTTAGAATTTTTTAATCTGGCTACAAAAATAGGCGGAATCACATCTTCTATCGTGCAAATTTAATAGATTTACTCATTCAAATTTCAGTATGAAGCCGAAAGAAGGAGAGAAAACAATCATTGGTCGACGCGAAATCGCGAATTTACCGCAATTTGGGTTAAACCATGTGGATGTGAAGGTCGATTCAGGAGCTTATACTTCAAGTATTCATGTGAGTTCATGCAAGGAAGTGGAGATTGAAGGTACAACTCTATTGGAAGTCATTTTTTTGGATGAAAATCATTCCGCCTTCGATAATGAAAAACACTTTTTTCAAGATTACAGAATTAAAAAAGTAAAGAGCTCTAACGGCCACGAGCAGTTGCGTTATTTCATCAAATGCACAATTGAACTTCTCGGTCGTAAAATAAAAACTGAATTTTCCTTAACCGAGCGCAAAGGAATGCGCTATCCCATTTTGTTGGGAAGAAAACTACTCAATAAACGATTTATCATTGATACCTCACTCGTGAACGTATCTAAACAAACACAGAAATAAACATGAAAATTGGAATTTTATCGCGCAATGCGAATTTATATTCTACACGCCGCTTGGTGGAAGCTGCTATTGAACGTGGGCACGAAGCGCACGTAATTGATCACTTGAAATGCAACATTGAAATTGAGCAAGGTGGTCCTTCGATTTATTATGGAGATAGCTATTTGACGGGATTCGATGCGGTGATTCCTCGAATCGGAGCTTCTGTTACTTTTTACGGAACGGCGGTTGTTCGCCAATTTGAAATGATGAATGTATTCTCTGCTGTTGGTTCAAGAGGAATTGTGCACTCACGCGATAAGTTGAGATGTTTACAAGTGTTATCGAAAGAAGGAATTGGCTTACCGAAGACGGTTTTTACGAATTATTCAAAAAACGTTGAGCATGTTGTTGAATCTGCTGGTGGAGCTCCTGTCGTGTTGAAATTATTGGAAGGAACGCAAGGTTTAGGAGTTGTGTTGGCTGAAAATCAAAATGCCGCGCAATCGGTATTGGAAGCCTTCAATGGTTTGAAAGCGCGCGTTATCGTACAAGAATTTGTGCGCGAAGCAAAAGGCGCTGATATTCGTGCTTTCGTTGTTGATGGAGAGGTTGTTGGTGCAATGAAACGCCAAGGAAAACCAGGAGAATTTAGATCGAATTTGCACCGCGGTGGTTCCTCACGTATTATCGAACTTTCAGTTGAAGAAAAATATACTGCAATTCTAGCTGCTAAAGCGGTTGGATTAGGAATTGCCGGGGTTGATATGCTACAATCAGAACGCGGACCGTTAGTGTTGGAAGTGAATTCATCACCAGGATTGGAAGGAATTGAAAAAACAACGCAAGAAAATATTGCCGGAAAGATTATTCAATACATTGAGAAAAACGTGAACCGTTAAGTATGCAACAGAAACACAAGAAATTTGTCATATTAGGGAAAGAAATTCTGCCAGGAAAAGGTGCGCAATTAAACCTTGATGTAGCGAAATTACATACAACAACACCAATTTTAGTTCCTGTTATTGTCGAACGCGCGAAAGAAGATGGTCCTACCGTATTATTGATGGCTGGTTTACATGGAGATGAAATCAACGGCGTTGAAATTATTCGTCGCGTCATTCGCAAAGGATTCAACAAACCACAAGTTGGTACAATCATCTGTCTGCCTGTGTTCAATATTTTTGGATTTCTCAACTTAAAAAGAGAACTGCCTGATGGACGCGACTTGAACCGTAGTTTCCCGGGAAGTGAATCTGGATCATTAGCCGCTCAATTTGCCTATCATTTCATGAAGGAAATTGCACCACATGTGGATTATGTTTTGGATTTCCACACTGGCGCAGCTCAACGCAATAATTTTCCGCAAATTCGCTGTGTTATGTCAGACGCAGAAAGTGTGGAATTAGCAAAGATTTTTAATCCACCGTTCATTCTTAATTCATCGTATATTTCGAAAACTATCCGTGAATCCATCAATAAAAAAGGCAAAAAAATGTTGCTATTCGAAGGTGGGAAAGCCAATTCAATTGAAGAAATGGTTGTCGAAGAAGGATTGAATGGTGTCAAACGATTATTGAGCCATTTAGGAATGCGTTCCTTCAAAATTGATATCTCCAAAGATCGTTCACCAATTTTTCTTGGGGAAAGTAAGTGGATGCGCTCACCAAATTCTGGGATGTTCCAAGCAACGGTAAAAAATGGCGCAAAAGTCGAAAAGGGTGAAGTGATTGGTATTGTTACAGATCCATATGGAAAAGTAGAACGAAAAGTAAAAGCTGCATCCAGTGGATTTATTATCTGCTTAAATGAGTCACCAGTAGTTTATAAAGGGGATGCGATTTTCCATATCGGAAATGAAGTTCATAAATGATTGAAAATTTAGAATTGACAAATCACGAATCACGAATCATGAATCATGAATCTCTGGATTCGCTAAGTTTTTTCTACTTTTGTATTAAATAATAGAACGTATGTCTGTTCACAAGAATGTTAAGAAGGTAACAACCCATACCTTACAAGAAATGAAAAACAGTGGAGAAAAAATCTCCATGTTAACGGGGTATGATTTTTCAATGGCGCGCATCATCGATGAGGCAGGAATTGATGTTATTTTGGTTGGTGATTCTGCATCAAATGTTATGGCAGGGCACGAAACTACCTTACCAATTACATTGGATCAAATGATTTATCATGCTTCTTCAGTTGTAAGAGCTGTGAACAGAGCGTTAGTTGTTGTTGATATGCCGTTTGGATCGTACCAAGGAAATTCGAAAGAAGCCTTGTCGAGTGCGATAAAAATCATGAAAGAATCGGGTGGACACGCTGTGAAAATGGAAGGTGGAGTTGAGATTTTGGAATCGATTAAACGTATTTTGACGGCTGGAATTCCAGTGATGGGGCATCTTGGATTGACACCTCAGTCAATTTATAAATTCGGAACATATGTTGTTCGAGCAAAAGAAGAACAAGAAGCTCAACGACTGATTGAAGATGCAAAGGCCTTGGAAGAAGCAGGTTGTTTTGCGATTGTATTGGAAAAAATTCCAGCACAATTGGCTGAATTAGTTGCTAAAACAGTTTCTATTCCAATCATCGGTATTGGTGCTGGAAATGGCGTTGATGGTCAGGTTTTAGTTGTTCATGATATGTTGGGAATCAACAATGAATTTAGTCCTCGTTTCTTGCGTAAATACAACAATTTGTATGAACAAATGATGGGATCATTTAAGGAATACATTAAAGATGTGAAGTCGAGTGATTTTCCAAACGAGAAAGAGCAATATTAATTATGATTGCAGATTGCAGATTGAGAATTTTAATCACTCTGTCTGCCAATTGGCAGAAATTAATGAATTATAAATCACAAATCACAAATCACAAATTCATTAGGTTGTGAAAGAATTAACCATCTTGTACGAAGATAATCACGTCATTGTTGTTAACAAGAAAGCGTCCGATATTGTGCAAGGCGACAAAACTGGTGATGAAACAATGCCTGACACAATCAAAGCCTATTTAAAGGAAAAGTATCAGAAACCAGGAAATGTTTTTTGTGGGGTCGTGCATCGTTTGGATCGTCCTACAAGTGGCGCTGTTGTTTTTGCACGCACAAGTAAAGCATTAGAGCGTTTAAATGCGCAATTTAGAGATAAAGAAACCAATAAAGTCTATTGGGCAATCGTTGAATCAAAGCCAGAAAAAGCTTCAGCAACCTTAACACATTACTTAAAAAAGAACGAGAAGCAAAATAAATCTTATGCTTCTTTGACGGAAACTCCTGGATCTAAAAAGGCCATATTACACTATCAATTGATTGCTTCTTCGGATAAATATCACTTGTTAGAAGTACGATTGGAAACGGGACGTCATCATCAAATTCGTGTTCAATTATCTACAATCGGTTGCATAATTAAAGGAGATGTAAAGTATGGAGCACGTCGTTCGAATCCAGATGGATCGGTCGGTTTACATGCCAGAACATTAACATTCAATCATCCAACAACAAAAGAAGTAATATCCATTACTGCGCCTGTTCCAGAAGATAGTTTATGGCAATTTTTTGAAACCGCTACCAAGTAAATTACTACATTATATTTCGGTTTGTAACATTTGATACATTTTGTTTAGAAGTGTCAGTCTATTTTTGTGGAAATAATTATTTAATGACAAGCAAACTTAAAAAATACAAATTAACAATTATTGGTTCTGTTTTAGGCGCAATTGGAGGTTATAGCTACTACCATTTTGTAGGTTGTGCTTCTGGAACTTGCGCGATTACTTCGAGTCCAATTAACAGCACGTTATACGGTATTTTCATGGGTGGTTTGTTGTTCAATATGATAGAAACAGAAATTCAAAAAAGATCAAAATGATGGAAAACAAAGATTTTACAGTTGTAGATGTACGTACAAGAGCAGAATTTATGGGAGGAAATGTTGCAGGTTCAATTAACATTCCATTACAAGAAATTGTAGAAAGAGAAGATGAGTTAAAAGCATTGAAACAGCCAATTATTTTTTGCTGTGCAAGTGGAAACAGAAGCGGACAAGCAACAAATTATTTTAAACAATTGGGATACGAATGCGAGAATGGTGGTTCTTGGTTGGATGTAAATTATACTTTAAGCAAATAACAAAATGGGATTCTTAGATAAATTATTCGGTGGGCCAAAAGTGGACTTAAAAGAATTAGTAAAACAAGGAGCTGTAATTGTAGACGTTCGAACTCCAGCAGAATTTCAAGGCGGTCACATCAAAGGTTCAATCAACATTCCATTGCAATCATTGGATAGCAATTTAGGGAAGTTGAAAAAAGATAAAACAATCATTACATGTTGTGCTTCTGGAATGAGAAGTGCTTCTGCAAAAGGGATATTGAAATCAAAAGGTTTCGATGCACACAATGGTGGCGGATGGCATTCATTGCAATCTAAAATCAGATAGTAGTTTTTAAGTAATAAGGAAGGCGGTTCATTTGAGCCGCTTTTTTTATTCTACGTAGTTCTACTGAATTGTATGAATGAATCAAGATGACAAGATTTCAAAACCCTTTTTATCGATAATTTTAGTTGCTTTAGTTGAAACCACTTTTGTTAACTAAATTAAATTGCTTATGGCCAAGACTTTATATAAAAAGCCAACCATTAAAATAACGTATTTCACAGATCCGCTTTGTTCCACTTGTTGGATTGTGGATACCTATATCGATAAGCTAAAACAAGCATACAAAGGCATCATCACGTTGGATATTAAAATGGGAGGAATGCTTGAGTCGTGGGAACATTTCGAGTTTCAAGACAAACAAATTCAGAAAGCGGATTATCTCTGCAATTTATGGGAAAATGAAAGCCAAAAAAATGGTGTTTGTTTGGATGCAGAAATTTGGAAAGTAAATCCAGTTTCATCATCGTATCCTGCTTCCATTGCTTATTATGCAGCAAAGTTACAAGATGAAAATAAGGCATATTCGTTTCTTTATACTTTAAGAGAAATGTTGTTTCTCCAAGGAAAAGATATTAGTCAGGAGGAAGTGTTTGTTACTGCGGCCATTGAAAACGAGTTAAATGTTGACGACTTTATTGAAGATTTTCGTTCTGGGAGAGCGGAAGAATTGTTCAAAACAGATTTGGTTATTAAACGCAATTGGAACGTAACAGAATTTCCGACATTCATATTTTTCAACAGTGAACAAGAATTTGAAAAGGCTTTATTGTATTCGGAAGAAAATTGTTTCGACAAACAATATGCTAAATGGGAAGAAATTATCGATCGATTATCAGGTGGTCGCGCATTGAAAAAGATTGAAAATGTGAATGCCTTGGATGTTCTAAAACACCGTACACGATTATCCGTTCGACAAATTTGCATTTTGACGGGCAAAAAACAAGAATTAATTGAAAAAGAGCTCCGAAAAGCGCTAGCAGAAGGAATTGTTGTTGTTGAACGAATTAAAGATTTTGATTATTGGCGCTACAACGATACCGCATTTCACATAAAATCCAACCGACTTAATGATCGAACAATGGGAATTATTGGTGGTGGAATAGGAGGTTTGTACACAGGTTTTGCAGCTGCTATGTCGGATGTGTCAGCTACAATTTATGAGCGACGTCCTGATTATAATTACAATGGTTTTGGCTTCATACTTTTAAAAAATGGCATTGACGCATTAGACGCAATTGGATTGAAAAATGAAGTGCTGAAAGAAGGAAATTCTATTAATCGTTTCAAAGCAATAGAGCCAAATGGTGAGCTAATTTTGGAACGCTATTTATCTGATTGTTTGGCAATACGCAGGAAACAGTTGTTGACAATGTTGTTGAAGGGTAACACACAAGAAAATGTTCAATTTAATAGGCACTTTGTTGAGTTAGAAGCGAATGAAGATAAATATCAAGCGCATTTCGCGGATGGAGCTATTGTAGAATCAGATATCTTAATTGCAAGTGACGGTATCAATTCCAAAATACGCAATCAATTATTTCCGGATTATCAATTGGACGCAGTAACTGAACGAGAAATAGTTGGTTTGGTGCATTGTGAAAATGTTCAATTTGCCGATGACCAATTCATCAAGATTGTTGATACGGAACAAGGTGTTTATTTGGGAGTTTTACCGCTTGGGAACAATGATTTTATTTGGTTTATTCAGTTCAATGAAACTATTCAATCTGTGAATTCAACGGATTTTGGCGACCTGTTCGAATTTTCAAAAGCACTTGCAGCAGATTATCCCAATGATTTCCAACGAATCATTTCTTGTACAAAAGAAAATGAGCTTTTTTATTGGACTTCGAAACGCATGGATTTACTTCCCGCTTTTCATGATAAAAACACTGTGATTATTGGTGATGCAGCTCATCCATTATTGCCATTTACAAGTCAAGGTGCTAATTCAGCAGTCGAGGACGCAGCAACCTTAATGGCAATTCTAACAAACCAGTGTAAATCTGAGACACTAGAAACAGCTTTCGAAGATTATTATGAAACGAGAAAACTATCCATTCAGCATTATTTGAAAGAAGGAGATATGCTGTTGAATGATTTTGTAAATTTATCCTTAAACAAAGGTTTTAACCTTCCATTATCGATCCACTAATGAATTCGAATGAATTGTTTTCTAATGACACCGTAAATTTGGAGGTGCTACATCAAAGGGCTTTTAATTTCAGATGGGCTGCAGTTGAGGATGGAGTAATTCCCTTGACGGCTGCTGATCCGGATTTTCCTGTTGCTGAACCAATAGTAAACGCAATAAAGGCATATTCGGATAAAGGCTATTTTTCCTATGCTCCAGCTGAAGGTTTGATGGAATTTAAAACTGCAATCCAACGTTGGTATTTAACTCAGCATAATTCAACTATTTCTTCTGATAAAATTCTTCCTTTAAATAGCGCTGCAAACGGTTTGTACATCGTTGCATCTGCACTTTTGAGTCCAAATGATGAGGTGCTTATTCCGAATCCAGTTGATTTCTTGTTTCGCAAATCTGTTGAAAATGCAGGGGGCAAGGTTGTTCCATGCATGTTTGATGCAGAAACAGGATGGTTTAATTTGGATGAGTTAAAAGCTAAATGTACTGACAAGACAAAAGCACTTTTTATATGTAATCCGAATAACCCTTCGGGAAAGGCAATTGTTAAGGAGCAACTTAATGAATTGATTGAATTTTGTAAATTACACGATTTGTGGCTGGTTTCAGATGAAATTTGGATCGATATTTACTTTAATAATCAGTTAACAAGTGTTCTAAATGAGGATTTAGTAACTTATTCGAAGAAAATTGTAGTTTCAGGATTGTCTAAAAACTTTGGTTTAGCAGGACTTAGAATTGGTTATGTTATATGTCAAAACAACGATCATTTCGATTTAATTTTGAAGCATTCACATCATCAAACTACGGCAGGTGGAATTTCAAGTTTATCGCAAATTGCAGGAACGGCAGCCTTGAATGAAAGTCTTTTTTGGTTAGAATCTTTTCGTCAACATTTGACAAAAATGAAGCGTATCACAGAAGATTTTATTCATGAAATGCCTTTCTTAGAACTAGTTCCTAGTGAAGCAACCTACGTGATTTTTCCAAAAATTGTCAATTGTTCGATGGATTCAGCAGCATTAGTCGAACTGATTTTAAGAGAAGCAAAAGTGGCATTGGTTCCTGGAGGTCGAAATTGGTTTGAAAGCGCTTCTGAGGGACATTTAAGAATTTGCTTTTCAACTTCCGAAGCGGTCTTGACTGAGGCTTTCAATCGCATTCGATCCATTCAGCATTTGATTCATTAAAGATCAAAATTGAAAATGTACCTTTGCACGCAAATTGCGGAATATGGATGTTTTTGAAAAGTTAAGAAATAGGGTAGCAGTGTTCGATGAAGAATTTGATGCCATTTTCCCTGAAGACGTTCGTGAACATTCAAATCGTCATTTTACGTCCGTTTTCATCGCGCAACAAGCAACAGCATTTTTAACTGAAGCGGGAGCGAAATCCATTTTGGATATCGGATCTGGCACGGGAAAATATTGTTTGGTAGCTTCTGCTATTTCAAAAGCCGATTTCACGGGTGTTGAGCATCGCAACTACCAAGTGGAAATTGGAAATGAGTGTGCAAAACGTTATGGTTTGACGAATTGTAAATTCATAGCTGATAACATTCTAAACATCGATTTTTCGGCTTACGATGCATTTTATATTTTCAATCCTTTTCTAGAAGCAAAAGACCCAACTGCCCAAATGGATCAAGCTGTAAAAGTTGGATTGAAGGAATATGATATTTTCAGTAATTACGTTTATCAGCAGTTTGAAAAAATGAAAGTTGGAACTCGAATAGCGTCTTATTGGACAACAAAAACGCAATTTCCTCCTTCATATGAAATGGTAAAAAGTTCGTTTGGAGACACTTTGACCTTTTGGATTAAAACGATATAAGAATTTGATTTTTTGTTAGAACTTCAATTTAAAGCTTATTTAGTTTTTTATTGTTTGGCCGTAATCCTTATCTTTATTCTCTAAAATCATACGTATGAAAACAAAACAATACATTTTCGCTTTACTAACATTATTACTTTCGTTTACCAATCAAGTGAATGCTCAAACCACAGCATACGATTTTCAAGGAGTTGATTGCAATGGAAACAACGTTCATTTATTCTCTGATTTGGATGCGGGACAAGCGATTGTGTTGTTTTTCTATATGCCAAATTGTGGAACTTGCCCTCCAATTGCACAGAATATTCAATCAATGGCGAATAAAATCAATGCCGTTTGTCCAGATTTAGTAAAAGGTTATGCTTATCCGTACCAAAATTCTACGACTTGTTCTTATTCAGCAAGTTGGGTCACTGACAATGCTTTGGATTTATATATTCCGATGGATAGTGGAGCATATCAAGTAGCTTACTATGGTGGATTCGGTATGCCAACAGTTGTTTTATTAGGTGGTTCAAACCATGATGTAATGTGGTCAACTCAGAATTTTGTGGATTCTGACACAACAGTTATGCGCGATTTAATCTATGGAATTTCATGTTTGGGATTGGAAGAGTCAACTATGTCAGCAACAATTCATTCTGTGTATCCAAATCCAGCATCAACAAAATGTACGATTGAATTTAATAGTTTGAAGGAAGAAAATATAGACATTGAACTTGTTGATGTGTCCGGTAAAATATTAATGCGTAAAGAGCAGGTGAAAGCAATGAATGGTTCGAATAAAGTTGAATTTGAAGTTTCAAGTTTATCAATAGGAAGCTATTTCATCCGTCTGACAAATGGAGAATTTACTACAACCGAAAAATTAGACATTCTGAAGTAAGCATGTTGGCTCTTCGCATATCCATTGTTACAATTTTAATTTCTCTTTCAGGAAATGCGCAAGGTTATTATCATTCACCAAATGATACACTTTGGGCCTCAACGGTGTTGGATCAGCAGGTAACAATGAATATCACCCAAGTTCATACATCCAATGATACGCTTCAATTTGTTTGGCAGAAATTGTTGGTTGATTTACCATTTGGCTGGGATGCAACTATTTGTGACAATTCAAATTGCAATTTGGCATTGATTGATGGTGACACAACCTTACCTGTTTTGCCAGGTGATGATGGCTTGCTATTGATTCATTGTACTCCTCATATCACCACAGGAGTTGGTATCATTCAATATACGATGTTTGAAATAAATCAACCAACTCAACTTGATACATTGACTTGGATAATCGAAGCCAATGAACTTTCATTAGATGAAAAATTCAATGTATCCGGCGAACTATTTTTAACGAAGGATTGTTTAATATGGCTTGGAGAGGAACTCATGCATCCGACAGTTAACGCACTTTGTATGAACGGTTCAAAAGTGGAGCTAATCTACAATGAGGCGTTGAACGAAATTTCGCTTAAAAAGTTAAAACCAGGATTTTATTGGATAACAATAGAAGATAAAGGAAAAAATTATTATCAAAAAATATATTATGTCGAACAAAATTAAGTTCATTTTAATTGGTTGTTTAGTGATGGGATTTGGAACAAGGCTTCATGCACAAAATCCATTATTCATTCCACCAACATTAACTGGAACAACGTTTAATTTAAATGTCCAAACCGGAACACAGAATTTTTTTCCATCAAATCCAACACCAACTTACGGCATCAATGGACCATTTTTGTCGCCTACAATTATTGTAAATAAAGGCGATGTTGTTACACTGAATGTAAATAACGGACTGCCTGTTGCGACAACAATGCATTGGCATGGATTACATGTAGCACCTGAAAACGATGGAGGGCCTCATCAATCAATTGCCGCTGGAACCACTTGGAGTCCGAGTTTCGAAATTTTAAATCAAGCAGGCACATTTTGGTACCACCCACATGGTGATGGAAAAACTGATTTACATGTTAGTAAAGGCTTGGCCGGTTTATTTATCGTGCACGATGCTGATGAGTTAGCTGCAGGACTTCCAATAACGTATGGCGTAGATGATATTCCAATTATCGTTCAAACAAAAGCGTTTGATGTTCTCAACCAAATCGCCATTGCCGACCACATGGATACAGCTTTATTCGTGAATGGAACATTAGATGCATATTTGACAGTTCCTGCACAGGTGGTTCGCTTTCGTTTGTTGAATGGAAGTAGCATGCGTTCATTTGACTTTGGATTATCGAACAATCAAGTATTTTACCAAGTTGCAACAGACGCAGGATTAAGAGCTGCACCGTTGGCATTGACACGTTTACGACTTTCACCAGGAGAACGAGCAGAAATTTTGGTTGATTTTTCCGCGTTGCAAGGTCAACAATTGGATTTAATGAGCTTTTCATCTGAAATGGATTATGGAATTTTTGGAGGTCCAGGATTAGGTGCTGGAATGGATACCATTCATGGTTACAGTGAAAATCCGTTGAATGGAACAGATTTTACCTTGGTTTCAATGATTGTAGGAGCTCCGACTTCAGCGCCTATTACAAGCATTCCAAGTGCTTTGGTTCCGTTTGTGCCCTTTGATCCAATTGATGCAGATGTCAATCGAACTATCGTCTTTGATACCTTACGTTTGTTACCTACAAATATGCCATCGTTAGTGGAAGGACCTTTTGGTTTTAATGGGGAAACATTTGACATGGGGGTAATTAACATGGAGATTCCATTAAACTCGACAGAAGTATGGACTTTGGTCAACAAAACATTAATTGCACACCCATTTCACTTGCATGATGTTGCTTTCAATGTAATTGAAAAGAATGGGACAATTCCCGCACCAGAAGAGCAAGGATGGAAGGATGTTGTTTTGGTGATGCCTAATGACTCTGTAAAATTCATAACCAAATTCATTACTTTTTCGGATGAAATGATGCCTTACATGTATCATTGTCATCTGTTGCACCACGAAGACGATGGAATGATGGGATCTTTCTTGGTTATAGATCCAAATGCGGGTTTAGTAGAAACAATTAACACAAACAGTCCATCCGTATTTCCTAATCCATCAACAAATCGTGTTTATATTCGTTTTGACGAATCATCTGACATTTCCACTAATGATATTCGTTTAGTTGATTTATTCGGCAGAAAATGCGAAGTTGAAATAAGACAAGAGATCAATGGATTAAGTATTGATGTTTCTCGTCTTTCTAAAGGAATTTATAATTATGTGATTGTATCTTCAGATCAAGAAAATTCCTTTCAAGGAAAAATCGTTGTGGATTAGTGTTTATTTAAAGAAGAAATTGATGTATACAAAAAAAGCCTTCCAATTGGAAGGCTTTTTTGTGATCCCGCTGGGATTTTATTTTTTTCGAAAAGCCTTTTATATAAAGGGAAGTAGCAAACGAAAAAGGTTTGTTAACCGATTTGTTGTAATTTTATTTATTACATTTTGCTGTGAAATAAAGAACGAATTCTGTTTTCTAAAGATAGTGATTAGTTGCTTAAAGTCAACTAAATAAAGCTAAATATTATGCATCATAAGTGTCTTTTTAATCTAAAAAATGGTTTTTGGATCAACATTCTTAATTTATAATTATTTGAAGATTAACAAAATAAAATTAGATTACTAAATATATTTTCATAAGTTAGCCATCTAAACTTTTTTTTATGAAAATACAACCTATCAAACTGACCCTAGTTCTATTTTTACATTTGTCATTAAATTCTTTTTCTCAGACACTTCCTCCTGGAATTGCCAATAGGAGTATCCACTGGCCACAACACATACCCGAAGACCCGCAATTAAAAGGGATGGGAGTCAATATGGACGGTATGTCTGAAATGCCACAGGAATTAACTGGAGAGGATTGGTGGTATGATGTAGTTCCAATAATTGAAGGAGGAACTCACGTTGGTTATATGGCATGTGGTTTCACGACTTTTAAAAATAGGTACATTGATGAATCTACAATGATCCCACAAGGCTTTTCAAATGAAACGCCTTCACCCACTGATCCTTGTGACCGACGAACGGTAAATGGAGAATACTTATCAGCATATTGTCAGCACATTGGAAGATATGATTTAAATGGTCATCCTTTATGGTGTATGCCCGTAAATTTTGGAGGACCTCTATTGAGTTTAAAGCAAACTGCCGATGGCAATTTTATTGCAGTTGGAGAAACCAATGCAGCTTACAAAAATGGAAATTCTATTTTTGTATATAATCCAATAAACAGTTCTGATCCAGTAATCACAAGTTTGGTTAACCCACCAACAATAATGGGTAATTTGAAATATTATAACACATCAAAATTGAATGCTGTAAAGTTTGATGGAGAAGGTATGATAATATGGAATAACATTTACGGAATAACGGATTTAAACGGTACAATATCAAGTAACTCGGTTAATTTTGGAAAAGAAAGGACATCTGGTTTAGATGTTGATTTGTTGGCAGATGGATCAGGTTATATGTTGATGGGGATGTCAGAAGAAAAGGATTTAGCAAATAATTTTGTTAACGCAATTGTTTGTTTCAAAATTGACTTAGATGGGAATCTAATAAATAAAAAGAAATATTTACCCGCTAATTCCAACGAAATTACTAGACCACGAGCAATGGATTGTTCCAATGGCAATTGTTTTATTGTTGGAGGGCAAACTAAACAGGATTTTGAACCGCTTATTGACGGAACTCGACCTGGTATAATGCTAAAGATAAATGAATCAGATTTAAATCTCTCTTCTGATTGGGGAAGTTCATGGGGAAGTGGCAATCCAAAAATTTATTCAAGTGGAGCAAATTCAAATGATATTATTCAGGATGTCGAAATAAATTCTGATGGTTCAATTATTTGTACTGTAGTAAAAAATAGTCATGGTGGATACTACTCTGGAGTAAATTACGGTACAGGAGCAATTGTTAAATTTAATTTTCTAGGAATCCCAATAGTTTCACAGTCATTTGGTGAAGTGCGAGCATTCGATTTGAAAATAGGATTAACAAAGTTGGTTAATGATGAATTTGCAATTGTGTCATCAAAAAGAACCGGAAACGCTCCCGATTGGAATCAACCCCCATATAGTACAATAATGTCGGATTTCTTCGGACAAGCTCATCAAACATGTTTTGATTATCAAATGTCTAACGATATATGGAAAACAGATACATATATAGCGAAATTTGATCAAAATTTAAATATGAAATGGGAAACGCAATTCGATTCTGATGATAAAGAACCTGTAAATCATCCTGGGGATTTTAAAAAGCAAGAATGTATGTATCGAATTGCAGAGGGCGCTGATGGTAGCTTAGTAGCAGTTGGAAACTCTAGTCACAACGTTGATGATTTTTTATTCGTAAAAGTATTTAGTGATTGCCAATCATTATTGAATTACGATATTGATAATATTACACCAATAACAACCCAGACTTGGTCAAGTGATAAAACTGTAATTGGTAAAGTAATTATTCCATCAGGTCAAACACTAACTATTTCAAATTGCACTATCGAATTTGCAGATTCTAAAAGAG
Source organism: Crocinitomicaceae bacterium (assembly GCA_023262855.1). Taxonomy (GTDB): domain Bacteria; phylum Bacteroidota; class Bacteroidia; order Flavobacteriales_D; family Crocinitomicaceae; genus M0103. The sequence goes on from JALQYQ010000027.1 coordinate 14,867, forward strand.
TAAATGTTGATACTAAAATTGTCATTGAACAAGGTGGTCGATTAATAATAAATAATTCAACTTTAACGTCGATTCAAAGCTGTGAAAAAGCAATGTGGGATGGAATTGAAGTTCAAGGAGATCCGACAAAAAATCAGATTACAACGTTAAACCAAGGTTATCTGTCTATTACAAATAACAGTATTATCAGTAATGCTAGAAACGCTGTTACTACAACTGCAAGGAACGATGATAATACTGTAAATTGGAATAAAACAGGTGGTGGTATAATAACAGCTACTAATTCTAGTTTTGTTGATAATTATGCATCTTTTGGTTTTATGAAATATACACCCCATAATACTTCAGGTGCAGTAATAAACGACGCAAGTTCAATTTTGAAATGTTCATTTACAACTACAACGAATTTTGGAGATGGTGGAATGACAACAAAGCCATATGCACAAATCATAATGTGGGACACTAAAAACATTCGAATTCAAGGAAATAAATTCATGAACACTAGATTTAATGTTCTAGCTAACGAACGAGGAATCGGTATCTTGTCTGTTGATGCAGCTTTTGTTGTGAAGCCTGCATGCAATGGGGTTATTACGTATCCCGGTGGATGTGATCCAAATAATGAGGTAGCTAACGAATTTCACGATTTATATACTGGTATAGCTATTAGCAACGTTAACAATTCAAGTTTTACAATTGATAAAACACTATTTAAAAATAATTTATATGGTGTACGTGTTGAAGGTGCTCAATTTGGAGAAATAATTCGCTCAAATTTTGTCATTCCGAACTCATTTGACCTTAGTGAAACTAAGTATGCTTTTGGTGTATATTCAGATGGTGCGTCAGTTGTAAAAATTGAGGAAAACAAATTTAATGGCAATTACAATGGAATTGGCAGAAATATGGGGGTGTTTATAAAAAATTCAGATGCTGGAGGCGCAGGTGTATCTAACTATTTAAATGATTACACTGGCTTGAGTATAGGAACGCAAGAAGCTGGTAACAATTTATCTCTTCAAATCGATTGTAACCGTTTTTATAAAACTTCTACAGTTTCTATAGTTGATATTCATGTTGCCAACGGTCTTCTGGCTGTACAAGGAGATTGTGGAAATGGTCTACCACTAGTGCCACCAACTTTACCACAAGCAAACGAATTTTATGGGATTTGTGATAATGCAATTTTTAACCAACTACGCAACACAAGCACAAGCTCTTTTGAGTACAATTCATATCCGCTAAGTGATGTTGGTTTTAATGTTACATGTATGAATGGTCCTATCAATGGACAAAACTGTTTACCTTCAATTTCGTATATAAGACAAAAAGCTTGTCCTTCGAGTATTTTTTCGATTGATGATTGGAAATTGCAGAAAAATCAAATTTCTACAAATAAAAATTTAATTAGTACTTATAAAAACAAGTTAGATGGTGGTGATTCAGATGCATTGTTAGCTTTAATAAATGCTTCAACTAATCCTGAAGAACTTAAAAATCAGCTTTCATTAATTTCTCCTTATTTAAGTGCTCAAGCCCAATTGGCAGTTATTAATAAATCACTACCAAGTGAGATTACAAAACAAATTTTAGAAGGCAATGCGCCCTTCAAAGAAAATGTTCGAATTGGTATTATCAATTCAACCATGTCGAATTCTGTCAAAAATCAATTAATGGCTATTGCATACGGCGAATCTCCTATTGATCAGCTTGAAAAAATTAAAGTTCATTATGAAAACGAACAACGCCTTGCTACAAATAATCTAATGAAAATGTATCTTGATTCAAATTATGTAGATAGTTTGTCGTTTGCTTTGAAAGAAAGAAATGGTATTGAGCGATCTAAACTGTTAATTGCAACTTTGCTTCAACAAAATCAAAGTGAAGGCTCGAGTCAGCTAAAAATTGTGAAAGATTATGCGGATTCCATTTTTTCAAGAAAACCTGATGAAGCAAGAGAATTGTTACTATTCCATGATTTTTATTCTTCACTCTTGAGCATTGTTAATAGAAGTGGTGGTTATTTTAATCTTACATCCGAAGAATTACTCATGATAAAAAACATAGCGTCTGAGGATAATTCTTTATCACCGATGGCACGTTCTATTCTCAATTTTAGAGACTCAAAATTACCTTACGTTGATGGATTTGACTTAGATGGAACTAAAATGATATTGAGCAGTGAAGAAACTGAAAAATGGATTCCTTTAGAAGAAACTATATCTTCAATTGTGGTTTATCCAAATCCTTCAACTGGATGGTTCGAAATCTCATTTGAAGACAAGAATAATGATGTAAAAACTATAGAGGTGTATAACCTTGAAGGAAAATTGTTAGCTTTAAAGAAATCAAATGAACAAACTTTAGTTGTAGACTTGTCCGATTTATTTTCAGGTATTTATGTTGTGAAAATTACGGCAATTCAAAGTGGTGTTGAAAGTATTTATACAGAGCGAATAGTTGTTGCTAAATAATGAATAAAAAGTTTTTAATATTGACGTATATCACTTGTGTGTTCAATTTTTTGAACGCACAAGTGAATTACTATAATACAACTATTGATTTCAATAATTTCTTAAATGGTTCATGGAGTTCTAATATCTTAAACAGTGATACTCTAATCATTGACGGGATTCAATGGGATAGTTCCAATATTGGAAAAAAAACGATCCAAATTGTTGGATTAACCGATGGAAATCTTTTGGATACCTACACAGTAGGTAAAGTAGGTTATAATTATGGTGCTGGGCTTTCACAAAATAGTGTTGTAATAAATGATACCATATATGCTATTGGGGGTGCAATAAAAGCGGATTCGGTTTTTGCGGCTTTTCATAAGATCTCTATGAATGGTGATATTTTATTAGATACATTGTATAATATCACTAACAATTATAGTCGTTTCGATTGTATATTACCATCTGATGACAATAATTTTCTACTTCTTGGAGTGAAAGAAGTAAATATTGGAAATCTTGATGTATGGTTAGTGAAAATGGATCCTTATGGCACTGTCTTATGGGAACATACTTACGGTGGAAGCGAAATTAACGGTGCAAGTATAATTGAGAAAATAAATGATGGAAATTATATTATTTCATCTGGTAAGGAGACAATAAATGGTTCTGATATATACATTTTAAAAGTAGATGGAAATGGAGCAGTTATTTGGGAAAAAATTATTGATAATACACCTTTATATGAAAGTGTGAATTGTCAATCTTTGGTTAATGGGGATTTTATCCTTACAGGTTATCAACAATTTGCAAATAACAAATATCAAGCTTGGATTTCAAGAATTGATCAGGAAGGCAACTTACTTTGGGATAATTTTTTCGAAAAGTCAACCGTTCCCTCAGGTGTAAATGCATTTTTTAAAGCAATTGAATTAAACAATGGTAATCTAATAGTTATAGGTCAGGTAAGTCATGTTAATGAAGCGTTCAATCCAAAAGGAACTATTTATTGCTTTTCAGCACAAGGAGACAGCTTGTGGTCAAGGTATTTAAAAATTAGAAATAACGACAATTACCTTACAGATTTAAAATTACTTGATAACGGCGATTATTTGATGTGCGGCTATGTTTTTCAAGATGCACCAGATAACACTGAAGATGGTTGGATTATGCGGACCAACTGTTTAGGATATTTTGAACACCCGATTGATTCGTTGGTGTTTACAAATCATGGAATACAGCTTGAAGTAAAGAACTTGTCAAGCTATTTTGAATATACGATTATTGATTGGGGAGATGGTTCTGAAGATACATTGTACGACGGTAAACTGTCTTCATATACCCACAACTATTTAATACCTGGAAATTACACAGTCACGACAACAACAGTGGCTTGTAATGATACCATTCAAAAAACACAAAATTATATTGCTCCTCCGTCGAATCTGACGGAGGATTTTTTAAGTATTTTCCCTAATCCTACAAATGGAAATTTTCAAGTGTGGTTAGAATCTGAAGATTTGTATAAACTATCGATATTAGATGCAAGTGGAAGGCTTGTTTTTGAGGAGTCCAATATCCTTTTAAATACTGGTTATAAGATTGATTTAACACATTTGGACAGTGCAATTTATTTTGTTAATGTTCAATCGGAAGAAGGAAATTATACAGAGCGCATTGTCATAAAGAAATAAAGTACATTTTAACTTTCTCGTACACTTCTTTACTACACCTATTTACTTTTGCAATAGAGTTTACATGTATTTAAGCAATTAATAAAAAGCTACAACTGTTTTACATTTTCCGATTTTAACCCTGTGTATTGATAAAATTCTTCGAAGCTGACAAATTGGTGAGGTTCTTTATTTAAATGCGTCTTAATCTTTCTGAGGAGTTTACGCGAGTAACTTTCACCTTTTCCGGTGATGATCATAATGTCTTTTGGGTAAATCGCAATTCGCTTCATTTTTAATGATTGGTTTTCATACACTATTTATACAGTATATAGGCTTAACATTGCCTTGAACTAGGAACAAAAATAAATGGAATTTTCCTTGGATAAAACTGCTAAATCAGCACAAAACAGCATAAAGTTTATGAAACGGTACGCGCATTTGGAGACTGAAAATTTTCATTGGATGTTTGTGTGGAAATAACGCTCATGTTGACCACCCCAAAACGGTTTAAGCTGACCACCCTAAAACGGAGCATACTGACCACCCCAAAACGGAGTATGTTGACCACCTAAAAACAAACGATTTTCGAGAGTTATCGTAGCTGTAAAATCAGGCTTTATTTGATAAAGTTTGAATGATGGCTGGAAAAACGATCGACATGAGTAAGTTAAGAAAAGTAATAAAGTTGTATGTGCAGGGTAAAAGCAAGGTTTTTATCAGCTCATATCTAGGTTTATCGCGTAATACAGTTAAGAAATATATAAGGCAATTTAGTGCATTAAAGGTTACTTATGAGGAGTTGGATAAGTTAACGGACTTGGATTTAGATGAACTGTTTAATTTGCAGCAAGAACAAGAGTTAACGCCCAAGATGCGTGACCTGGAGAGTTTCTTTCCTCGCGTTGAGAAAGAGTTAAAGAAAACCGGAAAGACACTAAATATTTTATGGGAAGAGTACAAAATCAAACATCCTGATGGCTTTCAGAGAACGCAATTTGCTGTATATTTTAATCGTTGGACCAAACGAATAAATGCCAAAGCAACGATGCACATGAGTCACAAGGCAGGTGACAAGATGTATGTTGATTACGTTGGCAAAACCCTTGAGATCATTGACATAGAAAGTGGGGAGGTCGTCGATGTAGAATTTTTTGTTGCCATTTTAGGTGCTAGTCAAGCGACTTATGCTGAAGCAAGTATGAGTCAGAAAAAGGAAGATTTTGTTGAGTCGGTTGAAAATGCACTTCACTTTTTTGGAGGAGTTCCAGCGGCGATTGTTCCAGATAATCTGAAGTCAGCGGTAACAAAAAGTAATCGCTTTGAGCCAACTCTCAATGAAACATTTTTAGACTTTGCTGAGCATTATGGAACAACGATTTTACCAGCAAGAGCCTACAAACCAAGAGACAAATCGTTGGTTGAAGGAGCTGTTAAAATCCTTTACACACGTATTTATAGTGTGCTAAAAGACCAGCAGTTTTTTAACCTTGAGACATTGAATCATGCCATAAAAACATTGCTTGAAAAGCACAACGCATCGAATCTTACAGGCAAGCCATATAGCAGAAAACAACTGTACGAAGAGTTGGAAAGGTCAATGTTGAAAGAACTTCCAATGGAGCGCTTTGAAATACGTAAACAAGCCATCGTAACGGTAATGAACAATGGTCACGTTTTATTGTCTGAGGACAGGCATTATTACAGCGTTCCATACCTATATATCCGTAAGAAAGTCAAACTACTGTATACCGAAAAGACGGTGGAAATCTACTCTGGATACAATCGAATAGCGGTTCATCCGCGATTAAAAAGTCCACACAATTATAGTACAGTGAAGGATCATCTAGCCACAACACATCAGTTTATGACCGAATGGAATCCGGAACGATTTATATCCTGGGCAGAATCGATTGATATCAATGTGAAGCATTTAATCGTTCAAATACTTGATAAAAAACAACATGTGGAGCAATCTTACAAAAGCTGTATAGGTATTTTGTCGATGGCAAAAAAAGTTGGGAATGAACGTTTAGCAAAAGCTTGCTCAATGGCCTTAGAATATGGGATCTATAATTACAAAATCGTGGAAAACATCCTAGAGAAGGGACTTGATAAGTTGTCGGAATCAACTGAAAACCAAGAAAAAGAGCTTCCTAAACATCCCAATATTAGAGGAAACAACTATTACAAGTAATCAATAAAAAACAAATAATATGAATCAAACAACCCTTTCAAAAATGAAGCTAATGGCACTTCATGGAATGCATAATGCGTTTAAAACAGCCATAGAAACAGGTCGGACAGATCATTATACCTTGGATCAATTTGTTGCACAACTTGTTCAAACAGAATGGGATGATCGACAAAATCGTAAAATCGAACGGAACATCCACAACGCCACTTTTAGGTATAAAGCATCGTTAGAAAAAATCGATTTTAACGATGAACGAAACCTTGATAGGAATAAATTAATGCGCCTTGCTCAAGGAGATTACATTCATCAGGGGCAAGATCTTTTGATCACAGGAAGCACTGGTGTTGGTAAAAGCTATTTAGCAACAGCCCTAGGATATCAGGCTTGTATTGATGGGTATCGTGTGAAATATTACAATACAACACGATTATTAGCAAAACTAAAAATGGCGAAAAGTGATGGTACTTATCTGAAAGAAATCGCAAAAATAGAGCGTCAACAACTCATTATTTTAGATGATTTTGGTCTACAAGCTATGGACAATCAAAATAGAATGGCGTTTTTAGAAATCATTGAAGACCGCCATGGTAAAGGCTCTGTGATTATTACTTCTCAGTTGCCAGTAAGCCAATGGTACGATATTATTGGAGAAAAAACAATCGCTGATGCAACAATGGATCGACTTGTTCACCATGCCCATCGTTTTGAGCTTCAAGGCGAATCCATGAGAAAGAAAAAAGGCAACTTAACAAATGATTTTTTAATCGAAAAAAAGTGATATTTTTGATAAATAAGATGACCTCTTAAATCGTTCTTTTAGGCAAATGAAAATGACTGGTCAGTATACTCCGTTTTAGGGTGGTCAGTATGGCCGTTTTCTCCAC
>JALQYQ010000049.1 GCA_023262855.1 Crocinitomicaceae bacterium
CGTAAGAACCACCAGTCCAACCAGTATTGATCAACCAAACTTTAATGTCCGTTCCTTCTAATTTCTCCCCTAATAATTTAGCATATTTCGCTGGGTGAAGTGGTAAGAAAGCTGCTCCGAAACAAGCAGAGAACGTTGTTGTAGGTTCTGTAATTCCAACTTCTGTACCAGCAACTTTTGCAGTGTAACCAGACATAAAATGATACATTGCTTGTTCTTTTGTCAAACGAGAAATTGGAGGGATAACACCAAAAGCATCAGCTGTTAAAAAGAAAATGTTTTTTGGTGCATTTCCAATTGATGGAGTTGCAATGTTGTCAATGAAATGAATTGGGTACGAAACACGTGTGTTTTCAGTGATTGTATTATCTGTGTAATCAGGAGTAGATGTTCCTTCTTCAAAGCCAATGTTTTCCAAGATTGCACCGAAACGAATTGCATCATAGATTTGAGGCTCTTTTTCACGCGATAAATCGATTGTTTTTGCATAACATCCACCTTCGAAGTTGAAAACAGTTTTGTCTGCCCAACCATGTTCATCGTCACCAATCAAACGACGGTTTTCGTCCGAGGATAAAGTTGTTTTTCCTGTTCCAGATAATCCAAAGAAAATAGCTGTATCGTTTTCTTCGTTACCAATGTTTGCTGAACAGTGCATTGAAAGTACATTTCTTTCGTGCGGTAAAACGTAATTCAAAACAGAGAAAATTCCTTTTTTAATCTCACCAGTATAACCAGTTCCACCAATTAATATGATTTTCTTAGTGAAGTTCAAAATTGCAAAGTTGTGTTGACGTGTTCCGTCAATTTCTGGATCAGCTTTAAATCCTGGAGCACAAACGATGTGCCATTCAGGTAAAAAGTTTTCTAATTCAGCATCTGTTGGTCGTAAGAACATGTTATAAGCAAACATATTTCCCCAAGATACTTCATTTACAACACGAATGTTCATTCTGTGTTCAGGGTCCGCACAAGCATAAGCATCACGAACATACACGTCACGACCATTCAAATACGCACTAACGCGATTGTACAATGCATCGAATTGCTCAGTTGAAAATTTAATATTAATATCACCCCACCAAACAGAATTTTCTGTTTTCTCATCACACACTACGAAACGATCTTTTGGAGAACGTCCTGTGAATTCACCAGTTTCGATTGCTAAAGCACCAGTGTCTGTTAATGTTCCATCACCGTTCAAGATAGTATCTTCAACTAATTCTGCTGGACTTAAATTCCAGAATTGTGTTCCTAGGTTATACAATCCTAAAGAAGCTTTTAAATCGGCATTGTTACCGTGTTTGCCAAATACGTTCATACGTTCATTTTTACAGCTAACGCTATGTTTTGAACTGCAAAATTAAAGTAAGAATTTAGACTTAGCAGCTTTTTAAAGTTAAAATTTCCAACAAAAGATGTAGTGTTGTTAATAACCTGAAGCCGCACCAGGGCTATGATTTCGTGTTTATTCATAGTGTCAAAATGACGCTTAGTTTGCTCTGATTGAGATGCAGCCATTCGATTTCAACTTGCCAAATTCAATGAACTTGAAGTCCTTTCCTTTTTTTAGAATTGGAAAATTGAACAACGCTTCTCACTCAATTATGTCACGAAGGGCTTCAATCGCTTTTCGAATGTTTTTACGCACCTCAAGAATTGAGGCTTCCATCATGTAACATGGGGCAGTAATGATTTTATTTTCTTTGTCAACTTCTATTTCATCAATCATTTTCATGCTAGTAGATGCACCTAGTGATTCTAAACCTTTTGAAAATGCATTGATGTCATAAGGTGAAGCAGCTGTATCTGTTCCAATTGTTAATTTTGATTGAACGACAGAACCTTCCAATGCTTTAGCTACGACAATTGGACTCACGCATAAAGCTGCGATGGGTTTTCCAACATTCACCATATTAACGATTAACAATTTTACCTTCGGATCAATTGAACCTTCAGGTCCGTCAAAAGCCCAAGTTGTAAAATTTTTGGCGCTACCAAATCCACCTGGAATGACAAGTGCATCGATGTCTGCGGGTGTTATTTCAGCTATATCTTTAATGTCTCCTCGCGCAATACGAGCAGCTTCAACTAACATATTTCGCTTTTCAGGCATTTCATCACCTGTTAAATGATTGATGACATGGTGTTGGTCTTGATTTAGACCTATACAAACTGCTTTTGCACCAATTTCTTCAATGGCCAATAAGGTTAAAACGGCTTCTTGAATTTCAACTCCGTCGTAAACTCCACAGCCTGATAATAAAACTCCAATTCTCATTGCTTTTATATTTCTATTCAAATGTATATTCAATTTGCTGACTCCATCCGCTTAGCGTTAAATAAATCTTGCTCCCAGCTTCTTGTTTGTATGCAAGTTCTTTTAAATCCACTTCAAGTGTTTTCATAACATTCATTTTACATTTATCTCCATTAGCAACATGCACCAATTGAATTAAACGAATAGGAGGCAGGCTCTTTGATATAGTTGGTGAACCAATTAAGTTAAATTGATGGTCTTCACATCCTCCTCCAAAGTTAACATCAATTAGCATTTTATTTCCAATCACACGGACATCTGAAATAGAAATTGGATCCGAAGCATGATCAATGCGACCAATTGTCGCTGAAATAAGCACGTTTTCATTTTTATAATTTGTGTCTTTTGGAGAATTTTCCGACGAAACATCCTTAGTTGATTTACAACCTACAACTAATACAGTTAAACAAATTGCTATGAAGCTTTTCATAATTCGGAAATTTCCTTTGATTCTCAAAGATAATACCAATGATTCGTATTTGTATGCCAATTCTAATGAATTATAGGATAAAGTTTGAAATGCCTCATTCTTTCCTTAATTTTGCGATATGAAAACAAAAACGCTCAAGAAAAACAAAGTAAATGTAGTAACCTTAGGTTGTTCAAAGAATATATTCGATTCGGAAGTCATGATGGCGCAGCTGAAAGCGAATCAATTTGAGGTTGAACATGAATCAATGGAAGATGATGCGGAAATTGTAATCATTAATACATGCGGTTTTATTGACAATGCAAAACAAGAATCCATCGATACAATTTTGCGTTACGCAGAGGCAAAATCAGAAGGTTTAGTTGATAAAGTGTATGTGACAGGTTGTCTTTCTGAACGCTACAAAGATGATTTAGAAAATGAAATTCCAGAAGTAGATGCTTTCTTTGGAACACGAGATTTACCACGTTTATTAAAAACCTTGAAAGCAGATTACAAACATGAACTAGTTGGTGAGCGATTGTTAACAACACCAAATCATTATGCGTATTTCAAAATTGCGGAAGGTTGTGATCGACCATGTTCATTTTGTGCAATTCCTTTAATGAGAGGAAAAAATGTATCAACTCCAATTGAGGATTTGGTGCATCAAGCGAAAGGTTTGGCTGCGAAAGGAGTAAAGGAACTAATGCTTATTGCTCAAGATTTAACGTACTACGGAATTGATTTATACAAAAAAAGAGCACTTTCAGATTTAATTAATCGCTTAGCAGATATAGAAGGAATCGACTGGATTCGTTTACATTATGCATATCCATCAGGTTTTCCAATGGATGTGTTGGATGTAATGCGCGAACGTGAAAACGTGTGTAATTATTTGGACATGCCTTTACAGCACGGTTCTACTAAAATTTTACAAGCTATGCGTCGTGGAATTACACGTGAAAAAACGGAAGAATTAATTGCCACTATTCGTGAGAAAGTACCAGGAATTGCTTTGAGAACAACCTTAATTGCTGGTTATCCTGGTGAAACAGAAGCTGATTTCCAAGAAATGTATGATTGGGTTGAAAGAAGCCGTTTTGACCGCCTAGGAATTTTCACATACTCACATGAAGAAAATACGCACGCTTATAGCTTTGAAGACACCGTTTCGGCAAAAATCAAAAAAGAACGTGCAGATTTGATTATGGAACTTCAATCTGGCATTTCGTATGATTTGAATCAGTTAAAAGTTGGAAATAACTACAAAGTTTTGTTCGACAGAGTAGAAGGTGATTACTTCATTGGAAGAACCGAATTTGATTCACCAGAAGTGGATAATGAAGTGTTGATTAAGAAAGCGGATGGATTTGTTCGATTAGGTGATTTCGCTCATGTGAATATTACACATGCAGATCATTACGATTTATATGGTAAACTGATTTAATTCCACTAATTCTTCTTGAAAATTTTGTAGCTTAGTTCAGTAATTTCATCGGTATGAGAAAACTGAAGTATCTAACAATTTATTTATTACCCCTCACTGTTCAAATTTCATTTACAGGTGAAGGATTGCTAACATTTTTACCATTAGTTGTTTTCTTCCTTTTAATTCCTTTTGCTGAATTACTATTAAAACCAGATGCTCGTAATTTGGATGAAAATGAACGCGCATTGGCCGCTAACGATCCTTTCTACGATTGGCTTTTGTACAGCATGATTCCAGTTCAAATTGGTTTTCTTGTTTGGTTTTTATTGAGCTTTCAACATGCAGAAACAACGATTGAATTGGTTGGAAGAACCATTTCAATGGGAATTATGTGTGGCGTTATTGGAATTAATATCGGACATGAGCTTGGACATCGTACCAATCGTTTCGAACAATTTTTAGGAGAAATTCTCTTGCTAACATCGCTCGAAAATCACTTTTTGCCCTATCACAATCGTGGACATCATAACAATGTTGCAACACCCAGAGATCCAGCAACTGCAAGAAAAAACGAATGGCTTTATAGCTTTTGGGTGCGTTCGCATTTCGGTAGTTATGTTCAAGCTTGGCAGATTGAATTCGAACGAATGCACATTATAGGAAAATCGAGGTTTTCGTTTCACAACAAAATGATTGTTTACACATTGACACAATTCCTAATTTGCACCTTTATATTAGTGGTTATCGGTAAAACAGCTTTGGTGTTTTTTCTAATTGTAGCGCTTGGTGGAATTCTATTATTGGAAACTGTCAATTACATAGAACATTATGGATTATTGCGTGAAAAAAGAGAAAATGGAACGTATGATCGTGTGCGCAGAATTCATAGTTGGAATTCGAATCATGTGTTTGGACGAGTAGTTTTGTTTGAGTTAAGTCGTCATTCAGATCATCATTACAAGCCTGATCGACCTTATCAACTACTTGAAACCCATGATGAATCACCAATAATGCCAACGGGATATCCGGGAATGATGCTATTAGCCTTGATTCCGCCCTTGTTTTTTAGCGTGATGAATAAAAAACTTCAAAAAAATTAAATTCAAGCAACCCTTTCATTTTTGCGTTTGTATTTAGGGTGAATTTAAATACGAAAGGCTATGAGAAAAGGATGGATAGTAGGTTACGGATTTGCATTGGTTATTTCATTTGGAATGCAATCTTGTCAAGATGATCCCATTACACCGAACGGTTCAAGCAATGGAATTGACACTACATGGGTAAATGATTCAAATGGAGGTGGAAATGGTGGTGGTAGCACGATCGATTCAACTTGGAATGGAGGAGGAAATGGAGGCGGCACACCAATCGACTCAACCTGGACAGGGGGAGGAAATGGAAATGGAAATGGTGGAGGAACACCAATTGATTCAACTGGAAACGGTGGTGGAAATCCAATGGATACCTTAGGTGGAAATTAATAGAATTTAAAACGTTTAAGAGTGATAGCGAAGGAGGTTCTTATCAAATTTGTTGAAGGAGATAAGCTTGCATTTGATCAAATCTATGCAGCTTACTCCTCTGGCATGTTCGGTATTTGCCTCCGCTACACACGTTGTCGTGATGATGCGCAAGACGTTTTACAAGATAGTTTTATCAAATTATATCAAACTCGTGAACGCTTTAATCCAGAGTTGTCAATTGGCGCATGGATTAAAACAATTACCATTCGAACTGCTTTGAATTACATCAAAGACCAGTATCGAATGGTTTTAACGGATAATGATTTGAAGTTTGACCAACTTGTACACGAAGAAGAAGCAGAATTGGATAATCGCGAGTTAAAAGAAAGGCTACTACAATTACTTCAACAACTTCCAGATGGTTATCGAACAGTTTTCAATTTGTATACAATTGACAATTTGACGCACAAAGAAATAGCTGAGCATTTGAATATTTCAGAAGGAACATCAAAATCACAGTATTTCAAAGCAAAAAAAATGATTCAATTATTGCTTGAATCAGAAAAAGTAGAAAGATGAAAGAACAAAACGAACTAGAACATTTGTTTTCTTCGACCTTTGATGGTTTCGAAGTAACTCCGCCTTCTCATATAAAATCGGCTATTGACGAAAGCCTTTTTTCTGCTAAAACTCCTGTTCACAAGAAACGCGGGTTCATTTGGTTATTTCCATTAATTGGATTTTTCTTCATTGGTAGTTTTATTACCCTTTCATTCAACACGCGCAATCATTCAACAAAGATTAGCAATTCTTCTTCTACTCAATTTGCAAATCAAACAACATATGCATCAGCGAAAGACAGTAAAACTTTAAATGACACTGAAAATCAGACAATCATCACGAAAAACCAATATGCTGTTTCCAATGGAAATCAAAGCAAACTGGCTAACGAACAACATCAATTCTCTGGTGTAAACAACACTCAAAAAAATAAAGTTGAAGGTAAACTCAATGATGTAAAAAACAATGTAAAGACTAGTGAATTATTTAAAAAAGGTGGATTCAAAAATGCAATAAATCAGCCAACTAACGCGTCAAAAACTCAAAAGTCAAAAACTCAAAAAACTAAAGAAAAAACTCAAAAAGCTTCCGAACGAAGTAATGTCATAGACGATGTTATGAAGGATAAGTTAAACGATAATTTTGCTTTGACTGGTAAATCAACTGAGGATTCGGCAACACAAACAATATCAAAGGATCTTTCTAAGAATGAAGAAAAAGCCAAAGAAGATCAAAATGAGAAGCAGGAAGATGCAACTTCAATAAATGAGAAACAAAAAGAGTCTGTAGCATCTGTTGATACGTCTAAATCAAGTATTCAACAAACGCAAATCACACCGTTGTTTACTCCTTTAAAATGGTCGATTGGTTTGTATACTGGAACATTCTTTGGTGTAAATTCATTGAGTTCAAACTCAAACAATTACTATGAAATCAAATCTCCAGCAGGCTTTAATTCAAGTTTTGAAGTTAATTATGGACTTAATGGTAAATGGTCAATTACTGCGGGATTAAGCTATTCAACGTTTAACGAACGTATATCTGCGGTGATCTACGACACAACGTTTATACCAAATGGTACGACCGTAGAGTATATCTATTTGAATCCGGCATTGCAAGATTCTATTATCGATTCAATTGTTACAGTTAATTATATAACCGAAATAGCGGAGTCAAATGTAGCACAGAAAATAAATTATAGTGTATTTTCCTTACCGATTTATGGCTCGTTTTCGTTATTCAATAAAGGAAATTGGAGTTCATCGTTAATGGCAGGTATTCGAATGAATTATAATAGAGCAATAGTCACAAATTTATACGAAGGAATTCCAGGAGCATTGATATCTACCCCTGAGATTAAACAATTTGGTTTAAGTGCAGCGCTGCGACCAGAAATCACGTATTCATTTGTTAAGTTCGGGCTTGGTGTTTATTTAAACACTTCGTTCGATTTAATACCAATCACACGTTGGACGGATATCGACAAAAAACGATTTGATTTTGGTGGAGGAGTAGTATTGAAGTACCGTTTTTAGGGTTTTAATAATTTATTTTAAAGCGATACGTCAATAAAAACGGGAGTTTTAAGTAAGATTGTTAACTTACAAAGTTGTTAATTTGCAAAGTTGTTAATTTGTAACATTACAACATTACAACATTACAACATTACAACATTACAACATTAGAGCATTACCACATTGCTCAATACTATCAATGTGCATTTCTCGGATGAAACGTAATAATCGCATCGCGCAAAAATCGTTGATCTAAATGCGTATAGATTTCAGTCGTTGTAATGGATTCATGTCCCAGCATTTCTTGTACGGCACGTAAATTGGCTCCACCTTCAATCATATGAGTAGCAAATGAATGACGAAACGTGTGCGGAGATATTGATTTTGTTAAACCAATTGAATTCGCCAAATCTTTGATAATCGTGAAAATCATTACACGTGTTAATTGCGCTCCACGTCGATTTAAAAAAACGATTTGCTCATTTCCAGGTTTAATCAATTGATGGCGACGAACATGATCATTATAGATGCCGATTTCTTTTTCAACGCTCGGACTAACAGGAACAAGTCGTTCTTTGTTTCCTTTTCCAATGACACGAATGAATCCTTCTTCAAAATACAAATCACCGAATTTAAGACCTACTAACTCACTAACACGCAGTCCGCAGCTATACAATGTTTCAATAATTGCACGATTCCGGTGACCTTCAGCTTTGCTTAAATCAATTGCGGCGATCAATTTATCTATTTCTTCTATCGTTAATACCTCAGGAAGTTTTCGGCCAATTCTAGGCATTTCAAGTAATTCACTTGGATCGTCATTCAATACATCCTCAATCAATAAAAAACCAAAGAATTGTTTTACTCCACTGATGATTCGAGCTTGGGAACGAGCGCTTAATCCAAGATCATATAATTCAGCTACAAATTCCTTTAAATCGTTGTACGTTAATTCAGTTACTGCAATTTTTCGAGCAGTTGCAAAATCATATAATTTGGCCACATCATTTTGGTAAGCAAAGATTGAATTTTCAGCTAAACCCTTTTCGATTTTTAAGAACGAAACAAAATCCTTAATATAGCGTTCCCAATTTGACATGACTATGAAAATTTTAATCGTTAATGGCCCTAATTTAAATTTGCTAGGCACTCGTGAGCCACAAATATATGGGAATCATTCATTCGAAACTTATTTTGAAGAATTGAAATCGAAAACAACGTGCGATTTAAGCTATTTTCAATCGAATGTTGAAGGTGAATTGATCAATGTTTTACAACAATCGAATCACGATGGAATCATTTTAAATGCTGGTGGTTATACGCATACAAGTGTTGCTCTTCGCGATTGTATCGCTGCGATTGAAGTTCCAGTTGTAGAAGTTCATCTTTCGAATGTTACCAAACGAGAAGAATTCAGGCATACTTCTTTGATTTCGCCTGTTGCCGTTGGATGTGTTTTTGGATTTGGATTGGAGAGCTACCGCTTGGCATTAAATTACTTTGAAACAAACAAACGTTGATTCAGATCTTTAAACTTTGAAACTCCTTTAAAATAGCGTGCCCACAAAATACTTCCTCGATACAATCCTTGGGAATTAAAATTGGCAGCATTTCTTTTGATTTCTTTGCGCTGCTTCAAAAGATGAGGTAAACGTCGATACATGGCCATGTGCGCGTTAAAGACACTCGCTAGATGTTTCCATTCACCCCTTACTAAAAAACGAACACCAGCAATTCCATCCAACAGCATTCGGTTGAACAATTTAAAAAACAAATTTCCTTCATGATTTTTAATAATCATAAAGAGTGAGTTTCTGAAATTTAAATAGGATTTTCTAGGAGATAAATAGGGTAAAGTTCCACCACCAACATGAAAAATATGAGATTGGGGCACAACCATGAATTTATATCCTTGTTTTTTCAAACGCCAGCACAAATCAATTTCTTCCATGTGAGCAAAAAATGCTTCATCCAAACCGCCAACTTTGTGATACAATTCTGATCGAATCAACAATGCAGCACCGGTAGCCCAAAACACTTCCATCGGCGCATCGTATTGACCTTCGTCGTGTTCAAATTTGTCAAAAATTCTTCCGCGGCAAAAAGGGAAGTAGTTGTGATCTAAAAATCCACCTGACGCACCTGCATGTTCAAAAAGTGTTTTTTCTTGATAGGAAAGAACTTTAGGTTGACAGCCAGCGACCAGCGGGTCTTTCATCGCATCCATGAGAGGCGTTAACCAATTTTCTGTCACTTCAATATCGCTATTCAGCAACAAATAAAATTCTGAATCAATTTGTTTAAGTGCATCATTGTACCCTTTCGCAAAACCACCATTCGAATTGTTAATTATGATTTGAATAGATGGATAATTGGACTTTACGAATGCAACAGAATCGTCTGTAGAAGCATTATCAGCTAAAATAATTTTGGCACCATTAGAATAATTGCAAACAGAAGGTAAAAATTGCTCCAAAAAGCTTTTACCATTCCAGTTTAAAATTACAATTGCTAATGAATCCACACGATTAAATTAAGGCGCAATATTAAGAATTAATACTGACGAAACAAATCGTTACTTCCTCCACCAAAATGTTGCTGAACATTTGAATTCGGGTTATCGATATTACCATCCACAGTACTGCGCTTAGACAGGATTTGTGGCCAAGCTGGATTTTTCAATTCTCCTAACATGTCTGAATGCAACAAACGATAGGCATTATTTACTAAATCTGGATTGTAGAAGATAAAACGTTTGTTACTGAATACTCCAATTTTGTTGTATTGCCAAATTTCGTATGGATATTCTGTTGGAGAAACTTCTTTGATAATTACGTTTGTTGGAGAACCATATTGTAAATAAACTCGTCCACGATCTGTTTCAAATCCTTCTTGGAAATTATTCGAATACAATCGTTCAACCAATTGAACTTGAGCTTTGTATTTGAGCCATGAATCATAACTTGTTCCTGGGCTTGTTTTTAACCAAAAAGCTTGAATATGTTTACGTTCCATATCAAGGTCTTTTGTTTTTAAAACATCAATAATGTTCTTGATTTCTGCTGGTTTTGAAATTGGAATTAAACTCTCCAAATAATATGCAACACTATCATTTGTAATAGAACCTTGAAAAGAAGGGTCAAGTACCATTGTTTCAAAATCCAATGTAATTTCCATGTCATTGCTGCGTTCAAACAGATAAGTCTGTGTTGTCAATTCTGACATACTTCTCGAAATCAACGTATACGTCAATGCATATTTTCCAGTCGGAATTTTTGTTATGTCCACATTTCTTAAAACTGGAAGTACTTCACCTGTTTTTTCTTTTGTATAGGTTGTCAATTCTGAAAGTTCGAATCCAGTTTCTGTATTGATGACAGTTTGTTTCAATCCACAAATAGAATCTTCTAGAAGTTGTGTGTTGTAAAACTCAAAATAAACTGGAATAGATGTTAATTGACTTGGATAAAATGTTGATAATCGTGGAACCATGTTGTATCCTGATTTATAAAAAATCGAAGATTCATCACCTTTCGAAGCGTATTCAATAGCTTCTATGTCTGAAGCAGCAATTGCATCTCCCAAATCTTCAATCACAATTGTTTGAGAAGCTTTGATTGAAGCATTTTTTGAATTCAAATCCAATAATTCAAGTGCTAGCGTATATTTTCCAGGTTCAAGTCCAAAACGTTTTACATCATAGAAATCGTCAATTATACTATCTTTCATTATGGGTGATTGCAGTCGGTAGGCATCTTGCGCCACCACAGTTGTTCCATTCAAAAGTTGAATTGAAATAGCTAATTCCCCTTGTAATCCTTCGGCTACAGGAACATAGTTAACAGAATATCCCACAAATTGGAAATAGATTTCTATGTAATTCCCAGATCCAGGAGCATAAAATTGCTTGTTATCCATATAAGCTCGAAGGGTTGGTGTTTGAGCAAACAACGAGTTCACAATGAAAAAACTCATTAAAAACAATACCTTTTGGATAATTTTCATAAAAAAATAGATTTGAAAGTAAAGGTAAGAATTTGAATTGTGTATCGCATTACTTTGAATAATTATTGTGTGAAGTGTATGAATTCTGATTTTATCTGAACTTAATCCCCTGTTAACAAGTTGAATGAAAATTATTTTCATTAAAATTTCATTTTTTTTCTGTTTTTCCCTTGTCAGTATTCAGAGTATTACTACTTTTGTCGCGGAGAGTTGGCAGAGTGGTCGATTGCGGCAGTCTTGAAAACTGTTGTACCGAGAGGTACCGGGGGTTCGAATCCCTCACTCTCCGCTGATAAAAAGGTCTTGCATTAGCAAGGCCTTTTTTGTTTTGGTAAATAACATATCAGTTTGCATTCTGATAAAAATAATGATTTAAACATTTGTTAAATTTTAGATTCACATGAGTTTACAATCGTCAAAAACAGCTTTACTATTTATATTAATTACCATTTGTCTGGATTCAATTGGTTTGGGAATTATTATTCCTTCCTTTCCAACCTTAGTGGCCGAAACAGCACATGTATCAATTGATGATTCATCCAAATATTATGGAATCGTGCTTGGTTCATATGCTGCAATGCAATTTTTGTTTTCACCACTTGTTGGAAATTTAAGTGATCGCTTTGGGCGTCGACCAATCTTGCTTCTTTCTGTACTTGGAATGGGGTTAGATTACATCGTGATGTATATAGCACCAGATTTGTTCTGGTTGGTACTTGGGAGAGCGGTATCGGGAATTTTTGGAGCAAGTTATACTACGGCAGCAGCATATATCGCTGATATTTCTACACCAGAAAATAGAGCCCAAAACTTTGGAATGATTGGCGCAGCATTTGGAATAGGATTTGTCGTAGGACCAGCTATTGGTGGATTGTTGACCGATTTCGGGCCAAGAGCTCCATTTATGGTAGCGGCGATTTTTTCACTGATTAATTTCACGTATGGTTTCTTCGTTTTAAAAGAATCATTACCAATTGTTGATAGACGTAAATTTGAACTATCACGTGCGAATCCATTAGGTGCTTTACTTCAAATGGGGCGATTCAAAAAATTGAAGTATTTGTTTTTGGTCAGTTTCTTGTTGATTTTAACAAACATGTCAGTTCACTCAGCATGGAACTATTTTACGATATCAAAGTTTGGTTGGACAACAAAAGAAGTTGGAATGTCTCTGGCAGTGGTAGGTATATGTTTTGGTATTGTGCAGGGAGCCGCTTCAGGTGTGCTTATTAAACGTCTTGGCGAGAAAGGTGCTGCTACATTTGGACTTATAATTTTGTTCATCACGTTAATTGGTATTTCATTTATTCCAGCTAATATGGGTTGGATGATGTATCTAATTATTGCTCCATATGCCTTGTCTGGAATTGTAGATCCTGCCATTCGAACAATCGTCTCCAAAGGAACGGCGAACAATGAGCAAGGTGAATTACAGGGAGTTTTCACAAGCATGATGAGTTTGGGGGAGATCATTGGTCCACAATTGTTTATGTGGCTATTTTACACCGCTAGAAAGCAATATCCGTCTGAGGATTGGAGTTATGGAACACCTTTTTTAGCAGCATCGATATTGGCTTTAGCAGCATTTATTCTTGTAAGATGGGTGTTAAAGGATTTCAACAAAGAGTCTCAATCAACCGATTTTTGAGTATTTTCGAAGTATGTCAAGTACTCTAGCTTATTTATGCAGCTCTACGAGTTGGGGCGGTTTGGAAATGAACCAACTTAAAAATGCCGGTTGGATGATGGCTCGTGGGCATTCTGTTTTTATTCTGTGTAAGAAGGATTCTCCAATTGAAAAAGCAGCAAATGATGCACATATTCCTGCGTTGATAATTGGAAAACATAAAAAATACTATGATTTTTCTGCTGGAAAGAAACTTGCCAAACTAATCGATGATAATGGTATTTCTCACTTAATTGTGCGTGATACACGAGACATGAGTGTCGCTGTAATAGCCAAAAGAAAATCCATAAAAAAAGTGCATTTGTCGTATTTTATGGAAATGCAGTTGGGTGTGAAAAAAACAAATTTTTTGCATACGATTCGCTTCTCTTATTTTGATTTATGGGCTTGTCCGTTAAACTGGCTAGAACAGCAAGTACTCACCATGACCAAGATGAAACCAGCAAAGGTGAAAGTGATTCCTTCAGGATTGGATTTGAAGCAATTTGAAATTGAACTTTCAAAAGCTCAAGCGCGTAAACAACTTGATTTACCTGAAGAACCTATAATAGTTGGTTTAATCGGAAGGTTTGATCCTCACAAAGGCCAGGTTTTGTTATTAGAAGCAATGTCCAAGGCGAAAAACATATCGTTCATTTGTTGTTTTTTGGGTGAACCAACAAAGGAGGCAGGTTCTGAGTATGTTGATTTAATGCAACGCACTATTGACGTAAATAAGCTGAATGATCGTGTATATATTCGACCATTTAGAAAAGATATTGCGACTTTTTTTAAGGCGATTGACGTGTTTGTCATGGCTTCTAAAGCTGAAACCTTTGGAATGGTTACAATTGAAGCCATGGCTTGTGGTGTTCCTGTAATTGCAAGTAATGCAGGAGGAAGTCCAGAGATTTTGGATTTCGGAAAATTTGGAATGCTGTTCGAACCATTGAATCCAGAAAGTTTGGCAAAAAAAATGGATAAGTTTTGTGAAGAGCCAACTGCTTTTTCTCCAGTTCATCTGATGAATGAAGCAAAGAAATACAATCAGGAGGATGTGTGTTTGGCGGTGGAGGAGACTCTCAAACTTCTTTAATTATTCGTTCATCCTAGTTTTACATTTTGGACTATTTATTTTTGAATTAAAAATTAGTTTTTATCTAAACTGTATGCATGATAAGCCAAGTCAATTAGTTTATTAGAATATCCCCATTCATTGTCGTACCAACTTACAATTTTAATAAAGTTGCCGTTTATTGATATTCCCGCATTAGCGTCAAATATTGAGGTTCTTGAATCAGTTAAGAAATCAGTAGAAACTACATCATCTTCCGTATATCCTAATATTCCTTTTAAATCGTTTTCAGATGCCTCTTTCATTGCTGCGCAAATTTCAGTGTAGGTGGTTTCTTTTTTCAAGCGAACAGTTAAGTCTACAACAGAAACATTTGCAACTGGCACTCGAAAAGCCATTCCTGTAAGTTTTCCTTTTAGTTCTGGTATAACTAAAGCAACTGCTTTTGCAGCACCAGTTGATGAAGGAATAATATTTTGAAATCCACCTCGTCCACCTCTCCAATCTTTTAGTGATGGTCCATCTACTGTTTTTTGTGTAGCAGTAACAGCATGAATAGTTGTCATTAGGCCTTCAATAATTCCAAAATTATCATTTAAAACCTTTGCAATAGGAGCTAAACAATTGGTTGTACATGAAGCATTGGAAATAATTAATTGTTCAGGTTTTAGTTCATTGTGGTTAACTCCCATTACAAAAGTTGGAGTACCATCTTTAGCAGGTGCAGAAAGAATTACCTTTTTTGCTCCGGACTGAAGGTGTTTTTTTGCGTCAGACTGAGTTAAAAAGAGTCCAGTACATTCAAGCACAATGTCTACATCCATATCCTTCCAATTTATTGATGTAGGATCTTTTTCAGATGTAACTCTTATTTTAGAACCATTGACAACAAGAAAACCTTCATTTTTTTCAATTGTTCCGGTAAATTGACCGTGTGTAGAATCATATTTTAGCAAATAAGCTATGTAATCAAGATCTGCCAAATCGTTTATTGCAACAATTTCAATGTCATTTCGAAGGGATGCGATTCGACAAGCAAGTCTGCCAATTCTTCCAAATCCATTAATTCCTATTTTCATTCTCAATTTTTTAGTGTAGACTTCCTTCAAATATAGTAAAAAAGATATTAGTGTCAATAATACACTAAGAAAAATTGAAGAATCAAAAAGTATCGAATTTTAATTTGTTACGGATAAATTTTGGTGGTAATTTACAAGCCCGTCAATTGGTTTTTGGATTATTTTACCCAATTGTATATTTAAATCATTACACGCTTTTTCAAGTTCTGCTTGAAATAATTGAGCAATTGAACCGACAAAATGGACTTTTACATTCAAATAGTTCGGATAACAACAGACATGAATTTCTAGGAAGTGTTTAAAACCTTTGTAAATCATTTCTTGAATAAATGGTTCTTCTTTAAAATCAATTATGAAATGCATGAAAGATGCCAAATATACGTTTGCATTTGACTGTTTGTAAACACGGTCGATAATTTCGGGTTTTGAGCATTCCGGTTGCTTAGACAATGCCTTAGAAATATTATTTGGCAGTTTGTTATATAAATAATTAGAAACTAGTTGTTTACCGAAATACGTTCCACTTCCTTCATCGCCAAGAATATAGCCCAATGCAGGAATTTCTTCGCTAACTGTAACTCCGTCATAGTAACAAGAATTAGAACCAGTGCCGATAATGCATGAAATGGATGGTTCTCCTTCGTAAGTGGCATAAGCACATGCACACAAATCATGATCGACATGAATTTCAGCATGAATAAAAACTGATTTCAGTCCATTCCAAATTATTTGATTCAATTCATTCGATGAACATCCTGCGCCATAAAAAAATAATTGATTGATTTCCTCACGAATTGCAAAAAGCTCAGATGTTTCCAAAATTGCATTGTAAACAGTCTCCTCATCGTGGAAATAAGGATTGAGTCCTATTGTTGAAAAATGGGTTTTTTCAGAATTATTTAGAAGGATCCAATCACTCTTAGTTGAACCGCTATCTACAATTAAAATCATATGCTTCAGTAGTTTTTTGTTTTCTATGTGTCAATTATACACTTTGCGAATATATAAAATTTCTTTTTTAACTTTGCTCATGAATTCCAAAAATAAACATCAGTTGAATCCCCGAATATCTGCGGATTGTGTGGTTTTCGGGTTTGATTTTAGCCAATTAAAAGTTTTATTGATTGAACGCGAACAGGTTGAAGGATTTGATATTTCCCTTTCGCTACCAGGGGATTTAATTTTCGAAGATGAAGATTTAGACATGGCTGCAAATCGAATATTGAATGAACTAACAGGTTTAAACGATATTTTTTTAGAGCAGGTTGGGGCATTTGGAAATCCTGACAGATTAAGTAAAGCTTCTGATAAAGCATGGTTGAAAGCTGTTCGACAAAAACCAGAAGAACGGGTTGTAACAATTGCATATTATTCTTTGGTAAACATGAATAATTATCAACCTCAGGCATCTTCATTTGCAAAAACTGCTTGTTGGATTCCAGTGCATGAAATAAGCGAATTAGCCTTTGATCATTATACAATTTTTCAGGTAGCATTGAAAAAATTAAAAGATAAAATCAAAACACAACCAATTGGTTTCAATTTATTGCCTGAAAAATTCACCTTGTCGCAATTGCATAAATTATATGAAGTAATTCTTGGAAGAGATTTGGATAAACGAAATTTCAGAAGAAAAATGCTGAAATTGAAGATTGTTGAAAGTTTGGATGAAAAACAAGAAGGTGTGCCACATAAACCCTCACAGTTTTTTAAATTTAACGAAGAGAATTATACCCAATTAATTCAAAACGGTTACGATAATTTCGGTTTTTAGCAGGTAATAATTAGTTTATAAAGAAAAAACAACACTCACTTAGTGTATATTTGACGTAAAGACTGTATATTTGAGTTTGAAAAATTCAATTACCAGATTTAAATATGGGTCAAGACGCAAAGAATATTAAAGTAATAAAACCTTTTAATGCAGTTATTTTTGGTGGAGATGGTGATTTGGCCATCCGTAAAATTTATCCAGCTTTATTTCATCGATTTGTTGATAAGCAATTAAATGTTGACTTTCATATTTACGCTGTTACACGTTCAGATCGTAAACATGCCACATTTTATGAGGATTTACGTAGGTTTATTTTAGAATCGACGGACTATGAGCTTGCAGAAGGTATTATTGATGTCTTCTTTGGGAAAATGCAGTTGATTACCATACCTACTCATGCGATCGACGATTATAGAGAGTTAAAGGAAGAGTTGAATAAGACGCCCAATTATCAAACAATTTATTATTTATCAACGCCTTCTTCAGCATTTGGTGAGATAAGTGATGCTTTGAAGAAATGTGGACTTATCAATGCAAAAAGTAAAGTTGTATTAGAAAAGCCTTTAGGAAATAGTTTAGCGTCTTCGAAAGAAATTCATTCAAAACTGAGCAATTCATTTAGCGAAAATCAGATTTATCGAATTGATCACTACTTAGGTAAAGAAACAGTTCAAAATTTAATGGTTCTTCGATTTGCAAATCATTTATTTGAAAATGCCTGGAGTTCGGAACACATTGAAAGTGTACAAATAACAGTTGCTGAAAGTTTGGGAGTTGAAAAGCGTGGTGATTATTATGACCAAAGTGGAGCATTGTTGGACATGGTTCAAAACCACTTGTTACAATTGCTTTGTTTAATTGCGATGGAGCCGCCAGCAAGACTTGAGGCTGATTTTGTAAGAAACGAAAAATTGAAAGTGCTTAATTCTGTTCGTTTGTTTGATGAAATTTCTGTTCTAAAGGATACTGTTAAAGGGCAATACACACGTGGAACTGTAAATGGAAGTCAGTTGAATTCCTATTTAGAGGATATTGAAAAATATGAATCAACCACTGAGACTTTTGTTGCAATTAAGGCCGATATTGATAATTGGAGATGGAAGGATACACCATTTTATTTGAGAACTGGTAAAAGAATGACCAAGCGGTATTCAGAAATTGTCATCAATTTTAAGTCTGTTAAGCACAATGTCTTTCCTTCTCAAGGAACAATTCCAGGAAATAAATTAATCATGCGCTTGCAACCTGAAGAGCGAATTGAGTTAGTTCAAATGACAAAACTCCCAGGTCCAGGAGGATATCGTTACAAGCCGATTTCATTAAAACTGGATTATATGGATTCATTTCACGAACGTTTTCCTGATGCATACGAGCGCTTGATTGTTGATGTTTTGCGAGGAGATCAAACGCTATTCATGCGTCAAGATGAATTAGAAGCTGCATGGATTTGGATTGAGTCAATTGTGAACGGATGGAACAAAGTAAAAATGAAAAATGTTTTATACGAAGCCGGAACCTGGGGACCTGGTGATTCGGTCATGAAAGAAGGTCAAACATGGTCAATGTCTATGAAAAATGAAGATACAGGAATTTGATACAAAAATTCAATTAGAAATTGCGCTTGTTGCTAGTATTGTAGATTGTATTTCAAAGGCCATCAATAAATATGGTGAGGCTCGTGTTTTACTTTCTGGAGGTTCTTCACCTAAATCAATTTATGAGCAGCTTTCGAACGAAAAATTGGATTGGACTAAGGTTAAAATTGGATTAGTTGACGAACGATTTGTGAATGTTCAAGACAAGGACAACAACGAAAGAATGATTCGAATGACTCTCTGCCAAAATAATGCACAAAAAGTTGATTTAATCGGAATGGTGGTTGACCCAACTAATTTGCAAAACAATTTGGTTCAAACAAGTTCCAATTACCAGGTTTTTGAGGAACGGATTGACCTCTGTTTATTGGGAATGGGGGAGGATGGGCACACAGCCTCATTATTCCCTGGAGATGATCAGTCTGAAAGATTATTGCATTCAGATGAATTGGGTGTTTTTAATACCGTTTCACCGAATTATCCATTCAATCGAATTACGTGTAGTAAGAAAATGTTGTCGCGAAGTGATAAAACGATTCTTCTGATCGGAGGAGAAAGGAAAAAAGAAGTTTTTGAAAATGCAAAACTTTCTTCATTACCAATTTCATTTGTGATAAATGAGTTTGAAAATTTAATAGTTTATTATTCTAAGTAATATGATTCATCCAACAATTAAAGTGGTTACAGATAGAGTTGTTACACGCAGTAAAGAAACAAGAGAAACATACTTGGCGCAGATGAAAGCTCAATTCAAGAGCGATGTGAAACGCAGTAGTTTACATTGTGGAAATCTTGCGCATGCTTTCGCTGGATGTGGCGCTCATGACAAGAATATCTTGGCCGAAGATAAACTACCAAACTTAGGAATTGTTACCGCATACAATGATATGCTTTCAGCACATAAAACGTATGAAAGCTATCCAGATATGATACGCAAGTATGCAAATAAATACAACGCGGTTGCTCAAGTTGCAGGAGGTGTACCAGCAATGTGTGATGGAGTGACTCAAGGTCAAGATGGAATGGAACTTTCATTGTTCAGTAGAGACGTGATAGCTCTTTCATCTGCAATCTCTTTGTCTCACAATATGTTTGATGGAGTCGTTAACTTAGGTATTTGCGATAAAATTGTACCTGGATTAACAATAGGTTCATTAAAATTTGGTCATTTACCAACACTATTTATTCCTGGAGGTCCAATGGAATCTGGAATAAGTAACGAAGAGAAGGCTAAAATTCGTCAAGACTTCGCAGAAGGAAAAATTGATAGAGCGGCCTTGTTGAAAGGTGAATCAGATTCCTATCATTCACCGGGAACTTGTACGTTTTATGGAACTGCCAATAGTAATCAAATGTTGATGGAAATTATGGGCTTGCAACTTCCAGGTTCAAGTTTTGTTAACCCAGGAACATATTTGAGAGAGTTGTTAAATGAAGAAGCAGTGAAGGTTCTACTCAATTTAATTCGCACAAAATCTTTTGAATCTTCTTTAGCCTCTATTGTTGATGAAAAAGCAATTGTTAATGCAATTATTGGATTATTAGCAACTGGAGGTTCGACGAATCATACAATTCATTTAATAGCAATTGCTCGAGCTGCTGGGATTATCATCAATTGGGAAGATTTTTCAGAACTTTCTAAAGTGATTCCTTTGCTTACACGAATTTATCCAAATGGCGCAGCAGATGTTAACCATTTTCATGCAGCAGGAGGGATGGGATTTGTGATTTCTACTTTACTAGAAAATGGCTTGCTTCATGAAGATGTTTATACGATTTTAGGTAAAGGTTTAAACAAATTCACACAAGAACCAAAAATAAAAGACAATACATTGATTTGGGTTGATGGAGCAAAAAAATCATTGAATGAATCAATTTTGCGTCCTGCGACACATCCATTTAATGCTGAAGGTGGTATAAAAATGCTTGATGGAAACATTGGTCGAGCAGT
Organism: Crocinitomicaceae bacterium; assembly: GCA_023262855.1. Classification (GTDB taxonomy): domain Bacteria; phylum Bacteroidota; class Bacteroidia; order Flavobacteriales_D; family Crocinitomicaceae; genus M0103. The sequence continues at coordinate 20,845 of JALQYQ010000049.1, forward strand.
TATAAAGACCTCTGCTGTTCATGAAGATCATTTGTTAATTGAAGCACCTGCAATTGTGTTTGATGAGCAAGAAGATTTGATTTCAGCGTTTAAACGCAATGAATTAAATAAGGATTTTATTGCTGTAATTCCATTTCAGGGTCCGAAACAAATTGGAATGCCCGAACTTCATCAATTAACTCCTACATTAACAATTTTGCAGAAAAGAGGTTTCAAGGTGGCTTTAGTGACAGATGGAAGAATGTCTGGAGCTTCAGGAAAAGTACCAGCGGCAATTCACCTTGTGCCAGAAGCACGAGATAATGGTGTAATTGGGAAAATTCAGACAGGAGATGTTATTCGTTTAGATGCTATAAATGGTCAATTGGAATGCATTGATCCTGCAGTATTAAGCCGTCCACAACGACACAAGGATAATTCTGGAGTTTTTGGGATGGGAAGAGAATTATTTTTCAATATTCGTAACAATGTTACTTCGAGTGAAGAAGGAGCAAGTTTTATATAAGAACATGAAGCAAAACAATATAAGAGGTATTCTGGAAAAACATCCAATTATTCCAGTTGTTACAATTAATAATGAAGCTGAAGTAGAAGGTATAATAAAGAAGTTGCAAGATAATGGCATTTCTTGCATTGAGATAACCTTGCGCACAGATTATGCTTTGTCTGCTATCAAATTAATCAAAGCAACTTACGGTGAAGAGATATCTGTTGGAGTTGGTACCGTAGTTACAAAAGACCAAATAGATGCTATTAAAGCGCTGGAAGTAGATTTTATTGTATCACCAGGAATCAATGCTTCTTTGGGTGAATATTTGATAGATTCAGGAATTCCTTTTATTCCGGGTGTTGCCACGCCAAGCGACATAATTTTAGGAATGCAAATGGGGTGGGATACCTTTAAATTTTTCCCGGCAAATCTGTTTGGAGGTATTGAGGCTTTGAAAACCTATGGTCAAGTATTTCCTTCAGTTAAATTTTGTCCAACTGGAGGAATCACAGGAGATACATACAGTTCATTTCTGGATTTAACAAATGTAATAAGTGTTGGTGGTTCTTGGATGATGAAATAATTCAATTAGCAATTAATAAAATCAAAAAGGGAGCTTAACGAATTAAGCTCCCCTTTTCTTTGTCTGCATTAACGTAAAAATGAAACTCTTAGTAACCTAGATTTTGCGCCAAATTTGGGATTAATACAATTTCTTATGTTGGAATTGGGAATAAATAAAATTGAGATTTAGTATTCCTCGGGATGAGGGATTGACTTCGTCGAACATAGTTTCGCCCCCCCGCCCCTCCCGATTGCTATGCATCGGGATGCTCAAAACCATTTTCAGACTCAATAAGTTTTCGAATTTTGACGGATGATTTCCAATTTTTAATTTGTTTCTCAAAATTAAGAGCTTCTGATTTGAAGTCAAATTGTTTAAGGTATACGATTTTCCAATCATCGGCCTGATTGGTAAAACCTTTATTTTTTGCATTGTGTTTTTTTAGGCGCTCAAGAGGTTTTTCGGAAGCTCCGACATAGAATTTATTCGCCTTTTCGGAGAAAAGAATATAGGTGTAAAACATATTAGAAAGTTCAGTCAAAAAAAAAGCTTCACATTTCTGTGAAGCTTTGTGGGAGATGAGGGATTCGAACCCCCGACCCCCTGCTTGTAAGGCAGGTGCTCTAAACCAGCTGAGCTAATCTCCCTTTTGAGGTTTGCAAGAAATCGCGTTTGATTTCCTTATTGCGAGTGCAAATATAAAGCACTTTTTTGGTTTAACAAGCGTTTTTAGTAAAAAAAATTAAAAAAAATCACTCACTAAGAAAAAGCTACCAAACACTAAAATAGTATCTTCCTTGTTTGCAGTAGATTGAACTTCTGAAATGGCAGATTTTACATTTTCAAAAATTGTTGCATTCAGTTTCTTTTTTTGAATTAAATCTTCAATTTGCTTTCTTGTAATGCTGCGTTGGTTTGAGAAAGTGCAGAAATTTAATGTTGCATCATTTGGGAATAATTCAACAATCTCCTCATAGTTTTTATCAGAACTGGTTCCGTAAATGATATGGAGTTTTCCGGTTAGACTAGAAATTATACTTTCCAAGGTTTTTTGAATACCATCTACATTGTGTGATACATCGAGAATTGTTGTCGGTTGTGAACTGACAATTTGCATTCTTCCATAAAAACCCGTGTTCGAAGTTAGATGGTCTAATCCTTTCTGAATGGTTTCATTCGAAATTGAAAAGCCATGACTTTTTAACGTTTCAATAGCACATAATACTGTCCTGAAATTCACACGCTGATAATTTCCGAGTAGCGGAAAATGAAAGATATCGGTCGATTCATAGTTTTCTGCCCATTGGATTGGTGCTCCATTTTGTAATGCAGTTGCACTAAATACTGCTTTTGTTTCAGGAGTTGATTCACCAATGATTACCGGAATAGTGGGCTTGATAATTCCTGCTTTTTCTGCAGATATTTCCGCAAGAGTGTTCCCTAAAAATTGCGTGTGCTCAATTGAAATATTGGTAACAATAGAAAGTAGAGGTGTAATGCAATTTGTTGCATCTAAGCGCCCGCCTAATCCAGTTTCGATGACACAAATGGTACAATTTTCTTTATTGAAATGTTCCAATGCCATGGCAAAAGTAATTTCAAAAAATGAAGGTTCGATTTCAAGTTTGTTCGATTGAAATGGTTGGCAAAAATCAATAACAGCTTGCTCTGAGATCATTTCACCGTTGATACGAATTCGCTCACGAAAATCTTGAATATGTGGTGAAGTAAACAAGCCTACTTTTTCACCATTTTCCTTTAAAATGGAAGCGAGTAGGGAAGAAGTAGATCCTTTTCCATTTGAACCAGCAATGTGAATGAATCTTAAATTTTTCTCAGGATGACCAAGGTGACCGAGTAGATTTAAAATGTTTCCTAAATCAGGTTTGTAAGCAGCTGCTCCAATTGCTTGATAAGAAGGAAATTGTTGAAACAACCAATCGATTGTCTCAGTATAATTCCTATTTTCCATTAATTTTTACCGTGTAATAAACTTGTACAGGTGAAGAACCAGGTTCTTTCGAATACTTAACTTGACTTTTTACAGCATTTTTTACCTGCGTAATCAAGCTTTGGTTCGTTGTCGTTGTTTTACTTGTAGAAGTTACGGAAATTACATTGCCATTTGCGTCAATCGTAAGTTTTAAATAGATCATTTCGTCACGGTCAGATTCGATATGATCAATTGAAACGTTGTTTAATCGTGTTCTTCCGCTTCCATCACCAGTTCCACCAGGACCGCTTCCTGAAGTTCCAATGTCTCTTCCGAAACCACCACCTTTTCCACCTCCAGCGCCTCCGCCAGTTCCTGCATCACCAAATGGATTAGTTGAATGTGAAGTAGAAGATGAAGTATTTGTATTGTTATTCGGCGCGTTGTGATTGTCAGATTTACCTGAAAAAATTTGATGAGCAGGATTCGAATGAGAGGTCACAAAGTTCTCTGATTGCTCTTGAGGGTCGTCTATACGATCGTTTGTAGGAGTTCCTCCACCTTGTCCGCCAACATTTCCTTCTTGAACTATTTCAACGTTGTCAATCTCGAACATTTCAATCACCTCGTCTGATTTTAACGGTGGCAAATCGATTGGTAAAGGTGGGTTTACCAAAAAGGTTGTGAAATATGCCAATAAAACAAATAGAACCAATGACACAGTTGTACTTAGAACTGCGATTTTCTTATCCTTTTGGATTTCTACATCATCAATTTGAATTGCGAACATATCAGAAAGTTATTAATGTATAAATTAAGAGCGTAACTTACTTGCTTAACGGTTTTCAGCAAATAAAGTTACGCTCGAATGTGAATCATTTTCGTTTAAGAATCTGATTTAGTTGCGATGATCATTTTCAAATCATTCTCCATTCCAATTCTCAAGACATCAACAAGTTCCTGTACTTGTGCATCAAATGGAATTCGTACAACAACTGTATTGTCACCAAGTTTTTTAGTTTCAGTTAACAACTTTGTTTCAATTTGATCAAAAGCCACTTCATCTTTGTCTACAAAGTATTTTTTTTCAGGTGTAATCGTCAAACTTACATGTTGCTGATTTGTCTTTTCATTTGCTTTCGATTCTGGCAAAGGAACTTTAATTACATTCGGATTCGCCAAGGTCGAAATAATAAGAAAGAATAACAACAAGAAGAACATGATGTCACTCAACGCAGAAGTTGCAACCTCCGCATGAAATCTTTTATTTCGTTTAATTGCCATTGCTTGGACGTTGAATTAAGTTTACGAATTCTAAGTTCATTTTTTGAACTTTTAAAGAATAACTGTCAATCATTCCGTTTAATAAGTGATAAGCCGCATAAGCGATAATACCAACTACAAGACCAGAACCAGAACTAATCATTTTTTCGTACAAACCTCCTGAGATATTACCGATTGAAACGTTTTCAGTAACGGAAATAGAGTAGAAAATTTTAATTACTCCTGAAATTGTTCCGATGAAACCTAAAGTTGGTGCAATACCTGCAATCAAACCAAGATGCCCCATTCGGGTTTCCATTTTACCGATTTCAATATTTACAACTTTATCCATGTTTGATTCAATTTCACTCATTGGACGACCAATTGTAAGCACTCCTTCACGTAAAACATTGCCATAGGCTGTGTTATCTCTTTGTAAAGTATCTAAAACAGGAGAAATATTTCCAGCTTGTAAATTTGTTTTTATTTCAGATAAGATTGATTCATTGTATTTCGACATACGTTTGATGTATCTGAATTTCTCAATTGTAAACACCAAGGTGTAAAACAACAAAATAGCGATTGGAATTAAGAAAACTCCACCTTTCATTAAGAATTCTAAGGCTGAAATTTCTTGAACCGTTTTAGGAGCTGCATCAGTTGCAGCTGCTGCTGGAGTTCCAGTAGTTGATTCGATTTGTGCAATTACCAAAGTTGTTGATAATAGAATACAAAATGTTACTAGGTATTTTAAACGCTTTTTCATCTCAAATTTATATTATTAGGTAAAATTAAAGAATCAAACTCTCGACACGATTTGAAGAACAATTAGATATCCACACTCAATTGTTATCAGGAGTGACTTTCATATAAACGAACGATGTGAAATGGGTTACAGCCTATGCAAGAAATAATACGGCAATTCCAGCTAAGTAGCCTGTTAAAGCCAGTAAACTGATGTTCTTCAAGTACCAGAAAAAGGAAATTTTCTCCATTCCCATGGCAACAACTCCTGAAGCTGAACCGATGATTAACATAGATCCACCAGTTCCTGCAGCGTAAGCGACATAATGCCAAATATTCATATCAGCTCCTTCGTGAAACATCCCAATACTTGCGGCAACCAAAGGGACATTATCAATAATGGCAGAACTTGCTCCTAATAAGGTTACAAATACTTTTTCTGGAATAATTGCGCTAACATGTTGACCAAATCCGAAAATTAGTCCGAGTGATTCCATCGCAGCAACTGTCATTAAAATTCCAAGGAAGAATAATATTGAAGGCATTTCAATTCTAGAAAGTGCTTTCATTGTAGGGCCGTGATGGTCCATGACTTCATTGCTTTCTTCAAGATTGGTGAAGGAAATTTTTCGATTTGAAATGAATTCGGCTACAATTGCAAAAAGAGAGAGTGATAACATCATTCCAATATATGGTGGGAGATGTGTTATGGTTTTGAAAATCGGAACAAAGACAATTAAAATCAAGCCTAAATAGAGCATGAACGAACTTGAATTACTGGTTTGGGAAGCTTCTTCCTGTTGAATAATTTTACCTTTAAAAGCAGCTAAAAAAGATCCAATAGTAAGTGGGATAAGTAGGTTTATCAGGGATGGTAAACCAAGCATTACAATAAGTTTTCCTGTGGTAACTTTTCCAGCCATCCAAAGCATTGTGGTAGTGACGTCACCAATTGGAGTCCATGCTCCACCAGCATTTGCGGCAATAATTATAAAACCAGAATACCACATTCGATCGGTTTGATCTGGAACGATTTTTCTTAAGATAGTTATTAAAACGATGGTCGCAGTAAGATTATCAATAATTGCAGAAAGGAAAAAAGCTAAAAATGATATAAGCCACAGGAGTGATCTTTTACTTTTTGTGCGAATGAATTTTTTAATGGTATCGAAACCATCAAAATGATCAATCATCTCAACGATAACCATCGCACCCATTAAGAAAATGAGTATTTCAGCGGTTTTACCAAAATGGTGAAGTAGGGTAGATTCTAGTAAGTGAGATTTTTCAGAAATACTGAAGTTTGCAATAGAAATAATGGAGGAACTATGCGGATCAAACCATTGGTCAAATTGATTCATTCCTAGCGCGATAATGGTCCAACTAAAGGCCATCATCAAAAGTGCAGGTATTAGTTTATCAATTTTTAGGCTATGCTCCAATGTAATCGAAACATAGCCTAAAATAAATATTAAAACTATTAAGTTTACTAACAAGTTATACTAATTGATTCAATGCAATTTCAAATGCTGCTTTTGCAATTCCTGTTTTTCCAGGATTTTTTGCATGTGCATTTTTAAGCGCAGCTAAAATCGTTTCACTGGTATCATTAAAAATACCTTCGTCTGTAATCGTTTTCAAGTCATTACTCATCAAATAAGCAAATACGCGAGCCATTCCACAATTTGAAATGAAATCAGGAATGATAGAAATTGAATTATCTGCTTTGTCTGCGATTGGTCCGAAGAAAATTTGTGGATCTGCGAATGGAACATTTGCTCCGGAAGAAATAACTTCCATTCCACCAGCAATCATTCTATTTAATTGGTCTTCTGTAATCATTCGAGAACCCGCACAAGGAATAAATACTTGCGCATTTAAATCCCAAATACGTGCATTCATTTCTTCATATGAAATCAATGAAGGATGAGAAAGTTCGTTTCCATTTTTATTTAAGAATAGAGCTTTAACTTCTTCGAAAGTGAAACCATTTTCATTTATTAAACCACCTACACGGTCGATGATTCCAACTATTTTAGCACCTTGTTGAGAAAGGTAATAAGCAGCAGCGGAACCAACATTTCCCCATCCTTGAACGATTACTTTTTTTCCTTCAACCGAACCGCCCCAGATTGAATAATAGTGTTTAATAGATTGAGCTACACCATAACCTGTAATCATGTCTGCAACAACATATTTACGATCGATATCAGGTGTAAAATTCGAATCCTCAATTACTTTTAAGACTCCTTGACGCAATTGTCCAATACGGTTGATTTTCTGAGCCTCTCTTGGTTGAAAATGGCCATTAAAAACACCTTCTTGCGGATGCCAAACACCACAATCTTCAGTCATTGGTATAACTTCATGAATTTCATCGACGTTTAAGTCACCACCTGTACCGTAGTAATGTTTCAATAAAGGCGTTACAGCGGCGTACCATCTTCTTAAAACACC
>JALQYQ010000024.1 GCA_023262855.1 Crocinitomicaceae bacterium
ACAAACATTCGATCCTTATTTTCTATTACAAAATCGCTTGTTTATTTATCGGCTGTGGAAAATTCAAAATTGCCGTCAAATGGTTGAATAAAATTTACAATGAAAAACAAATTGATTTGCGTGAAGATATTTTGGCTTTCACGCGGATACTTTTATTGGTTTGTCATTACGAAATGGGCAATGAATCCTTGGTAGAGTCCAATATTCGTTCAACCTATCGTTATTTTTCAAAAAAAGGTCAAATTAGTGAGTATCAACGAAATATTTTGGAATTTGTTCGCTACTTGTTTAGTGAGCCGTCTGAGAAAAATGTTCATCGTCAGTTCATTCGCTTGAAAGAAAGAATGATTGAATTAGAGAACAATCCATTCGAGAAAAAAGCATTCATGTATTTCGATATTATTTCCTGGTTAGATAGTAAAATTTTGAAGCGACCAATTGAATTGGTTACGCGCGAAAATGCAGTTAAACGATTGCGAACGTCACAAAACAAAAACGCTGAAAGTTTCCCATCAGCGCTTTAATAGTATAAAAATATGTCGATTAATACATTTCTGCTTTTTTGGAACTGTTCTTCCAACCAGCTTTGTATTCCGCATCAACAAAGTAAATTTTAATATCAGCCTTGTATTCTGCATCTACAAAATACACTTTCTTTTTTGCTTTATATTCTGCATCCACAAAATACCATTTACCGTCATTATCTCCTGCTTTATATTCCGCATCTTCTTTGTAAACCAACAAATCAGCTTTGTATTCGGCATCAACAACATAGACTTTAACATCAGCTTTATATTCTGCGTCTACAGAATACACTTTTTGAGCATTTACAGCTGAAGTCCCAGCAAATGTCAATGCAACGAGTAGTAAGAATTTTTTCATTTCGATCGATTTTAAGCTAAATCTACAGATAATAATTGAGAATTTTTTACTTCTTAGGTAGAATTAGCTCGATTTCAACACGACGATTGCGTTCCTTGTCTTGTTCTGATTTCTCAACTTTCACAATTGGTTCATCGAAAGATTTGCCAACGTAACTCATTTGAGTTCGCTCAACATTCAACTTCAACAAATGCTTGTAAACTGCACGTGCTCGTTTGGTTGACAGTCGTTCAGCGGGACCACAGCAAACATGCCCTTCGATAATAATTGAATAATTTGGGTTTTCGCGCAAATAATCCGCCAGCACTTTTAATCTCAAACGGCTTACATGACTAATATTCGCACTTACATTTTCGTAATGAATAACGATTGGAAAACTGAGTGGCGCGTCTCGAAATGGATTATCGAGCGTGTCGTTTTTTTGAGAAAAAACTCCTGTTGGGAATAAACAGAGCAAAATGACAAAATAGGTTTTAAGTATTTTGAAATTTTTCATTCTAGTCCAACGTTAAAACTTCCATCTAAAACTAATTTTGCATTCACAGGTTCAGTTTTTCCTGGAACAATTAATCCTTTAATGGAACCGGTTTTTCCTTTTTGAATAAGGTCTAATAATTGTCCTTCCGTTAGTTTTTTGCCTAATAATTCAAATGGAATTTTGAATCCACATTCTTTGAAATTGGAGCAACCAACAGCAGACTTACCTTTCATTAATTTGGCATTCTTACATTTCGGGCAATCGAGATTTTCTAGTTCAATTTTTTCTTTTGGTTGACGTGGGGTACGTGTTGCTTTTGGTTTTTCCACAACCGCATTCGGATCGTGAATTTCAATCTTACGGTAGGAGTTGAAAATTACTTCGTCCGTTAATTCACGCACCATTTTGAAAAGTTCTTGCTTGAATACTTCTAATTCATATTCGCCTTTTTCGATTAATCGAAGTTTTCGTTCCCAATTTCCTGTGAGTTCTGGACTTTTCAATAATTCATTTTGAATCGTATCAATCAAATCCATTCCTGTTGGTGTGGCAAGAATGTTTTTGCGATTTTTCTCAATGTATCTTCTACGGAAAAGTGTCTCTATGATATTTGCGCGCGTTGAAGGTCGGCCAATCCCGTTATCTTTCATTAAATCACGCATTTCTTCGTCTTCCACTTGGCGTCCAGCGGTTTCCATTGCACGTAACAAAGTTGCTTCTGTGTATGGTTTTGGAGGTGAAGTTTTTCCTTTATGTATTAGTGGTGCATGCGGACCTTTTTCTCCTTCAACAAAAGTTGGCAGAACACGCTCTTCATCGTCTTTCTTTTTGGAATCTGAATCACTGTTATCAGTTGCTTGATCTGAATAAATGATTCTCCATCCAGGTTCAAGGATTTGTTTTCCCGTAACTTTAAAGTCAAGCGTTCCTACTTTCGCCAAAACCGTTGTCGTAGAAATCTTACATTCAGGATAAAAAACAGCAATAAAACGACGTGCAATCAAGTCATACACTTGTTGTTCAGCCGGAGTAATGCCACTTGGATTTACACCTGTCGGAATAATCGCATGGTGATCGGTTACTTTTTTATCGTCGAAAACTGTTTTTGGTTTCGGGATTGGAGCTTGTAACAATGGAGCTGTAAAGCGCGAATAATATTGCATTCCTCGTAAAATCCCTTCTACTTTCGGATGAATATCTTCGGATAGATAAGTCGTATCAACACGCGGATAAGTAACGATTTTCTTTTCGTACAAGGATTGAACATGCTTCAACGTGTCATCAGCAGAAAACCCAAATTTCTTGTTGGCTTCTACTTGTAAACCTGTCAAATCAAACAAGCGTGGATTCCCTTCTTTTCCTTCTTTTTGTTCAAAGGAAGTGACTTCGAATTCATGTTGTTTTAAATATTCTAATCCTTTGTTTGCCTTTTCTTCAGAAGTCAGGCGGTCGATTTGGCACAAAAATTCTGTATCGCGGTAAACAGTTTTTAATTCCCAATAATCTGCCGATTTAAACGCATTGATTTCCTTTTGACGTTGTACGATCATTGCTAGGGTTGGTGTTTGAACACGCCCAATGGACAACGTTGCTTTTCCTTGTCCAAACTTCTTTGTAAAAGCACGAGTAGCATTAATTCCTAATAACCAATCGCCAATTGCACGAGCTGAACCCGCAGCATATAAATTATCGTATTGTTTTCCGTCTTTTAATTTTTGAAATCCTTCCTTAATCGCTTCTTCTGTCAATGAGGAAATCCAAAGACGTTGAACTGGTTTGTTGCATTTTGCTTTTAACAAAACCCAACGCTGAATTAGTTCTCCTTCTTGTCCAGCATCCCCGCAATTGATTACCGAATCACATTGAGCAACAAGGTTTTCGATACATTTGAATTGTTTTTGGATTCCGGCATCATCTACGACTTTTATTCCAAAATTTTGAGGTATAATTGGTAAATCTTCCAATTTCCACCATTTCCAATTTTCTTTGTAATCGTGTGGTTCTTTGAGTGTACACAAGTGACCAAAAGTCCAACTTACCCAATAGCCATTTCCTTCCCAGTAGCCTTCCTTTCTAGACTTGGCTCCAAGGATTTCCGCTATGTCTTTCGCTACGGATGGCTTTTCGGCTATACACAATATCATTTTGGAGTGATTAGAGACTAGAAATTAGTGATTAGACTTTGAATACTGTTTTATCTCAAATGAGGCTTCGTGCTTGTCGTCAATTTCATGTGTTGCAAGTATTTTGACATTCCAATTTTCCTCATTGAATTCTGGAAAAAATGTATCAGCACCATAGATTTTAGCAACATGCGTAATGAACAGTTCATCCGCACAATCCAAGGCTAAAGCTTGGCGGTATATTTCGCCGCCACCGATAATAAAAACTGTTCGTTCAGTTTCATTTTTATAATAATCCAAACACGCTTCAAGTGAATGAAAAACCTGACATCCTTCAGCAGTGAAATCTTGATTTCGCGTTAAAACGACATTTTCACGATTTGGTAAAGGTCGAAATCGTTCAGGAATAGAATCGTAATTCTTTCTTCCCATCACAACAATTTGACCCGATGTAGATTCTTTGAAGAATTTCATATCAGCGGGAAGGTTCCACATCAAATCATTGTTTTTTCCAATTCCTCGTTCGCTATCCATCGCGACAATCAATGCTACTTTCATTCGTTGATGATGTTAAATTCTTTCGGTGTTACAAATACCACTTTCAAATCTGTTCCTTGTTGACAATCTTCTAAAAATCGTTTCTCTCCAATCGCCGCTTCTTTTGAGTTAAAAACACCATAAACAAAGGCATAAGTTCCATCTGCTTTAATGATTTTTCTTACTTCTGTTTTTAAAGATGTTTTATAAATGGAAGGAATCGTTGTATTCGAACTTTCACTCACACAAACGCCATAGAAACCAGTCAAGAAAGATTTGTATTGCTGTCCAATTTCACTTTCCTCGGTGACTTTAAATTCAGTTGTTCCGAGACTGTGTTCCGAGAATAATGCACGACTATCGCTGAAAAACTCTTTCATGGATGCGCTTTCTGTTTCGTTCAAGAAGTCTGGACGGTATTTCTCGTAAGCAAATTCAGGTAAAATGTAATAATATTTAATTGCTTGTTCTTGTTTGATGTGAACATAAGCAAAGGTGTGATGTGTTTCTTTTAAAGAAATTTTACCTTCATTTTTCTGTAAGGTTGTTCCCACCATTAAACCACCGTTTTTGTAGCGATCGCGCTGATTTGAAACATAATTACCCAAGGACCAAACGGTTAATTTCTGCTTTCCGTTGACTGCTTTTTGTTGTATCGGTTGAATCACATGTGGATGACTTCCAATCACCATGTCAACTCCTAATTCATAGCAGTATTTTTCGTAGTTTTTTTGGTAAGCATTTGGTAATGTTTGGTATTCAGTACCCCAGTGCATCGTGCAAATGATGTATTCTGCCCCTTGTTTTTTAGCTTTCTCGATATCTTTCTTAATTACCGCACTATCGATATAATTGATGATTAATGGCGCTGCTACAGTAATACCATTTGTTCCGTAAGTGTAATTTAAAATGGCAACTTTCATCCCATTTTCTTCAAGCATCAGTGGGTAATTTTTATCGCGTTCTGCTTTGTTTCGAAATGTTCCAGTGTGCTTAATACCTAATTGATCCAATACATCCAACGTACGAATGACACCTTTTGCGCCACCATCGCACGAATGATTGTTACATGTTAAAAGCACATCAAAACCTGCGTTTTTCAATGCTGGAGAAAGTTCGTCGGGTGCAGAAAATTGAGGGTAACCACTATAAGGTTTTCCTGCATGCGTCACTTCTAAATTCGCGATAGCAATATCGTGTGATTCAATAATTGGTTTTACAAATTGAAATCCAGCATCGTAATCGTAAGAGTCTGTTTTCTCATTGCGAGCAGCATTGATCTGCGGACCATGTGACATAACATCTCCCGCGAAAAGGAAGGATAGTTCATTTTTCTCTTGTCCAACGACAATGAATGAAAAACAAAACCCAATAAATGCTAATGCGATTTTCATAATCGAACCCCTCTAACTTCTAGCTCTATTTTCTTATTTCCGATTAAACAGCAACTGCTGCTTTGATATGTGGATGCGGATCGTAATTCACCAATTCGAAATCTTCATACGTAAATCCAAAAATATCTTTCACATTTGGATTGATTTTCATTGTTGGTAAAGGACGAATATCACGTGATAATTGAAGTTGTGCTTGTTCTATGTGGTTCGAATATAAATGTGCATCACCAAACGTGTGAATGAATTCTCCAACTTCTAAATCACATACTTGAGCAACCATCATTGTCAACAAAGCATAAGAAGCAATATTGAATGGAACACCTAAAAATGTATCGGCACTGCGTTGATACAATTGACAACTTAATTTTCCATCCGCTACATAAAATTGAAACAATGAATGACATGGAGGAAGCGCCATGTTGTCAACGTCCGCAACGTTCCAAGCAGATACAATCAAACGACGCGAATCTGGATTTTTTTTGATTGAATTAATCAAGTTCGTGATTTGATCAATTGTACCACCGTCTTTTGCTGGCCAACTTCTCCATTGATGTCCGTAAACAGGACCCAAATCTCCATTTTCATCCGCCCATTCATCCCAAATAGAAACGTTATTGTCTTTTAAAAACTTAATGTTTGTATCGCCTTGAAGAAACCACAACAATTCAATGATAATTGAACGTAAATGCAATTTTTTAGTCGTTACAACTGGAAACCCTTTTGCTAAATCAAAACGCATTTGGTACCCAAAAACTGAAATTGTTCCCGTCCCAGTGCGGTCTTCTTTTTTTGTTCCGTTGTCTAAAATATGCTGTAATAAATCGTGGTATTGCTTCATCTCTTTTGTTTCAATTCAAGACTTCGAATTTACAAAAAACGGAGCTTTGTTTTGCAGGAAGTTATTAAGAAATTCAAGGAATTATTAACGATAATCTCGTCTGGTTTTGTAGAAGATACTGAACAGTGCAACAATACATCCAACCAAACTAATAATCCATGCAATTCGTAATACAGGATTCGTATAACGGAACTCAACAATGTGTTTTCCAGCAGGTAAAACAATGGTCATAAAATTTAAATCACTTTTATAAATGGAAACTTCCTTGTTGTCAACAAAAGCTTTCCAACCTGTGTATTCTTTCTGAAACAAGGTTAACAGTTGTTGGTTGTTTACATTTGCTTGAATGTTGAAATTTGCAGCGTCATAGTCGTTTAAAAAAGCGGTGTCACCTTTTTGGTGCTGCAGATTCATAGACTTTAATTGTTGGTAATCATCCACAGAAAAGAAGAGTTGTTGTGGAGTAAACAAACTGTCTTTTTTAAAGTGTTTTAGGCTACTTTCGGAAACGATTGAATCGCTCAACAGGACCGTTGGATTCTTTTTAAGTTCAGAAAATAATTGCGGGTATTCACTTTCGATGAATTCATATGACGTAAACGAAAATGAATTAAATCCTTCCGCTGAAAATTGCTTCTGAAACGTCGTTTGATTTTGCCAGTAGGGTTGACCAATATTTGGTAGATGTCCACCTTCTTCGATTGATATACCTTTTTGTTCTGGAAAACCAAGTGGATATTTTGAAACATTTGAATGTGCTTCCGCAGTTTTCACTTTTTCGTAATAAATAGTGGCAGGAGCGTTTAGCTGTGTCGAAATGACTAAATCGATTCCAGTAAGCACTAGGAGCGCAAGCAAGATTGTTGAGCGCTCTTTGATTTTCCATAACACAACTAAAAATGCGCTTAGTATGAGCACTTGAAAAATTGAATGAAAAGCAACTGCTCGCCAAAAACTCAGTTTTTCATTATCATGAAAGAGATATGCGCTAGCGAAAGAACCTAAATCGAGATAGCCTTTTGTTCGTGCAATAACCACCAAAGCAACAAACAGAACAATTGAACCACCTGTGAGATAAAGGAGCGGTTTAACTTTCCATTCATTTGATTCAAATTGTTTTTTAAGAAATACCAATGCAGTTAAAAGTGCCGCGATGATGAAAAACAAACGAAATACACTTGGAAAGCGAAAAACATTCATCATTGGAACATACTCAAACAAAAAAGCACGAATTGGTAAATATTCTCCAACAGCAGCAGTTAAACTGAACAATCCAAAGAAAAACAGCACTTTAATTTCAAGTGGTTTTTTCAAGAACAAACCTCCGATGAAGAACAAAAAAGCAAAGATTCCGAAGTAGCCATTGCGCATAGATAAGTCAGAATTGAAATAATCCGAATGAATGGTAGTTGAGTAAGGTAAAATGAAGGATACAAATGATTGCGGTGAGAAAGGGGAGAAGAGAGCTTGTTCTAAATTGAAATCTCCTAAGCGCGATAAATAAGGGCTCACTTGATAAATGGAAATAAACAATCCGAGGCAAAGTAAAATGGTGTAAACCAAAAATAGAGCATGTCTTCCAATAAAATGAATCACCGCTTTTTTTGTTTCATTTTTCCACGCTTTTATGAAATAAATTACAAAGAAAATCACAAAAAGATAAAACAAAATAATTGTGAAAGCGGGGTAGCCACCGGTCACCATTAAAAACAAAAAGAAGGCTGCTTTTACGCTGTTCCAATACGATTTTTCGGTAGCAATTTTGAAATAAAATAAAATGACAAAAGGCAACCAAGCCGCACTGATGAGGTAAGGCAAATGTTGCGCATTACCAACAAAAAGTCCACACAGCATGTAGGACATTCCTGCAAAAAGTGCTAGTTTTTTATCAAATTTCAAGTGTTTCGCAAGCAAGTAAAATCCTATTCCAGCCATGAAGACGTGAAACCACATTTCGAAGGCCAGCGAATAAACGGTGTAACCATTCAAATAGCCAATCAGCCAAACCATTGGATACCAAGCGCCACTGGACGGATCTGCGTGAATCGGATAACCTAAATCTTGATAGGGATTCCAGTAAGGTAATTGACCGTTTTGCAAGCATTCTCCAATGTGAAAACGCCAAGGATAAAAGCAATCAATGGAATCGAATTTAAGCGGATGAAGATAAAAAACAACCTGAAACAAAGCTGTAACTGCCAACAGCAACAACACGATGTACGGGAAATAACTTTTCTTGATCATTGTCCCAAAAATAATACAAGCGATTGATTTCACCACATTTTGGAGATATTTCCCTATTTTTAACCCGCTAAGTGCACGAAATGACTAAAATCAGTATTGTAATTCCAGCGTATAAATCTTCTTCAGCTTTGGGGAACAATTTGCCCTATTTGATGAATTTTATTGCTGAGAAACAATTGGATGCTGAAGTGTTGGTGGTTGATGATGGCTCGGGAGATAATGGAGCCACTGAAAAAGTGGCGCAAGAAAATGGTTGTCGCTTTTTGACTTATCCAATAAACAAAGGAAAGGGTGGAGCCGTTCGCTTTGGTATGCAAGAAACAACCGGAGATGTTTGTATTTTCACGGATTCTGATATTCCATTTGAAACAGATGCTATTGAAAAAATCATTTATTATTTGACGTTCAAAGAATATGATTTGGTGATTGGCGATCGTGGACTAGCAGAATCACATTATTTTGACAAAATTTCGAATCAACGTCGTTTTGGAAGCGGATTTTTCACCTTCATTGTGGGACGATTTATTACAACTGGAATTTCTGATACTCAATGTGGCTTGAAAGGATTTAGAAAATCTGTTGCGAAGGATTTGTTTTCGGTTTCACGAATTAATGGTTTTACCTTCGATGTTGAATTGGTATATATTTCCTTAAAACGCAATTATGACATCAAAAAGATTCCGGTAAGTTTGCGCAGCCAAGAAGGAAACAGTGTGAATGTATTCAAGCATGGATTTAAAATGGTCTTGGATTTATTTGTCATTAAGTTAAATCACCTGAAAGGATATTATAAAAAACATGAATAGACGAGTAACAAATGTGATTCGATTTGTGATGGATGAATTGGTTCCGCCATTTGTGCGTGATTCAAAAATTTTCATGTATCCCTTTTATTATTTTGCATACCGCGGCAGAAACATTCGTGAAGTGATGCAATTTAAGAGTAAGGTTTATTCATATACTGACGAAGAATACGCTTCGTTTTACAATAATTTAAATACCATTTCGCGTAATCGCGCAACCGATTTGAATCAAGCCTGTATTGATTTTATTTTGAATAAAATAGATCCTTCAACTTCTAATTTAATTGATATTGGTTGCGGTAGTGGCTATTTGTTAGGTAAAATTGGAGAGAAATTTCCTGATGTCTCTTTGAATGGTTTTGATATTAAAGAACCAAATGGCGATGAAAAATTCAATTATGTTCATGGGAATATTGAACAATTACCTTTCGAAGACAATTCATTTGACACCGTTGTTTGTTGTCACACAATTGAGCATTTGTTGAAACTGGATGTTTGTATTGCTGAATTGAAACGCATCACCAAAAAGCAATTGTTCATTGTAACGCCTTGCCAACGCTTCTTTTATTATACTTTGGATGAACACGTTAATTTCTTTCCATATGAAGAAAAACTGACGTCCGTTCTTCCATTTGAAAATTACGAATGTCACAAATTGCAAGGCGATTGGGCCTATTTAGCAACAAAATAAGTTGCTGTTAAATAGTGCATTGCAATTGTGTTGTAAATAAATTACATTTGCTCATGATGAAACGATTTGTCTTTCTAATACTTGCATTTGTTCCGTTCCTTCTTACGGCACAAAAACCGATTGAATTGAAAAAGAAATTTTTTGGTTCTTATGAAGGTCAAATTTCAAGTTTTCAATTAGACGGAGGAAACGACCTTATTGATGTGGATTCGGTACCAATTCGTGTAAGTATTTCCCAAAGCAATGTTCAAATTACAATTGGTAAGCAGATGAATACCGGAGTTTATTCTGTTTTGTTCGAAGGAGACAAATACTTCGTGTTAGATTGCAGAATAGAAGGACAACTTGCAGGTGAACGCTTGGTCGTTTACAAACACGGCAAGAAAATTTCGCGAGAAGGATTGTATCCGCAACCGAATACCTTCTTGGTTAAAGTAAAAGATTAACTAAGCTTTCTTTTTACCTACAAATCGAACGACAGAACTTTTTCCATTGTGAAATAATCCTTCTGCTAATTCAATCTCTTCTTCTTTTAAGTAGCTGATTTCGTAGTCAGAAAAATCGTGTTCTAATTCTTCGACCGAGAACAACATGTTAATGTCCTTAGGTCCACCAGCTTTTTCATTGTTTAGTGCCAAATGGTTTTTACTAAATGCTTCAAAAATCACCGTGCCTCCTGGTTTAACGTAATACGAAAGAAGTTTGTGAAAATTGGATTTGACAGCTGCAGGAAAGTGAGCGTAAATCAAAACCATTGCATCAAATTGATGTTCAGAATAGGGAAGGGCTGTAATTGCATCTAAACTGTAATGAATACTTACACCTTTCTTTTTGGCTAAATTAAGTGCTTTTCGTTGACCTTCTGCGGAGATATCGAATGCATATACGTCCCAACCAAGTTCAGCAGCAAACACAGCGTTTCTTCCTTCTCCTTCAGCAGGAAAAAGAATGGTTCCTGGAGTTAGAGCAGTCAATTGCCCTTTTAAAAATTGATTTGGTTCTTCTCCGTATGCGAATTCTTCCTTGGCGTATCGTTCTTCCCAAAATTCTTTCATTGTTCTTTATTTAGGTGCGAAAATAATTTCAAACAACTTGTCATTGTGTAACTTAGGTGTCCTTTGGGTATTTTTTGTTCAAATATTCGATTGAAGCAGCCATGAGAGCTTTCATAACCTCACAATTGATGTCCGATAGTTTTTTAACGTAAATACATGCTTTTCCCATGGTGAATTTCCCCAATCCTTCTAGCAAATGTGCATGTTCCTCTAAACCTGAGTAAACATAGAGTGAAATTGCTGATTTTCGAGGTGAAAAACCAACCATCGGCCAATCACCTTCTTGTCGACTTTTTTCTGATTTATAATGATAAACACCAAACCCAATGATTGATGGTCCCCACATTTTTGGTTCAAAGCCAGTGAATTCTTGTATGATTTTCACTAGCTCGATGCTATCCTTTTTCTTTTGATCCGTATTGGCAAATGCATCGATAAATTCAAAAACATCTTGCTCAGTTTGGTGTGTTTTAACAGTTGACATAAATAACTTTTTATATGTACATTTAGTAGTGAACTACAAAAATGAATATTATTTAAATTATGAATTAGTCCTTGCATGAAGAAGTGACGAATCTTGAAAATAAAAAAAAGGAGGGAAAAACCCTCCTTTCAGCAGATTTCAATCTGAATTATTTGTCTTGAACAATAATTTCTTTTCCTTCATTCAGAATTACAATTTTTTGCTTTTCAGTTCTGAAGTTTTCATATTTTGCTCCATAACCTTCAACTGAGACAGTGTATTTCTTGAAAATTAAGTAATTTTTTACTGTAGTGGAGTAATTTGGGTGAACTAATACATCGTAATCACCTGAAGATAAAGCTTTATAAGCTGCAGCTCCTCTAACTTTGTTTAATCGACCTGCTTGAGCAATTTTCAAAGGGTTAATTTGTTGAGCAAAACTTGCTGACGCATCTGTACTATAATTGATTCCATCCGCAAATGTTTTGTCTCCACTTACTCTAAAAATTAAAAAATAAGAAGAGCTACTTTCACCTTTGATTTTTTTAGTTTCATCAACATTGATATCGGCTTTGATTGGATCAAGTTGTACATTTCTTGAAATAACTGGACTCGATTGAAACCCTTTGTTTGTTGTTACACAAGAAGTGATTGATACCAATAGCATTGCTACAATAGTCAGATTAAACATTTTCTTTTTCATTTTTTATAAATTTTGATTTACCTACTCTATTATGGCTTTTCGGTTACGCCTATTATACAAACGTTTTAACAATTCTTAAACAAAGTGAAAAGCTAACAGGGTTAAACAAGTTCAAATTGAAAAAATTAGAATCTGCCTATGCAAATTCAGACTAACATTTGTGGTTTTCAAAATCAATAAAAAGGAAAATGACGGTAAATAGTGCATTTCAAACAATTTCACTCATGTAGTATTTTGAGCTGAAATTATTGGATGACAAGAATAACTATAATTCTAAAAAAAAGAAAATAGTAATGGAGAATATTCAAAAAGCAGTCATCATTTTCTAGTTAATTCAGATCATCGTACCGTTGATAATAATTTAACTGGTATCCAAATTTCTTCTTCTGAATTTGGGTCGTTGTTTTTGTATTTTTTTCCAAGTCGTTCGAAATGAGGACGATCATCCAATTCATAGCCTGAATTCGGTAACCAAGTTTCAAAAATATACTTAAATATCGTGTTGTCTGTACTCAATCCTTGATATGAAAAAACAGCATAATGTCCACTTGGAAGAACAAACGATTCCATTCCTTCTGGTATTTGATCAAACGATGACACTTCCATAGCAGCCCAGCGCTCAAATTCATTTGATGGTTTAAAATCAGTAAAATGTGTTGGTTGATACTTTACTAACGAAAATAAATCCTCAGAACTTTTGTTTTGTATTTCATTTTTACGAGGCATAAAACCTTGCCAAAGTAATGCAATCGAGTAGTTTGCAAAACTCATAGTCTTTCGCTGCCCAATCAGTTTTTTTTCACAACTATGCTCAATTCTTGGTTCCATTTTGCTTTTGAATTTGTAAGTTCCTTTCATCCTATAATTGCAGCATGGATTTCAGCTCGTTGTATTCTTCTTTGTAGGCTCCGTCGAGTACATCACACATGTTGGGAAAATCAATAAAGTAGTTTCGTGCGGTTTGATTACCTGATATCGCAGCCATGAACAATTGATAGGCGTAGTTCATTTTTTGGTCAATAAGTTCTGATTGCACCGATTTATATTGTTTCAAAACTGTTTCAATTTCCTGCTTGGAAAAGTGTTGAATTTGTTGATTAACTTCACGTTTTCTTACAAGATTTTCTCCCTGAAAAAATACTTTTTCTATGGTCCAAACTGTTTCTTCGAATTTGAATTTCTTTCCTGTTGGCAATAAATGAAGTTCTTCGATGATCAACGTGTCGTTCAACATGCTTAAACGACAGGTTAAAACAGCCCCCCAGAAATCGATTATTGTATCACTTGTACAAACGGATAACACAAACTCTGAATAGCTTATTTGTTTGTCATCGGTATTTTGAAAGCCACACAATACAATCGTTTTTCCGTTGGAAAAGTGATATGACTCTTGTACAATAGAATCAGTTAGGTTTGTTTGTGGACACGAGCATGTTGATTGTGATTTCTGCCCGAAAAGACAGGAAACATATAGAAAACTGAGCAACAAGGTACAAGCGTACTTTTTCATTTGAAATGTTTGATCAGTTTCAAAAATATGGAATTCAGCGCAAGATAAGCTGTTTTCTTCATTAAAGAAAATAGTTTCTATACCCAGATAACATCATTAAAGTCAAAATTTCTTTTGAAGCTCAATGATAATTGTTTAAACGCTTCGTGGATATTAAACTAACTTGATTGAACAATTTAGTTTTACATTTTAACAACGCGCTCTTTTTTCAAGAGTTCGTTTGTCACATTACTCTTTACTTCCACAAGGTAAATTCCACGTGTTAAGTCTGAAAGACTCAAGTTCAATTCTGAGCTGTTTTTTTCTTCATTTTCAGTTGAAGTGGCAAAAACCACCTTTCCATTTAAATCAACAATTTGAATCAATAAATCAGTGCGATTGAATGTGCTTAAGTCAACAGTTAATTCATCATTAAACGGATTTGGGAATGAAATCGATTGCTCATTATCTCGATTACAAGCGACATAAATAATATCAGAATTTGTGTGAGCTCCGTTGATATCCACTTGCTTTAAACGGAAATAATCACCGTTTGAATTATTAAGTTTTTGACCATAATAAATAATATCCGTGCTGTTTCCCGCTCCTTGAATTTTGGCAGCTTCACTGAAAGTTTCACCATCTTTAGACTGTTCAATGACAAAATAGTCATTGTTTGTTTCTGATGCAGTCGACCAAGTAAATTCACGGCTTCCTTCTTGACATGAACCAGTAAATTCCATTAATTCAATAGGCAAACAAACATTGAAAGTCAAACGAACTTCACCTCGAGCTCCATTTCCTCCATTGGCTAATACCCATACATTGTTCCAATCATGATCGTGAATCAAAGCACCACCACCACCAGCACCAATTGTTGTTCCGTTGTTTCCATTCAATTGATCTCGACAACCAGATGTACAAAGTGAACCTTGACGACCACTTCCACCAGTCCCACCACTTGCGGTTCCACCAGTTCCACCTGTTTGTGATCCCCAGCAAGCTAAAACAGTTGCATTTCCGCCATTTGTTCCAGAACCAGCACCGCCACCGCCGCCGCCTGATTGATCATTACATGAACCATCGTGCTTTCCAGTTGCTCCAGTTCCACCCGTAAATGTTACTGTCGCATTGGATCCACTTGCTCCAGCGCCACCATTTCCATTAGTGCCTAAATGTGAACCAGTTCCACCATTCAAGGTCATTGCACCACCTCCAGCACCTCCACCAAGTCCAGTTAACGCACCAGGTCCTACTGTAGCTGGTCCTGAAAATGAACTATAACCTCCGGCTTGGCCATCACCAGCTGCAGATGAAGCAGAATTTCCAATACCTCCATTGCCACCTAAACCAACTTTTATTGAATAGACTTCACCAGGATTTACAGCATAATTGCGGATAGCGTAACCGCCACCGCCTCCACCGCCTCCGGCAGAACACGCTTCACTTCCTGTTGATCCGCTGTTAACACGAGAAGCAACACCGCCGCCGCCGCCGCCAGCACCCCAAACTTCTACGGTTACTGAGGTTACGCATGAAGGAACCGTCCAAGTTCCATCCGCTGTAAATGTTGCAGCAACTGGCATCGTACAAATTGTAACAGCTAGATTTTGAGCTGCGGCACTCGCACAGGCATTAGAGGGAATCACTGAAATTGTCCCTGCACCTACACCAACCGTAACAGTAACAGATGAAGTTCCAGCACCAGCAGTAATCACCCATCCTGGAGGGAATGTCCATGCAAAAGACGTAGCACCAGCACTCGTTACACTGTATATTTGAGAGGTTCCTTGGCAAGGATTTGTTGGACCTGTTATAGCACTTGCAATTCCAGGAGCGGTACAAGCTACCCACGTAAGAATGATTTTACCACCTCCGCCAGCTCCACCTGCTCGGTTTGTTGATTGATATACCCAAGCTCCAGCACCACCTCCACCACCAACAGGACCAGCTACTCCAGCTGCGCCACCGCTAAATCCGCCAGCTGCAGCCGTTGCTCCTGCAACTCCTCCTGCAACAGCAGTAGCACCATTTCCTCCAGCAGGAGCATTGTTTCCATTGACAGCTGTTCCAGCACTTCCACCACCACCACCTCCGCGATTGCTTGAAGCGATTGTTCCTGCAGCACCTTTGCCTCCTGCATATAAAAATCCAGTACCGGTTGAACCACCATTTCCACCTGCTCCAGCGCAACACGTACTTCCTGCACCTCCAAATCCACCACTGGCGCTTATTGTAAATGGAGCTGCAACTGAAGTAGTACCACCAGTTCCTCCATTACCACCACCACCAGATCCAGCTGCGCCACCAGCACCAACTGTTAACACTAAATTTTGTCCAGCGGTAACAGGAAATGTTAATTTGGAATAAGCACCACCACCACCTCCGCCACCAACAGCGTCTCCGGAACCATTTGATGCGCCCCCGCCACCACCGCCAGCACCCCAACATTCAATAATGACTGAACCGCTTGACGGTGCAACAACTGTTTGTGAGCTTGTATAAGTTTGACTCCAAACAGAAGAGAAGCATAATATATAAATCAAATTGAAAATTGACGCGAGAATACTAATGCGTCTGTTTCGTAGAGTGGTTGTTTTCATATGATTGAATCAATGCAAATTTTAAATTCTTGAGCTTGAGGAAACATTGCCTAAACTCGGTGGTAAAATTATGACCATTAATTCATGCTTTCTGAGGGGCTAACCCCTCAAAATCGGTTTACTACTTTGTTTAGAAATTAAATAGAAATTTATGTGCTTATTTAAAACTGGAAAGGCAGCCAAATCGTAAAAGTTGTACCTTTTCCTAATGTACTTTTAACATCAATTTTACCTTTATGCTCATCAATAATTAATTTCACATAAAATAAACCTAAGCCAAAACCTTTTACATCGTGAAGATTTCCAGTAGGAACGCGGTAGAATTTGTCAAAAATCATTTTGAGGTCTTCTCGTTTCATACCGATTCCATTATCTGCAAATTCTAATTGAATGCCATTTTTCAGGTTCCGTGTTTGAATTGATATTTCTGGTGTGACGGAACAATATTTAATGGCGTTATCCAATAAATTATAAACTACATTGGTAATGTGTACTGGATCTGCACTAATTTCATGGATTTCAGCTTCAAGATGTAAATGTATGCTCCCGCCTTGTTCAAGTTGGTTAAACATGAAATTATCTTTTGCTTCTTCCAATAACTCGTGAATGTCCATCTTATCCAAACTAAGTATCAATTCTTCTTGATCTAATTTGGCAACATTTAGAACACGTTCAACTTGATTTTCTAAGCGTTTATTTTCTTTGTAAATTATACTTGCGTAGCGTTGTAATTTCTCAGGATCATTGGCAAAATCGCTGCGCATTAACATTTCACTTGAAAGACCAATGGTTGAAATCGGTGTTTTTAATTCATGTGTCATGTTGTTGATGAAATCAGTTTTTACTTCTGAAAGTCGTTTTTGACGGAAAATGATATTAATTGTATATCCGAAAAAGACTAGCACAAGAATCACAATAATTGAAACGTAAATCCACGGTGAAATGGTGTCTGAATGCGGATTGATGCTTTTCGCTTTAACATTTGGGAAGATAACGGTGAAATAATGTCCGTCTTTTTTCCAACTCAATTTTGGCGATGTAATTCCCGCCATTGTATCTGAGGCAGGAGCGTACAGTGAATCTTTTGTGAAACGGATGAGGTTTCCAAAAACAATTGAATCACTAAAACAATCGTAAATTCCGTATTGAAAATCTTGATGAATGTTCTGATCGTAGAATTCACGTTTCAACAAGGTTTCTAAATAGAAAGGATGTAATTCTTCGTTGATATCAACTGTGAAGTAATTGGTACGAATTTGTTTTACGGCACCGTATAAGTCAGAGCTATCTGCTTTTGAAGTTGTAATTTCTTCTAGCACATTACGCAGAGCAATGTGAGCACTTTCAGAAAATTCTTTGAGGTTTAAACTATCCTCTTTTTCTTGAATGGCAATATTGGTTTGTTGAATAGCTATTGTTTTGCGCATCCAAACCATTTGAACAATCAGAATGCTTGCAAGGGAAAGAATCCCAAGCAAGACTACTGCATTTATTCCTTTGCCTTTCAGCATGTTAATAGGATTCCATCGTTGGGTCAATTTCTGCTGCCCAAGCTAGAATTCCTCCTTCGAGGTTGTATAGATTCGTAAAACCATAGGTGTGCTCAAGGTATTCAATCGCGTTTCCACTGCGTTTTCCAGAACGACAATGAACAATAACCTTTTTGTCTTTGCTGATTTCATCTACATGATTCGGTACTTCAGCCAATGGAATTAACTCACCATTCAAGGTACAAATGTCATTTTCATAAGGTTCTCTTACGTCGATTAATTGAAAATCTTCGTGTTGATCAATCATGGTTTTTAAATCGTGAACAGTAACAGATTTCATCGCTTTTATTATTTAGTGAACGTTTTTGAATGTATATTAAAATCCATTAACGCCATTCACTGTTGTATATTTTAAAATGTTCTTTTTGTCTGGATAAATACGTGCAAATGCTGATTGAACAGCCAATGTGCCTTCATGGAATCCACACAAAATTAACTTCAATTTATTTTCATAGGTGTTAACATCACCAATTGCGTAAATTCCTGGAATATTCGTTGAGTAATCCAAGGTATCAACTTTAATTGCATTCTTGTCAATTTCCAATCCCCAATCTGCAATAGGACCCAAACTCGGTTTTAATCCAAATAAAGGAATAAAATGATCTGTTTCACGTAAGATTTCACCATCTTTTTGATGCGTAATAACTACACCTTCCACTTTTCCATCACCTGTTATTCCAGTAACTTCTGCTTCAGTTACCAAAGAAATCTTTCCTTCTCCGGCCATGTCAATTACTTTTTGCACTGAATCCAAATGTCCTCTGAATGAGCTGCTTCTATGTACTAGAACAACTTCTTTTGCAATGTTTTTTTCAGCTAGGAAAATTGACCAATCCAAAGCTGAGTCGCCACCACCAGCAATCACTACGCGTTTTCCACGGTAAAATTCAGGATCTTTAATGATGTATTCAACTCCTTTGTCTTCGTAATTATCAATCGTATCAATTGGTGGTTTACGCGGTTCAAAAACACCTAATCCTCCAGCAATCATTACAATTGGAGCTTCATGTTTTGTACCTTTAACTGTAGTAACGATAAACTTACCATCTTCCGTTTTGTCGATTGTCATTGCTGCCTCTCCAAGAGTAAATCCTGGTTTGAATGGTGCAGCTTGCTCCATTAAATTATCAATTAAATCTCCTGCTAAAACACTTGGAAATCCTGGGATATCGTAAATTGGTTTTTTTGGATAAATCTCTGAACATTGTCCGCCAGGTTGTGGCAATGAATCAATTAAATGACAACGCAATTTTAAAAGTCCTGCTTCGAAAACGGTGAAAAGCCCAACTGGGCCTGCTCCAATGATGATAATATCTGTTTGAATCATTTTGTGTATTTGTAAAAACGCTGTAAAGTTAGCGAATAGTTCAGTAACAAAGAAGAAATCGAATTGTTCTTTTCTGTAACTAAAGTTGCTGAATTAAGCTTGTTAATTCTTCTAAATGAACTGGTTTGATGAGAATACCTTTAACTTGATTTTTATCAAAGGTTTTGAGTTCTGTTACATCACTGTTTCCCGTTGCAAAGATTACTGGCGTTTTGTGCGTTTTCGAAAAGATTTTAAACAGTTCAACACCGTCCATTTGTCCTTTTAATTTGATGTCCAGAATAATAGCTTTGTATTCAATTCCCTCGTCAATACTTTTGAAAAAATCTTTTGCGTTAGAAAATGATAAACATTCATAGCCTTCATTGGTGAGAAATTTAGACATAACCAAGACAAGTAAATAATCATCTTCAACAAGGGCTATTTTGGGTTTCATTTTATTAGGTTAAGGTATCGAAAATAAGGGAAAATTCTGTGCCATCAAAGGATTTATAGGAAAATTGTCCATCGAGTTGTTTTGTAAAAGCTTCTACTAATGTTATGCCCAAAGAATTTTGATTTTGAGCGCATTCAGTTTCAAATCCTTTTCCATTGTCCTTTATGGATAATTCTATTTTTTCGCGTTGACGAATTGAAATTGAAATCGTTGGGTTGCTTGTTGTGTCAAAAGCGTGTTTAAAACAATTACTAATGACTTCATTGATAATTAATCCACATGGTATTGCTTGGGAAAGATCAAGGTGAATTTCTTCCAATGAAAAAATCAAGTTAGCACTTGCCTTTGAAACGTGAGTTTTTGCGACTTCCTTTACAAGCGTTTCAATGTAATTTTTCAAATTGATTTTGGACACGTTGGATTCGTGGTACAAGGATTCATGAATTAAACTCATCGATTTGATGCGGTTTTTTGCATTCGACAGCACTTCCTTTAAGTGAGGATCATTGTCGTACATCAATTGTAAATCGAACAAGCCAGAAATGACTGCTAAGTTATTTTTTACGCGGTGATGCGTTTCAGACAACAAGGTGTTTTTTTCGTTGAGTAACTTTTCCAACTCCTTTTGATTTTTTTCTAGCTCAACGTTTTTTATTTGTACCTCGAATGCAATATCATTTTGAAATTTTGAGAAACTACTAGTTAATACAATTAGAAACGCAAAAGCCATTACAACATTGAGGTAGTACAAAATGATTAATGTTTCTTGATTTAAAAGCACAAGTGGTTGAATTCCTCTGAAATGAGCATATTCCACAATTGTATAAGAACTCAGATAAAGCAGAATTCCCAAAATAGTTTGCCGAAATTGATAAAAATGAAAGAAAGAATAAATGATTAATGGTGAAGTGAAGTAATAAAGAAAAAATCCAGAATCATGTCCGTATGTAAAACTTAATGCTAAAACAGAATAATTCGTAGAAATCAAGGTTAGGAACTTTCCGACTCTGTAGTAATGGTTGTAATTGCAAACTAAAGAGACTGAAAAAAGCAATTGAACAACACAGAACAATAAGGCTGATTCATAATTGTTCAGTAAGAACATGGTCAAATAATAGGGAGTGCAAAAGAGTATGCACGTCCACGTAAAAATATTTAAAACACGTAAGCGATTGTTGAATTCAGACGTATTCGTCTCATTCACTCCGATAGAAATGGCACGTTGCAACAACGAAGACGGGTTTCTTGAATTCACTAGGTGTAAGTTTTAGCTTAGAAAGTGAATTTAATGAAAAAACCAATACGAAATGTACCGAATGGATGAATGGTTGTTAAAAATATTTTTTAGAAAACTCCCATAAAACGACCCCAGCACAAACAGAAACGTTTAAACTGTGTTTCGTTCCGAACTGTGGGATTTCAATAATGTAATTCGAAGCATCAATGACATCCTGGTCAACACCGTTGACTTCATTTCCAAAAACTAAGGCAAATTTTTCTTCTGGAAGTTCAGCCACATTTTGAAGAAAGGTTGTTTTTTCTGTTTGTTCAATACTGCAAACAGCAACACCTTGTTCTTTTAACTCATGAACCAACTCGATGATCGAACGGCGGTATTCCCATTCAACTGTTTCGGTAGCTCCCAATGCTGTTTTTTGAATATCGCGATGTGGAGGATTTGCGGTAATGCCACATAAATAAATCTTTTCAACATTGAAGGCGTCTGAGGTTCTGAAAAATGAACCGATATTGTTGAGGCTTCGGATATCGTTGAGAATAACGATAATCGGGAATTTCTTCTGCTGCTTGAATTCTTCTTCAGAAACGCGATCAAGCTCCCACAATTTTAGTTTTTTGTTCATTTTGTTGAAAATATAGCGCCAATAAGTTTTGTCTACTCGCGCGTTGATTCTAAATTTACAAGACAAAAATCACAAAATCATTCCAATTGGCGACCAAAAAAGAAGATAAAAGTGCGAATGAAACGCCTTTAATGAAGCAATACAATCAAATCAAGGCGCGACATCCTCAAGCTTTGTTGTTGTTTCGTGTTGGAGATTTTTACGAAACATTTGGTGAGGATGCCATTAAAACAGCAAAGATTTTAGGAATCATTTTAACAAAACGTGGTGCTGGTTCGCCTTCAGAAATTGAATTAGCAGGATTCCCTCATCATTCACTCGATACGTACTTACCAAAATTGGTGCGCGCTGGTCAACGTGTTGCGATTTGCGACCAATTGGAAGATCCAAAAATGACTAAAACCATTGTGAAACGTGGTGTTACGGAATTAGTGACTCCAGGTGTTTCATTCAATGATCAGGTGTTGGATCAAAACAAAAACAACTTTTTATGTGCCATTCACTTCGATAAAAACGAGCATGGAATTTCCTTCTTGGATGTTTCAACAGGTGAATTTCTCGTGGCACAAGGAAATAAAGAATACATCGATAAATTAATTCAAGGCTTCGAGCCAACTGAAATTGTTTATCAAAAAAATCGATCGAAGGAATACAACGAGCTTTTTGGCGATAAATATTATACCTTTCGTCTAGAAGATTGGGTGTTTACGGCAGATTATGCGAATGAATCGCTCAATAAACATTTTGAAACAAAGTCATTAAAAGGATTTGGAATCGAAAATTTGGGATTGGGTGTAATTGCAGCTGGAGCGATTTTACATTATTTATCCGAAAATCAACACAGCCGTTTAGGTCATATTACATCAATTGCAAGAATTGAGGAAGAACGCTACGTTTGGCTCGATCGATTCACTGTTCGAAACCTTGAGTTGATTAGTTCACCTCATGAAAACGCCACGACTCTCGCAGACGTGTTGGACCGCACGCGAACGCCGATGGGTGGACGCATGATGAAACGATGGATTGTGTTGCCGTTGAAAGATGAACAACCAATTAAAGAGCGTTTGCAAGCCGTTCAGTTTATCAAGGAAGATGAACAAATGGGCTATGAAGTAGGCGAACGCTTAAAGGAAATTGGCGATATCGAACGCTTGATTTCCAAGGTAGCTGTAGGAAAAGTGAATCCAAAAGAAGTGATTCAATTGAATCGAACGCTGCATCAAATTGATCCAATAAAACAACTGATTGGTAACACGAAAAGCAATTTGCTAAAAAAGGTTTCAGATCAATTGAATCCTTGCTCAAAATTGATTGAGTTAATTGAAGCTACTTTGGTTGATGAACCCGCAGTTCAAGTTGGAAAGGGATTTGTAATTCGTGAAGGTGCAAACACTGAATTGGATGATTTGCGAACCATTTCGTTGAATGGAAAAGATTACTTGGAAGAAATGCAGAACCGTGAATCGGAGCGAACAGGGATCCCAAGTTTGAAAGTGGCCTTTAACAATGTATTTGGTTATTACTTAGAAGTTCGAAATACACACAAAGACAAAGTTCCAGCAGAGTGGATTCGTAAGCAAACATTGGTAAATGCTGAGCGATACATTACGGAAGAATTAAAAGAATACGAAACAAAA
Source organism: Crocinitomicaceae bacterium (assembly GCA_023262855.1). GTDB lineage: Bacteria > Bacteroidota > Bacteroidia > Flavobacteriales_D > Crocinitomicaceae > M0103. The sequence goes on from JALQYQ010000024.1 coordinate 23,116, forward strand.
ATTCTTGGAGCAGAAGAGAAAATCCATGCAATTGAGTCGAAAATGTTTCAAGATTTGGTCTTCGGAATGGCTGATTACATTCAATTAATTCAGCACAATGCCTTCTTAATTGCACAATTGGATTGTTTGGTTTCATTTGCAAGAGTGGCCACTGAAAATAATTATTTCATGCCATCAATCAATAATGGTTTCAGTTTGAAAATCAAAGATGGTCGCCATCCAGTTATTGAAAAGCAATTAAAAGTAGGTGAGGAGTACATTTCGAACGATGTATACTTAGACAACGATACGCAACAAATTATCATGATTACGGGGCCAAACATGTCAGGTAAAAGTGCAATTTTGCGACAAACAGCTTTGATTTCCTTAATGGCACAAATGGGTTCGTTTGTTCCAGCTGCTTCAGCAGAATTGGGATTGGTTGACAAAGTATTTACGCGTGTTGGAGCGAGTGATAACATTTCTTCGGGCGAATCAACTTTTATGGTTGAAATGAATGAAACCGCGAGTATTCTGAATAATTTATCGGAGAGAAGTTTAATTCTTTTAGACGAAATTGGGCGTGGAACCAGCACATACGATGGAATTTCGATTGCTTGGGCAATTGCTGAATATTTGCATGAAAATCCAAAAGCAAAAGCAAAAACCTTGTTTGCAACGCATTACCATGAGTTAAATGAAATGACCAAGAAATTTGATCGAATTAAAAACTTCAATGTTTCGGTAAAGGAGATTGGTAATAAAATTCTATTCATGCGTAAATTGGTTGAAGGCGGTAGTGAGCACTCGTTTGGTATTCATGTGGCGAAATTGGCGGGTATGCCATCACAGGTTTTAGCGCGCGCAGAAATGATGCTAAAAGAGCTTGAAAAGTCGCACGAAATCGGCGGAGGTAAGCAACAAATGAAAACGAAAGTAAAAGAGGCAATCGCATCGGAAAATATGCAGTTAAGTTTCTTTCAGCTGAATGATCCTGTTTTAGAGCAGATTCATGAGGAATTAGTTTCCATCGATATTAACACCTTAACACCGGTTGAGGCTTTGATGAAACTCAACGAAATCAAGAAGTTAACAGGAGGATAAAAAAACTTCGAAAAAAATATTGCAAAGAGTATTGTATTTTTAGAAATACTTTATACATTTGTCGCCCGTTACAAGTGAAAGCAACGGCTTTCTAAAGCGGTTTGAAATACTAAATTGCGAGAGTAGCTCAGTTGGTAGAGCACAACCTTGCCAAGGTTGGGGTCGCGAGTTCGAATCTCGTCTCCCGCTCAAGTCCGCTCGGATGGTGGAATTGGTAGACACGCCGGACTTAAAATCCTGTGCCTGTATGGGCGTGCGGGTTCAAGTCCCGCTCCGAGTACAAAAAGCCTCAGTTTTACTGGGGCTTTTTCTTTTTAAAAAACTTTTAGATTGGCTTCCACCTTCTAAAAGAAGTTAAGTCCCAGGTGTCTTTGATGCTTGGGATTTTTCGTTTTTAGACTTCATAATCTCAGTTATTAAAAGATTTCAAGCTTCTAGTAAATAACAATTTGATTAATTCAAATAGATGTTCTATTTTTACGCCAAACATATAAAACTATTTTAATGAAAAAAGTATACATTATTGGTTTGTTTTCATTGGCAACTTTAGCAGTTAATGCACAAAAAGTAAACAACGAATACAAATCTAGAATTGGAGATGTAAGCGCAGAATACAAATCGAAACCAGTTTCAGAAGCTACTGAAAAAGTAATTATCTGGAGTAACGATTTTTCGAATGCTTCTCAATGGGATATTTCAAACAACACTGCTGATTTACAAGATTGGGTAATCACAAACGTTGCAAATACTACTGCTGGTTACAATACTGGAACTTGGACAGAGACAGCGATTACAGTTTCTAATGAAAACGGATACGCAATGTTCGATTCAGATGCAGTTGGTTCAAACGGTGGAACACAAGATGCGTTCATCACGACAGCAACGCCAATCAACTTGTCTGCATATTCTCATGTTGTATTAGAATTTGCTCAACGTTTACGTATTTGGCAAACAACTCAAACGATTGTTGAAATTAGTAATGATGGTGGAACAACTTGGTCTCAATTCCCGATCAATGTTGGTCGTCCAGTTTCTGTACCTTACGAAGAAATTGTTTCAGTTAACATTACAAATGACTTAATTTCAGGTTTACCTGCAGCAGGTGGTCAAGCAAGTGTATTGGTGCGTTTCCGATACATGGGATCTTGGGATTACGCGTGGATGGTAGATGATGTAAAAATCATTGATCAACCAGCTGATGACGTAAAAAACAGTTATGCATACATTGCAGGTGTTAATAATGAAGGAATTGAATATGGTAGAACTCCATTGGATCAAGTAGATGCTTCTTATGAAGTTGGTGGTGATGTAGTTAACTTCGGTGTTAATGATCAAAACAACGTTCAAGTTGTAGCGAATTTTGGTTCATTCTCTTCAAACTTCAGTTTAGGAACTGTTGTATCAGGTGATACAATTTCTTATTCAAACGTTGAAACGCCAACATTAGCTGTTGGAACTTACAATGGTGTTTACACAGTAACTTCAACTGCAGAAACTGCAGGTGCTAACTTTGCAAACAACACTTCTTTGAGAAACTTTGCAATTACTGACAACTTGTACTCTCAAGATGGAATTGGAATTCACCCAGCAGCAAATCAACAATTAAGTTCTTTTGGTTCTGAGTCATTCGGTGAACCAGCTGATACATATTTAGCTACAATGTACCATTTGCGTGCTGCTACTAATTTAGTTTCTGGTTTTGAAATCGCAATTACTTCTTCAACAGTTGCTGGTGCTGAGGTACAAATTTCAATTGTAGATACTGCTTCTTTCTTGGCAGACGCTTTAACTCCTTTCGGTGATTTAAATGGAAATACTGCAGAAAGTGACATTTTTGAAGTAGCTCAAGCTCACATCGATGCAGGAATTATTGGGGTTGCATTCCCTCAACCAATTTCGTTGCCAGCAGGTGCTTACTACGCAGTTGTTCGTCCAATGAACACTTCAGGATCTACTCCAATTCGTGTATTTGATGATCAATCAGTTCCACAACCTTGGTATGCAAGTATGGTTAATATTCCAGATCCAACTGCAACTTCATACTCAAATGGTAATGCTTTCGCTATTCGTTTGAAAATGGGAGATCAGTCATCTGTGAATGAAATTGAAGGACTTTCTTCAGTTGCGGTTTATCCTAACCCAGCTGCATCTTCAACGAATGTTGCAATCGAATTAACAAATGAAGCAGATGTAGCTATTACTGTTACAGATCTTTCAGGAAAAGTTGTTTATTCAAACGCTTTAGGAACAGTTAACGGAACACAAAACGTAACTATTAACACTGATGCAATTAGCAACGGTGCATACATGGTAAATGTTTCTGTGAACGGAACAGTTTCAACTCAAAAATTGATTGTTAGAAAATAATTTTCTCAATGGAAAAGGAAGCCTCGCAAATGCGGGGCTTTTTTTATGTCTACTTGTGAACTTTGATTATTTTTGTCGACAAATTCAAAAGAATACTTATGAAAGCATATGTTTTCCCTGGTCAAGGAGCTCAATTCTCAGGAATGGGTAAAGACCTATACGATAATTCAACCTTAGCAAAAGAATTGTTTGAAAAAGCAAATGAAGTGTTAGGTTTTGATATTATGAAAATCATGTTCGAAGGAACAGATGAAGAATTGAAACAAACGAAAGTTACACAACCTGCGATATTCTTACATTCAACAATTTTGGCTGCTTGTTTAGGCGAGTCATTTCGTCCAGATATGGTTGCAGGACATTCACTAGGAGAATTTTCAGCTTTAGTAGCTAACAAAACCTTGAAATTTGAAGATGCCTTGAAGCTGGTTTATCAGCGTGCACTTGCTATGCAAAAAGCTTGTGAAGTTGAACCTTCAACCATGGCTGCTATTCTTGGTTTAGAAGATGAAGTAGTTGAAAAAATTTGTTCTGAAGTTGATGGTGTTGTTGTTGCTGCAAATTACAATTGTCCGGGGCAGTTAGTAATTTCCGGAGCTGTACCTGCTGTTGAAACGGCTTGTGCTAAATTAACTGAAGCGGGTGCAAAACGAGCAATGATTCTTCAAGTTGGTGGAGCATTTCACTCACCATTAATGGAACCTGCAAGAGAAGAACTTGCCGCAGCAATTGAAGCAACTGAATTTAGTCAACCAATTTGTCCTGTGTATCAAAACGTGACAGCTTCAGCTATTTCAGATCCAGCAGAAATTAAGAAGAATTTAGTTTCTCAATTGACAGCTCCAGTGCGTTGGACACAAACGATGAATCAAATGATTGCTGATGGTGCTACAGAGTTAATCGAAGTTGGTCCAGGAAAAGTTTTACAAGGATTGTTTAAAAAAGTTGACAGAGCATTTCCTTGCTCAAGTGCTGAATTATAAGCAATTATAAATAATTTTGAAAAGGTTCTCAAATTTCGAGAACCTTTTTTTATGGAATTAATTATTGTCTTGCATCCAAAGGGAAACAATTAAATTAATAGCCATGAAAAAAATAATGATCATAGCGTGCTTATTAGCAAATCAGTTAGTAAACGCTCAAAGCGCAACAGGAGAAGTTGTAGGAACAGTTCAAGTTGAACAAACAGGAGAAATGGCCTATGGAGCGGTTGCTTTTATTGTTGACCAAGATAAAAAGTACCAAGCGTTGGTTGATCCAGATGGCAGATTTCGTATTAGTGCAATTCCAGCTGGAGATTATACCTTAAACATTAAGTTTCAAGGCGACACAATGCCAAACATCCCAGTAAAAATCCCAATGGATGGAATATGTCAAGCTGGCTTAATCAAATTCACTGCTGATCCAAAAATGCTTGACGCTGTAATTGTTGTCGCTAACAATAAACGAATGAAATTGGAATATGGTTCTTTACCCATCAAAGAGTTAACTGCGGAAGAAATAGAGCAAAGTCCTGTGAAATTTAGTGTTTCTGACTTAGCAACTACACTTTCTTCTGAAGTTAGAAAAGATGAAGATGGGCAGTTAATGTTCAGAGGTGCTCGTAAAGGAGATATGATTTACATGTTGGATGGTGTAAAAAGCAATGAAGTTTACAATGTTCCAAGTTGTGCAATCGGAAGAATGATGGTTTATACAGGCGGACTTCCTGCAAAGTACGGAGATACACTTGGTGGGGCAGTTGTTGTAGAAACTAAAAGTTATTTTGACCTGTATCGAGCTTGGGAGCGAGAAGAAATGAAAAAACACTAACATTAAAAAAGGGATTGAATTTCAATCCCTTTTTTTGTTGATTATTTATCAAAAAACTGAGGACTTTTACCTTCTACTTGTTTCAAGTAGTTTTTAAGTTCTTGTTCGTTTTCAGCTTTTAAAACCATTAACATATTATCGGATTCAACAACAATGTAATCGTTGAGTCCATCCAAAAGGACTAATTTATTGTGAGGGATGTTAACCAAACAATTGGATGAATTGAACAAGTGTGCGTTCGTTCCGACAACCGCATTATTGTTTTCGTCTTTTTTCAAATGGGTATTTAAACTTCCCCAAGTTCCAAGATCGCTCCAATCAAAATCTGCTAATACAACATCAACATTGTTCGCATGTTCCATTACAGCAAAATCAATTGAAATGTCCTCACAGGTTTCAAAACAATAGTTTACTTTTTCTTGCTCTGTGAGGGTGTTGTAATGACTTAAATCACCCGCAAACAACTCATGAAGAGCTGGTTGATAAGATTCAAGAGAATTTAAAATACTACTTGTTTTCCAAACAAATATTCCTGAATTCCAATAGAAATTTCCACTTTTCAAAAATGCTTCAGCCGTTGCTAGATCTGGTTTTTCACGGAATTGTTTTACCTCGGTCACTTCTCCTGCCTGAACAGCCGCAGAATTATCAAATTCAATATAGCCATAACCGGTGTCAGGACGAGTTGGTTGAATTCCAAGCGTTACTAAGCGTTCTTCTTCGTTTGCGCGTTTAATTGCAGTTGCCACGATTTCTGTGAAACGTTGTTCTCTTACAATCAAATGATCTGCTGGAGAAATAATCATTGTCGCATTTGGATTCAATGCTTGAATTTTCGCTGCAGCATAAGCGATGCAAGGAGCTGTATTCTTACGTTTTGGTTCTGTAAGAATTTGATCATACGTTAAATCGGGTAATTGTTCTTTGACAAGTTGAGCATAACTTGTGTTCGTTAGGACATATATATTCTCTTTTGGTGCTGTTAACAACAGGCGCTCATAGGTCATTTGAATGAGTGATTTACCAATTCCAAGTACATCTAAAAATTGTTTAGGTTTTTGGGGAGTTGACATTGGCCAGAAGCGGCTTCCAACACCACCTGCCATTATTATGCAATAATTATCTTTCATCTTGTTTTTTTATTTCAATTGGATAAACCTGTGCTAAAGCGCTAACTAAAAATGAACGTTTCGATTTAACTTCTTCACAGATATAGCGCTTTCGTCGTAAAGGACCTTTCACGAATTGTCTTCCGTTTAAAGCAAAGGTAGAATTTTTTGGTAATCGTTCTAAAATTTCAACGCCTTCTTTTGGTTTGTCATACGTTTGTAGCACGCGTGATAAATGAATATCAGAGCAAGAAGAGGCTTTCGTATTCACCAAAGAATTCATTAAAACGCGCTCAATATCTTTTGGCAAATGACCACTTTGAATGACCGGCAATAAAAGTTGTCGATAAGCATTTTTCCATTCTTCTCCGTGTGGAGCAACACGATTTTGATAGGTATTGAAGGTATTTAAATGTGCAAATTCATGCAATGTTGTGATCAAAAAAGAATATGGATTCATGTCGCCATTCACGGTGATTTGGTGTTTTTCACCATTTATTCCAGCTCTAAAATCGCCCAATTTTGTTTTCCTTCCATTCACAATTTTAAAACGAACTGAGGATTGCATAAATAAATCAACAACTATGGGAACGAAGGCTTCAGGAAGGTACTTTTTAAATGCTTCCGTAACTTGTTCTCTTTTGGTTAATTTTGCGTTTTTCACACCTTAAAATTACAGGAAATCAACATTCAATCTTGATAAAGTTTTCAGCTTATCAATGTGAATGAAAGAAATAAGAATTAACTTAGCACCCAATGAAGGTAATTTCGAATATTGGTAAGTACATTTTGATGCTCGGTGTTGTGTTTTCACGACCTGAAAAGATGAAGATTTTCCGTAAGCGCGTTTTTACTGAATTCGAGATAATTGGGATTAATTCTATTCCGATAGTTGCTCTGATGTCAACCTTTATGGGAGCTGTTATTGCACTTCAAACTGCATCAAATATTGATAATCCTTTGTTGCCTGATTATACAGTTGGATACATCACACAATCAAGTACAATTTTGGAATTTTCTCCAACAATCATTTCCTTGATTTTGGCTGGTAAAGTTGGCTCGAATGTAGCCTCTGAGATTGGGACAATGCGCGTTACAGAACAAATTGATGCGCTTGAAATAATGGGTGTTAACTCGTTAACATTTCTAGTTTTACCAAAAATCGTTTCTGCAGTATTTTTCTTTCCAATCCTGGTGATTTTTTCGATGGGACTAAGTCTAATCGGAGGTTGGTTAGCATTGACCTTATCTGGTTTATTAACCACAGAAACCTATATTCTAGGTATTCGTTCCTTTTTTGAAGTTTACAATGTGGTCTATGCATTAACGAAAACAATTGTATTCGGCTTCTTGATTGTTTCTATTGCTTCGTTTTATGGATATTACACAAAAGGAGGAGCATTGGATGTTGGACGTTCTTCAACACAAGCAGTAGTTAGTGGTTCGATTGCAATTTTGATTGCCAATTTTATTCTTACTCAATTGATGTTGCTATGATCGAGATTGTAAACGTCAATAAATCGTTTGGTAGCAAGCAAGTTTTGTTTGATATCAATACATCTTTTGAAAAAGGAAAAGTTAATTTGATTATTGGTCAATCAGGACAAGGGAAATCGGTACTTGCTAAATGCATTGTTGGACTGCATGAAGTGGACAATGGACAGATTTTATTTGATGGAAGAGATTTTTCGTCCATGAATCGTTTGCAACGAAAAGAAATTCGCCAAGAAATCGGAATGCTTTTTCAAGGTTCAGCACTGTTTGATTCAATGACAGTGGAAGAGAATGTCATGTTTCCTTTAACGATGTTTACAAAAATGTCGAAGAAAGAAATGCAAGACCGCGCCGATTTTTGTTTAGATCGCGTAAATCTTGCAGGAACGAATAAATTATTCCCATCAGAATGTTCTGGTGGTATGCAAAAACGTATTGGGATTGCGCGTGCGATTGCGATGAATCCTAAATACTTGTTTTGTGATGAGCCCAATTCAGGGTTAGATCCAAAAACGTCAATCGTAATTGATGGTTTGATAAAAGAAATTACCTACGAATACAACATCACGACAGTTGTTATTACGCATGACATGAATTCAGTTATTGAAATTGGTGATAGTGTAATGTTCATTCATCAGGGTAAAAATTGGTGGGAAGGTGATAATAAATCAATTATTACCACTGAAAACCCTGAGATTTTAAACTTTGTTTATGCATCTGAATTTATGAAAGAGATTCGTTCGGTGATGCAGCAAAGAAGACAATAATTCGGATTATTCTTCAGTCAATTTTCTAAGATTTAAACGATTTCCTTGATATTTCCACTTTAGAAATAAGCGATATATCCAAAATGAACTTTTCCGTTGCGCATTAAAATTGGGTTGTCAAATTGTTTTCCAAGTGCATAGGAAATTGAGAAAATTCCAATGTTGGTACCAAAGGAAAAACCAGTTCCAAAACCAAAAGGATGGTCATTGATGTAAGTGCTTGTTGTATTTTCATAAAATGCTTGATCAAAGAATGCAAACAAATGTGAATTACGATCAAGTAAGAATCGGTATTCAATACTCACAATTGAACGTGTTGTTGCGTACAATTCTTCTTCGTTAAATCCTCTAAAACTAGTTTGTCCTCCAAATCGGTAAGCTTCATTTTGATAGATTTCGGGCGCAATATAAAAAGCAGTATTTGTGGCAAAATGAAGTACATTTCTTTTCGAAATTTGAAGAAACCAGTCCAATTGAAAGTTTGCCCTGTATGTGGTTGTTTTTACTTCCGGGATTGTATCAATAGCTAGTTTTTTTCGTGTTCCGATGGCAGCTTCTATAGTAAGTGCGAATCCTTTGGACGGATTTGGAACATAATCCAATTGCCTTCTGAAAAGAGCAATTCCGTAAGCATTTGTCGAAACACTTTTTAGATTAACAAAAGAAGGGTTGTTTTTTCCACCGTCCAATACTGAAGAAGATGCATTTTGATAAAATGCTTTTAAATAGCTTCCGCCTTTGAGAAAATACTGTACGCCAATGGTGCTTTTTAGCTCTAAAAAGGATGTATCCCTTTTGTACAAGTGAAATTGGCCGTCAATACCAAAAGGTGTTTTGAAAAGAAATGGGTAGTTAATCTTTGCGTCAAGTGATTGGGTTTGTGCTTGTATACTTTTCCAATTTAGATTGAGTGATTCTCCTCGTTTTAATATGTTGAGAAGTTTTAAGCTTAAATCTCCGGTTAAACTAAGTTTCTTTGAAACGGTATTTGGTTGAAGTCCAACAGCTCCATTTATTGAACTTACTGGAACTGAATTTAAATACAGAAACAATTCAACTCCCTCACGTGTGAATAATAATTCGTGTGGTTTAATTTCCTTGATGAAATTTAATTGTTTGATTTTGGTTGAAATCAGTTGAAGCTTTGATTCATCATAGACATCCCCCATTTTTATATCGAGTAAGCTAGAGATAAATAATTCAGAAATTGAGCTATCTCCTTTCAGGTGGATTTTTGAAAACGTGAATTTATCGCCAAGATTTACATTTAATTTAGCTGACACTGCTTTTTCATTATAAGTTATACTGTCAAAATAAACCTTTACAAAGGGATAGCCATTCTCTGTTGCAGAATTGTAGATGCTTTTTAAAATTCGATTCGTTTCTGTTGGAGTGAACGGAACATGGGTAAGTGCCTTTTCGTTGATTTTTGATACACGTTTTAGAAATTTCTGTGTTTGCTTGTTTGTGATAATGTCAATCGATTTGAATTGTTCTCCACATATAAAAGCCACGCTCACTTGTTTGTTGGAAAATTGTAAAGAATCGAAGGAGGCTAACAAATAACCTTTTTTAATAGCATACAATTGAAAGTCACGCAAATAATTCACTGCGGTAGCGCTATCCTTGAATGAAGTCGGAACATTCTTTTTTATCGTCTGGTATTCGATTGATTTAAATACAACTATGTAGTCCTTTTGTGAAAAAGCACTGAGAGTCAAAAAAAGTGAAAAAATGAGTAAAAATGTCCGCATCATTAACAAAACGAGTTGGAAATTACTTTATTTCAAACGATTAATAATGAATTGTGAATAATATTTTTTGGAATTACGGTATAAAATATTGTATTTTCGCACGAACATGAAAGACCTTATTAATAAAAACAAACAACAATGAAGAAAATTTTGACCTTGACACTTGTGGGGATGTTATTGTCACTAGCTATGACAGCTTGTGGATCATCCAAAGGAGGACATTGCGATGCCTATGGAAGCGTAAACCAAGTAGAAAATTCAGATTTAGCGTCTAAATAATCTATCACCCCCTTTAAAAATCAAGGTCATCATTTCGATGGCCTTTTTTTATGAATGAAAGTTTGGCGCAAAAAAAAGACTGGCTTTAAAACCAGTCTTTTAACTATTATTTGAACGAAATTATTTTGTTACGTATGAAACATCGTAGCTAACTGCATAGTTAGAAGGGAATGCAGGTACTAAAACATAATTTTCAGTTAAGTATTTCTCTGGGCAACTTTCGCATTGCGTCACAACAATTTTATAAACTACTGTCTGATTAGCGTCATCAATTGTTACTGTGCGATCATATGAAGCACTGCAATTTGCTGTAATTGGATAACATAGTATTGTATAATTTGAATAATTCACATCTACTTTATCACCATCATTCATTCGAATTTGAAATTCATTAGCATAGGGGTGGGTTGCATTGATCACATAATTCCCTCCCATACTTGGTGTTAAGTTACCAGACGCCGGGTAAAAAACAACTCCGCTAATTATCGCCCCATTGTTCGTATCATCTGTCTCCACAACGCATTTTTTCTTACAAGCAGTAAAGCCTAAAAACAAAGTGGCTAATAAAAAAAGTGGTAGTATTTGCTTAATGGTTTTCATATAAATAGTGTTTAAAAATTTCCGCTCTAATTAAATAGTGGATAAATTTATGATTTTTTACTGAAATGAGAAATTATTTTTTTCTAAGTTCAAAATTTTGTCCCAAATAAACCCGACGAACTTGTTCGTCAGCTGCTAATTCTTCTGCTGTACCTGACTTTAAAATGCTCCCTTCAAATAGAAGGTAAGCACGATCTGTGATGGATAATGTCTCTTGAACGTTGTGATCAGTAATCAAAATACCAATATTGCGCTTGCGTAACTCAGAAACAATGCTTTGAATGTCTTCCACAGCAATTGGATCAACACCCGCAAATGGCTCATCCAACAAAACAAACTTAGGATTCGTTGCCAATGCACGTGCAATTTCTGTTCTTCGCTTTTCACCTCCAGATAAACGATTACCTAAATTTTTTCGAACATGCGTGAGATGAAATTCTTCCAACAGTTGCTCAAGTTTTTCTTTTCGTTCATCCTTGGTCATGTCAGTCATTTCTAAAATGGCCATGATGTTATCCTCAACACTTAATTTTCGAAAAACAGAAACCTCTTGCGGTAAATACCCAATTCCTAATTGAGATCGTTTGTACATCGGGAAATAGGTAATATCTGTATCATCCAAATAAACGGTTCCTTCATCTGGCTTTACAAGTCCAACAATCATATAAAATGAGGTTGTTTTTCCAGCACCATTTGGACCAAGTAAACCAACAATTTCTCCCTGATTAACTTCGATTGTAACCCCTTTTACAACATCTCTTCCTTTGTAGGATTTTTTAATATGACTGGTGTGTAATTTCACAATACAAATGTAATACTTAAAAGTTTAATGCCCAACGTGCACGAATTCCCAAGGGACTCATTCCAGGATCAAGATGGGTTACTCTCCAAACTAGATCTACACGACCAACTTTGAAAATATTTTCAATTCCAACAGCCAGTTCTGCGTATGGAACATTGCCAAATTGTTTCGTAAAGGATGGTAAAATCATTTCTGAGGAATGTCGAGAGGAAATTGCTCCATAAGTTATTCTTCCCGTGGTAACCAAACGCCATTGCAGTTTTTTGATTAGCGGAATACGATCAAATAACAAACCTTCCCAATGATTTTCAACAAATCCACCAACATATTTGTCGGAAATGAATTCGAAATAATTGAGTTTGTTGAAAGTGGATGTTAGTAACCAATAAGATTGATTTCCTTCATGGACTTTTAGAAAGGGATAAGCTGTTGTTCCAAAGACATAACCCGCATTGGCACCGTATCGAATGCGGCCCAGTACACCAATTTGGCGACTGTGTTCCATCATGAATTCAATTTTTTGATAGTTGTAATTACCACCAAATAAACCTTTGACACCAAAAATACCCTGAAGCGATAAAATAGGATATTTTGAACCTACACTTGTTCGATCAAATGATCCAGAAATAAACTCTTCGTTTTTTGTCCAACGAATTCGAGCAATGAATTCACTGGAGGTAATTTTCCCTAAGGTGTCATATGTATTTAAACTAGGGTTAAATTTAACGTAATTCGCTAATCCTAAGGCCGTGAACTGTTTCCATTCAAATCCACCATATAAAATCAAATCCTTTTTGACATCTTTTTCTAAGTTGATTCCCGCCTTTTGAACCATGGTCAATTTATCCAAAGGTCCAGTTCTGAAAAGAGTTCCAAATGTAGATCCAATTGCCGCAGCGGTTGGCGATTGTCCGATTTGCTCGATATCGTAACGGTAAAAAGTTGTGAGCATACCACGTTTCTTTGGTGTGATATTGTATCGAATATTTGCGCCGTATTTGAATCGTTCATCACCAAACCCATATGCAACCTTACCGCCTAATTCCAATCGTCTTGAAAAATTGTTGGAGGTACGCAAAGCCAGAGCAGTTCTGAGATTCTCAACGGGATTAAAACTAACTAAACTAAATGCACTCCCTAATTCTACTTTCCCGAGTGGGTAATAGCCTGTTGAGGCAAAATAGGTTAGATTTTTCAATGCTTTAAAGAAAGTAACTTCATTGAGAGAATCTATCATATTGTCAATTCCAACCTCTTGTATTGATAAAGGTTCATGCCTATGTGAAATCCAATAGGCATCATCTCTGAATTTTGCACTATCTAGTATTTCGACTGTATTATCCGCTTTATAAAAATCTGCTGGATGATCTTCATTAATCACGAAATCCTTTCGGGTCGACAATTTACGGCCGTAAAAACCATAGACCCCAGTGTTTTTTGTGATTTTTACATCAACAATCATTTTTTCTTTTGTTAACATCCAAACTTCATTCGCAACTTGATCAAAGTGATGTTCGAAGTATAAATCTTGAATGTAATTGATGTTTGCACCAGGAGAGATGTTTGCACTAATTTGTTTTACCGCGTAAGTTGTATCGTGGATCCACATTTCCCCTTCAAAGGTAGCGTCACCAGTTCGTTTCGGTTTGAATCTTAATTTATAGCACCATTGATTATCGATAAATGCCGAATCCTCTAAATAAAAACGATAATAACTGCGTGCGAAATTGGATACTGGACTGACAAATGATTTGTTAAAAAGATTTATTGTGTTGTCATAAACATTAATATCCAAATACATATCACCTAAAAATTGATTCATTTGAAGATTGTCGATACCGGTAATACGTGTAGCACTCACAATCTCTTTTCTTTTTTTAGGATTGTTTTTAAAATAGAATTTGGAAATTGATTCACTTAAAATGACAGGAAGATAATTTGTTCCATTGTCACTTGAATCTAAGTATTCCATAACTAAATCTAAGCGTTTGACGATATCACGATCAGTGAATTTGTCGCCAATATTGTTTAGATCAAGTTGAATTTTATTGTAAAGTTCGTATTCATAGGAAAGCAATTTTTCCTTGTTATTTATGTACTTGTTCGCAATAACTCGTTTGTGTAATGTTGTTGACGGAAATTCATCTGGAGGAAGCACTTTTACTTCGTCCATTTCGGTCACGCTATTTGTCATTCGAACAATAATTTCTTGTTCTTGATCTTTGATGATTTTATAGGTGTACGTCATGTACCCAACGGATGAAAACACGAGGGAGTCAGTTGCGTAATACGTTTCAATGTAAAATTGTCCTAATGTATCAGTTAATGTTCCAATTTTTGAGTTTTGAAATTGAACCTTTACGAAAGGCATTGGCTGATTATTTACTGCGTCCCAAACCATCCCTTTCACCTTTGTTTGTTGACCAAATGAGGCAAGAGAAATGAGAATAAGAAGGAGAAGAGTGTACTTTTTCATGTATGTTCAGTCCCACTAAATTAATCAAATTGATTATTCGACTTATTTAACGATACTGTCTTTTTTCATATTCTTTTCAACACGTTTAGATACAAGAATGCCGACTTCATATAAAATGATGATTGGAATTGACACCAAAATTTGTGATAAAACGTCTGGAGGTGTGATTGCAGCAGATAAAATTAATACACCTACTATAGCATGTTTTCTATACTTTTTTAAGAAAGCAGAAGTGATTACTCCCAGTTTAGTAAACAAATAAGTAACGACTGGCAATAAGAACAGTAATCCAGAATAAAAAACAGTGGACAAAATGGTGCTCAAATAAGAACTAATCGTGAAATCATTTTTAATTTCATTCGATATTTGATATGCACCAAAAAATTGAACAGTTAATGGAGCAATTACAAAATAACCAAATAGAATACCGAAGAAAAAAAGCATACTAACGTAAAACACAATGCCTTTCACAACAGTTTTTTCCTTTTGTTTAAGTCCTGGTTTTACGAACGCCCATAATTGATAAAAAATAAACGGGAAAGAAATAACAATTCCACCCATTATACTCATCATCATGGCATAACTAAACTGTCCAGACATGGTAGTACTTTGAAAGCTAACTGGAATTTCACCAACGCATACATTCAGGTATTTACAGAAAACACGGAATGTTATAAAGTCTTCTTCCTTCATTGAAAGAAAGAAATAGCGCATGATCCAATCTTGGTTCCAAAACAAGACGGTTGCAACAACGATAATTGAAATAGAAATACGCACTAATCGCCATCTCAATTCCTCAAGATGCTGCAAAAATGACATATTTTTTTCTTCACTCATACCGTTTGCAAAAGTAATCATTCGAAGTTAATCTGAATGCATTTTGCGTTTATAGCGTTAATTTTTTTATTCGTCTTATTTTTTGGTTATTAATGAACAGATTAATATAAAAATGTTTCTAAATGCTTAAATTCGTGCTACTTTTTTATTAACTTAGGAAAAGTATTCTAAATACCAATTGATGGCAGATAACGATCTTAAAGATGCACTTCGCAAATATTTTGGATTCGATAGCTTTAAAGGGAAACAAGAAAGTATTATAACAAATGTCTTAGAAGGAAACAATTCATTTGTTATAATGCCAACTGGTGGTGGTAAATCAATGTGTTACCAACTTCCAGCCTTGTTAAAAGAAGGGACAGCTATAGTCGTTTCACCTTTGATTGCGTTGATGAAAAATCAGGTGGATGCAATTCGAAATGTGAGCGATAATGAAGCAGTGGCTCATTTCATGAATTCCTCTTTGACCAAAACCGAAATTACCAAGGTGAAGCAGGATATTCAGGATGGCAAAACAAAATTATTATATGTTGCGCCTGAATCACTCACAAAACAAGAGAACATTGATTTTTTAACGTCGGTCAATATTTCATTTTTTGCAATTGATGAGGCTCATTGTATTTCTGAGTGGGGACATGATTTCAGACCTGAATACAGAAGACTAAGAGAGATTTTTGAGAAAATTTCAAATGTTCCAATTATTGCCTTAACCGCAACAGCTACACCAAAGGTTCAATATGATATTCAAAAGAACTTGAACATGTTGGATGCTGTAGTTTTCAAATCATCTTTCAACCGAGATAATTTATATTACGAGATTCGCCCGAAACGTGAAGTTGAAAAGCAAATCATTCGATACATACGCACGAAAGAAGGTAAAAGCGGTATTATCTATTGTTTAAGCAGAAAAAAGGTTGAAGAATTAGCTGAACTGTTGCAAGTCAATGGAATTAATGCCTTAGCATATCATGCAGGATTGGATGCGCACACACGAGCGAAACATCAGGATATGTTCCTTATGGAAGAAGCAGATGTAATTGTTGCAACAATTGCGTTTGGAATGGGAATTGACAAGCCAGATGTGCGTTATGTGATTCACCATGATATTCCGAAATCATTGGAAAGTTATTACCAGGAAACTGGACGCGCAGGACGCGATGGAGGAGAAGGTGAGTGTGTTGCTTTTTATAGTTACAAAGACATTGAAAAATTAGAAAAGTTCTTACAAGGCAAGCCAGTTGCTGAACAAGAAATTGGCAAACAGCTCTTAAGTGAAATCGTGTCGTATGCAGAAACTTCTGTTTGTCGCCGTAAGTTTATTCTTCATTATTTTGGGGAGACGTTCGATGAAAAAGGATGTAATGAATACTGTGACAATTGTAAACACCCGAAAGAGCGACGTGAAGGAAAGGAATTCGTTTTAATGTTGTTGAATGCTGTGCAAGATTTGCAAGAAATGCAAAAAGCAAAACATTATTGCGCTTATTTATCAGGAAATGTAACGTCTGACATTAAAAGTTATAAGCATAATTTGCTTCCTGGTTTTGGATGTGGAAAAGAGCGTGATGAGCATTTTTGGAATGCCGTAATTCGCCAGGTGATTGTTGCAGGCCTTGTATACAAGGACATTGAAACCTATGGAACTTTAAAACTTTCAGATGAAGGTAAAGCTTTTCTTGCCAATCCTCAGTCGTTTAGTTTGATTAAAGAACATGATTTCTCTAATACTGATGACGATGATGCCGGAATAAACGTAGGTGGAAAAGGAGGAGCATTTGATGATGTTTTGTATGATCTTTTGGTTGATTTACGCAAATCGATTTCGAAACAAAAGAACATTCCACCTTTTGTGATTTTCCAAGAGCCATCGCTAAAGGATATGTGTTTTCAATATCCGATCACAATGGATGAATTGACAAACATACAAGGTGTTGGTACCGGAAAAGCTTCTCGCTATGGGGCACCTTTTTTAGCGCTAATCCAAAAATATGTTGAGGAAAATGACATCGAACGTCCTCAAGATATGGTCGTTAAATCGTTAGTCAACAAATCTGGCTTAAAAGTTCAATTGATTCAAAATATAGATCGTAAACTTCCATTGGAAGATATTGGTCGTGCACAAGGCAAATCAATAGATGAGGTAATTGAAGAAATTGAAGCAATTGTTTCTTCCGGAACACGTGTCAATATCAATTATTACATCGATGATATTCTAGATGCGGATAACCAAGAGGAAATATATGAGTATTTCTCCGAAGCAGAAACGGATGAAATCGCACAAGCATACGAAGAATTTGATGGGGATTACACTGAAGAAGAACTTCGTTTAATGCGCATAAAATTTATGAGTGAGATGGCAAATTAATGCCGTCTCATTTTTTCTTCTTAAAAATAAAGTTATGTACGCGACTGACGTTATCACTAAATTCTAGTTGTAAGTCAGTATTGGTTGATACTAAGATTCGGTACTTAATTGTATCGATTGGAAGATTGGAAGAATTCATTTTTATCACATTCATGTAACGGCCTTTATCAATCATTTCAATTCTGCCGTTTTCGTAAAAATACCCTGATTCAGCATCAAACGAATAAGTAACGTTGGATGAGTAAAGTGAATTTTCTTTAAAATGATCAACACTTGTAAAGTTCATTTCGCCTGAAACACTCGCATAAAAATTAAGTCCATTTGCTTCTGTTCGCTTGTAACTTATAATTTCCCATGTTCCATCTATTTTTTTTTGTGCGCTTTTTTCTTTGTCGCATGAAATAACAAGAATAGGAAAAAGCAAGAAAATGAAAATTCTATTTAACATAAGCTATTCGATTTTATATGTGCTAAAAAAATTGCCTTGAGAGTTTTATTCTAAATACACAAAAAAAATAATCGTCAAAATGCAGCTAGACACATTAGTTGAGTTCCAATCTTTAATGCTTGATTATCAATATTAAAACGTGGATGATGAACACCATAAGTTATGCCTTCTGCTTCATTTCTGACACCAAGTCTGAAAAAACAAACAGGAACTTCATGTGAATAAAATGCAAAATCTTCAGATGTTAATCGAATAGGTAGTTCTTCCACCAAATCCTGTCCAAGAAAGGAAATTGCCTTTTCACGGATTTTTCCTGTGACACCTGGATCATTTTCCAAATAAGGATATCCTTTGCTAATTTCTAATTCGACAGTTGCGCCGCTGCTTTCTGCGATAAGTTTTATTTGTTTTTCAATTAATTCTAATGCTTCTGCTCGCCAGTCCTCATTCATGGTGCGAAATGTTCCTTTCAAATGAGCTTTTGACGGAATAATATTGGTAGCACCAAGCGCTTCAAAATGTCCAAAAGAAAGTACACATGGAATTTTTGGATCACATTTTCTGCTCACAATTTGTTGCAATTGGGTAACGATATTGGCACCAATCATAATTGGATCAATACATTGATTAGGAGTAGCACCGTGTCCGCCTTTACCGTTAATGGTCAAATGAATTTCATCGCAAGAAGCCATGTAAATTCCATCTTTAAAACCAACTTTTCCCACTTCCATATCAGGAAATACATGTAAAGCAACCATCTCAGAAACAGGTGGGTTTTCTAACACACCATCCTTTAACATCAGCGTTGCTCCACCTGGATTTTTTTCTTCGCCGGGTTGAAATATCAATTTAACTGGTGCAGGAAGTTCATTTCGTAATTCGAGAATTATTTCTGCCGCTCCCAAAAGAATTGCTGTGTGAACGTCATGTCCACAAGCATGCATAATTCCATCGTTTTTTGATTTACAAGCGATATCGTTCTCTTCGTGAATTGGTAAAGCATCTAAGTCAGCGCGTAATCCGATACATTTCATTTCTTCAGTGTGATGGTCTGCTCGAATGATTCCTACAATACCTGTGGTTCCAATACCAGTTTCGTGCTCAATCCCCAATTTTGTTAAAATTGAAGAAACGTATTCCATGGTTTTGAATTCCTGGTATGATAATTCAGGATGCATGTGCATGTGTTCACGGTAGGCAATTACTTTTTCGAAAATTGCTTCCGACTTTTCACGAATTAAATGATGAAGTGCTGTTTTCATTGGTCTAAAAGTAAAACAATTCGTGGAATTACTCAATCATTAAATTACAACCTCGAATATCAGAATTATCAAATCGTCCAAGCAATTGAAATTTATTGTCCACAATTTTCCCTAAATCTTGCGTAGCAATAAAGCTGCAGCTGTAAATATTTGCTAGATCAATTACATTTATTCCACCTGTTTTTCCGTCTGATACATAGCTCAAAGGATCATTTGTGTCACGAATCAAAATTTTCATCCAAGCGGGTTGCGTAAAATAACCATCCTTATTGCTGTAGGCTTGAGATAATAGTTCGGTCATTCCGTATTCTGAACTAACGTACGGAACTTTTAATCCAAACATTAATTCTTGATGAAGTTCTTCTTTTGTTAATTCTGCGCGTCTTCCTTTCATTCCACCCGTTTCAATTATAAGGGCATGTGAAAGGTCGGTTCCCTTTTCTGCTAAGTCGAGAAGTGCATAGGAAACGCCGAAAATCACAACTTTTTTCCCTGAAGAAAGTGCTTTATTATAGATCGATAGTACGTTCTCTAAGTCTTTCAACATAAATCCTGAAAGCTTCGATTGACTCAACTGAATCAATTTGTCAACCATGTAAACAAGACTCGAACTTCCCTGTTCGATATAATTTGGTAATAGTCCAAGAATTACTTGCTCTTCAGGATTTCCAATGTATTTTCGATAGGTTGCCTCAAATGATTTTTCATAGATAGAAGCTGAATGAATCAAATGCTTACTACGTGTTGAATCTGTTGTCCCACTGCTTAGAAATGTTAACTCAACATTTTCTGAATCACACGAAATGACTGAATGCGTTTTGAAAAACCCGATGGGTAAAAAAGGGATTTCTTCTAATGTTATCGGATTTGATTTTCCAATGGAATTAACAAAAGATCGATAAATAGAATTGTGCTGGTATTGAAAGTTAAAAACCTCAAGTGCCGTCTTTTCAAACGATTCATCAGAATGGATAGAAAATACCCGATCGATCAATTCCATAAATTAATGTGCAATTTCTTGAATTTCTTCTGGGTTGTGTTTGTGTTTGAAGAAAATGGCAAACAATATTGCTACTACTAAAGCATACAATGAGAAAGTGATCCAAATATTTTGCCAATCATTACTTCCATCGGCCAGTTTAAAGAACTTTTCAATTACAATTCCACTGGTATAACTTCCTAAAATAGCTCCAACACCATTTGTCATCATCATAAACAAGCCTTGAGCTGATGATCTAATTTTTGATTCAGTAGTTGTTTCAACGAACAGCGAACCTGAAATATTGAAGAAGTCAAATGCCATTCCATAAACAATGCACGAAACAATTATCATCCATAAACCTTCTGCGGGATTTCCAAATGCTAGTAAGCCAAAACGCAATACCCATGCAAACATGGAAATAAGCATTACTTGTTTTATTCCGAAGCGTTTTAAGAAAAAGGGAATGGCTAAAATGAATGCCGTTTCAGATATTTGTGAAATCGACATGATAATGGTTGAGTATTTAACTACCAATGAGTCGGCATATTGTGGTACATTTTTAAACTCAGAAAGGTAAAGGTCGCCATACATATTTGTTAATTGCAATGCAGCTCCAAGCAACATTGAGAACAAAAAGAAAAGCACCATTTTATATTTTGCAAAAAGTTTAAATGCATCTAATCCTAAAGTTTCATAGATTGTCGCATTTTCTTTACTTATTTTTTGCGGTTTACATTTTGGCAAGGTAAATGAATAAATTGCTAAGGCGATGGCTGCAAAACCTGCAATGTAAAATTGACCTGCTAATGCTTTGTTACCTGTTAGGTTTGTTGTCCACATGGCAACGATAAAACCGATAGTTCCCCAAACACGTATAGGTGGAAATACTTTAACAACGTCAAGTTTTTTCGATTTAAGTACATTATAAGCAACAGAGTTTGACAACGCAATTGTTGGCATATAAAATATCATTGCTAGTAAGATTAACCAAAAAAAGGTGGAAGAATCATTAACGAATGGAATCCCCAATAGTGCAAGTCCACCGAAAAAATGCAAAATTCCGTAAAGCTTTTCAGCATTTACCCATCTATCTGCTATGATTCCTGTAATTGTAGGCATAAAAAGGGAAGATAGTCCAAGTGTCGAAAAAATTGCTCCAAACTCTGCTGGTCCCCATTTTTTTGTTTCAAACCAATAATTTGCAATTGTAATTAACCAAGCTCCCCAAATGAAAAACTGCATAAAGCTCATAGCTATCAAGCGATATTTTATTGTTTGATTATCTGCTTGGATGGCTGATTTTTCTGAGTCGAGTAGCATAGTTAAAAGTGTTTAATTACTAGAACGCTTGTTGATTTCGTCACGAATTCTCGATGCAAGTTCGTAATCTTCGTTTTCTATGGCTTCACTTAATTGAACTTCAAGTTCTTCAACTGTATAAGAACCTAGGGATCCTTCAGTTGCTTTTTCTAATTCTTCTTCAATATTGAAATCGTCATCTTCTTTTTCTTGATTGTCATCCATCATAATTCCAGCACTGGATAAGATACTTTCGAAAGTATAAATCGGACAATTAAAACGAACGCCAATAGCAATAGCGTCGGAAGTGCGCGCATCAATTTCAGTTACTTGTCCATCGCGTTCACAAATTAATTTCGAGTAAAAAATACCTTCTACCAAATTATAAATTACGATTTCAGTAACATTGATTGAGAATGATTGAGCAAAATTCTTGAAAAGATCATGTGTTAAAGGACGCGTTGGAGTCATTTTTTCCAATTCGATAGCAATTGCTTGGGCCTCAAATCCACCAATAATAATTGGCAATTGGCGTTTACCTCCCGATTCCGCAAGTACTAAAGCATATGCTCCAGATTGCGTTTGACTGTAAGATAATCCTGCTATTTCAA
Source organism: Crocinitomicaceae bacterium (assembly GCA_023262855.1). GTDB lineage: Bacteria > Bacteroidota > Bacteroidia > Flavobacteriales_D > Crocinitomicaceae > M0103. The sequence goes on from JALQYQ010000024.1 coordinate 45,460, forward strand.
GTTTAATTTTCTCCATCCTTCTACTAATCCTTCGAGTTTCAAGAAACAATTAGGGAAGCAATTTTGCTTCCCTACTGCATCAATATCAATGTAAAAATACTATTTCTATTAAATATTAGTGTCCTGAAGAACGGAATTTTTTAACCGCTTCCGTCAATCTTGGCAATACTTCAAATGCATCACCAACAACACCGTAATCTGCTGCTTTAAAGAATGGTGCTTCAGCATCTGTGTTAATTACCACAATTACTTTCGAACCATTTACTCCAGCTAAATGTTGGATTGCTCCAGAAATTCCAGCTGCAATGTACAAATTTGGACGAATCGCCACACCTGTTTGTCCAACGTGTTCGTGGTGAGGTCTCCAGCCAATATCAGCAACTGGACGAGAACATGCTGTTGCTGCACCCAATGCTTTTGCTAAATCTTCTACCATTCCCCAGTTTTCAGGGCCTTTTAATCCACGACCTGCAGAAACAACTAATTCAGCTTCTGGTAATGGAATTTCACCCTCAGGTTTTTTCGTGCTTACGATTGTGATTTTTGAATCACCTGCATTTCCTGCGAAATCTTCAACACCACAAGCAGAACCATTTGCTTCAGGTTGTAAACTGTTTGGTAACAACGAAATGATTTTAACCGCTGAATTAACTTTTACAGCACCAAATGCTTTTCCTGAGAATACGTTAACGTTTATCGTACCATCTGCATTTGGAATATCAATCGCACCAGAAACTAACCCAGCTTTTAAACAAACTGATAATCTTGGCGCAACCGCTTTTGCAATAATGTCGTGGGAGAATACAATTGTTGTTGCTCCAACTGACGTTGCTGCAGAAGCAATTAAACGTGTTAATTGTTGTGCATCATCTCCACTCAATGAACGATCAACAAGTACTTTAGTAGCACCGTAATTCCCCAAAGTTGCAAGCGTTGCTGCGTCTGCGTTACCAGAAGTAATCACCGTAACATCAGCGCCTAATTTTTTTCCGTAAGTAACAGCTTCAAAAGCAGATTTATGCAATCCATTGTTACTATTAATATATACTAAAACTGACATAATCTGATTTATTAAATAACTTTTGCTTCGTTGTGTAACAATTCTACCAATTCATCCATGTTTGTTGGATCAATCATTTTGCAAGCTGATTTCGCATTCGGCATTGAATATGAAACATATGAAGTCAATGCTTCAACAGCTACAGGAGCTACAACTTGTAATGGTTTTGTTCGAGCAGCCATAATTCCCCGCATGTTTGGAATACGCTGTTCAGCCATTCCTTTTGCACAAGAAACAACTGCTGGTAATGCAACTTCTACAACTTCAAGTCCACCAACGATTTCTCTTTCTAATGACAAAGTTGAACCATTCACATCCAGTTTAGTTGCTAATGAAACGAATGGCAAATCAAGAGATTCAGCAATCATTCCAGCAACTTGAGAACCATTGTAATTAATCGTCTCTTTTCCTGTTAGCACTAAGTCAAAACCATTTGATTTTGCGTACTCAGCAATTTGAACAGCTGTGTAATATGCATCAGTTGGGTCAGCATCAATGCGAACTGCATCATCTGCTCCAATCGCTAATGCTTTACGTATAATCGCTTCATCTGCTGCAGAACCAACAGAAACGATTGTTACGTTTCCACCAAGAGTTTCTTTAATTTCAAGTGCACGCACTAAGGCATACCACTCATCATACGGATTCACAATATATTGAACACCATTCTCATCGAATTTCGTGTTGTTATCTGTGAATGCAATTTTCGAAGTTGTATCTGGTGATTTACTGATACATACAAGTATTTTCATGTTCTCGTTATTTTCTATCGTGCGCAAATTTAAAACAATTATTCTCATTCAATGCAATGTTAGATACACAAGTTTGAAAAGTTTTATAATTTAAATTGAGTCTTGAAATAATGAAGAATGGTGATGTGATAATGTGAATTGGAATTCAATCATATTGTGAACTTTTAAACTTCGGCTTTTGTCTTTCAACATATATTATTATTTTTGGCGTCCACTTGTGGAATAAAATTAGTCGATAAAGTATGAAAACAGTACAATTTAGAGAAGCCTTAAGAGAAGCAATGTCAGAAGAAATGCGTCGTGATGAAGGTGTTTTTTTAATGGGTGAAGAAGTTGCTGAATACAATGGAGCTTATAAAGTTTCACAAGGTATGCTGGATGAGTTTGGTCCAAAGCGCGTAATTGACACGCCTATTGCAGAATTAGGATTCGCTGGAATTGCTGTTGGTGCTTCGATGAATGGTTTGCGACCAATTGTTGAGTTCATGACATGGAACTTTGCAATTTTGGCGGCTGATCAAATCATTAATAGTGCTGCTAAAATGTTGCAAATGTCAGGAGGTCAATATCATTGTCCAATTGTATTCAGAGGAGGAAACGGTACTGCTGGACAATTAGCAGCAACGCACTCTCAATCGTTTGAAGCATTTTATGCGCATGTTCCAGGGCTAAAAGTAATTACACCTTCTACACCATATGATGCGAAAGGTTTATTGAAAGCGGCAATTCGCGACAATGACCCTGTTGTATTCTTAGAATCAGAAAAGATGTATGGAGATAAAGGTGAGATTCCTGAAGGAGAGTACATTATTCCAATTGGAGTTGCTGACATTAAAAGAAAAGGAAATGATGTGACGATTGTTTCTTTTGGTAAGATTATTAAAGTTGCTCATGAAGCAGCAGAAGTATTGGCAAAAGAAGGAATTTCTGTTGAAATTATCGATTTGAGAACTGTTCGTCCAATTGATTATGCTTGCGTTGTTGAGTCTGTAAAGAAAACAAATCGTTGTGTAGTAGTTGAGGAGTCATGGCCATTAGCATCAATCTCATCTGAAATTGCTTACCATTTACAGCGCTATGCATTCGATTATTTAGATGCGCCAGTTATGCGAGTTACTCAAACAGATACACCATTTGCATTTTCTCCAACATTAATTGATGAAGCTTTGCCAAACGTAGATCGTATTGTGAAAGCTGTAAAAAGCACTTTGTATAGAAATTAATTTTCTTTAGGTGATAAAAAAAATTACCCTGGCTATTGTTTTAGCCTTTTACACTAACGCCTGTTTTTCTCAAGAATTTAATTATTCAGTTGGGGTGAATGCATGCAGGGTTAAGTATGATTTCACCTACTTAAAAGAAACGAATAGTTATGTGAACCCTGAAATGGTTAGTGATACTTTTAATTTAAGAAAGCTAACCGTTGGACCGTCATTTCGAACATGGTATTCTCACGAATTTGGAGAATCTTTAAAATTAATAACGGGAATTGAAGGAACAGTTGGACTTATTCCCGGAAATGGAAGCCTAACGAATGGTTTTTTTATTGATTTGCCAATTTTTGTAGGAGGAGAATATGATATCAATAATCGGATATCTGTTTTTTCTACAATTGGTGGTTCTTATGATTTTTTAGTTGGTTATTATGAGATCCATTCTGTTTTTGGTAATATCGAATTTGGGACTTCCTTTGATTTAGACGGTGATTTTCTAATCTTCAAATTAAGATTCGGTAAGTTGCTTTATCAGCCGTATAGCGATTATTTTCCATTTCAAGAAAAGGATGTAACTAAATATAGAGCTGGAATATTAAATGTTGGGTTGAGTTACTTGTTTAAGAGTACGAACTAAGAAAGATCACTTAGATCTTAATGTAGGAGTTGTTGAAGAATCATTTTCTACGGACCCCAAATCTAAATAATTATAATGGGATTTTGAAATGTTAAATTTTCTCCTTTTTTTGCTTGTAAAATCTTTTTGTTAGGTTTGTCTCAACTAAACTTTTAAAAAAAATATCATGAAAAGGATTTTCCTATCTTTTGCGCTTTTTGCAGCGTCATTTTCAAATGCTCAAGATTATTATCACGGACTTGGAGTTCAAGGATTAATGGGGCTTTACAAACAAGAAACACAATTTTCATCTAGTTCTGTCGCTACATTTGTCCCAGGTGTTGTGTACAAGGCGTCTTTGGGTTTTGAAATCAATCGCAATTCGAACTTTGCCGTTTCAGCTTATCCTTTCGCTGGGTTTTATTTCAACAGTCAAATAGGTGGATATCTTGGAGTTCAGTTGCCAGTTTTAGCAGAAATTTACTTCGGAGATATGGATGATCAAAATTTCTACATCGGTGCAGGTGGAGCTTGGGGCTTCATTGCGCAAGATGGTGAAGGAGGAAGTATTGTTGGACCACAACTTGGAATGGGCGGTCAATTCGAATTTAGAGACCAGCTAGTAGGATTAAGAGCTTCTTATACCTACGGTTTAAACAAAACGAAAACAGAAGGTATAACATATACACGCGATTCTAAGAGTATGATTTCAGTGGGATTGTATTATCTTTTGGGTCAGTAATTAACCAAGGTTATTAACAATGATGCCTGCCGTTTTGGTGGGCATTTTTGCTTTAATGTAGTGCATAGATTGTAGTTCTGAATTACCTGTTAAAAAGGGAGATTTGATGAAAACATGAAAGATGTAAACAGGTTTCTGTTAAAAAACTTCACATTTTTTTATTAACAGGTTGGTTTATAAATTTAATTATCTATCTTTGCACCCCTCAAAGTGTATTTGGGGCAATTATATATTTATAAAAATTAAGAGTATTTTATGCCAACTATTCAACAATTAGTTCGCAAAGGAAGAACAGCGGTAGTGAAGAAGAGTAAATCTGCTGCACTTGATTCTTGTCCACAGCGTAAAGGGGTATGTGTACGTGTTTACACAACTACTCCGAAGAAACCGAACTCTGCAATGCGTAAAGTTGCAAGGGTGCGTTTGACTAACGGAAAGGAAGTCAACGCTTACATCGGTGGTGAAGGTCACAACTTACAAGAGCACTCGTTAGTGTTAGTTCGTGGCGGTAGAGTAAAAGATTTACCAGGGGTTCGTTATCACATCGTTCGCGGTGCAGAAGATACAGCCGGAGTAGAAGGAAGAACTCAACGTCGCTCTAAGTATGGAACTAAGAGACCTAAACAAAAATAATTAAAGCTTTTAAGAGATGAGAAGAAGAAAAGCCAAAAAAATAGCCATTCTCCCGGATCCAAAGTTCAATGATGTTGTGGTAACAAAATTTGTTAACAACTTAATGTACGACGGGAAAAAGAATTTAGCATTTAAAATTTTCTACGAAGCAATTGATATCGTAGATAAAAAAATAGAAGATCAAGAAGGATTAGATGTTTGGAGAAAAGCATTGGAAAATGTTACTCCAAGTGTTGAGGTACGTAGCCGTCGTGTAGGTGGTGCTACTTTCCAAATCCCAACTCCTGTGCGTGAAGATCGTAAAGCGTCTTTAGCAATGAAATGGTTGATAGGTTATTCACGTAAACGTAATGAGAAAACAATGGCTGGAAAACTAGCTTCTGAAATCATTGCTGCTTCAAAAGAAGAAGGTGCTGCCTACAAAAAGAAAGAAGATACATTAAGAATGGCTGAGGCAAACAAAGCGTTCTCACATTTTAGATTTTAATTGATATGGCAAGAGATCTTAAATTTACCCGTAATATCGGTATTGCTGCTCACATTGATGCTGGTAAAACAACAACAACGGAGCGTATTTTGTATTATTCTGGTGTGAATCACAAAATTGGTGAGGTACACGAAGGTGGTGCAACTATGGACTGGATGGAGCAAGAGCAAGAGCGTGGTATTACTATTACATCTGCAGCAACAACAGTAAGTTGGAACTACAGAGGTCAAAAATATCATATCAATATTATTGATACTCCAGGACACGTTGACTTTACAGTTGAGGTGAATCGTTCATTACGCGTTTTAGATGGTTTGGTGTTCTTATTCTCTGCAGTTGATGGAGTTGAGCCACAATCTGAAACGAACTGGCGTTTGGCAAACAACTACAATGTTCCTCGTATTGGTTTCGTTAACAAAATGGACCGTCAAGGAGCTGACTTTTTAAACGTATGTAAACAAGTAAAAGAAATGTTGGGAAGCCATGCATTGCCTTTACAAATTAACATCGGTGAAGAAGATGGTTTCAAAGGTGTGGTTGATTTGATTAACTGGAAAGGTATTGTTTGGAATGACAGCGACATGGGAATGACTTTCCAAGAAGTTGAAATTCCAGCTGATATTATTGATGATGCTCGTCAATTACGTAGTGAATTGTTAGAGGCTGTTGCTGAATTCGATGAGTCTTTGATGGAGAAATTCTTCGAAGATGAGAATTCATTAACTGAGCGTGAAATTTTGGATGCACTTCGTCAAGCAACAATTTCTGGAAAAGTAGTTCCAATGATGTGTGGTTCATCTTTCAAAAACAAAGGTGTTCAAGCAATGTTGGATATGGTAATGGAAATTCTTCCTTCACCATTGGATGTTGAAGCGATTACAGGTATCAATCCTAAAACGGATGAAGAGGTTTCTCGTCAACCATCTTACGATGAGCCTTTCTCTGCTTTAGCATTTAAAATTGCTACAGATCCTTTCGTTGGACGTTTGTGTTTTACACGTGCTTATTCTGGTAAATTACCAGCAGGTTCTTATGTATTGAATACACGTACTAACAATAAAGAGCGTATTTCGAGAATTTTCCAAATGCATGCTAATAAACAAAATCAAATTGATGAGTTAGGTGCAGGAGATATCGGTGCATTAGTTGGATTTAAAGATATCCGTACAGGAGATACTTTATGTGCTGAAAATGCTCCAATTATTTTGGAATCAATGAACTTCCCTGATCCAGTTATCGGTATCGCTATTGAGCCTAAAACTCAAGCTGACCAAGATAAATTAGGTGTAGGTTTGTCAAAATTAGCTGAAGAAGATCCAACATTCCGTGTTAATACAGACGAGGAAACTGGTCAAACTATTATCTCTGGAATGGGTGAGTTGCACTTGGAAATTATCGTTGACCGTTTGAAACGTGAGTTCAAGGTTGAAGTAAACCAAGGTGCTCCTCAAGTTTCTTACCGTGAGAACATTACTGCAGGTGTTGATCACAGAGAGGTTTACAAAAAACAATCTGGTGGTCGTGGTAAATTTGCAGACATCGTTGTTAAAATTTCTCCACAAGATAACGCTGAAAAAACTGGATTGGAATTCGTTAACAGCATCAAAGGTGGTAACATTCCAAGAGAGTTTATTCCATCTGTAGAGAAAGGATTCAAAGAATCAATGAAAAATGGTGTACTTGCTGGATTCCCTATCGAAGCGATGAAAGTAGAGTTGATCGATGGTTCATTCCACGCGGTCGATTCAGATTCATTG
>JALQYQ010000054.1 GCA_023262855.1 Crocinitomicaceae bacterium
TATTCGCGGAAGTGATACGCATACATTGTTGTTCAACGACGTAAAAGTTCCAAAAGAAAATAGAATTGGTGAAGACGGATTTGGATTTACATTCGCGATGAAAGTACTTTCTGGAGGGCGAATTGGAATTGCTGCTCAAGCCTTAGGAATTGCTGGAGGTGCATTGGAATTGTCATTAGCATATTCAAAAGAGCGTAAAGCATTTGGAAAGGAAATTTCTAAACACCAAGCTATTGCTTTCAAATTGGCGGATATGGCGACTGAAATTGAGGCGGCTAAATTGTTGGTATACCGCGCCGCTCTTGACAAAGACAACGGAAGAGATTATGGTCAATCAAGTGCTATGGCGAAATTGTATGCTTCTAAAGTGGCAATGGAACAAACTGTAGAGGCTGTTCAAATTCACGGAGGATATGGTTTCGTTAAAGAATACCATGTTGAACGTTTAATGCGTGATGCGAAAATTACACAGATTTATGAAGGAACTTCTGAAGTACAAAAAATTGTAATTTCTAGAGGTATTTTAACTGCATAATCGGTTGTTAAGATAATTGAAAAGGGCGACAATTAATTGTCGCCCTTTTTGTTTTCTTATAAATTGATTTCTAAAGATTCGAGTCCAATTCCTCGAGATCCTTTTAGTAAGACTAAATAATCATTGATTTGATGTGTTTCATAGAATACTATTGCTTCGGCTTTTGATGCAAATTGATGTTCGAAAGAAGTATTCTTTAGTGAACTAAAAATAGGACCAACGGAAGCACCTTTTAAGTTTAATTGGCTTGTTAAATCGGCAATAGCTTGATGTTCTTTTATTGATTCTTCTCCTAGTTCAAGCATATCACCAATGATAAAATACTTATTCGGATGATTGATTAAAGCGAAACTTTCCAATGCAGATTTCATGCTTGTGGGATTTGCATTGTAGCAATCAAGAATTAGAGTATTATTACTTGTTTTCTTGACTTGCGAACGATTGTTTTCAGGTGAATAATTCGCGATTGCATCGTTTATTTTTTCTTCAGATACTCCAAAACACCTTCCAAAACTAATTGCAGCTAAATAATTGTAGAAATTATATTTCCCAATCATTTGAGTTTTAATCAGCTCAGATTGATAGTTATCATAAGACCATTTTAATTCAACAAAGGGTGATAAATTAACTAGCTCACCTCTAATGAATGAATTAGAAGATGTTCCATATGCAATGGTTTTTACCTCGGGAGGTAAGTTGTTTTGTAAAATTGGATCGTCAATATTGTATATTATCGTGCCCTTCGCTGTTGAAATTGAATCGTAAAGTTCTTTTTTCGTTTTTAAAACACCTTCGAAATTTAAGAAGCCTTCCAAATGGGCTTTTCCAATATTTGTAATTATTCCATGCGTTGGTTCTGCAATCGAGCATAGTTCTTCAATGTCCTTGAATTTATTGGCGCCCATTTCAATAATGGCAATTTCATGACTATTGTTGAGTCGAAGTAAGGTAAGTGGTACTCCAATATGGTTATTGAGGTTACCGATAGTCGCAAGAACATTAAATTGTTTTGATAGAACAGCATTTATAAGTTCTTTTGTACTTGTTTTTCCGTTGCTACCGGTGATTCCAATTACCGGAATTGAAAACTTCAAACGATGGAAATTGGCTAATTTTTGAAGATAGAGTAGGGCGTCTTCAACCAGAAAAATCGAATCATTCGTTTGGTATTCAATTTCATCAACAATAACATATTTGGCTCCATCTTTTAATGCTTGTTCGGCAAAAGTGTTACCATTGAAATTAGCACCTTTCAGACAAATAAATAAGCAATCTTTTTCTATTTTACGTGTATCAGTGCAAACACCAGTTGTTTGATAAAATAAATCGAATAGTTCTTTCATTTTTCTTGACATTAAAAAAGCCCGCTTTTAAACGGGCTTTAATAGTATTTACTTTCAATTAATGAACATTGTTGTAATGTGTCCTTAAGCTAAAAGCGGTATTATTTATTTCTTTTTCTTTTTGGATCTTCCGTAGTTCATTCCAACTGGTGATCCAACGCGATCCATTGCACATCTGAATCCAATGGTTGCTGTCGATTTGTCTTCATCTAAGAAACGTCTATTTCCAGCAGCCAACCAATATGCACGGTCTTTCCAAGAACCTCCTTTGTAAACACGTGATTTATCAGAAACCAATGAAGTTGGCCAAGAAGTTCTATCACCTGGTTTAACAGTTGAACCGTTTAATCCGAATTCTTCGTGTTCACTTTGATACATGATTAAGTTCGGGTCACGATTCGCTTGATTGATCGCGTTTTTACGATCATCATTTGCATAGTAAATAGAGCTTTCGATATCACCATCTTGAAAATCGATGTAGTCATCTTTACGATAATTCAAACGACCAATGTTTTCTTCTTCAGTTACATTGCGGTATTTCAATTTTCCTGGAGTATCCAAAATGTAATCACCGAAACCTTCGCGCAACATTGAAATTACTTCAAAAGCATATTCTTCACCATCTTTACTTGTTCTTATTGCATCAGCGAAAATTTCACCGAACAAACGATCTTGAATTAGGGTAGAAGCATCGTTATCATATTTTTCGTTTTTCAATGCAATTGCTTCGTCCAATACCTTATTGATTTGTTTCAATAAATCAAGTTCGATTGAATCTTTCACTTTGTTATGAGAAACATAGAATGGATCTGGAGCATTACCACCTCTAACAGGGTTACGCGATTGAACGTTTGAGGCAACACCTTTTGGAATTACAGTGTCATTCAATGTAGCGAATTCCTTAGAAGACGGGTCATGTTTGTCAGCAGAAATACGCTGGTAACGAACACGCTCGAATTCATTTAAGTATTCTTTCATTCCGTGTACGTCATAACTTACTTGTGCATTTTTCAAATCTACCGCACCTTCGTTGTTCAATAATTTTGTTTTGAAGACATTTCCTCTAAAAGGTCTGAATTCATCAAAATCTTCAGAAGATAAAGGACGATAAACATCAAGTACCCACTCAGAAACGTTTCCAGCCATGTGGTATAAACCGTAATCATTTGGCCAGTAAGACTCAACTGGAGCAGTTACATCAGCACCGTCGTTCAAGTTTCCTGCAACACCCATGTAATCTCCACGACCTCTAACGAAGTTAGCACGAATAGCACCTTGGAACTGCTCGTCGTCGTTACGAACCCAGTGACCATTCCATGGATAAATTCTTCTTTCTGAAATATTTTCTGTTCCTTCTTGAAGATTACCAATTAATCCTGTCGCTGCAAATTCCCATTCAGCTTCAGTTGGGAGACGGTAGCGCGGTAAAAGAATTCCATCCTCCATACGAACGATGCGTGTTCCTAATTTTTTACCTTGAATGTGTGAAGGGTCTAAATCTTGAACGTTTTTAACAACTGCTTCTTCGTATTGACCTGCATAATATGCATCCGTGTTGAAAGTTGCTTCGTCAGCTTGAGCAGTATTCCAAGCTAAAATTCCTTCACGAATTAAAATATACTCGTTAACACGATCAGTTCTCCATTTACAGAAATCATTTGCTTGTAACCAAGAAACACCAACAACTGGATAATCTCTGTACGCAGGATGTCTCAAATAGTAATCAACGTATTTTTCGTTGAATCCTAGTGGAGATCTCCAACACAATGTATCTGGTAGCGCGTTTTTGTAAACCATCGGGTAGTTTTCATTGTACGCTCTAGAAATCCAATACAAATATTCTAACCAGTTAAAGTTAGTAACCTCTGTTTGATCCATGTAGAATGAAGAAACAGTAACGCGTGTAGCACGGTTGTTCCAATCGTACATAACGTCTTGTTCAGCTCTACCCATTGTGAAAGTTCCACCTTCAACTAAAACCAATCCTGGTCCAGTTTCTTGATCGATAAATGGTACTTTTTGAAATCCACCTTGTTTCGGGTTGTTATATTCCCAACCTGTAGAAGAGGATCCCTCACGTGCACAAGAAGCAATTATAACTCCTCCCAACACAACTGCAACGAACTTAAACCACTGCATATTTTTGATTTGATTTTTCATAATTTCAATTCGCAAATTTAATCTTTAAACGTACAACACAAAAAAAGTTACATTTTTTTTAGAACGAAGGACAAGATATTGTTCTAAACGAAACTGGTTTTGTTTTACAATTTAAATTTATTCCCATAGAGATTTCATGTGAACCACCTGAAACTCCGTTGTTTAATTTTGATACAGTTACGTCATAACTATATCCAAGTTTGAATTTACCTGTATTAATTCCAATTGATAAAATAAATGCATCTCTATTTCTATACCAAGCACCTACATTGAATGAACCATACTTAATGTAAGTACCGATACTTAATTCTTGGAAACCATTTTGGTATTGGTAAATAACGTTTGGCATAATTGAAGTAGAATTCGAGTATTTAGATTTTGAACCCAACTTAATTTCCGCTCCCATGTGTCCAGTGAATCTCCAAGGTAATTTAGATTCACCAATAATCATCGATTCATTAGGGCGATTCATGTGATGCCATGCAGCACCAGCAAAGAAATGCTTGTTGAAAATGACCAATCCTGTTGATGCATCAAAGAAACCTCTTGATCCACCACGCGGAACATCTCCGGTTGAATAGATAAAACCTCTTCTCGGGTCAATCATATCTCCAAATGTCAATTTATCCCAATCTAAGAATTTTTGATACCAAGCTGCTCGAGCTCCGAACATCATTTTCCATTTTCTGCCAAGTGGCAAGTGATAAGAGTAGATCAATCCCAACATAGAAGTGTTGATTGTTCCTTGTCCTTGCTGATCATGTGTTGCTAAAACACCGAAACCACCTGAAATATTTTTAAAATATTGGTCATACGAAGCACTATAGGTAACATAGTTTCCTGATAATTGTGGCCATTCATTACGGTAATTTAATGCAAAACGTGGACATCCATTCGAACCTGCAAAGGCTGGATTTAAGTACAACGGATTTGCATAAAACTGCGTAAACGTTGGGTCTTGGGCATTCACTCCTGAACAAAGAGCAATGAATGTGCAAGTAGCTAGTAAACGTTTAAGTCCTTTCATTTATGTTGGTTAATGTAACAACGAAATCTGACCAAAGATAACGCAAAATTTAATTTAAGGTTACAAATATTATAAATCAAACAAAATAATCAAAGATTTGTTACGTTTTTTTGTTTTGTCAACCGATTACCAACATATTTGTAAAATGATTTATTTTAATTCAATGTCTTCAAAGCTTTATCGATTTTTTGGTTGTATTTATTTCATGATTTTAGCATTCAATGTTTTTGGACAAGAACCTCAAACAATTAATGTTAATTGGTTAAACAGTACGAGTTATACCTATTTTGGTGAAACAGTTAACGCTCCAACTATTGAAGGTCAAACATTAAACAATGGAAAGCCTAATTTTTATTGGACGAAAAAAGTAAAATCTGAAAATTTTAAAGTGGTATTGGTCGATTATAATTCTGTTCCAGCTCCCAAAGAAGATTTAATTTTTTTACAACGTTTTGCGATAAATATCAGTGAAGAATTTTCGTTTGAAGGAAAAATAACTGGAGCAGGGAATGAATATTATGCAGTAGTACAATTTTTACCTTATGTAAAGAAAAATGGCATCGTACAGCGTGTTACATCAGTTGATTTATCTATAGAACAGCAATCAACTCCACAAAAAGAAAAAGATTTTGTATCAAATTCTGTTTTGGCAGAAGGATCAGGAACGTGGGTTAAAATTTCTGTGAAGCAAGATGCTATTTATAAAATCGATAAAGCGTTTTTGGAAGCATGCGGCATTAATACAACTGGACTAGATCCGAATGCAATAAATATTTTTGGTAACGGAGAAGGGAGATTACCGGAACTAAACTCTGTTTATCGAACGGATGATTTGGCAAAAAATGCGGTACAAGTGGTTGGCGATGCTGATGGAACTTTTGACGATGGAGATTATATCTTGTTTTACGGTTGGGGTCCAAACAGATGGAAAGCCAATGGTTTAGTTGATTATGATCAAGATAAGAACATTTATTCTGATGAGTCTTATTACTTTATTAACGTCAATCCAAATGATACTCCGATGCGTATTTCTTCCATCTCAAATAGTTCGTCGATTGTAAATAATACAGTAAGTAGTTATTCCTTTCATGCAATCCATGAAAATGATTTGACGAATTTAGTTAGTGCTGGTCAACGCTGGTACGGTGAATTGTTTGATACAGAATTGGAACAAGTATTCAATTTTTCTATTCCAAACATTTTATCTTCTCAACCTGTTACATTTAAGACGGCGATTGCGACCAATTGTGAAAGTTCTGGTGGAACCTTACAGCGCTATTCTGTCAATGGAACCACATTATATTCTTCAGCTTTGAACAGTGTTTCATCAGATTGGGCAAGATCCACAGCTGTGATGAATTTAACCAATCCTTCGAGTTCAATTCCATTTAAAATTCAAATAACCCGCAATTCACCGAATACAGTCGTTTATTTGGATCGCATTTTATTAAATGCTCGACGTTCACTTATTTTCTTTGGACAGCAGTTTAATTTTAGTGATTTGTCTTCCGTCGGAGTTGGTAATGTCAGTGAATTTCAATTATCAAATTTACCATCAAGTGGTTTTGTTTGGGACGTTACAGATCGTCATGCTCCAAAAATTATCCAAGGAACAACAAGTGGTTCAGTTTTTACATTTGTTCAAGAGACAGATAGTTTGAGGGAGTTCGTTGCTTCCAATGGTTCTTCTTTTTTGACGCCTGAATTTAAAGAAAGTGTTGCTTACCAGAATTTGCATGGATTAACACAAGCAGAGTACTTAATTGTAACACACAAAAATTTCTCATCTTACGCAGAACGATTAGCTGATTTGCATAGAGCAAAAGGAATGACAGTTCATGTGGTTACCAGTCAACAGGTCTTTAATGAATTTAGTTCTGGGATGTTGGATCCGACTGCTATTCGCATGTTCGCCAAAATGTTTTATGATCGTGGATCTAGTAATCCAACTTCTCGTCCAAAGTATTTGTTACTATTTGGTGATGGAACATTTGATCCTAAAAATCGTGTTGCCAATAACAACAATTACATTCCCACATATCAAGTGTTGACGAGTGAGAATCACATAGATGCAATGGTGACAGATGATTACTATGGAATGTTGAACGATAACGAAGCGATTTCAGCTGTAGACATGCTGGATATTGGGGTTGGTCGTTTACTTGTTTCAGATGCACAAATGGCAAAACAACAGGTAGATAAAATTGAACATTACATGAATAATGGTTCAAATTTATTTTCAACTGCAACTACGAATTGCAATTGCGACAGTACCTCTTCAAGTAAAACTTTTGGGGATTGGCGCTTAAATTATGTTCAAATTACCGACGATGAGGAGTCAGGTTATTTTATTGTGCAAGATTGTGAGCCACAATATAAATACACAAAAATCAATCACACTGAAATGAATTGTGAAAAGCTTTATTCAGATGCATTTACTCAAGTATCAATGGCTGGAGGAGAACGTTATCCAGATGTCAATGAAGCAATTACGAATCAGGTTGAAAAAGGAGCACTTGTCATCAATTATGTTGGTCACGGTGGTGAAGTTGGTTTCGCAGAAGAACGAATTGTTACCGTTCCTCAAATTCAATCCTGGAAAAATATCGATAAGTTAAATCTTTTTGTTTCAGCAACTTGTGAATTCACAAAGTACGATGATCCTGCGCGCGTTTCTGCTGGAGAATGGGCGTCGTTGAATCCTTATGGAAGTTCAATTGCTTTAATGACTACGACCCGTTCTGTTTGGTTTGGTGTGAATACAATTACTGGTAAAAAGTTCTTTGAAAATGTGTTTGACCGCGATGCAAACGATGAACCATTGGCTTTCGGAGACATCATGCGATTGACAAAAAACGCATCCGGTTCTTCGGATAACAAACGAAGTTTTACATTGATTGGAGATCCAGCATTAAAAATTGCTTTGCCAAGATTAAAAGTAGTTACAGATAGTATTAATGGCTTAAGCTCTTCAATTGAAATTGATACAATAAAAGCGTTGAGTAAAATGACAATCAAAGGTCATATCGAAGATCAAAATGGACTTTCGTTGACGAATTTTAATGGAGTACTTTCTCCATCCATATTTGATAAGCCTAAAATGCAGCAAACATTGGGGCAAAACAATGATTCACCGGTTATTCCATTTGAATTGCAGCGAAATGTTGTATACAAAGGAAAAGTATCTATTGTTAACGGTAATTTTGAATTTAGCTTTATTGTCCCAAAAGATATAAATTTTGCTTACGGTCCGGGTAAAATAAGTTATTATGCTGCAAATGGAGAGACAGATGCAGGAGGGTTTGATACCTTGTTTATCATAGGTGGAATAGATCCAACAGGTATTAATGATGTGACAGGACCAGAAATTAATTTACACCTCAATGATGAATCGTTTGTTTCGGGTGGAATTACAGATGAAACACCTGTTATTATTGCTTCTATTTTTGATGAAAATGGAATTAATACTGTTGGAAATGGAATAGGACATGATTTAGTTGCAATAGTTGATGAAAACACTTCAGAACCAATTGTTTTGAATGAATATTACACGGCTGATTTAGATTCGTATCAATCTGGTAAAGTAAACTATACAATGCCAACGTTGGAAAAAGGGAAGCATACCTTAACATTGAAAGTGTGGGATGTAAACAACAATTCTTCTCAATCTACCATTGAATTTATTGTTCAAAATAAGGAAGAGATTGCATTAGATCATGTGTTGAATTACCCAAATCCATTTACAACAAAAACGGAATTTTACTTTGAACACAATCAGGTCTGTTCAGAGCTTGAAACACAAATTCAAATTTATACGGTATCAGGTAAATTAGTTAAAACAATTAACCAATTGGTGAATACACAAGGTTTTCGTTCAGAAGGAATTCCTTGGGATGGTAAAGATGAATTTGGAGATCAGTTGGCAAAAGGTGTTTACATTTATAAAATAAAAGTGAAATCATTTGACGGTAATATTGCTGAAAAAACAGAAAAATTAGTATTATTGAAGTAGCGAATACAATAAAAGTGTCTTAAAAACGTATATTTGCAAGTTAAACTAGATGAAAACTGTTATGAACAAACGTATTTTCAATATATTATTTCTTTCCTTTCCTTTTGCTTCTTTTGCGCAACCATCAAATCCAACTGATTATTCACAAATAAATGGGCAATTGGGATTGAATACAATTACAACTGCAGTTCCATTTATGGCGATTACTCCAGATTCTAGAGCAGGTGGAATGGGAGATGCAGGAACAGCATTAAGTGCTTCATCAACATCCGTATATTGGAATACTTCCATGTTGAATTTTGCGAAAGAGAAATCAGAAATTAGTTTGTCGTACACTCCGTGGTTAAGAAACTTGACAAATGATATTCATTTATCGTATTTATCAGGTTATTACAAAATCAATGACCGCAATGCAATTGGTGGAGCTTTGCGCTATTTTAGCCTTGGTGAAATTACATTTACAGACGCTAGTGGAAACGTTATTCGCGATGATAAACCAAGTGAATTTGAATTAACAGGTGCTTACGCTTTTCGTTTGAGTGATAAAATGAGTATCGGGGTAAATGGAAAGTTTGCGTATTCAAATTTAACAGGTGGTTTAACTGTTGCTGGTGTTAATACAAAAGCAGGTGTTGCAGGTGCTACTGATTTATCGTTTACTTACTACAATGACGAGGCTAAAATTGGAAAAACGAAAGGCGTTTATACCTTTGCTGCAACAATTAATAACATCGGAAACAAAATTGCCTATTCAGAAACTGCTCAGCGTGATTTCTTGCCAATGAATCTAAAAATTGGTAACTCATTTAAAGCAGAATTTGATAAATACAATTCCTTACTTTTTGCGATTGATTTACAAAAATTATTGGTTCCAACTCCAGCTTATTATGATGTTATTGATGGAACGAACACAATGATTTCAGGAAAAGATGATAATGTTGGTGTAATCGCTGGAATGTTACAATCATTCTATGATGCTCCAGGTGCACCAGTAATTGACGCAGCAGGCAATTATGTTCAAAATAGTGATGGAACCTACCAAGTTAATAAAGGTACAAGGTTCAAAGAAGAGTTAACTGAAATCAATATTGCAACAGGTTTAGAATATTGGTACAACGATGTTTTGGCTATTAGAGCTGGGTATTTTTATGAAAATAAAAACAAGGGAAATCGCCAATATCTGAATGTAGGTGTTGGTTTCAAATACAACATGTTTGGTGTCGATATTTCCTATCTAGCTTCAACTAACGGAAAACAAAGTCCATTAGCAAACACTTTGAGATTTACATTGCGTTTGAATTTTGGAAACAAAGCAGCTGAAACGTCCGGAGAAGCTAAACCAGAATAAGATGAACATCCGAATTGGTTTTGGAGTTGATGTTCATCAACTTGCAGATACGCATGAACTTTTTATTGGTGGCAAAAAAATTGAATCTGATTTAGGTGCTGTTGGTCATTCTGATGCGGATGTTTTACTTCATGCCATTTGCGATGCTTTGCTCGGAGCAGCAAATTTGAGAGATATTGGTTTTCATTTCTCTGACACTGATCCAAAATTTAAAGGAATTGATTCTAGAATCTTATTGAAAGAGGTTATGGTTTTATTGCAAAACCGCAATTATTCCGTCATTAATGTTGATTGTACCGTAATTCTTGAAAAACCGAAATTAAATCCACATATTCCAGATATGCAGCAGATTATTGCTGATATTATTAATGTTGATTTGGATTGTGTTTCAATTAAGGCAACAACTCATGAAAAAGTTGATTCCTTTGGTGAACGAAAAGCAGTAAAAGCTTATGCTGTTTGTCTTTTGAATAAACATTAATCTAACTGTCTATTCCTTTTTTCTTTGCCTAAGAATTGTTATTGGCTATATTTGTACCACTATTTTGATAAAGCATGAAAGTGAATCCAAACTATGATTCCAGAGAAAAATTACTGGAATTGTATAATAAACCTCTCCTAGAATTAGTTTTTGAAGCTGCGACAATTCATCGTCAGTATCACAACCCACGTGAAGTTCAAATGTCTTCTTTGTTAAGTATTAAGACGGGAGGATGTTCTGAAGACTGTGGTTATTGCCCACAGGCGGCGCGTTATTCAACAAATGTTGAAGCCCATAAATTAATGACCGTTGATTCAGTTATTGAACAAGCGAAGAATGCAAAGGCAAATGGATCTTCTCGTTTGTGTATGGGGGCAGCATGGCGTGAAGTGCGCGACAACAAAGATTTTGACAATGTCATTGAAATGGTCCAAGCTGTCAATGATTTGGACATGGAAGTATGTTGTACGCTAGGAATGATGAATGAGGAACAAGCTGTTCGATTGAAAAATGCAGGTTTGTTTGCCTACAATCACAATTTAGATTCTTCAAAAGAATTTTATGGTGATGTAATTTCAACTCGAGAATACGAAGATCGTTTAAATACAATCGAAAATGCTAGAAAAGCTGGTATTACAGTTTGTTCTGGAGGAATTATTGGAATGGGTGAGGCGGTTGAAGATCGAATCGGCTTGTTAATGAGTTACATGGAAATGGAAACTCCACCAGAATCAATTCCAATCAATGCGCTGGTTGCTGTAGAAGGAACACCATTGGAAGATCAAAAACCGATTGAACAATGGGAAATGATTCGAATGGTTGCAACAACACGCATTGCTTTTCCTGAGTCGGTTGTGCGCTTATCTGCTGGTAGAACTAAAATGAACATGGAAGGTCAAGCTTTGTGCTTTATGGCAGGAGCGAGTTCTATTTTCGCAGGAGATAAATTGTTGACGACACCAAATCCTGAATTCAACGAGGATAAAGAAATGTTTGAGATACTTGGTTTGATTCCAAAAGCTGCTTTTGCAGATGGTGAAAAACCAGTTACTGTTCCTGATGAAAAAATTATTGAGCGCAAACGCAAAGAAGCAGAAAGACGAGCAGAAGTTGAAGCTGCAAGCGCAAAAGCTAAGGAAGCAGGCTTTGAACCACGCAAAATAACAATTGCTTAATGCATGGATCAAAAGTTAATTGATAAGCTTGAAAAAAGAAAATCAGAGGGAACCTTGCGTTCCCTTTCTTGTTTTGAGGGATTTATTGATTTTTATTCAAACGATTATTTAGGACTTGCAAAAGCTTCGTATATAAATGAAATTTCGAATCATTCTGGAGCAACTGGTTCCCGTTTGATTTCAGGTAATTCAGTTGAAGCTGAAGAATGCGAAAAAGCATTGGCCAATTTTTACAATTCAGAGGCAGCTTTGGTTTACAATTCAGGTTATGATGCAAATGTTGGATTGTTTAGCTCAGTTTTGCAGCGTGGTGACACAATCATCTATGATGAAGCGATTCATGCAAGTGTTCGAGATGGAATTCGACTTTCATATGCAAAAGCCTTTTCATTCGTGCATAATTCAATTTCTGATTTACGTTCAAAATTAGAAAAAGCAACAGGATGCGTTTATGTAGCTGTTGAGAGTTTATATTCAATGAATGGAGATCTCTCTCCGTTGAAAGAGATTGCAAATCTTGCAAAGGAATTTAATGCCTATTTGATTGTTGATGAAGCTCATTCTGGCGGTGTTCTTGGAACTTCAGGGCGAGGTTATGTCGAACAACTTAAGCTCGAAAAGGAAGTCTTTGCACGTCTATTTACATTTGGAAAAGCGTATGGTTTGCATGGAGCAGCAATACTAGGTTCTCAACAGTTAAAAGAATTTCTAATTAATTTTTCACGCTCCTTTATTTATACAACAGCTTTGCCACCAGTTGCATATGAGTCAATTCACACGTCTGTTTTGAATGATATAATTGAGGAAAAACAATTGGAGTTGAATAAGAATATTCAATTTTTTCGTAGCAAATTATCGAATAAGACAATGATTTCGCATTCAAATTCGCCGATTCAAATGATTCGAATTGGTGAAATTGAAAAAACGAAAAGGATTGCCGATGAACTACAAAAAAACAAAATTGCTGTAAAACCAATTTATGCTCCAACGGTAAAGCAAGGTGAAGAAAGCATCCGAGTATGTATTCATGCCAGCAATTCGAGGGCAGAGATTGAGCAAATTTGTTCTTTATTGAATCAATTAATTTAAGTTGATTCCGTAAGTTGTTGTGTTGAATAAATTGTGCTTAATCAACGGTATGTTGTTTTTAATTTTATCCAAGGTATTTTTCAAATGATAAAATGCGTGACGATTCTTCTCAATGTAATCAACCGCACCCAAGCGCATAACTTTTAAGGCAATTGAACTATAATCTTGGCCCGAAATATACACAAAATGAGCATTCGGATTTTTCTGCATGATCTGTTGCATGACATCCAATCCAGTCATTTTTTTTAAGCCAAAATCCAATAAATAGAGTGTAGGTTCAAGTGTGACTTTTTGAAGACAAGCATCTTCGTCTTGAAATAAATCGACGTTTTGAAAATCTTGATTCAACAAAAAATTCTTCAGCATTTTACCGTAGAAAGCGTCGTCTTCAAGGATTACAATAGGATGATTACACTCCATAATTAATTTGTTTTCGATGTAATGCTTAAAAAATATGCCAAATATGAAAACCTTTTAAAATCAGCGGTTTTAGCAGTTTATTCAAAAACGAATTTTACCAATTTTGGAAAGTAAGGAATTGAATTGGAAAATTAATGCATGATTTCCCAAGCTGTTTTGTACGCGCCAATCGTTTCTAAGTAGTTCAATAAACTGTCGAAATAAGGATCGTTTGCAAGGGTTGCGCTATCACCAATAATAATCAAATGTTCTTTTGCACGTGTCATTGCAACATTCATTCTACGGTAATCTTTTAAGAAACCGATTGAATTTTCTCCATTTGAACGAACCAATGAAATAATGATTGTTTCTTTTTCCTGTCCTTGAAAACTATCAATTGTTGAACAGCGTAATGCTTTTGGGAGTGCTTCTTTTGCTAGAGTTACTTGCCCTGAATAAGGGGAGATGAAGGCTGTTCCATCCGCTTTACACGTTCCAAGTTCAATGATCTTTTGAGCAAGTTCAATTTCACCTTTATTGCTTAAACTAGATCCGTCTGGACCTTGTTCTTCTTCATAACCTGTTCCTGCAGTATCGTAAAAAATAATATGCTCTCCAATGGCAATAAGATTTTCAGGTGTTTGAAGTCGTCCTTGATAAAAGTAATTGTTTGAAAATTGAGCAATACTTGCACGCATTCTGTATTGAGTATTCAGCAAATAAACATCTTCAAATTTTCCAAAAGAGCATTCTAAAATGGATTTATTGAAACCAAGTTGCATCGCTTTATCGGATAGAACGGTAGGAGGTAGTTGTAAATAATCACCCGCCAAAACGATTTTTTCCGCCAAAGGAAAGATGCACCAAGCTAGTGGTTCCAGACATTGTCCAGCTTCATCAATGATCAAGGTGTTAAATTCAGTTTTCGCAATTTGGTCGTCCATCAAACCAATTGGTGTTCCCAAAATTACGTTGGCTTCATCAAACAATTTTTCTTCGTTGTATTTCTGTATTTGTTTGATTTGTTGACGTAAGCTTTTAACCTCTTTGATTAATAAATTACGTTGTTCGCGTTCATCTTTCCCGAAACGACGTTTGTATTGATTCGCCATTTTGCGCATTTCATCAGCACGAATACGAATCTTTTTTATCTCTTTATCTTGTTTACTTTCAATCAATTTACCTTCCGGTGTAAAAGGAAAAATTTCGACATCTACCTTTGTATTGTTACCAACACGTAAGAAATTAATGCGTTTATCAATTAATCCTTTCGCCAGGTTATCGACAGCTGTATTACTTGGAGCAGAAACAATTACTTTTTCTCCTTTTTTCACCAATTGAACGATGGCTTCAATCAAGGTTGTCGTTTTTCCAGTTCCTGGAGGTCCATGAATAATTGCGACCTCTTGATTTTCTAAAATTCCGGTCACAGCGGCTTTTTGACTTTCATTTAGGCTGTCGTTTAAAAAGGTGATTTTAGGATCAATCTTAAGCGCTTTATGCTCAAAATGCAGTTCTTCGCTGTGGGTTTGATTGAATAAATTCTCAATTCGTTTATTCAGTTGGATTTCATTCAGTGCTTTTCGCATCAATGTGCTTGTGCGAATGTCCGGAGTTAATTTAATACCAACCCCTTCATCTTCTATCCAATCTGGAAAATCGGGAGCAAACAAACGGAATTCACCTTGACGTCCATCAAATGACAGTAAAATTCCTTTAACCGATTCTTCTCCTTGACAAAAGCATTCAATGGCCATTCCGTCTTTGAAGTTTGATGTCTCCAAAGGAAACCCAATACGAAAACTAATTTCTGGGTATTCCGCATATCCGAATGATTTTCGAGTTACGCGCAAGGGATGAATTGCCAAGCCTTCCGATTTTAGTGATTTTAAGGAATGCTGCTCATCAAGCTGATAGCGTTTTGCTTGTTCTTGGTCTTCTAAATCCAGGCATTTCAATAAATGAAGAATATGTTGATGTTGTTCCATAGAATAAAAAAAGACCAGCATTGCTACTGGTCTTTGAATTTGATATATGAATTAGACATTTTTATGATTTCAATTTTTCGAGGCATTCAAGAAATAAAATTTTGAGTACCACTATCGGTTCGATAAATTTTATTTTGACGAAAAACGACGAAAAATAAATCAGAAATATGTCTAAACTGAAGCGATTTTGTCTGACATATACTCACCCGCCTTCAACTTCCCAACAATTTTTGAGAAACATTCGATCGTATAGTTAACGTCTTCAAGTGTGTGAACTGCAGTTGGAATCAAACGTAAAATGATCATTCCTTTCGGTACAACTGGATAAACTACCATTGAGCAGAAAATGTTGTAATTCTCACGTAAGTCATAAATCAAATTAGTTGATTCAGGAATAGAACCGTTCATGTAAACTGGAGTAACACATGTATTTGTTTCACCAATTTCAAAACCATTTTCAACCAATCCTTTTTGAAGTGCATTTGTGATTTTCCACAAATTATCTTTCAATTCTGGTTGAGTTCTCATTAATTCTAAACGTTTCAAAGCTCCTTTAACCAATGGTAATGGTAAAGCTTTTGCGAAAATTTGAGAACGCATGTTGTAACGAAGGTATTCAACAACTTGCTCGTCAGATGAAATGAAACCTCCAATTAATGCGAATGATTTTGCGAATGTACCAAAGTAAACATCGATACCATCTTGACAACCTTGTTCTTGTCCTGTTCCACCACCTTTAGCACCTAATGTACCTATTCCGTGAGCGTCGTCAACAAATAAACGGAAGTTGAATTTTTTCTTTAAATCAACGATTTCTTTCAATTTCCCTTGATCACCACGCATTCCGAAAACACCTTCAGTAATCACTAAAATTGCTCCTCCTTGCTCTTCTGCTAATTTAGTAGCACGCTCCAATTGTTTTTCGCAATCTTCGATGTCGTTGTGTTTGAAAACATAACGTTTTCCCATGTGTAAACGAACACCATCAAGAATACAAGCGTGTGATTCAGCGTCGTAAACAATTACATCACGACGATCCACTAAACAATCAATCGCAGAAACCATTGCTTGGTATCCGAAATTACAAAGAATCGTATCTTCTTTTTCTACGAAAGCAGACAATTCTGCTTCTAATTGCTCATGATAATTTGAGTTTCCACTCATCATTCTTGCACCCATTGGTGCAGCGAATCCGAATTCAGCAGCTGCATCAGCATCCGCTTTTCTTACTTCAGGATGATCAGCTAATCCTAGGTAGTTATTTAAACTCCAATTCAAACGTTTTTTTCCTCTAAAAATCATGTGAGGTCCGATAGGTCCTTCTAATTTAGGGAAAGTAAAGTATCCGTGAGATTCTTTTGCGTGTTGTCCGATTGGACCTCTGTTGCTTTTGATTTTTTCAAAAATGTCTTGAACCATATCAATTAATTTTCCTTGTAGTATGCATCAAAATGGATGCTTAAACATATTATATTTTGCAAAATTAGGTCTTTTGATGAAAAAACGGGCTCTTTGCTTGGCTTTTTATCAACAAGCAGTGTTCAAAGCTTTATAAGTTTTTGTCCAAAAGATACACCATTGAAGCAATAGCAGCACATCCAAGTTCTAACTCACGTTTGTTTACGCTTTCAAAAACATCGCTTGGTGCATGATGGAAATCAAAATAACGCTGAGAATCAGGGACAAATCCAAATAATGGAATTCCAGGGAATGCTTCTTTCAAAGGTGTAATGTCAACGCCACCATAGCCTTTTTCAAATTCATGTAAATCATATTGTTTGAATTGCGGAGCAAATAACTGCAACAAGGAAATAAACTCTTGGGAACCATCACAATTGAATCCTCTTGGAGCAAATCCACCTCGATCACTTTCTAACGCTGCGAGTTGTTTTTCACCTTTTTCTTTTGACCAAGTAGCATAGGATTTGCCGCCCATGTTTCCATTCTCTTCATTCATGAAAAAGACAACGCGCAAGGTATGTTTCGGTTTGTAATTCAACACGTTTAATATACGTAGAGCTTCTAGACAATGGATAACACCAGCACCGTCATCATGCGCACCTTCGCCAGTGTCCCACGAATCTAAATGTCCTCCAAACGTGATGATTTCATTCGCATTTTCACCCGTAATTTCAGCAATTACATTGTAACTTGTTGCATCTGGGAATACTCTGCAATCCATTTCCATTACAAATTCTGCTTTTCCATTTTTTAACAAGGTCGATAATTTCTCAGCATCTTCCGTTGAGATTGCTGCCGCGGGAATTCGCTTAATACTGTCTTCATAATGCATCGATCCAGTATGTGGGTGTTGATCAATAGGCATTCCAATTGAACGAATAATAACTGCTTTTGCACCTGATTTAGCACCTTCAACCGCGCCATTTCCACGAATAGCATAACATCCGCCGTATGCTTTAAACGTATTGATCTGCTGTTGATCCATCGGTTGGTTAATAAAAACAATTTTCCCTTCTACTTGAGATCGTTTTGCTTTTTTTAAATCATCTAAGTGTTTAAATTCAACAATTTCACCTTCTAAAAGGCCATCTGTTCCTATTGAACCTCCCAAAGCTAACATGTGTACTTTTATCAACCCATCTTTTTTTGTGCGAATCCATCCGCTTTCTTTGTTGCCGCGTTCCCAATGTGGTACTTTTATTTCTTGTAAGTATACCTTGTCAAATCCATATTTCTGCATCGTACGCTCACTCCATTCAACGGCCATTTGTGCCTCAGCTGAACCCGATAAACGCGCTCCAACATCCTTGCATAAATGACGCAGATCTTCATACGATTCCCCTTTTGATAAAGCCTCGTTGTATATTGATCGAATAAAAATTGAGTCATTCGATTGTGCCGAAAGCTGAAAAGTTATAGCGATAAGAAGAATAAGCTGAAATTGTTTCATTGTGCAGAAATTGAAATGTGGTTTCAAAGATAACAATTGATTTGTTTCAATGGTTTTTGCAAATCATTAGAAATCCAAACTTCTACAAGAAGAAATAGCAAGTCCTTCAAAAAGACGCGAATCA
>JALQYQ010000034.1 GCA_023262855.1 Crocinitomicaceae bacterium
TTTTCGTTTCATACGAAGGATTCAACTGCGCAATCACTTCTTTTGTTGAAATCGTTCCTGCAACAGAATTTCCAGCGTTCAATTCGGCTTTTCGTTGTTCAATGGCTGCTTCTTTTTCCGACTTGATTTGATTCAACGCTGTTTCTTTTGCTTGTAGCGATTTATTGCTTGGATCTTTAGCTAATTGCGTTTTAACCGCTGAAAGTTCTTTATTTACAGAAGTCAAAAGGGCTTCATCTTCCTTGTTTAAGGCTGTTAATTTTTCATCATCCGATAAACTTGAATTCGTTAGTATGTCATTCGTTTTCGTTTCATACGAAGGATTCAACTGCGCAATCACTTCTTTTGTTGAAATCGTTCCTGCAACAGAATTTCCAGCGTTCAATTCGGCTTTTCGTTGTTCGATGGCCGCTTCTTTTTCCGACTTGATTTGATTCAACGCTGTTTCTTTTGCCTGAAGCGATTTATTGCTTGGATCTTTAGCTAATTGCGTTTTTACCGATGAAAGTTCTTTGTTCACTGAAGTCAATAGGGCTTCATCTTCCTTGTTTAAAGCTATTAATTTCTCATCATCCGACAAACTTGAATTCGTTTGAATTTCATTCGTTTTCGTTTCATACGAAGGATTCAATTGTGCAATTCGATCTTTTGGAGTTATTGCTAACTGTTTTTCTTCTAAAACTTTATCACGACTTGCTATTGAATTTTCAGTACTTGATTTAATCTGTGTTAAATTTGCCTCTTTCTCTTTTAATTTCGCATTGGTTGGATCAGACGCCAATTGTTT
Organism: Crocinitomicaceae bacterium; assembly: GCA_023262855.1. Taxonomy (GTDB): domain Bacteria; phylum Bacteroidota; class Bacteroidia; order Flavobacteriales_D; family Crocinitomicaceae; genus M0103. Next base: position 788 of record JALQYQ010000034.1, read on the forward strand.
TTTAACCGATGCCAACTCCTTATCAACCGATGATACCAATTGCTTGTCTTCTACATTTAAAGCCGTAAGTTTTTCGTCTTCCGTTAAATTTGGGTTTGACTCAACAGCTTTTTTATTGTCCGTATAACCAGGTTCTAACGCATTCACTAAAATTTCAGGGTCGTTCGATCCGTTTTGACTCAGAAGGTTTTCAACTAATTTTTCATGTTTTGCTACCTGTTCTTCTATTTCTTGTTTGTAGTTCAACAAAGCTGTCTTTTCACTATTTAATTGCTCGTTGGTCTTATCATTTTCGCGCAATTTTTCAATTTCATCCAAACGCTTATCCAGCTGCTTTATGGCATTGCGTTCATTCGAAAGTAACTTATAAATTTTATCCTCTTTTGACAAAGAAGGATCATCTTGAATTCCTTTTGTCGATGATTTGTAATCACTATAAATATTTTGAGCACGTAAACCAGAAGAAACAACAATTCGATCTTTTAATGTTGGGTCTTTTTTCTCCAACTCATTAATCTGTTGTGTCACATAAGCCGTTAGCGTATTTGAATTCGTTTTTTCTGTTTCTGCTATCGCTTTTGTAGCTTGATCTTTCGTTACAGAAGCCACTGATTTGTTAGATATCGCGTCTTGCAGAATTTCAATTTGCTGATTGACTTGGTATTTCTCCAAGGATTTTTTATCAATTGAACGTTGTAAATTATCGCGTTCTTCCTTAATGATTACAATTTCATTTTGCTTTTCTGCGATTTTTTGTTCGATGGCTGGAACGTCCTTTTTCTTCGCATCATAAATACTATTTTGAAGTGTATTGATTTCAATTTCATTATTAGAAATGTCTTTGTTGTATGCGTCCACTTTGCCTTTCAGCTTCGACATATCATCATCCAACCTTACAACCTTATCCACTAAGTTCTGAACCAAATCAGTTGATTTATCGTTCATTACCACTTTCAAAAATTCTTTGTTATCAGCAACTAATTGAATCGCTTCTTTTTCTTTTCCGCTTTCATACAATTGATTAAATTGCTTACTCAAGTCTTGCATTTTCTGTTGATCTGCTCCACTGGAAGACGTTGAAAGCACACCTTTTATTGAATCATTCAAGCGTAACAAATCTTTTGAATATTGCTTCAATTCCTGTTGCTTTTTAATCATGCGTTCAGCTTCCTTCAACGCAACATATTTCGCATCCGTTTGATTGGTTCCATTTGCATCGGCAACTTTCGATTTAATTTGTTCTTCTAATTGTACAAATTCATTGCTGTTCTCAACAATTAAATTGTTAATGTTATTTCCGATGTTATTGATCAGATTTTTGTTTTCATTGGCTTTCTGAACTTGCTTTTGGAGAATATCAGCGACTTCATTCGTATTCAATTCCCCCATTCCAATTTCACTCAGCAGTTCCTTGTTTTTCTGCTCTTGTTCAAGTTCATCCAAATTAAATTCATTCACATTGACATTCAACTCAGAACGCATTTTAATCACTTCAGCAATAACAGCCTGCGGATCTTCTACCTCTTCATCAAACAGATTGAGGATCTTTACAATTTCCTTTCCACCTTCAGTTGTATGAATAATTTTCTGCTTGAGTGGCTTAAACTCCTTCATGAACGGAATCGAAACAATGGATCTAAATTCCTGATTGCTTCCTTCGATGGTCATGATGTATTCATACTTCCCTCCTTTTGGGAAAGTTATTAAATAAACTGCCTTATCGTTTGAATTGAATTTACCAACTGATTCACCATTGGAATAATCTTTAATTTCAAAATTGATTTTCTTAATTTTTGGATCAACCTCCGAAACAAAATTTCCCTTAACGACAGCCAATTGAATTGGCACACGATCAACCTTAACTTTATAAACGAACAATTTGCCATCCTGACTTTGACGTGCAGAGGCAAAATACGCTTCTTTGTTTAAGGAATCGACAACGTAAAACATGTCATCGTCTGGTGAAGATATGGCAAAGTCCATGTTCTCTGGTGGCCCATACGAATTTGTTTCTGGGTCATATTTACTCCTGAAAACATCGTAACCACCCATTGAATTATGTCCTTTGGAGGAGAAATAAAGGTAATTTCCATCGGGATGCATGTACGGAAAATCTTCATCGTATTGCGTATTTACATTTCCTGGAATTGGTTGGGGCATCCCCCAAGTTCCATCCGGCAGTTTTCGTCTCACGTAAATATCTTTGCCATTTGTTCCATTCTCACCGTAACTTGAGTAATAAATGACAGTTGGATTTTGAGGAAAATGAATTAATGGTGTATGGTTATTTTTCTTGTCCAATTTGGTTTGAAACTCTGCTGTCACCAACAAATTCCCACCAATATCTTTTAAATCGTAAATACGGAAAAACTTATCAATTGTGATTTCTTTTTTATCTACAACAATAATATCAGAGATAGTCGTCATTAAACGTTTACCATTCTGACACATTTGAATTCCTCTTTCTGCTTCTGCAAATTTCAACCCTTTTGGGCTCTTTTGCATATAGGTTGTATAATGCTTAATTGCTTCGTTAAACTGATAATTCAAATGCAATGCTTTCCCAAGGAAGTAAAAAGCCTCTGGCGTTACATTCGGATCATTTGTAGCATATGAAAGGTAACGAATGGCTTCTTGTTTATTGTTTGAATTATACAACAAACAGGTTCCGTATTTATAATTGTAAGCGACATCTCTGGGCTGAAGTGCAATCAAACGCAAATACAAAGGCGTTGCTTCTAAGTATTTCTCAGTGTCGAACAACTTATCAGCTTGCACCTTCATTTCTGCCTCGGTCTGGGCATAGAAAAGCACAGGCACGAATGCAAAAATCAAGAATAGTATGCTATGTTTAATAAAACGCACTTATAGTTAGAGCTTCATTTAATTAGGTAACAATGAAGTAGTACGATTATTTTTTAAAAAGGTTCATTTTACTTTCTTCTCCTTTTAAGAGACGACCAATATTTTTTCGATGTGCAAAAATGACCAATCCACTCAAAAGAACACTGAATGAAACGAGCCAAAGTGAATCTTCTTTTAAGACAAAACGTACTACCAAAGGAAATGCAACCGAGGCGCAAATCGCACCAAGAGATACAAACTTTGAACCAATAAAAACGATTAGAAAAATACCCAAACAAATCAAAGCTGCTATTGGCTGAAGTCCAATTATTACACCTAAGGATGTTGCAACTCCTTTTCCTCCTCTGAATTGCGCAAAAATTGGAAAAACATGTCCAGTGACAGCAAAAATTGCAGCCAATATTTGCATTTTAATTAATGCTTCCGTTTCTAAGTGCAAATACATATGAGAAATAAAAACCGGAATTAGTGTTGCCAATGCACCTTTCGTTACATCGATTAACAAAACTACTTTTCCAGGTTTTTTACCCAATACACGAAACGTATTTGTTGCTCCGGCATTTTTACTCCCATGCTCACGAACATCAATTCCATACCACGCTTTTCCTACCCAAACAGCTGTTGGAATAGAACCAAAGAGATATGCAATCAATGAAAAAAGTATATAAAACATCTTATTTTTCGAATAAACGCAAGAACTTACTTAAGTAAACACTTGCCGGTGAAGCCTCAAATTTAAAATTCTTTGTCTTACGTTTCTCTTCTTTCATTGCATTTACCGCAGTATTAAATTCTGGATCACCAGAAACAATCTTCATATCGCCATCTTTTTTAACCATTGTATAGTCAAAATAGTAGTCTCTTCCCCCTGGAATTTCAATCTGTAAGCCAAATTTATCGCCTCCTGATTCTGAGTAGATTTGTTGGAAGAAAGCACGACAAGGAACATATTTCAAAACTGGTTTTTCAAAGACATTAACCAAAACAGCTGTATTCGCAGTTGAAATCAATCCTTTTTCCTGCATATCCGATTTATCAAATGAACTCAATTTTAAACCTGTAATCGTAAATGCTGTTTCGATTTGCTCAGGTAATTTTTTGATTTCACCTTTAATTGTATAATCCGATTTTATTCTATCGGCTGTTTTTCGATCGGTCCATTCCACTAATGCTTGTTCGAAAGTCGTAGGATTGAAATCCATCGGTTGCAAACCTTCAATCGTGTTAATACGCGTTGCAACATCTTCCATGATTCCTTTATCCAAAGCCATGTTAAAACGAGCTGTAATATTCATGGAAGTTTCACCAGTTGATTGATTATAATCGACTACTCCAACAGCGTCAACCTTCACATCACCATAATCCATTCCCAAGTCGATTACACCTTCACCATGTAATGAACAACTTTCTGTATGAAGTGCTAAGAAATTTCCTTTTTCAGATCTATTTAACAATTTCTCTTTCGAAGCAATTTGAAATTCTTTAGCGTTTTGGTTGTATTGCATATAACCACTTGCCGTTATAACATTTGGATCTGTTGGAACAGTCAATTTAGACAAGAAAGTCGGATACAAACGAATGCTATCAACTGCTGCTGAATTTCTCCAAACAATACCTGCCGAAATTGGCTCGTTTGCCAAGTTTTTCATTTTTTCAGAAACCGGAATTTGAATGTTTTTTGGATCAATTGGAGCTGAGAAACTCATCCATGTTTTATCAAATTTCTCACATGAATGATTAATTCTCGTTGCTCCCGTGAAATTGATGAATGGATTCGAAGCATTCACAGCTACTTGACCGTAATAATCGAATTCTTTGCTCAATTTAAATCCTAATGCTTCTGGAATTTCTCCTTTCGCAATCGTTTGATAAGAAGTATCCAAGCCAATTGATGTCATTTTAAAATAGGTCAATGAGCTGTCCTTGTCATAGTAAGGATATTCTCCTTTTCCTGTATAAGCTCGTCTTGCTGTTACTTCAACTTCCGCTTTCACGAACGAATGGTATTTTGTAATGTAGTTGGCAACAATTTTAGCATTTGTGAATGGATCCAACTTCGCTTTTTTGCGAATGACCACTTTCATGCTATCAGGATAAATACGAGCATCAGCAATTTCTAAGTAAGGAACTTGCTCACAGAAAATGGCTCTTTCTTTCAAATCGTATTTCGCTTTTGGAGCTCTAAATTGCAATGAATCTTGTTTTGGATGAACAGAGAAAAAGTTAGGTCCAACCATGTCCATATCCGTATCAATTGTAACATCTTTCTCGCCAGTACTTTCCATTTGCAATTCGGCATAATCCATAAACCATTGGAACTTATCCATGCGACAGATGTATTGATTTACAGGGAAATTCAATTGTGATGAACCTTTATTGGACGTAAAATCTCCTTTTCGCTCTTTAAATGAAATGTCCGCCTTCACATTGTCTGCCTGGAAAGCCAAATCACCTTCTCCTGGTTCAGCATACGTATTTTTCAAACTAAATCCAGAAGTATCGGCTTTTATATCCCAGCGCGTAAACGAATAATCATCTGATACTGTGGTAGCTGTTTTAAACGTCATCAAGCCATTTCCTCGCATCCCTTTCGGTGTAACAATTGCAACACCACGCAGTTTAGCTTCAGCTTTAAAGAAGTTCAAATCACCTCTTGGTGTTGATGCTGCTTTTAGGTAATTTTTCTTTGGTACATACGTAATGTAAGCTTCTTCTGCTTCAACATCTGGGAATTGAATGCCGGTTTCAATTGGCTTATTTGTAAATTTAGCTAAGCCTATTGCAGAGTCTGGCAAAAATGTCAGTGCTTTCGAAATCGACATTGAATGAACGAAATTGATTGTTCCGCTTCCCTGCAAACCACTGTTTGACAACACAATTTTATTGTCGTATTTGGCACCAGTTCCATAAAAATCATATCCAGCTGGTGGAGCTTTTGTTAAAAATCCAAACGAGTAATCAGGCATTATTCGTAAAGAATCAGGCATTTTAGGAAAAATACCAGCGGACGTTAATTCTCCTTTCAATCTAAAACGTTTCTCGCTGAAATTGTCAAGACTATCCATTTCAAATGGTGCCACCGTGTAATAAAAACGTGAACTATCATAGGCCCCACGATGAATTTCTCGCGAATTGTAATAAACATATGAAGGTTTACTTACTTTGATTATTGGGTATTTTGTAATTGTCTTACTATTTCCAGAGCGATTTGAAGGATCATCAACAATAATCTCTCCCGTAATTCCATTGATATTGCTCTGCATGGCAATTGGCTTCGTTCCATCCGTTGGACTCATTGGAAGCACTCTAAACAATGATTCCCCTGTTTTTAGAAGACTAAATTTGTTATCACGATAATTGAAATTCGCAGTGTAGGTATTGATTTCCATTTTTCCACAATTCAACCAACCGCTGAAATCAAAATTTCTGTTTTCTTTGATTGTAATTGTACTTGCTTCAGGAAAAACGACGGTGTTTTGAGCATCAGAAATTTTAACTTTGTCAACTCCGTTCAAATTTATTTCCAAAGTTCCTAAATTCATTTTTCCAAAATAGGTCATTAGTCGACGCTCCTCGGATTGCTTTTTATACAAGTCGCGCAAAGCTTTCAAATTTGGATCTTTTTCAATTTGCTCTTCTGCATAACCCTTTAATTCTTTTGGTCTCAAATCAGAAGTAAACAGTAAATTATCATAGTCCTTTTTGCGTGCCTTACCTTGAACAAAATTTTCAAGTTTCGGATTAATGGTAATCATTTTGCTTTCTGTGTCGTACGAAATGAATCCTAAATTAGAAAGCTCAATTAAAATTGGTCGCACTTGTTCAAGTGTTTTTCCTAATGCTGTGGCGGCTTTTCCTTCATTGATCACATACTCATCGTATTTGTAGCAATAGCCCCATAGTGCTCCTAATGGATGAACAGCATCTAAGCCTTGTAATCGATCATACAAACGTTCATCAAAATAACTTTGAGATTCAAAATTTGCAATACGTTGCTCTTGGGACGTTCCGAATTCGTAAGTAAAATACACGTCTTGCTCATCAACTTTCCAACTTATTTTGGGAACATAAACATCCAATTTATGATATGAATCTTGAAAAGGCGCTTGTCCATTTCCAGTTGAAGTACGCGTAAGTTCAATCACTTTTTTCTCTAAATCGTAACTGAAATGCAGTCCAGGATGTGTTATTGAATCTCCTGTATTTAAATACATTGCCGATGCAGAGTTGTTACATGTAATCTTTTTAGGCGAAATATAAATCTGTTGTGCACTCGATTTGACAAAAATGATGCTGTTTCTGTAGATGGAAATTTTAGCTGGAATTTGAGGTGTACCGATTCCAACAAAACTTGCACCTTGCATTGAGAAACCTCCTTCGTAATCTACATTTTCACGAATGTTCTTAATTTTTAGACTTTTCTCATAGGACAAAAACTGAGGAAAAACTTTATCTTCTTCACGATTAATTTTAAATGCTTTATCATTTAATGAACCTAAAATTGTGCGTGTAAAGTACTTCGAAGTTAAAGCCACTGAGTCGGCATTCAGATTGGAAGATTTACATGAAACATCGTATTTTTTTAAAGTAGCAAACGTTTCATTTTTCGGCAACCCAACTTTCTCCCAGGTTATGATACCGCCATCTCCATCCCATTTCTTCAAAACTGGATCATAAGTACCAGCTGTTTTGAAAACAACCAAACTATCAATGAAAGGATTTTCCGCTTTTTCTTTTAAATCGCGGTTAGCAACACGACAAACCAAATTACCATTGGAACATTTAATGTAAGGTTTATCTGAAAATTCGAATGAGTATTCACCGCCTTCGTAATACCAGCTAAAATTTGATGCTTCGGAAATTCGTCGTTCAGAAAAGAAACCAGCTGATAAATCGATGAAATCTTCAAATTTCTTAATATTTTTATTGTCTAGCAATTTATCCACTGAGCTATGCCATGCTTGAAAGCTTGCTGTTGATTGCTTACCTTTAATTAAGGATGCAACTGAAAAGACATATTGGTAAATTTCTGGGTAGGGCTTCAATTTTTTCGTAACCATCAAGTTACAAGTTTCAACCATTTTAGTGAAATAAGCTTCTGGAAATTCACTTGATTCTAGCAACATTTGAGGCAAAGTCTTTTTAGCAAAATCATGAAAATCGCCTTTACCAAATTCATTCAAAGAAGTTTGAAATTCCTTGACAAATTTCTCACGATTAGCGGTAAAAGTTTGTGCATTAACGGAAAATGTGAACAAAATTGCACACATTAAAATCAATCGATTTACTACCATTATTTTCGTTTTATAGTTTTTTCAATTCAATAGCTGCCCAATTGTCTTTATTCAAAACACGTCGTTTCATAAGACCAAATTGTTCAGCAAAAGTTACAAGCTCCTCCACATCTGAATCAAAGAATCCACTCAATAAAAGAGTTCCATTTTGTTCCAGCATTTCTGCGTAAGATGACATGTGCGCTTTTAATACATTTTTGTTGATGTTGGCAAGAATCAAACCAAAAGTTCGACCGTTCAAAACATCAACATCACCACAGATTGCTTCAATACTTTTACAATTGTTTCTTTCACCATTTTCAAGCGTGTTTTCAACCGACCAATCTTCAATATCAACTGCAACAACATGCTTTGCTCCTAATCTCTCTGCAACGAACGCTAACACTCCCGTTCCTGTTCCCATATCCAATACTTCTGCCGGAATTTGCTCCAACTCAAACAGTGCTTTCGACATCATCCAAGTTGTTTGGTGATGCCCGGTTCCAAACGACATTTTAGGAAGAATTTCGATGATCATTCCTTTCGCTTTAGTTCGATCATGAAATGGTGCAACAATTGTCAAATAATCTTCCACTTCCACTGGTTGAAAATCTGACTCCCAAACTGCATTCCAGTTTTGTTGCGGAATTATTTTAGTTTCAATTACAACGCTGACATCTGTTTGATTTTCTTCCAAAAAAGTGTTTTTCAAAGGAGAATTCACATCGACAAGTTCTACTTGAGCATATGCCAAAATACCTTCTTCCGTTTCAACGAAACTTTCAAAACCATTGTCTGCTAACTCAGCTGTTAGTATTTCTGTCCAAGGATTTCTTGGAGTCAATGCGATTGATACTTCTAAATAATCCATTAAAATGCTTGTGCTATCGTTATAAATGTATCCACTTGTAATGCTGCGCCACCAATTAATCCTCCATCAACATTTTCGCATGCAAATAACTCTTTTGCATTTGAAGCGTTACAACTTCCACCATATAAAATAGAAATTTCTTCTGAAACTTCTTTGCCGTATTGTTCAGCTATCCAAGTTCGAATTGCTTTATGCATTGCTTCTGCTTGTTCGACAGTTGCCGTTTTTCCTGTACCGATTGCCCAAACTGGTTCGTATGCAACAATACACTTCATCATCTCCTCCGCGGATAAATGAAAAAGGCTATCAATCAATTGTTGTTTCACATAACTTAGTTCTGTATTCACTTTTCTTATTTCTAAGGGTTCTCCGCAACAAAAAACAGGTATTAAACCATGTAACAAGGCAGCATCAACTTTTTCCTTTAAAAACGATTCGTTCTCGTTGAAAATAGCGCGGCGTTCACTGTGCCCCACTAAAACGTGAGTTGCACCAATATTTTTTACTTGTGAAACAGAAATTTCACCTGTAAATGCTCCTTTTTCGGCTGGATAAAAATTTTGAAGTCCAACATTCAATCCTTGGTTCTTCTCGATAATAGAACTTGCAAAAACAGCAGGTGGAAATACAATTAGTTGAACATCTTTAACACTAGCCAATACTTCACTAACACCATTTGCTAGGTTAAATGCTTCTTCTGAAAGCAAGTTCATTTTCCAGTTACCTGCAACTATTTTTTTTCTCATTTCTTAAATGTATTTTTCTTTAGCCATTCGTATGTTGGAATGGAACGATGAGGGAATTTTCCTTTAACAATACCTTTTTCTAAAATCATCATGGAAGGGTTTGAACGTGCTATTGCTTTTAAACCAATTTCATCATTCAGAAATACAGGAACTTTAAACTGATACTTTTCTCTAAATGCGTTTATTTTCGATCGACTTCCACTTGTCAATAAAATAAATGGAATTCTATCTTTTTTACAAGCTGTTGCAATTGACTTGATAGCAGCACTATTTTTCCAATTCGCATCCGCCAGATTTAGCGATGTTAATATAACGATTCGTTTTTCCTTCAAAATAGCTTTTTGAATATTCACCTCTTCAATTTCTGGCTCTTTTTCAAGCATCTTTTTTACCATTTCCAACTCTTTTTCTGCGGGTGTCAAATCTTTCACTTTTAGATACGGGTTGAATTGGCCTTTTGTAATTGAGGGTAATCGTGAAGGAATCAGTTCTTCTTGGGTCAGCTTTACATATTTGTATTGCTTTTCATCCCATAAATCTGAATTCGTAGCATATTGATTTTCGGTGTAGCTTTCGATTTCGCCTGTTCGTCTGTTGCGCAAAAGATGCGTATTTTTAAATTTTCCTTCAAAACCATTATTCATTTGCCATGCGAGATTATTCCCTTCCGCAAACGGACGATAATCTTTCATTGGTTCATACATCAAAACATAGCTCACGAATACAATACAAGAGGTTAATACAATTGAAGAACTTCCAAAATAATTTCCTAAAAAGTATCCGCCCGCTCTTACAATCCATAATGCTCCGATGATTAAGAACATTCCGAATCCAACTATAAAGTACCAATCAAACACAAAAGAAAGAAGAGCTAAAATGACCAGACTGGAGAGTAAATACTTTACATTTTGTGTTTTTGTATTTGGTTCAATCAGCCATTGACCAAGGAAGATCCATACAACAAAATACAGCAAAATGATATCTTTCCATAACGATTCAACTGGTGTTAAAGACCTTCCAACTGAACCTTTCATTGCATCACCAAAACATCCACAATCAGAAACACATTGCGGCGTTTTCCATTCTTCAATTAACACCTCTTTTGAATCCATTGATACAACACGAATATTTTTGTTCGTTTTAGCCTCTTTCATTTTTTGTGAAGCAACAGTACCGAACTCATACCGATCATAATCCTTATAGCGTTTTGATGGATTACAACTTGCCGTATGCCAAGTTAAAAAAGTAAAAAACACCATCATTAATAACGAAAAATGCGCAACCCACTTAATTTTTCCTCCTATGATCATCAAAACACCAAGCAAAATTTCAATTACACAAATTGCAATTGAAATTCCAAGTGCATAAGGAATTAACCATTCAAGAGAAAACTCAGGTGCTCCAAACAATTCTTTTATGCGGTAAGCCAAAGCGCCATCTTCGAAATATTCTTCTAATTTGTAGGCAAATCCTATTGGATCATTTGCTTTCACCAAACCAGAAACAATAAATAATGCCCCTACAAATCCTCTCGCAATATTCGCCATCATTAAACGCCCTCGGAAAATAAACAAACCAGCTGCACTAACAGCCATAAGTACATATCCTAGAAAATTCAATAATAAAAAATAGTCCTTGAACGCTTTTTGTGAACCGATTACGACAGCAGCCAACCCAAGAATGTTCAACACAACGAATGCAATGTTAAACACCATCGAGCGACCTTGAACAGTTGCTTTTTGTTTCATATTAGTTTGTAGTAGTTGATACATTCAAATGTATCAATGAAAATACGGAATAATTTAGCATATCAAAATAATTCGCATCAATTCCTTCACTAATGATTGTTGCACCATTATTATCTTCGATTTGTTTCACGCGTAATATTTTCATTAAAATCAAATCTGTCAAGGAGCTTACTCGCATATCACGCCACGCTTCGCCATAGTCATGATTTTTTTTCGCCATTAATTCAAAAGCCTCATTCGCATATTTGTCATACAATTCAATTGCAAAATCGGCTGGAAGTTCCATTTCTGTTAAAGTTGTTTCGCGCAATTGAATAATTGCCATGATACAATAGTTAACAATTGCCACAAATTCATCCTCAATTGCTTCCCCCACTTTGTTCTGACCAGTTTCTTGAAGTGTTCTAATTCGTTGAGCTTTAATGAAAATTTGATCAGTTAATGAACTCGGCCTCAAGATTCTCCATGCCGTTCCGTAATCTTTCGTTTTCTTAGAGAAGATATCTCTGCAAACATTGATTACATTTGTATATTCTATATTTGTTTGATTCATTTATTTCGCAATGAGCTTTTCAAGGGTTGAAGATACACATTTTCCCAAAAACAGGTACATCCGTATTCAGGATAAATTGATGGATTTGTCAATCCCAAGGGTAATGGGCATTGTGAACTTGACTCCAGACTCCTTTTTCACTGATAGTCGAAAAAAAAATGACAATCAATTACTGAAAGAAGTCGAAAAAATGATTGTTGACGGAGCAGATTTCATTGATATTGGTGGTTATTCTACACGACCCAATGCAGAAAGTGTTTCTGAAGAAGAGGAAATTCAACGTGTTTTAGAACCAATTCAAAAGATTCGAAAAACATTTCCAACCATCCCTATTTCGCTAGACACGTTTCGTGGAAAAGTAGCAGAGATAGGATTTAATGAAGGCGTTGATTTAATCAATGACATTAGTGGTTTTCAGTATGATCCAACGATGCTTTCTGTTTTAGAAAAAATTCGTCTTCCTTACGTTTTAATGCATGTAAATGAAGCGGAACAAAATATGCATAAAACTGTTCAAAACGAATTACTTTTTCGAGAAATGATTCATTATTTTTCTGAAAAAATTCGTCAATTAAATGATCGCGGATTAACAGATATTTTAATCGATCCTGGATTTGGCTTTAGCAAAACGATGGAGCAAAATTACGCTTTGGTACAGCAACTTGATTTGTTTCAGTTATTAGAACGTCCAATTCTTGTTGGTTTCTCAAGAAAATCAATGATTTACAAAAAATTAAATTGCACTCCTGAAGAAGCTTTAAATGGCACAAGCATACTGAATACACGAGCTATTATCAAAGGAGCATCTATCCTTCGCGTGCACGATGTAAAAGCAGCGAAAGAAGTATTAGCACTTACCATTTAAGTTAATCAAACTTTTTTCTTGGTTTTTCAGTCTTTATGGTTATATTCGAAATATAAACTAATGCTATATACATGAGGAAACTACTTACACTACTTATTTTTTCCTGCACTTTTATTCTTGGCAATGCCCAAACAGTTTTATGGACTGAAACATTTTCAAATGCTTGTGCTTCCGACTGTGACGCTGCGAGCTACATTGGTCCAAATGGTGCATGGACACAAACATTGACAGGTGTTAATGGAGCAGATGCGAATGTTTTTTATGTCAGTGGGCAAGAATGTGGTAACGCAGCAGGCGCTTGTGGAACCGTTTGTGGAGCTACAGATCCTTCGTTACACATCGGTTCAAATGCTTCAGTTTTAATGGATCAAGGCGCTGCTTATTTAAATGGTGGATTCGGATTCTTTTTTCCAGAAACAGATAGAAGAATTGAATCTCCAACAATCAATATGACAGGAAATTCGAACCTTACTTTGACCTTTAATTACATTGAAAATGGAGACGGAACCAATGACAATGCAACTGTTTGGTATTTTAATGGAGCCACTTGGACATTACTTCAAGATTTAGCTAAAACACCTTTAACTTGCATGCCACAAGGAACATGGACAAGTGTTTCTATTGCATTGCCAGCATCAGCAAATAACAATGCATCCATAAAGATTGGTTTTCGTTGGGTAAACAATGATGATGGTGTCGGCACAGACCCTTCTTTTGCGGTTGATGATATTCAAATTACAACTCCTTCTACCGGTTCTGCACCAGTTGCAGATTTTACAGCTTCCTCGACAACTTTGTGCGCAGGTGATTGTATCACATTTTCAAATACAAGTACATACGCAGCGGGGGCAACATTCTCATGGAATTTTGGAAATAGTCAAACATCCACACTGCAAACTCCTGGAAGTATTTGCTATGCAACAGCAGGCTCTTATACCGTTACATTAACTGTTACAGATGCGAATGGTACCGATACTGAAACTAAAACAAATTACATTGTTGTAAACGCTGCGGCTTCTGCTGGGCTTGACAACACTGCCAACTTATGTAATAATAACTCATTAAACCTTATCACTTTGCTTTCCGGGGCTGCATCTGGTGGTACGTGGACTGAGACAACAGCTGTTCCAAGTGGTCAATTCACGGCAGGAACTGGTGTTTTTGATGCGTCTGGTTTGACACCTGGAAATTACACTTTTTCATATACCGTCGCAGGAACAGCTCCTTGTCCTAATGATGTAGCCAATTTCACTATTACGGTTACTGCATGTGCGGGACCTACTGCAATTATCAATGCATCAAGTTTAACCGTTTGTGCAGGACAATCAATCATTTTCAACGATGCGAGTACAGGTTCAAACATTAGTTCTTGGACTTGGTCATTCGGAAGTGGTTTACCGGGAACAGCAAATACCGCTGGTCCACATTCTATTCAATTCAATACTGTTGGAACTTTCAATGTGTGGTTGCAAGTGACGGATGACAATGGTACAGACGATCAAACCATTCAAATTACTGTAACGGCATGTAGTTCACCTACAGCCTCATTTAGTATTTCAGATGATGTAATCTGTCCAGACGATTGTATCACATTTGGGAATACTTCCACATCAACTGGACCAACCACCTATGTTTGGACATTCCCGGGAGGGACACCAGCAACATACACTGGTGCTACACCTGGTCAAGTTTGCTATAGTACTCCAGGAACTTATGCGGTTGGTTTAACTGCTACAAACAGTTTTGGAACGAACTCCTACTCTCAAAACGTTGATGTATTGACAGCTCCAACAATTGTAGCGGGGAATGATACGACTATTGACATGGGAGGCGTAGCTGATTTGACGGCTGCTGCATCTGAAGGTGAAATTACCTGGTCATGGACACCAAATACACAAGGAAGTATTTTAGATTGTATTATTTCAGATTGTTCTGGAGCTGAAGCAATGCCGGTCATTACAACAGTATTCACTGCAACTACAACGACTACAGAAGGTTGTCAAGCAACTGCAAATGTTATTGTTTCTGTCGATTACCAAGCATTTATAGGTGTTCCGAGTATGTTCTCACCGAATGATGATGGTGAAAATGATGTATTGTATGTTAAAGGTCTTGGAATTACCAATATGATTTTCCGCGTTTACAATCGCTACGGTCAACTTGTATTTGAATCATTGGACCAAAAAGTTGGGTGGGATGGCAAAGTAAATGGACAATTAGAAAATTCAGCAACATTCGTATATACCTTGGAGTATTTACTTGTCAACGGTCAAGGAGGAAATATGAATGGAAATGTAACATTAGTAAAATAAGATCATGAAAACGAAATTAAACATCATCAGTGTTTTAGCTTTGACATGGTCGGCTACAACATTTGCACAACAAGATAAACATCTTTCCATGTGGAATGAAAACGCATCTTCAATCAATCCTGCTGCTGTTGCTTCGATGGATGAAGATGTACGATTTTTAACCAATTTCAGAATGCAATGGCTTCCATTAAATGGAAATGCTTTGCGCACAAACACGTTTTCCTTTGATGCTAAGCTAATGAAGGATAAAAAAACTGGAAGTCATTTGGGATTAGGTTTGAATTTCGCGAACGATCAAACTGGAGATGTTCGTTATACCTCAAATGTCATTTCAGTTCCGATAGCCTATAACATTGGTCTTGACAAAAATAGTTTTTTCTCGATTGGAATTTCGCCGGGATTTGTTTCAAGAAGTTTAGGAACAGGGAATCAGACATGGGACAATCAATGGAATGGTTCAACATTTGATCAGACCATTGCAAGTGGTGAAGTGATAAACGCATCTGCATCTTCTTTTGATATTGGTGCCGGAATGCAATACAAATATCAAGCTGATGGACAATCTCATTTGAAAATTGGATTCAGTGTAAATCACCTTACTTCTCCATCATTGTCTTTCACATCTACAGCGGATAAATTGTATCGCAATGTCAATTTTTACGCAAGTGGAACCTATTTTCAACCAGAAAGACGTTTTGGAATTTCTCCATCCTTGTTGGTTTCTTTGATGGGCCCTAATTACAACGTGCTAGTTGGAACAAATTTCGATCATGAATTATTTGAAAGTTCAAAACGAACAGACTATGTACAACGATCATTCATCTCCTATGGCTTATACTTAAGATGGAAAGATGCAATGGTTGCAACCTTGGCATATAAAATTTATGGATTCAAAATTGGTGTGAGTTACGACATCAACGTTTCAGGCCTGAGCAAAGAAACACACGCTCAAGGAGGATTCGAACTATATCTGAAATACTCATTAATGGTTGACAGAAGTAGCTACATCCATGATCGTCGAATGTTTAGATGGCGAGGTGGTCGAGGAAGATTATAAATAAACAATTTGGAAGGTAGATATTAACAAAAATGTCTACCTTCTTTTTTTTCAATCATTTTTCCTCCTTGAACGCCTCCTGTATGAACGAACAGAATACGTTTCTTTTGAATTTTATTTTTCACAACCCAGTCTTGAAGCGCATAGAGAACTTTACCCGTGTAAATTGGATCCAACGGCAAATTGGTTTCTTGAAATTGGTGTTCCAAAAAATCCAGTAATGCTTCATCATATTTACCGTAGCCTCCAAAATGATACTCTCCCAAGATTTCAACCTTATCCAACACTTCTTGAATCATCGATGACTCAAAACCAGTATAAGCGAACAATAATTTCATTTCTGCGAGCGAATCAAAACCTTTAAGAACTGGAACTACCATTAATGTTGATTGTTCAGGAAGCGCCAATGCCAATCCGCAACTCGTTGTAGTTGTTCCTTGTGCTACAAAAATGTAATCAAAATCGTTTGGTGTTTCTTTCAACATTTCCTGGCAACCAATCATTCCATAATAATTAGCACCACCTTCAGGAACAATTAAATAATTTGGAAATTCAAAATTCAATTCTTCATGGTAACTTTTTTCATTTCGGGCTGCATAATCTAAGCGCGAAACAAAATGAAGTTCCATTCCAAAATCAGCACAATGACGAAGCGTATCATTTGAATCTTTGTTTAACTCGTCACCTCGAACGATTCCAATTGCTTTTAATCCAGCTTTTTGACATGCTGCTGCTGTTGCAACCAAATGATTTGAAAAAGCACCACCAAAGGTTAAAATTCCATTTTTTTTGAGTGTTTTCGCTTGTTCAATGTTGTATTTTAGCTTGCGCCACTTGTTTCCAGAAACATGTTCATCAATTAAATCATCGCGTTTCACAAACAATTCGATACTTTGTGTGTTTAAAGCATTCAATTCAAGCTTTTGTAGGATCGATTTTGATACGTCAAACATTTATTCTATTAATTGCTGGTTTATAAATAACTTTGTGGTATGAATAATGACATGTCGGGATTTTCAAAAAAACCAAATCTTTCAGAAGAAGATTATTATTTGAGTCCTGAAGGATATATAATTTTCACAGAAAAATATCATTTAAAACGTGGCTATTGCTGCAAAAGTGGATGTAAACATTGCCCTTACGGTTACGACAAAAAAACAGGTCAATTCAAAAAAGATCAATAAACTCCATTCTCAGGAAAACGACCTTTGTATTGTCCCATAACACTTTTGATGTAAGCAATATCCTTTTCTACATCTCCCGTTGGTTCAAAACGACTGTGAAATCCTCCAATCTTCTTTTCATAATCCATGTAACAAATGTAAATTGGAACATTGGCCTTTAATGCAATGTAATAGAATCCTTTTTTCCAATTTGGGTTATAACTACGTGTGCCTTCTGGTGTAAAAACCATACACAATTCGTCTCTTTCATTGAATAACTTTACCGCATAATCAGTAATGTTATTGTTCTTTTTTCGATCAACTGGAATTCCACCTAAGCCTTTTAATATCCATCCCAATGGAGGGAAAAATAAATCTTTTTTGATTAGAATTTTTGGTTTAATTCCGTACATGATAAACGCCAAACGACCAATGATAAAATCCCAATTGGAAGTATGTGGACCAACAGCAATTACAAATTTCTTAACCCCTTCTGGAGGGTTCGGATCTATTTTCCAACCAAAAACCTTTAAAATAAAACGTGCAAATCCCTTCATCTTCCTTTTATATATGCGAATATTTTTTGTGCATTCATCTTTCAACACGATTAACTTCTATTGAATCAATTTGTTGAAAAAAACAGCATTCAAAATGCTTTACAAAGGTAGCTATTAAACAAATACATTTACTTTTGTCATATGCAATTTAAAAAAGCTATTGCCTCATTTTTCTCAACGGTTGTTTTGTTCTCAATCGCTTGGTTGGTATTGCTTTTTTCTCAAGGCATTCTTGAAACGAACGAAAATAAAAATGTTCACTACATTCCGTCTGATGCCAACTATGCAATTCGTATTGACGGAAGAGAATTAGCAGAAAAAACATTGTTCTCCATTTTTCTTGAATCAAAAGATGAAGAAATACTTGATATGCTTCAAGAAGCGTTTGCCGAAAACAAGTCAAA
This sequence comes from Crocinitomicaceae bacterium, assembly GCA_023262855.1. Taxonomy (GTDB): domain Bacteria; phylum Bacteroidota; class Bacteroidia; order Flavobacteriales_D; family Crocinitomicaceae; genus M0103. The sequence goes on from JALQYQ010000034.1 coordinate 19,202, forward strand.
GGATAAAAAATGGATCCAAGATGGAGTTGACTACTTATCCGACATTTTGCTTTTTCAAATAGAATTAAATGGAATTCCAGTAAACTGTGTTTTGCTGAATGTTTCGAATGAACGCCTTTTCAAAAAGAATCATTCATCTGAAATTGAAGTTTGTGCAGTTAAAAATGGTGTTGGTGTTATTGTTCCATTGAACGAAAAATTAACTAAATCAAACGCTCAAAATCTTGCTAATCGAATTGTTGCCGAACCCCACAATGGTAAAATTCCAAATGCGATTCATCACCCGAAAACCGGAAGATTTATTGAAGCGTTTACACGTTCTTCAAAAAACTCAAAAAGTTCATTTCTATCAAGCGTGATTTCCTTCGAATTAGGACACAACAGTTTATTGTTGGACGGTGAACTTGAACTGAATGTAAAGCAAAATGCTTCTAGCATACAAAAAACACTGAAACCAAAGGGTTTTCACCTTTCAACAAGTTTGGTTCCTGTTGAATTGAGCGACACATTGAATACATGGTTAAACCAATTTGGAATCAAGCTTCCTGCATTCAAAGAACTTTCAATGAATTATATGAGTTCAACGATTATAAACCATTCATCTGGATTTTTAATCATCCCTCAAATGGAATTATACGTTGATTGTGTGGCACCGTTTTCAATTAAATCATTAACGGAATCAGATTCAATTGCCACATATTTTGACTGTAAGCTCAATGAAGGATGGATTGAAATTCAAAATGAAAAACTTTACTACAAACAAATAAGTCCAACGTCATTTTATATTGGAATTTCAGAAAAACCTGTTTTTTCAATTGTTAAACCAAACTCTTACCTTATCGTTTCAGGAAAATTAGCGCCATTGGCAGAGGTAAAAAGTGAAGGTTGGGCAAGTACAATTCTTGAAATGATTCCAGAATACCGCGCCGGTAAAACGTTTGCTGGTCGTGCTGAAAAAATTGATTTTAGAATAGAGAAATCAAGCCGCAAAAAAGCTAAAATTAAAGGAGATATTCACTTCAAAACAGGTTATTTTCCAATGAATGAGGTGATGAAATTAATGATTACGTCAACGTTCTAAATTAGCAATGTAATTCGGGAACAACTTCATGCGCGAGCCATACCATGAAAATAGTTCTCCATCAACAAACAGAACTTTCGATGCTGGGAATTGATTTTTTATTTCAATGGCATGGTCTTCTTTGAACGGAAAAGGTTCTGAGCTCAAGAAAATATAATCGGGTTGTTTTTCATACGATTTCAATTCAGGATATCGTTCTTCGTTGCACAAATTTTCAAAACCCGCTTTGGTTAACATTGCATCTATAAAGGTCGATTTCCCAACAATGTAATCAGGATCTTTCCAAATATAGTAAAGCACTGATTTAGTTGATTGGATAGGAAGATGAGAGAATTCAGTTTCAATTTCTGTTCGAATTTCAGTCGCCTCTTTCGGCTTCCCAACAAGCTTTCCAATTGAACTAATCATTTCCAAGGCATCCTTAAACGTAATTATATCACTCATCCAAACCGGCGCAATTTTTTCAAGTTGTTCGATGTTTTCTTGTGTATTCTCCTCTTTGTTTCCGATAATTAAATCAGGCTGGAGCAAACGCACTTTATCTAAGTTTACTTGTTTGGTTCCACCTACTCTATTTTTCGATACAAACCATTCTTTCGGGTAAATACAAAACTTGGTAATTCCAACAACCTCATCGGATAGTCCCAATTCGTATAACAACTCAGTTTGAGAAGGTACTAACGAAACAATCCGACGTGGAATTCCTTCCAGTCGGATTGTACGATTCATTTGATCTACATATGTTCTTGTCATTAAACAAGTCACTTTAGACTAAGACATTGCTGAGATAATATCGTAGCGTGTCACGATATGATGACCACCGTTTGGCATTTCAACCAATACAGCAGGCGTATTTTTATTGATTAATTTACATAAGTCATCCAAGTGTGTAGCTGCTTTAACTACAGGGAATGCTTCACCCATAATCGAAGAAATTGGCGCATCTCTCAACTCAGGTGAATCAACCAATAATTGATAAACTTTACTATCGTCGATTGATCCAACAAACTTACCGTCTTTCATTACCGGAATTTGAGAAATAGAGAATTTACGCATTTTTGCAATAGCATGCGAAACCAATTCTTCAGCAAAAACACTAACCAAAGGTGTATCAGCGTGTTTAGCGACTAATTCACCGGCAGTTTTATATTCTTCATCTAAGAACCCACGTTCACGCATCCAATCATCGTTGAAGATTTTACCAACATAACGCGAACCATGATCGTGGAACAAGACAACAACAACATCGTCTTCAGTCAATTGATCTTTTAATTGCAAAATTCCTTTGATTGCTGAACCAGCAGAGTTCCCTACGAAAATACCTTCTTCACGCGCAATTTTTCGCGTGTAAACAGCGGCGTCTTTATCAGTAACTTTTTCGAAGTAATCAATCACATCAAAATCAACATTTTTTGGAAGAATATCTTCGCCGATTCCTTCCGTAATGTATGGGTAGATTTCGTTCTCATCAAAAATTCCAGTTTCCTTGTATTTTTTGAAAACAGAACCATACGTATCGATCCCCCAAATTTTAATGTTTGGATTTTTTTCTTTTAAATATTTTCCAACCCCGGAAATCGTTCCGCCAGTTCCTACTCCAACAACGAAATGAGTAATTTTCCCTTCTGTTTGTTCCCAAATTTCAGGTCCAGTAGATTCATAATGTGCTAAACGATTCGAAAGGTTGTCATATTGATTTACATACCAAGAATTTGGTGTTTCCTCAGCCAAGCGTTTTGAAACAGAATAATAAGAACGTGGATCAGATGGTTCAACAGCTGTTGGACAAACAACAACTTCAGCACCAACAGCACGAAGAATATCCATTTTTTCTTTTGACTGTTTATCATTTAATACACAAATCAATTTGTATCCTTTGATGATTGCAACCAAGGCCAAGCCCATTCCCGTATTTCCTGAAGTTCCTTCAATGATTGTTCCTCCTGGTTTGATTAAACCTGCTTTTTCAGCATCTTCAATCATTTTTACCGCCATTCGGTCTTTTACTGAATTTCCAGGATTTGACGTCTCAACTTTTGCTAAAACAGTTGCTTTAACATCCTTTGTAATTTTATTCAAACGAACCATTGGCGTATTCCCAATCGTTTCTAGAATATTGTTATAGATTTTCATCTGTAAGTTATTGATTTGATGTGTATTGTTTACATTTCAATTTTTCCGCAATTTTCTCTATCACAGAACTGAATTGCAAATATAACGATTGGTTTTCAAGTATTCAGGCTTTCATTTTGAGAATTAGTCATTAACTTCGGCATAATTAATGTAAAGCAACTTGAAAATAAAAATATTGCTATGAAAAACCGCTACTCTATTTTCTCAATTATTGGCTGTATCGCTTTTATCTATTCTTGTGCAGGAACACGTGACATGCAAGTTGAAGTTCAACGTCCAGCACTAATAACAATCAATAAGGATATTCAATCAATCTCTATTTTGAATCGCTCTGTTCCAACTGCTCCAGCGGGAATAGAAAATATTGTAACTGGCGAACGTCCTTTACAAGACAAAGAATTATCTGAAGAATGTATTCGTGGATTGGAACAAACATTGATTACAAGTCCTCGTTTTAAAGTGAAACGTTGTGCAGCTACTATGAATGCCGCAGATCCAAAAAGTTTATCCATTGGAGCACCGATGGATTGGGCACTAATTGACAGTATTTGCAAGGCTGATTCAACTGAAGCTGTGCTTGTTTTAGAATTTTTTGACACAGATTTTTCAATTTTAAATCCAGGAGCAACAGCCGCAAATGCCATTGGTGGATTGGTAAATGGAACTAGTTCAACTGTACAAGTGCAAGGTACGGCAAAAGCGTTTGCAGGATTCAGAGTGTATTATCCTAAAACAAAATCGATTCTCTATGAGGATAATTTTGATTTCAAAAAACATTGGTCACAAACATCAACAAATCCGGCAGATGCCATTGCTAAAATGATAAAGAAAAATGCTGCTTTAATTGACGTGAGTTATGCAACGGGATACGAATTTGCTATGAACATTGTTCCACTGTATTTTTGGGAACATCGCGACATGTACAAAGGTAAAAAAGGTCTTTCTGTGATTGGAGAACGTCAAGCTTTAGCAAAAGACTGGGAAGGTGCAATTAAAACGTGGAAAGAAATTTACGAAACAGAACGCAAACCGAAAAAACGTGCAAAAGCAGCTTTCAATATTGCTCTAGGTTACGAGGTAATGGGCGACTTGAATCAAGCACAAATTTGGGTTCAACGTGCTTATGTTGAAGGTGGAAAAAGTACTGCATTAAACTACTCGAATATCATCGATTACCGTTTAAGAGAACAAGATAAATTGAAAGAACAAACTAATTAATTGATTGTTATTTAATAAAGCAAGTTTGACTATGAACATTACTGAATTAATTGATAAGCAACGTTTCTTTTTTAATACCAATCGCACGAAAGATCTAACTTTCAGGATTGAACAATTAAAAAAATTGAAACAGTTATTGATTCAATTTGAAACGGAAATGATCTCAGCCATTTATGCTGATTTTGGCAAATCTGAATTCGATGTTTATACTGCTGAACTGGCTATTCTTCATTCGGATATCGATTTGGCGTTGAAAAAAATTAAATCTTGGGCAAAATGGAAACGTGTTCGAACAAATTTGACCAATTTCCCTGCTAAGTCATACATCGTTCCCGAACCTCTAGGAGTTTCTTTGATTATCGGTGCTTGGAATTATCCGTATCAACTTTCACTTGCGCCTGCTATTGCTGCGCTTGCTGCAGGAAACACAGTTGTATTAAAACCAAGTGAGCTACCTGAAAACACTAGCAAAGTGATGGCAAAAATGATAAACGAGAATTTTGATGCTGCCGTATTTCACGTTATTGAAGGAGGAGTTGAAATTACAACAGAATTACTTGCGAATAAATTCGACAAAATTTTCTTTACTGGAAGTGTCCCTGTTGGGAAAATCATATACCAAGCAGCGGCCAAACACATGACGCCTGTTACCCTAGAACTTGGGGGTAAAAGTCCAGCAATAGTTACTGCAGATTGTGATTTGGATGTAACAGTTAAGCGATTAGTTTGGGCAAAATTTTTAAATGCTGGACAAACATGTATTGCACCAGATTACATTTATGTTGATGCGAAAATTGAGAATATTTTCTTAGCGAAATTAGAGGCTGAAATTGAACGTTCTGCTTTTTCTTTGGAAAATGATAATTATGTTCGCATCATTAACAATCGTAACGTTCAACGACTATCGCGATTAATTGACCAATCAAAAATTTATTTCGGAGGTAAAATCAATGAACGCGAGCGAATTATTGAACCTACAATTCTTACATCCTGTAACTTTGAATGTCCTTGTATGCAAGAAGAAATCTTTGGTCCAATTTTACCAGTATTACGATATACATCGTTGAATGAAGCAATCAACACGATCAAATCAAAACCAAAACCTTTGGCGCTTTATCTCTTTACAAATGATCGATCCATTAAAACAAAAGTGACACGTGAATTATCATTTGGTGGAGGTGCTATCAATGATGCAATTATGCATATCACGAATCACCATTTACCCTTTGGTGGTGTTGGAGAAAGTGGAATCGGAAACTATCATGGAGAATCAGGTTTCAAAGCATTTTCTCATTACAAAAGCATGTTGGAAAAGCCCTTGAAATTTGAACCAAATCTTAAGTATTCGCCGCACACTGCTTCGAAATTGAAATGGATAAAACGATTAATGAATTTTTAGTGAACCAATTTTTCATTGACCTGTATTAGCAATCATGAAAATTGTCTTTCTACTTTTTTTTATCAGTTTTAGTTCAGCACTTGCACAAGACAATTGCACCTTTAATTCCTATCAGAAAAAAGGTGGATTCTATTTCTTTAGTACTTATTTCAAAAGTGATTACAAAACACCTTTAGAAGGAAAATGTGAGACTTTCATTCAAGGAAAACTTTATGAATCTAGAACCTTTATCTATGGTCACATTTATCAAGAAACATTGTACACGATTGATGGGAAATTGCGATCAGAATTTAAAATAACACAACAACCAGGCGATACGCTTTTGGGTTTTTACAAGCAATATGCTGAGAACGGTAGCCTTAAACAACATGATATTTACTATTACGACAAAACAAAGCGCCGTTGTGAATACACACAAGAATTTTGGCCAAATGGAAAATTAAAGTCAGCCATGCATTTTGCTTGGGCTAAGAAAGAAGATTTAGATATTAATGAACTGAAAAATCATCCTGACCATGTGATTGACGATGAAGGCTATACCTATTTGAAGTCTGCCTTTGGAAATTACTATTCCTATTATGAAAATGGGCAATTAAAAGAACGTTATTCATTCAAACCGGCTTTCACACCTCACGTGGATGAGCTAGCGCGTTTTGGTCCAATTGCCACGTATCATTCAAATGGACAATTGGCATCAACAGGATTTTATGAGGACAGCAACAACGATGGAACTTGGTTGTATTATGATGCGCAAGGAAACCTCATCGAAGAAAACTATTATAAAGACAACCTAAAAACAGGAACTTGGAAAGGCTATTATTCAAACGGCAAACCGCGATTTTTAGCCGTTTATGATGTAAACTCCAATCATCCGTTTAAGCCAAGTTTGACAGAATGGGATGAAAACGGCCTTAAAATACACGAAATCATATATGATTCTGAAGGAAATTATCTCGAACAAAAATGGTCGAATGATGGAACCATTGTCCAATCTCATGCCTTCAATGCACGCAACGAACCTATTGGTAATACATTAAATTGGTTTGCAAATGGAAAAATGCATACACGCATGAATCACAACCCAAATGCAGATACAATGTATGTAGAATATTACCCAAATCGACAAATGGCTAAGTTGATCCTAACTTCAATGTCGGATACGAACCTTGTTTCAAAACAGGTTTCAAAGATTTCAATAGAAAATCCACCTTATAAAGAACTCGTGAAAGTAAAAACTACGAGTGTTTGGTATGAATCGGGAATTTTACAAAGTGAAACTATCGATCGTTTATCGCAATCAACACATTCCATCTGCATCAAGAATTTTTCTGCAACTGGAACACTTTTGCATTTGATGGAAGACAATTCTAAACTGCGACACGAAGAAATCTACTTTCAAAATGGCAAGTTGGAGAAGGAAATGAACTATGTCAAAGGAAAATTGTTTGGAAGCTATCGGGAATATGATTCTTTAGGGCAATTACGCATTGACTTTAATTATTTCGATGGACTAAGACACGGTATTTGCAAGGAATATTCCACTTCAGGAAAACTTGTATACGACCAACAATTTGAAATGGGTTGTATCGTTAAATCATATCAATCCAAAGTATCCAATAAAACAACCTCGCTATCTTCATTAAGTAGTATCGAAAGAAAAAAAATCATTACCTATGTTTATCAGCTGTTAAGTCAAAGTAATCAGTATTCTTCAAAAGATTATTACACAACAGCCGAAATTGATTCATTGGCTGAGCGTCTTTTGTGGCTAAAAAAATCATGGAATTCAACCATTGATTTTCCGCTTGAGGAAGAACAAAATGAGCATCCATTTGCGCATATTGAATTCCATATTCCTGCAGTTTACTACCCGTATTTTTACAATGGAGATACCACTTCTCCCTTTGTGCGTGATTTCATTAAAACTTTTGATACCTTGAATTGGGAACTGCCTGCTAAAATGGAAAAAGGGAACAATGAATATATCTTCACCCATCAGGACACAAATTTCTACACGTATTCTTTCTACCAAAAACACTTTTACAAATTACTTATGCCTGGATATGCACGTCTTCCGCATATGTATCAGTCAAGAAAAGAAATTACTTTTGGCGTCAAAAACCGAATCCACAGAGCGCCAACTTTAACTATTACTCGATTTAATACGTGTGTTTTTATGGCTAATTTCACTTATTCTGGAAGGAGTTACCCTATTTATATATATGATGATGGAACAATGGAATTTGTCAATCGAGCCGTTAAGTGGGAAGATATTAAGTCAACACCTGAAATTCCTGAAATAGGTTGGGATTAAATGAATTAATCTAAAATTACAATTCCATGCGCAACTGTTCTGGTTCACCTTCCATGAATCCACTAATTTGAAATCCAAGCAAACGAATTGGTCGTTCTAAGGGTGTAAATTGTAGCGTTAATTCATCAGCTAACAACTTCAATTGATCCAATGTTTTAATTCCTTCAGGCAGTGTTTTTGAACGATTACGCACAGTAAAATCATTGTATTTCACTTTTAAAGTAAGTGATTTACCCAACTTCCCAAATCGTTGATAACGCTCCCAAACGGAAGACAACATTCGTTCTGATAAATCCAAGAAACCATTCGTATCGAAAATATCAGCATGCAAAGTTGTTTCCGCGGCAATACTTTTTCGTTCACGATCTGGAACAACAGGACGATTATCGATTCCACGACAAATATCGAACAAGAACTTTCCCGCCTTACCAAAGTGCTGAGTCAATTGTTCCAAGCTGAATCCTTTTAAATCTTTTCCTTTATAGATTTGTAACTCATGCATGCGATCAGCAGTAACCTTTCCTACACCAAAAAAACGTTCGATTGGCAATTCATTGACATACCCTTGAGCTTCTTCAGGAGTAATGACAAACAAGCCATTTGGTTTATCTTGGTCCGAAGCTAATTTTGCCAAGAATTTACTATAGGAAACTCCAGCTGATGCTACCAAGCCTAATTCCGTTTTAATATCCGTTTTGATAGCTTGCGCAATAAATGTAGCGGAAGCCATTTGTTGTTTATTCTCCGTTACATCCAAAAATGCTTCATCCAATGCAAGTGGTTCAATTACATCCGTGTAGCGATTAAAAATGGTATGAATATGATTCGAAATTTCCTTGTAACGAGCAAAATTAGGTTTCACAAAAATCAACTCAGGACACAACTTTACGGCTGTTTGCGAATTCATTGCTGACTTTACGCCAAACTTTCTAGCTTCATAACTAGCTGCTGCAATTACACCGCGTTCTCTGGTTCCACCAACTGCAACAGGTTTACCTAACAAGTCAGGATTATCCAATTGTTCCACCGATGCATAAAAAGCATCCATATCGATATGAATGATTTTTCTCATAATGGATTCTGAAGGGAATTAATTTTTCTTCTGAAAGAATTTCGCAGAAAGTAAAGGAATGATAAAAATCAACAATGTTAAAGCCGAAACAAACAAATCGAATTCTTCTGATTCAATCCATTTGAATTTATTATTGTTTTTAAATAACAATGTTAAATTTTCACTGTTACTTGATTGATTTTTTATCACTTGATTCTGGTTAAATTCAATAACATTATTCGTTTGAAGGTTTTCGAATTTAAAAACATTGTGATCAAACATCGTGTAAGTGTTTCGCATATCATTAGAAACATGAACGAACGTTATTTTATATGAATGATTCAAATGAATTTTTTTCTTCAGATTTATCTCTAAATCACCTTCTTTATTGAGTCGTTGATCCGATAATTTTACTACTTCAATAGGATTTTTCCCACTCAGATCAGTTAGTTGAATATGGCCTTTTGTAAAATCCATGTCACCAAAATGAACAACAAGCGCGAAACACAATTTCAACCCTAAAATTCCAATTACCAAGAACGCTGATTTCTCTAAAAACGGATACTTCTCCATTAAAACAACGAAGTATTTCGCAACATAACGCATTGCAAGAATCCCGATGAAAACACCTGTACAGATGATGAAAATGTTTGGTGTGTAGGCAACAACTGCGAAAATATTGTCAATTGAAAACACAATATCCATAAACTCAACAGCAATTACCGTTGACCAGAAAACACCAACTATTCCAACAGTTGAACGATACAACACACTTTTCTTGGTATCTTGAACTTCTTCATCAATTTCTTCTTGAGAACCTTTTGCAAAATGGCTTATTGCCATGTACAACAAATACAATCCACCAATTGGTTTCAGCCACCAAATTTCTAAGATATGTTCCACCAAAACAAGCGCAATTCCGCGAAATAAATATGCTCCTAAAATACCATAACGCAATGCTTTTGCTTGTTGATCTTCTGGAAGATCTTTTACCATAGTTGCTAATACAGCAGCATTATCAAAAGACAGAATGACTTCCAACAAAAGAATTCCCAAGACAAGAAAAATGGCATTCAAAGGATGCTCCGTTAAAATCTTCATTAAATCTGCCCACTGCTCAGCCATACTTCATTTTTTGTTTGTACAAAGATAGTTTTAGAATTTTAAAAATGGGAATCTGCTGAATTTTATGTTTGATTGAAATGAACTTTTTTCTTAACTTAATTGATAAATTGATTTGATTCGGGTTGGTCAGTGATCCTGGGGACAAGTCACTCGGTAGTACGGACAGGTCGCGACCTGTCCCTACCGATACTCCTATCCCCAAAATCAAATCATTATCATTTATATCAACTTAACCAAATGAAAAAACGAAAATTAAACCGACTTAATCATTTTGATTACTCAACCCAAACAGTCTATTTTGTAACCACAAACACGCATCAATTTAAACATCATTTCGGGAGGGTAATCAAAGGAAAAATGCATCTTAATTCTTTTGGTAAAATTGTTCATAATCAACTTTTATGGTTGGAAGAAAATTATGACTACGTTCAAATCCACAATTATGTAATAATGCCAAATCATGTGCATATTTTACTGGAAATTAATCAAGGTCGTATTGGTAGGGGAAAATCACTCTTCAGCAAGGACAGGTCGCGACCTGTCCCTACTGATGCTACTCCGCCTAAACTAAAATCTTTATCATCGATTATCGGTGCATTAAAAACGACATCTTCCAAACAAATACATATTGAAGGGAATTTGGATTTCAAATGGCATCGCTCATTTCATGATTCAATCGTAAAGGATGAAATTGCCTATTATAAAATCAATCAATACATCAATGAAAATCCAAAAAAATGGAATCTTGATGAATTTTTTTCTCAAAATAAACAGCTAAAAAAAATACATTTCGCTAAAACTTCCATAAGGAAATAAAGTATCTTTGAAGGATGGAATTTCAACTCGAATCAGACTTTCAGCCAACAGGAGATCAGCCAGAAGCAATAAGACAATTAGTAGATGGTTTGAATGCTGGTGTGCAACATCAAACTTTGCTTGGTGTAACTGGAAGTGGGAAAACGTTTACAGTTGCCAACGTCATCAAAGAAATCAATCGACCAACATTGATATTATCGCATAATAAAACCTTGGCAGCTCAATTGTATGGCGAATTCAAACAGTTTTTTCCTCACAATGCGGTTGAATATTTTGTTTCCTATTATGATTATTACCAGCCTGAGGCATTCATGCCCGTTACTGGAACGTACATTGAAAAGGATTTACAAGTAAATGATGAATTAGAAAAATTGCGTTTATCCGCAACTTCAGCATTACTTTCAGGACGTAAAGATGTCATTATCGTTTCTTCCGTTTCCTGCATTTATGGTATTGGAAATCCCAATGAATTTGCGAATAGTATCATCAGTTTGCGCGTTGGTCAAACAGTTTCGCGCAATAAATTCTTGTTTAAACTCGTCGAAAATCTGTATTCGAGAGCGAATATCGAATTCAAACGTGGAATGTTTCGGGTAAAAGGAGATACCGTTGATATTTACTTGGCTTACGCTGATTATGCCATCCGAATTGAGTTTTGGGGTGATGACATCGAAGCTATTTCTTCCATTGATCCAGTTTCAAATTCGAAGATTGAAGTTTTCCAAGACATAAACATTTATCCAGCTAATATTTTCGTTTCAAGTCCAGAAAACACACGAAAAGCCATTGAACAAATCGGTGAAGACATGGTTGTTCAAGTTGCTAATTTCAAAGCTGAAGGAAAAATTGAAGAAGCAAAACGTCTCGAAGAACGTGTTAGTTATGACCTTGAAATGATCCGTGAATTGGGCTATTGTTCGGGAATTGAAAATTATTCGCGCTACTTCGACCAGCGTCAACCAGGAGAGCGACCATTCTGCTTGTTGGATTATTTTCCGGATGATTTCTTAATGGTCATTGACGAAAGTCACGTGACAATTCCACAAATTCGAGCAATGTATGGAGGTGATCGTGCACGAAAAATCAACTTGGTAGATTACGGTTTCCGTTTACAAGCTGCAGTCGATAACCGACCGTTAAAATTTGAAGAATTTGAAAATCTTCTCCATCAGGCAATTTATGTTTCTGCCACACCAGCTGATTACGAAGTTGAAAAATCGGAAGGGATTTTAGTAGAACAAGTTATTCGTCCTACAGGACTTTTAGATCCAATAATTGACGTACGACCAAGCTTGAACCAGATCGATAATTTGATTGAGGAAATTCAATTGCGCATTCAAAAAGATGAGCGTACGCTTGTTACTACGCTAACCAAACGTATGGCTGAAGAATTGTATAAGTACTTGGATCGTTTGGGAATTCTTTGTCGCTATATTCACAGTGATGTGGACACAATTGAACGCGTTGAAATCTTAAGACAATTGCGTTTGGGTACTTTTCATGTGTTGATTGGAGTAAACCTATTGAGAGAAGGTTTGGATTTGCCAGAAGTTTCATTGGTCGCAATTTTAGATGCCGACAAAGAAGGATTTTTACGCAATGTTCGTTCGCTAGTACAAACAACAGGGCGCGCGGCTCGAAATGTCAATGGAATGGTAATTATGTATGCTGATAAAATGACCGATTCCATGCAGAAAACCATCGATGAAACGGCGCGTAGAAGAACAATTCAAATGGCTTACAACGAAGAACATGGTTTGGTTCCAACCGCTTTAAATAAGTCGAAAGAAAAAATCATGGAATCAACAAAAGTAGCTGATGGAGATCCAGCTACGCGCAGTTTGAAATACGAATATTCCGAAGAAATTTCGATAGCTGCGGATCCGGTTATTGCTTACATGTCAGCTGAACAGCTTGACAAAACAATTGCATTCACACGAAAAGAAATGGAAAAAGCCGCCAAAGAATTAGATTTTATCGAGGCTGCTCGTTTGCGTGATGAATTGTATGCGTTGGAAGAGCGAAAAAAATCACTTTAAATTTTCAAAAACCAATAGATTATTCAATCAAATTATTATTTTCGTTAAATGATCACTGTAAAAACCACAATTCACTCTTCGATAGAGCAAGTTTGGGCTGCTTGGACTTCCCCAGAACATATTACAAAATGGACATTTGCCTCGGATGATTGGCATGCACCTTATGCTGAAATCGATTTAAAAGTTGGAGGACGCTTCAAAACAACTATGGCTGCAAAAGACGAAAGCTTTTCGTTTGATTTTAGTGGAACGTTCACAGAAGTTGAGCCGATGAAAAAAATCGCTTATACCTTGGATGATGACCGTAAAGTTGTAATCGAGTTTAACGTAAATAGTGAAGAAGTAACAGTTGTAGAATCCTTCGACCCAGAGTCTGTTAATTCGCTTGAATTGCAAGAAACAGGTTGGCAAATGATCTTAAATAACTTTAAAAAACACGTTGATTCACTTTCATAATTTCAACTATGACTATTTTAATCTATATATTATTGGGAATTGTTGGCTTTATTGCTTTGATTTTAATCGCTGCTTTATTTTCAAAAAAAGACTATTCAACAGAACGATCAATTACAATTAATCGCTCAGCGCAAGATGTTTATGACTATTTACGTCACTTGAAAAACCAAGAAAAATTCAGTAAATGGGTGATGACAGATCCAACCATGGATGTTAAATTAACTGGAGAAGATGGTCAAATTGGATTCATTTATGCGTGGGATAGTAAGAACAAACAAGCAGGCGCGGGAGAACAAGAATTAATTGGTCTTACTGAAGGAAAATTGATCGAAGTCGAAGTGCGTTTTCTTCGCCCATTTAAAGGACTTGCTAAAACACCTTTTAAAATTGATGCGTTGACAGCTACACAATCACGTGTTACTTGGGGAATGAGCAGCAGTATGGCTTATCCAATGAATGCGATGATGTTCTTCATGAATTTTGATAAGATTCTTGGAAATGATATTGAAATTAGCTTAAAAAGACTGAAAGGAATACTTGAAAAATAGTACAGATGAATGAAATCGATCAGTATATTTCCGCATTTCCTAATGAAGTTCAAGAACGTTTAGAATTAATTCGTTCAACTATAAAAGCTGCCGCTCCTGACGCTGAAGAAGTCATTTCTTACAAAATGCCAGCTTACAAATTAAAGGGAATTTTAGTTTATTTTGCTGGTTATCAAAACCACATTGGCTTTTACCCAGGAGCCAACGGCATCAGTCATTTTCAAGAAGAAATTAATCAGTTTAAAAACGCAAAAGGTTCTGTTCAATTTCCACATACATTACCTCTACCTTTAGATTTGGTAACCCGAATAGTAGCTTTTCGCCGTGATGAAAATTTAGCAAAAAAGAAATGAATTATTTCTCGCAATCATCCGATCGTCTCAACTTTCGTAAATTAGTGCCGGAGGACATTCCAAATTGGTTAGAATTTTTTGAAAATAATCCTGGTCTTCATTTTCTTGGAATGGACTTAAATAAGTCACACTTGGAATTAGCAACTGGGTGGATTACAGCACAATTCGATCGCTACGAAAATCAAGGATTGGGTCATCTTGCCATTGAATTAAAAGAAACTGGCGAATTCATTGGAATGGCGGGCATAATTCCGCGTGAATTAGACGAAAAAAACTATTTCGAAATTGCTTATTCCTTTAAACCACGCTTTTGGGGAAATGGTTATGCCGCGGAAGCAGCTCAGCACTTGAAAAAATTTGGTCGTGATTCAGGTATCTCAGAACACTTTATTTCAATCATCGACTTGGATAATTTCCCATCCCAAAAAGTGGCTCGAAAAAATAATATGGAAATTCTGTTTAAAACTGATTATTTAGGCATGGAAGTGTTTATTTTTGGGACTTCAAATTAATCGATATGAATTTCAAAACATTATTGGGTCAACTGCAACTTTTAGCTATACTAGAAGGAATTTCTTACATCTCATTCGGATTGACCATGCCGCTTAAATACATCTGGGACATCAAAGGTCCAAACTATTATGTAGGAATGGCACATGGATTTTTATTTATTGCCTATTGCATGTGGGTTGTCCTAGTTCACAATGACAAAAAGTTACCTTTAAAAACAACGGGACTTTTGCTTGTTTCATCCTTGGTTCCATTCATGACATTTTGGGCTGAACGTAAAATTCTTAAAAAGGTAAATTAATTTCCAGGATCTAATCAAGGGGTGAATTAATTTAGTCGATTTGTTTTGCTTTAAATAGTAATCGCGCACTGAGGTTCTCGAAGTGCAGCGAATAGTAAAAAAGTTCATTTCAATTTCTTATCTTCGTGCCGACTATGGACACAAGAAAACATGTAGAAGTATGTTTCACACCTGGTGAATATGCTTATTATAAAGACGATTACGAAATCGTAGTAGTAATCGACGTATTGCGCGCAACATCAGCTATTTGTGCTGCATTCGACAATGGAATTAAAGCAATTATTCCAGTTCCAACCGTTGAAGAAGCATGGGAATACAAACAAAAAGGATATTTGGCAGGAGCTGAACGTAAAGGTCAAATTGTTGAAGGATTTGATTTTGGAAATTCACCTTTCTCCTATATGCGTGAAGAATTCAAAGGTCAAGAAGTTGTTTTAACGACAACAAATGGGACAAAATCTTTAGATGTTGCAAAAGACGCTGAAATTGTTGTTGTTGGATCGTTTTTAAACCTTGAAGCGCTTTCTGTATGGTTAAGTAAACAAGATAAAAATGTATTGTGCTTGTGTTCAGGTTGGCAAGATAAATTCAATTTAGAAGATACAATTTGCGCAGGTGCAATCTCGGATTATTTACTTTCAACTGGAAATTTTACTTCCGATGAAGATTCTTCAATTGCAGCAAAATATTTGTATCTTTCTGCAAAGGATAACTATTTCGGTTATTTAAAATCAAGTTCTCATCGTAGAAGATTGAAAAACTTGAATTTGAATGAGGACATTAAATATTGTCTTACACCGAATCAAACTACTGTTATTCCGATTTTAAAAGATGGGAAATTGGTTCAACTATAAAATTGCAATTATTGCTCTTGTGCCATTATTGATGGCTTTGGGATCATCTACTTCAACTGAAACAAATGTAAAAGTTGAGCGTTGGGGGTTTTATGGCCATAAACGCATCAATCGAGTTGCAATATTCACGCTTCCTCCAGAAATGTTTGGTTTCTACAAGGAACACATTGAATACTTAACAGAACATGCTGTTGACCCTGATAAACGGCGCTACGCGGTTGAAGGTGAAGCGCAATGCCATTACATCGATTTAGATCATTACTACGTCAAGGATCAAGATGTTTTTTCAATTATGCCGCGCAAATGGTACGATGCTGTTGCAAAATATTCTGAAGACACGCTTCAAGCATATGGAATTGTTCCGTGGCACATCAATGTGATGAAATTAAAGTTGCAAAAAGCCTTTGAATCGAAAAATGTCGATTTAATTCTCAAATATTCTGCTGATATAGGTCACTACATCGGTGATGCGCACGTTCCTTTGCATACAACAGAAAATTACAACGGCCAATTAACCAATCAGAAAGGAATTCATGGGCTTTGGGAAAGTCGTTTAGTTGAAATCAATGCTGAAGATTACGATTACTTTGTCGGTAAAGGTGTTTATGTTAAAAGTGTGACTGATTTGGCTTGGGAGGCAGTCAAAGAATCTCATTTTGCTTTAGATTCTGTATTAAGAATAGAAAAGGAATTAACTGCGGAATTTCCTTCAGATAAAAAGTACAGTTTTGAACAACGAGGAAATACAACAATTCCAGTTTACAGTTACGAATTTTCACAGGAATACCACAAACGCATGAATGGAATGGTTGAACGACGCATGCGTGCAGCCATTATTGCTGTAGGTTCAATTTGGTACACAGCGTGGGTCGATGCAGGTCAGCCAGATTTAACTGAATTACAAAACATCCCTCCTTCTGCCGAATTATTGGAAGAAATGAAAGAATTGGACGATCATTTCCACAACGATCAGCACAAGGGACGAATTTGCGAATAACCACTGAAATGAAAAAACTACTTTTACTTTGCTTGCTTGGATTTACCCTTTCCTCGCATGCACAATTAGCGGATAAAAAATTCAATATTTATGGCCGATACAGTTTCGGTGCGTATGATACAACGAGCTACAACAACTTTGGTTTAACTGGAGAATGGTTAGTACACCGTAAGGTAGGATTATTATACAATTTTGATTTAACCTATCGTTCAGATAAATACAGACACCTTCATGTTCCAATGGGATTGATCGGTGGACCCATTTTATTTGTTGCAGGACTTGCAAATATTTTTGATGGTGATACAACATCATCTGGAGGACTTTCACTTGTTGGGATTGCTATGCTTGTTCTTCCCGACGGAGTTAGTTTTCATCAACCAATTGGTTATCGATGGGATGTTTCACCCTACGCCAATGTATTAGGACTAGATTTCATCAAAGACCAACTTTACGGATATCGTTGGTTGAAATACTCTTGTTCTTTTGGTGTTAGAGGAACCTATGTTTTAAATGATCAAATCACCTTTTCACCTTACGTTGAAACTCGGAAAACCGCAGGAGTTCCTTTAGGATTCGGAGCAGGAATCGGTGTTGGAATTTTATTTGGTGAACGAGAAACTAAAATGGAAGAACCTCCTGTTCAATAAAGATTAAACCACTCTTACGTTTCTTTTTCCGTTCAAAACGAGATTTTGATTTTTTTCATTTTAATGGTTTTTCGATTGTTTTAAGTCTTACTTTTATTCACCTAATTAGTAAGAATGATTGAAGTCACAAACCTGAAAAAGGAGTTTATTTTGTCGCGTCAGCAACAAAAAGAACTCAATACAAAAGACAAAACAGCACTAGCGGTTGATTCAATTAGTTTTCGTTGCGAACCCGGACGCGTATTTTCGTTGCTTGGTCCTAATGGAGCTGGAAAAACAACCACGCTTAGAATGCTATCAACTATTTTCAAACCGACTTCGGGCTCGATAAAAATCGCTGGCATTGACGCTATTGAAAATCCGCAAGAAGCACGAAAAAAAATCGGATTCTTGACAGGATCAACTGGACTTTATGCACGTTTAACTCCAAATGAATTAATCCAATATTTTGGTGATTTGTATGGCGTTTCCAAAGCTGATTTGAAAGAACGCAAAGAACGTTTGTACCATTTGTTGGATATGAATGAATTCCAGAACAAACGCATCGGCAAGTTGAGCACTGGAATGAAACAAAAAGTTTCGATTTGCAGAACAATGATTCATGATCCAGAAGTAGTTGTTTTCGACGAGCCAACAAGTGGATTAGATGTGATTACAGCTGAAAATATCATTACACTGATTCGCGACTGTAAAAACCAAGGAAAAACGGTTATTTTCTCTAGCCACATCATGAGTGAAGTTGACTTATTGTGTGACGATATGGCAATCATTCACAAAGGAAAAATTCTTTTTGAAGGAACCATGCAGGATTTCAGATCTAACATGCAAGCAGATAATTTAACGGCTGAATTTATTCGAATTGTTCACGCATCTCAAAACGCTTAATCATGATTTTTACCATATTTAAAAAAGAACTTAAAGATACGTTGAGAGATCGTCGAACGTTGATGATGATGCTCGTCATTCCCGTATTGATTTTCCCAATCATCATGAATGTTTTTGTATCCATTTCAGCTAGTTACCAAAAGGAAGCAGCAACGAAAAAGATTAAAATCGGAATGGTTGGAGCTAAAAACAATTTTCTTTACAATGAACTTAATGCGATTCCATCAAGTTTAGGAGCGAAGGAAATTATTTTTTACAAAGATACGACTGAAATGTTGAAGGATTTAAAGAATGATTCCTTACAACTAGCAAGTTATGTACGTCCTGATTTTAATCAATACATGGATTCCATGAAACCGGCTCCGATTGTATTTTACCACAATGCTACGGACATGGGGATGCAAGAGCGTGCTGAAGCGTACATGAAAATTATCGAGGAAAAAGCAAAACAAGAACGCTACAAGAAACTTGGAATTGATGAAATAAAAGTACAACCACTTGTTACCGAATACAAAAACATTGCTTCCAACAAAGAAATGATTGGAAAATTAGCCGGTGGATTTTTGCCTTACATATTTATTGCTTTCGGTTTCATTGGCTGTATGTATCCTGCAATCGATTTATTTACAGGAGAAAAAGAACGTGGAACCATTGAAACACTTTTAACAACTCCTGTTGCTCGTTGGCAAATTTTATTCGGAAAAATGGGCGTTGTTGTCCTTTCGGGATTAACCGCTGCAACTGCTGCGTTATTTGGTTTATTTATGTCAATTGAGGTCTTAGATGTTGTTGACAATAAAGAAATCTTGGAAATCATCCACAGTATTTTGAGTGTTAAGTTCATTCTCATGTTGTACAGTTTGTTGATTCCGTTGACAGTTTTCTTTGCTGGAGTAATGATTCCAATTGCTGTTTATGCAAAAAGCTTTAAGGAAGCACAAAGTATTATTACCCCCTTGAACATCGTAATGGTGTTGCCTGCAATGGTTGGTTTCTTTCCTGGAATTGAATTAAACACAGTTACAGCGTGCATTCCTGTTGTCAATATTGTTTTGGCCACAAAAGAATTAATCGCAGGTACTTTAGAAATTGGACTAGTTGCCTTGAGTTTCTCCGTCATGCTCACACTTGCAGTAATAGCCGTTATTGTTTCTTACAAGCGATTTGACAAAGAAACGAATGTTGTGATGTAGAAATTAGATTTAGAATTAAGAAGTTAGAATTGATGATTAATATCATATTATTTCACACTTGATTTTAAGAACTTTAAAGAAAGATTAAACCATGAAAAAATTACTACTATCGATTACTGTGCTTTCAAGTTCATTGATGACTTGGGCGCAAAATGGTCAGCTGCAAAATGGTGGCTTTGAAAGTTGGACAACGACAACCCTGTATGATTTTCCAATTGAGTGGACGAGTTCCAATCAAGAACAATTTTATGGTACTCCAACTGTTATCAAATCAACTGACGCTCAACTAGGTAGCTATTCTGCCGAAATCCGCTCCGTTGCAATTGGTGCTGCCCCTGACACTGCTTTTGGCTATGTCTTTTTAGGTGCAACAGGTGGAGCTGGACCAAGCTCTGGTACACCATACACAGCAGCATTTAACACCGTGAAGTTCCAATATAAATGTAACTTACCTGAATCAGGAGATTCTGTTTACATGTATTTTGGAAGATTTATTGGAGGAGGCCTTGTTGAAATGGCCATTTTTCCTGCATTTGGTGGTGTTCAATCAGGTTGGACACAAGGAACAATTCCTGTTTCTGTTACTCCTCAAGAGGAATTGTTTATTGGCTTTGTAATTGGAGACCCGAACAATAATTTACTATGTGCTCCTGGTTCATGGGCCAGAATCGACAATGTGCAATTGTTTAATAATGCAACACAAACGACAGACTTACCAAATCCAAGTTTTGAAACATGGTCAAGCAATTCAAAGTCCAGCTTGTTGCTGGCTTTTCGACAGAGGATGCACAAAGCAATCACCTCCATGCCATCTTTCAATCAGAAGGATTCAAATGCCTTGGCGTGTGGCTAACGATTTAAAAAAATATTCAGTAACAGCCGATCAAAACCCGTCTTCAGGACGAGGCACTGGCCATGCTTGGCCGCAGCTGAGCAGCGTGCGCTTGCAGAGCGTCGCGCACCAGCGGCAACATGTCGGGCGTTTGCTCTGGCGACAATTTGTCCAGAATCAAGTGGCGCATGCGTGGTTCCCAAAACTTGTGGATGTGCGTGGCAATGCCCTCCATGGCTTCTTCGCGGTCTGGATAAGCCGAAAAGAAAGTACTCTCCTGTCCAACTTCCACCTATAGCTGCTATACCATGTTCATTACAGGATATATATTTTTCTGCCTGTAGATGATTTTTTACAGTCTCCAATAATTCTTCATTATTTTCAGAAAAAACGCACACATTTATCACAATGT
>JALQYQ010000057.1 GCA_023262855.1 Crocinitomicaceae bacterium
ACAATAATTGAATACAAAAGGCGCTTAGGAAATTAAGCGCCTTTTTCGTTATTTCGTACTCAAACAAAAACAGCATGAGAGAAGAAGATTTATTAGACAGCCAAGCAAAAGTTAAACGTGATTTCAAAGAATTTGATTTCCCAATAGATTTTAGATTCAAATTAGGGACAATTTCAAATGACTTTGTTGCTACTGATGTAAACGGCAGAACGTTGGCATACGTGCGTCAAAAAATGTTCAAGCTGAAAGAAGCAATCATGGTATACGCTGAGGACAGTAAAACGAATTTATTGTATACGATAAGCGCTGATCGTATTATCGATTTCAATGCAAGTTATGAATTCAAGGATGCAAATGGATTTGTTTTGGGAAGTGTTGGCCGAAAAGGAATGCGCTCACTTTGGAAAGCTCAATATGAGATTTTTGATACGGAGAAAAAACAAGAATATACGATTCGTGAAGAAAATCCATGGGCTAAAGTGTTTGATGTTTTATTGAGCGAAGTTCCTTTATTAGGAATTTTTACGGGTTATTTGTTTAATCCAAAATATGGAATTGTCAATCAAAATGGTGAGACAGTTGCACGACTTTCAAAAGAAGCTTCATTCTTTGGGCGTAAATTTAAATTGATAAAATTAGGCGAACTAAAAGATGGTGATTCGGAACGTTTATTGTTGGCATTAATGATGATGATGTTATTAGAACGAAGAAGAGGATAAATTCGAAAGCGTTGGCAAAAGTTGACGCTTTTTTTATGTTATAATTAGTTTATGAGAAAGTTGATTTCTGCTGCTTGTTGTTGTGTAATGTTGAGTGTCTCAGCTCAAAACACCTCAATTGATGTAACTCATTACGGCTTAAAAATTCATTTAAACGATACATCAAATCGGATTTCTGTTACTGAACAAATTGAATTTTCTTGGATAGATACAAGCCAATTGGTACAATTTGATTTAGAAAGCACGCAGTCAAATGGAAAAGGAATGCTCGTTTCATCTGTATTCGATCAATCTAAATCAATTTCGTATAAACAAGTTGGTGAATTGCTAATTCTTGATGACTTAAAAGCAGCCGGCAGAAAACAAATTTCTCTTGTAATTAATTATGCTGGAATACCATCCGACGGATTGGTCATTAGTGCGAATAAATACGGAGAAAGAACATTTTTCGGGGATAATTGGCCCAATCGTGCGCACTTGTGGTTTGCGTGTAATGATCATCCATCAGACAAAGCAACTATTTCATATAGCGTTACAGCACCGAAGTACTATGAAGTAATTGCAAACGGAGAACAACTTAATAGAATTGATATAAACGAGCATGAAGCTACAACTTCTTTTAGTTCAAACATTGTCTTACCAACAAAAGTAATGGTTATTGGAGTGGCTAATTTTGACAGCAAAAAAGTGGCAAATCCATTGTCTCCCATTGAAATTAGTTTGTGGGTTTATCCTCAAAACAGTGAAAAAAGCTTCTACGATTTAGAACTCGCAAAGGATATTTTTAATTATTATATTTCTTGGATTGGCCCTTATGAATATGAAAAATTAGCAAATGTTCAGTCAACCACGCGCTTTGGTGGAATGGAAAATGCTGGTTGTATTTTTTACGACGAAAACGCCTTCAATGGAAGAAGAACGAGCGAATCGTTAATTGCGCATGAAATAGCGCATCAATGGTTCGGTAATTCTGCATCAGAATCTGATTGGCAGCACATTTGGTTGAGTGAAGGCTTTGCAACGTATTTTACGGATTTGTACTTGGAGCAGAAATATGGAACCGAACGAATGCAAAAACAATTGGCGAAAGAGCGAGCTGATGTCATTCAATTTTACAGGCAATATCCGCATCCAATTGTTGATTCAACGTATGAGAATTTAATGGATTTGCTTAATGAAAATTCCTACCAAAAAGGAGCTTGGGTTTTGCATATGTTGCGCAATAGAATAGGGGATGAACTTTTTCATCAATCCATTGTGGCTTATTATGAAAAATTCAGATTATCCAATGCCACTAGCCAAGATTTCATTCAAGTTGTTCAGGAAGTTTGTCAACAAGATTTAAATACATTTTTTAATGAATGGTTGTTTCAAAGTGGTCATCCGCAATTAAAAATTGGAAAAAAAATTAAGGGAAAATCAATTAAACTATCAATTCAACAAGTTCAAAAGGAGCATTTTACAGATATTCCAATTACAGTGGAAATTACTTTTGAGGATGGGAGCAAGTTGCAGGAGCAATTCAAATTAACAGGGAAGACCAATGTGTTTAATTTTAAATACAGCAAAAAAATCACACAAATTCTAATTGATCCAAATGTGCAATTGCTCTTTGAAGAAAAATAGATCCTTAAAAAATCAGTTTAATAATTGTTCCTTCAACTGTTGAATGCACAATTAATTTACCATCGATTTGATCGGTTAATCCTTCCATTAAATCATATCCCGTCCCATTGGTAGCATAATTTTCAGGAAGTCCAGGTCCATTGTCTTGAATCATCAATTCACAATTATCACTTTCATTTTTATGCAAACGAATTGATAATTTGTTCACATGATCTTCGCTAAAGGCATATTTATAGCAGTTTGTTAAGATTTCATTCACGATTAACGAACAAGGAACGGCTTTATCCACGTCAATGTTTATTTCATCTAATTCCAATTCAAGTTGAATCGTCAAATTATGCCCATACGTGTCATTCAAATTTGCTACAAGCGTGCGAATGAACTCACTGAAATTTGCCTCTTGGTAGTTTTGTGAATTGTACATCGAATGCTGCAGGGTAGACAAAGAGAAGGTTTTTAAAAGAATATTATTGAACAATTCTTTGTGATAGTCATCTTTCACACGAAATGATTCATTGCGAATCAATGCTGTTATTACGGCTAAGTTATTTTTTACACGATGATTAATTTCAGCAATTAACACTGATTTTTCTTTGACTAATTTTTCAAGTTCATCACGATATTGATTTTTTTCTTTTGTTTCAAGCGTTAAAATCAGCAGCTGTGTTAGCGCTAAAGCGAAATGCTGTTCGTCATTTGTCCATACTCGAATTTCATCGGTGTTTTCAAAACAAACGATTCCTTTGAATTTTCCACCAGATAAAATAGGAACTTCCATCATGGAGAAAATTTTATTCGGAATCAAATAATTGTCAACGAGTTCTGAATTAAACGCTTCTTCTTGTGCTCTAGTACTAATTATAATGTCTGTTCGACTAATGTGATTAAAGTAAACTGGATAATCTTCTTTATTTAAAAATCCTACATAACTGAATGAGTCTTTATCTCGTTCATAAGCCGATAAACAAGAAAGTTTTGAAAAATCATCATCGATTAGCCATGCATTGACTCTGTTTATTTTTAAAAAATGAGAGGCACTGTAAAGAATTTCATTAGCCATGGCTTCTGCATTACCTTCTCCAATATGAATACTTTTAGACAAGCCTTCAATTACTTCAAGGAAAATGGAAGAGCGGTTAATGGGCATTGTTCAGTGATCGATTACAATTACGAAGTGAATGTACGAAAAGGAATGATTACTGCAAGTGAAAATTAACAATTGAGTATTTTTTGTTGTGGTTTCGTCTAAAAACGAACAGAATTTTACTTAATTTTTGAAAATACAACATCAACACGTCTGTTTAATTGACGACTTTCTTCATCGTATTCTTCCACTCTTGGCATTGTATTGCTAAAACCTTCATATTTTAATCGAGTAGGGGAAATACCTTGACTAACAAGCATGGAATAAACGGCATAAGCCCGAGCACTTGAAAGCAACGGATCATTGGCGCAACAAACATGGCCTCGAATAAATGCAAAAGCCTTTGGATTAGCACTTAGAAAATCATATAATCTCCAAATTTCATTTTCCGAACCAGGCAATAAAACATCTTGTCCTGGAACAAATTGAATGTCCAAAACAATTGCGTCGGAACCGTTTGAAGTTAAACTATCTAAATTTACCTTTTCAAATTTGTTGGTTGAAAGTGTTGAAGGTTCCGCAATTGGGACAGGGTTAGAAAACGTGTAAGAAACATCAACTCTTCTCCATTGGTGATAATTTTTTACAGTTTTTACGATTGGGTACTCTTCTCCCACTGATTTTTTTGATGCGGCTTGAATTCCTTTGTTTTGAAAGTAATTATCAACGGTTTGAAGTCGATTGTTTGCTAATTCACGATTCATTTCTACACTTCCCGTGGTATCACAGTAAGCATTAATTGAACTTATTGTCAAATTGGCTCCAGAAACAACATTGAGGAGAGAATCCAGTGATTTTTTACTTTGACTTGTTAAGGAATAATCACCTAGATGAAAGTATAGATGAAGTGTTTTTGATGTTTCTTGTGCTGAACATGTAACACCTGCTAAAGAGATAATAAGGAATAGTAACTTTTTCATGAAATGAATAACTTGTAAAAGAAATATGGTTACATTCCAGTAAATTTGATATCGACCCTTCTATTGCGTTGACGATCACTGTCGTTCAATTCTGGTGTTACCAATGGTTCTTTATTTGACATTCCAATGAAATCAAGTCGTGATTTTTCAATTCCAAGTTTGATTAATTCCTTGTAAACACGTTTTGCTCTTTTTTTAGACATACGCATGTTTTTACCGCAACAAACGTGCCCTCGAATAAGAATATGAGCTCCACTATTTTTCACTAAGAAGTTGGCTAGATTGTGTATTTCCTTTAAGCTTTTTTCATCCAAATTTGCAGTTCCTTCGAAAAATTCAACGTTTAAAATGTAGGGTGTTGCATTATCTAAGGATGCCAGAATTTTATGATGATTTGTATCGCGAGCAATTGGCTCAGGTTCAATTTTCGGGGAAGTGCTTGTGTCAATCGGATTAGATTGCGTGGAAACCGGAATGATATTTTCATAATAAACATCTACACGTCTCCAGTTTAAATAGGATTGAGCATCGTATATTCTGTTTAAACCTTGAGCCACTTTAGGAATAGCACTATTGTTACCAATGGATAATTGATGTGAAATAAATTCTAACCGTTTTTTTGCGAGCGAATCATTATAGCGCGTTGATCCAATTGAATCTGTGTAGGCATATACCTTTAAAATGGAAATTTCATTCTTTTCGAATTTTTCTTTGAAAAGAATTAGCTGGTTTTGAGAGTAAATTGTTGGAACACTTTGATTTCGATCAAAATAGAATGATTTTATAGTTGTTTGTGAATATCCGAAAACACAAATGAAGAGCACTAAACTATGTAGAATTAACTGTTTCACTGTTTTTTATACGGTCGACAAAAATGTAGGTTACAAAAAAAGGTGCTTAAAATTAAGCACCTTTTCGTTTTGTAAATTTAAATCCTATTTGAATTTCGAGATGTCAACTTTTCCATTAACTGTAATAGAAGTTGTTTTACCACTAAAAGTAACTTCTCCTACAGACAATGTCATCGTGTGAGGGAATAATAATCCATTCACATCTTTGAAATCTGAGTAAGTAGCTGTAGTTTCAACTGTTTCTTCACCGTCTTTTTGAATTGAAATAGATTTAACTTTCATGAAACTTTTCGTATTATAATAATCGAACGTTTCTGTTTCACCATCGTTCCATTTCAAGACATACATATCAACACCATCAACATTTTCAATTCCAACAAGTTCATATTTCATTCCAGTTGAAACATAGTTTAATTCAGGAAACAAACCAACAGATTTTTTCTTAGCAGCGATTTCTTTTTCTGTTAATTCTTTTTGACCTGTTTGCATGTTAGTTGAAGAACCAGCAGATCCATCAAAGTATGATTTTTGTAAAACCATTCCTTGACCTTCCAATTTTTGTCCCTCCGTAGAAGGTGCAACCCAAACTTTCGTGTTTTTCAAAGGGAAAGGAATTTGAGACATTGAAAGTTCTGTTTCTTCCATAACTGATTTGATTTTTTTCAATTTTTTCGCAGCAGCTTTTTTAGATGTAGTTTTTGTAACAGCGTAGATGTACTTGTCGATCAACTCCTCTTTTGTAATATCAGCTGCTTTCATTTCTTTAACTTCGTTTCCGAAAGCATCAAGAAACTCAATTTTTCCGTCAGCATCAAATTGTTTTAAACGCTCAACAATTTCTTCATTTCCAACAACAACGATGTTACAATTTTTAGCAGTAAAATATTGTTGCGCCATTGTCAAAATATCTTCTTTGTTAATTGCTTCCAATCGTTTCAAATAACTTTGGTAGTAATCTTTGTTCAAGTTGTTTTTGATGATATTCAACGC
This sequence comes from Crocinitomicaceae bacterium, assembly GCA_023262855.1. Taxonomy (GTDB): domain Bacteria; phylum Bacteroidota; class Bacteroidia; order Flavobacteriales_D; family Crocinitomicaceae; genus M0103. Next base: position 6,251 of record JALQYQ010000057.1, read on the forward strand.
GAATCGGGCAATCGTTTGAGGATTTTCTAACGAACGAGAGAAACCACCAGCCATCGACGATTTTGTTAAGTTCAATTCGTCATCTGTTACATAACCATTGGTAATTCTGTCTAATTCAAATAAGATTTGTGCGATTGCAGAATCACTAACATCATTTCTGAAATTTCCACCAATTGATAACCATGAACCGTCTTCAGTGACATTTAAAGTTGAATAACATCCGTAAGTATAAGCTTTGTCCTCACGTAAATTTTGCATTAAACGTGTTCCAAATCCACCGCCACCGAAAACACCGTTCAATACAGTTAATGGCAATTGATTTTGATTTCCTGTGCGAATATCAAGGGGGAAAGATACTTGAATTACAGATTGAACAGCTCCTGGTTTTTTAACAAAAATCACACGATTTCCTTTGTTGAATTCACCTTTTCCTACTTCTTGTTTATAAGGCGCAATTCCAGATGATTTTGCAAAGTACTTGTTTACTAATTGTGTAGCTTGTTCTTTCGTAATATCACCTACAATTACCATGTAACTTCCTTTCGTAGTGAAAATTGCTTTATAGTAATTTACAATGTCATCACGTGTAATGTTCTTTAAGCTTTCCTCCGTCATCACATCTCCATAAGGATGATTTGGGAAATTAACTTTGCGCTCTACGTTATCAGCCATTGTTCCAGGATCTGATTTTGCAGACATTAAGTTTGACTCATTTTGTTTTTTTACACGGTCAAATTCGCTTTCTGGGAAGTTAGCATTATAAAATACATCTGACATCAATTCCAAACCTTTGTTCATGTGCTTAGTTAAACATGACAAATACAAATTGCTTTCAGAAGCTTCCAACGTAGCACCGATATAATCTTTTTCACCATCCAATTTATCTTTTGTGCGAGCTGAAGTTCCAGATAAAATTAAAGAACCTGCCAATTCAGATAAACCTGCTTTGTTTCCTTCGGTAATTGGGTCAGAGCCCATCACGAAATTGAAAGCAACTTTTGGTAATTTGTGATTTTCAGATAGAATTACAGTAATTCCTGTTTCAGTTGTAAAAACTTCTGAATCCTTAATATTAATGGTTGGCGCTTTTGCAGCTGCAGGGCGCACTGAACGATCCAATTGACCGAAAAGAACTGCTGGAACTAAAAGTCCTGTTAAAATAAATAACTTTTTCATCGTCAATATTATTTAGTTTCTTTTGGTAAATAATGCAAGATTACTCGAGCATCTTGTGTTAAATATTTTTTTGCAACACGCAAAATGTCTTCACGCGTAACTTTCATATAGCCTTCTAATTGTGTATTCACTCGGCTTGCCGAACCATAATAAACATGATTATCTGCTAAGTTTTCAGCAACACCTGCAATTGATGAATTCGAAGAAACAAGATCGTTTTCAATTTTGTTTCTTACTTTCTCAAACTCTTCTTGAGAGATCAATTCAGTTTTCATCAATTCGATTTGTGCATCAAATTCCATTTGAATAGAATCTAAGCTAACACCATTTGCAGCAATCGCAGCGAAAATACCAACACCTGCATCTTCTAAACCATAGTTAAATGAAAACGCGAATGTTGCCATTTCTTTTTTCTCAACAATCGATTTATTGATGCGCGAACTTGCTCCACCAGATAATACTTCGTTCATCATTTCCAATGCATAGACATCTGGATCCGTTTGAGCAGGGAATTTATAACCCATGAACAATGCTGGTAATTGAATATTGTCGTAAACTACATCTTTGATAACACCATTTAATTTTTCAGTATCTTTTGTAGGACGTGGAATGTCAACAGGTTTACTAGCCATTGTAGTAATCAATTTTTTCGCTTCAGGATTTTTTGAATTCATGAAATCCTTTGCGTCAAATTTTGATTTTGCAATCCCATAACGCTTTTCGAAATCTGCATCTGACAGATTTTCAAAATCACGGAACAAGTTAATTGCTTGACCTTTTGGAATTGAACCGTAGTATTTATCAATCCATTTTTTCGTTTCAGCGATGTTTAAATCACCAGCAATCGACAAAGTAGCATTTTGAGGAACATAAAACGTTTTGTAGAAATTTACATAATCCTCTTCTTGCGCCGCATCTAAGTGTTCCATACTTCCGATTGGTACCCAATTGTAAGGGTGAACAGTAAACATACGTTTGAACATCTCCGTGATGAAAGAAGCGTAAGGTTGATTGTCAACACGCTGACGTTTTTCTTCTTTAACAACGCTGCGTTGAGTCTCGATTCCTGTATTATCAACTTTTGCATGCAATAAACGTTCACTTTCTAACCATAAACCAAGTTCAAGTTGATTAGAAGGAAGAATTTCGTAATAATATGTTCTGTCTTGAGAAGTGTTTGCATTAAGCGTTCCACCGTTTTTTTCAACAAGTTCAGAGTATTCACCACGACCAATATTGGCTGATCCTTCAAACAACAAATGTTCAAAGAAGTGAGCGAAACCAGTTCTTTCCGGGTTTTCATTTTTCGAACCAACATGGTACAAAATAGAAACTGCAACATTTGGTGTTGAGTGTTCCTCATGCAAAATTACATGGATGCCATTCGGAAGATCATACTCAACGTATTCAATCTTCTTCTGTGCTTGAGTTGATAAAGCAACAAATGCCAATAACCCAGTTACGATTGTTTTTTTCATTGATAAATAGGATTTATATCACGTGCAAAGAAAGTTAGATTTTTTGAATTTCGAAGCCTTTGGTGATATACGGATGATTCTTTGTGCAAGTGGTTTGTTTAAAGGATTTCCTTTGGCAAGAAAATTGCTAACTTTGAGTCGATGAAAAAATTAGCACTTCTTTTATTGATCTTTTCCTCATGGAACAGTCAGGCTCAAAAGGTAATTCCGTTTGTAGATTTCAACTATTATTTCAGAACATTTGAAAATGACAATTTTCGTCAGTTGGAATTTCAACGCATTAAAGAATTTAAAGCCGGTGATGACTTAGTTGCTTACATCGATACGAAAGGAAATTTGCGAATCTATGATGGTAAAGAACGCAAAGACATTTCAAACTTGAATGTTGAATACAAAGTTTCAGATCATTTAATGGCGTATAAAATTGGACCAACATTGAATATGTGGGATGAAGGTAAGCTTCAAACATTGACCTATTTTGCGCGTAATTATGAAGTAAAAGACAGTTTGATTGTTTTTGAAGATACGCGATACAATACCTTGAATGTTTATTGGAACAAGCAAGTTTATCCACTTTGTACCGTGGTTGACGATATTTACATGCCTGAAGCAATTGGTGAAAATATCCTAGTTTTTAAAGATAATGGTAACTTTTTTAAGGTGTTTTATCAAGGTGAGATTTACGATTTAGGAGTGTGGAATAACACAATTGATTTTCAATGTGGAACAGATATTATCTGTTTTAATGATCCAACTCAACGTTCATTTGCCATCTTTGAAAATGGTCAATTTCTCGATGTGGAAAAAAACTACATGGGTAAATACAAAGCAGGAAGAGGTTTCATCGTATACGAGGATTTAAATGGAAATTTGAAAATGTATCAAAATGGTGAAACGAATCAAATTTCTAATTTCTCTGCTAAATTTTGGGAAGTAAAAGATGATTTAGTTGTATGGGGAGAGAATTCTTTTGTTTATGCACAACAAAATGGCGCTAAAATTCAGGTTTCAACCTATACACCTAAAGATTATTTACTTAAAAACAATGTATTTGCTTTCCGCAACCAAATGGGTGGCGTGAGTGCTTTGATTGATGGAAAAGTCCATGAAATTACAAATCAAGTTAATGCCGAGTATGAAATCTATGGCAATGCGGTATTAGTTAAACTATTCAATAGTTCATACATCGTTTTTAAAAATGGAAGAAAATACGAAGCCTAAAAATCTTATTTTAAATGTTCTGTAATTACTGATTTTTCAGTTAATCCAACATTTTCCCAAACTAATTTACCTTTATTGTAAACGTGCAATAATGGAATTGAATTTACATTCAACAACTGCGAGATTTCCGGGTTTTCATCAACATCAATACGAACAACTTTTACTTTGCTCTTGTATTCTTGTTCAATCTCTGACACAATTGGAGCTAATTTTTTACACGGTCCACACCATTCAGCTGAAAAGTCAACTAACACATATCCGTCCGTTGTAACCAGTTTTTTAAAATCAGCTTCTGTTAATCCACTTGATTTTTGTACAGCATTTGCAACTGGTAAACCTTCGTTTGTCCATGCCATGAAACCTCCATCCAATTCATAGATTTCTTTGAAACCTTTTTCCAACAATGCTTGACTAGCTTCAGCGCTTCTGCCACCACTCAAACAATAAACAAAAACAGGTGCATTTTTATCCAAATCAGCTAATTGGTTCCTAAAATCAGAGCTATTCCAATCAATGTTTCGTGCGTTTTCTAGTGCGCCTCCTTGAAATTCTTCTTGCGTTCTTACGTCAATTAATTGAGCTTCTGGTGTACTCGATAACTTTTTCAAAAATTCTTTAGGGCTAATCGTTGATAATTTGCCGTCACCGCTGGTAGAGCATGATGAAATGGCCAAAATAAGAAATGATAAAAATGGTAAAATGTATGTTTTCATAGTGAAATATTTTGTTAAAGATACAATCAAGAATTTAGGTGAAAGAAACATTTGTTACGTTTCGCTTATAACTTATTCATGCGTTTTCGCTGAATCGGCAATTAAGGTATTCAACTCACTCATTTCTTCTTTCGTGAGATGGCGCCATTTTCCAATTTCAGTGTCCAACTTAATGTTCATGATGCGAACACGTTTTAGTTTTACAACATCGTAATTCAAGTATTCACACATGCGACGAATTTGACGATTTAATCCTTGTGTCAGAATGATTTTAAATTTAAACAAACTGATTTGCTCAACCTTACATTCGCGTGTTACTGTGTCTAAAATTGGAACTCCCGAACTCATTTTTTGGATGAATTGCTTGGTAATTGGTTTGTTAACCGTTACGATATATTCTTTTTCGTGATTATTTCTTGCTCTCAGAATTTTGTTGACTATATCACCATCACTCGTAAGAAATATCAACCCTTCACTGGCTTTGTCTAATCGTCCAATTGGGAAAATACGTTTTGGAAATTTAATAAAATCAATGATATTGTTTTTTTCGCGTTCCGTTTCAGTTGTGCAAACAATTCCAATCGGTTTATTGAACGCAATGTACGTATGTTCTTCCACAGGTTCCGAAATCAGTTTACCATCCACGCGAACTTCATCAGTTGAGGTGATTTTTGTTCCCATTTCAGGAACTTTCCCATTGATCGTGACACGACCTTCTTCAATCAACTTATCGGCAGCGCGACGAGAGCAAAAACCTGCTTCGCTTAAAAATTTATTGATACGGGTTCCTTGAGTTTCGTCCATTCCAACTTTTTGGCAAAAATACTTCCAAAATCTGAATTCCAAATTATAAATTATAAAGTATCTTTGTCACTATTCGATGCCGATTACAGCATCTTTTTTCCAAATTTTCAAACAACAACACTATGAATAACTGGTTTACAGTAAAAGTAAAATACACGAAACAATTAGATAACGGAACCTTTAAACGTGTCTCTGAACCTTATTTATTGGCAGCAATGACGTTTACTGACGCAGAAGCACGTATTTATGAGGAATTAGGAAGCATTATTAAAGGAGAATTTAATGTTGTGGGAATCACCCGCACAGAAATTCACGACATTTTTGCTTATGACGATGCTGATGTCTGGTACAAAGTGAAAATCACTTACGAAAGTGAAGCAGGAGGAATGGATGGAGAAGAGGCAAAAGCGAAAAAAGTTGCTCAAAACTTCTTGGTTTCTGCTCATTCCGTGAAAGATGCTTATGATCGTATCAAAGAAAGTTTATCGACGTTGATGGTAGATTTCAAAATCCCTTCAATTATCGTTTCTCCAATTGTTGAAATTTTCCCTTACACAGAAAACTTGGATCGTGAAATTGAACGTCGTCCAATGGAAACAGTTGCGGCATTTGAAGAAGAAGCACCAGCTCCAAAAGGAAAAGTGTTTTCAGCACCAGGTTCAGATATCGATGATGAATTCGAAGACGAATTAGAAGAGGAAATTGAAGAGGAAGATTCTGAATTAGAAGACGATTTTTCTGACGAAGATTAATTCATGATGAAGGAATTTTTCGATCTTTTAAGAAACGACCATCATCAGTTCGACCAAGGTAAATTAGAAGATTATTTTGGTACAGAACCGTTTGCGCTTGTAGCTAAATGGTTGCGAGAGGCAATTGAACGTGGTGTTTCTGAACCAAATGCAATGAGTATTTCGACGATTGGTTTGGATGGATTTCCGCATTCGCGTATCGTTTACTTGAAAGAATTACTCGAAGAAGGTCCGATTTTTTACACGAATTACAACAGCGCTAAAGGAAAAGCACTTGAAGCGAATCCAAAGGTTCATGCTTTGATTTTTTGGCCCGGGATGGAACGACAAATCAGCATCACCGGAACTGTAGAAAAAGTTCCTGAAGAAATGAGTGACGAATATTTTCAATCTCGTCCGTGGGGAAGTAAAATAGGTGCTTGGGCGTCACATCAAAGTGAAGAATTGGCATCGCGTGATGAATTGGAAAATCGTGTTAAAGAACTGGCTGAATTATTTCCTGTAGAAGTTCCACGCCCTCCACATTGGGGAGGCTACGTGATAAAACCTGTTCAAATTGAGTTTTGGCAAGGAAGAGCTTCGCGCTTACACGATCGAATTGTGTTTGAATTAAACGATGGTAACTGGAGAGTTTTCCGCAAGAATCCATAAGGAATGTACGAAATAAAACCAATTGTCTTTACTTTGTCGAATGGGATTCGCGTTGTTTATTTGCACGCTCCAGCACAAGTGGCGCATCTAGGAATTACGGTTCTTGGAGGTTCGCGATTCGAGTTGCCTGGTGAAGATGGATTGGCTCATTTTCTTGAACATTGTATTTTTAAAGGTACGACAAAACGAAAAGCTTTTCACATTCTTTCACGCCTTGACTCAGTAGGAGGAGAATTGAATGCCTATACAGCAAAAGAAGAAATTTGTGTCTATGCTTCTTTTACGAAAGAGCACATTCGACGAGCTTCTGAATTATTGGCTGATATTACACTTAACTCAAATTTTCCATTAAAAGAGATTATCAAAGAGAAAGAAATCATTCTTGATGAAATCAATTCGTATTTAGATAGTCCAAGTGACAAGATTTTTGATGATTTTGAAGGTTATTTGTTTGAAGGACATGCCTTGGGAAATAACATCTTGGGAACAAAAGAACGTGTTCAAGGTTTTACCCGCGATCATTTGGTGGATTATGTAAAACGCTTTTTCACTGCAGATAATTTGGTAATTTCTTTCGTTGGAGATTTATCACGCCATAAATTGGAAAAGATTCTGGAGGAGGATTTCAAACATTGTCCTGCTGGAAATCATGTTCCAGTGATTGAAACATTTGAACCACGAAAAGCTTTCCACATACGTTCGAAGGAGGCAAATTATCAGGTACATGCAATTGTTGGTGGCTTAGCCCCGAATTACTTGGATGAAGCACGACGCGGAATGACAATGATGACGAACATTTTGGGTGGACCAGCATTGAATTCTCGATTGACCTTGTCGATTCGTGAGAAATATGGTTATTCCTATAATGTGGAAGCAAATTACACGCCTTATGTTGATACTGGCTTTTGGAGTGTGTATTTAGGAACCGATCCAAAGTACATTGATAAATCATTGGCCTTGATTCGTAAAGAATTGAAATTACTCAGAACAAAAAAGTTAGGAGTGTTGCAATTGAATCGTGCGAAGGAACAATTAAAAGGTCATTTGGCCTTGGGCTTGGATTCGAATTCAGGATTAATGCTTGGTTTAGGAAAGTCATTGTTGTTGTTCAATCAAATCGATACGATTCAAGAGATTTACGCAGGGATCGATAAGTTAACTGAAATGGAGTTGATGGAAATTGCCAATCGTTATTTCTCAGAAGACAATTATTCGGAACTCGTTTTTGACTTGCAGGAAGATTAGTCCTTTATTCTGTAAAGTGTTCTTCGATCATCATTAATCATTACCCATTTATAATCTTGGAAATAATCTTCATTTTCTTTTGAGAAGGTGTAAGTCAAACCAAAACAACACGTACACGCGCAATTACCTCCATAGCCAATAAACTTTAAGTTGATTATCGAATCACTTTCTAGGGACGCATCTCCGAGGAACTTGTGACAACAATTCGATGTTATTTGGGTTGAAATAATCCACATAGAATCATTTTTCGTTACAGATTCAATGCGTTCGATGATTCCTTCATGTTCACCAGAGCAATCACTTCCAACAACAGATTGTAAGCGTATACCGGAATAACTCCACAAAGCAATTTGAAATCCTGTTTCAGGAATGGCCATTGTTCCGTAAAGGATTTGTCCATCCATTGAACTATTGATTAAAATAGTATCCGTTTTTTTTAATTCCATCAACTGTGGATCTTTTGGGTAAACAATCAAAATTGTATCTGATTGTGACCAGCAAAAGATATTGAAACTAATAAAACTGCAAAAAAGGATGAATTTCATACCTGAAAATTAAAGAAAAATAAAATACCACTGAAAAATGAGGGGTTTTTTAGTTTTTTTTGAAAAAAATCAGATTTAAATAAAATAAATAGGGGGTTGTTGATAAAAAAGTGTAAAAAAATGAATTGACCCCCTAAAAAATGATGTAGATTTGCAAAAAAAATCTTTTTATCATGGCAACCAAAAGACAAAAAGCGTATCAAGATGTGTTGAATCGCACACCGAAACACATTGATTTTGACGGAAGAGTATCCGAATTATTTGGTAAAAACGTATTTCACATTGAAGTGATGCGTGAATATTTACCATCAGAAGCATTCAAATCGATGCAAGAATCGATTCAAAATGGAACACGTTTAGATCGTAAAATGGCTGATCAAGTTGCTTCCGCGATGAAAGATTGGGCTTTGACAAAAGGAGCTACACATTATACACATTGGTTTCAACCATTAACTGGTTCAACAGCTGAAAAGCATGATGCGTTCTTTAAGCCAGTTGGACCAGGAAGAGCAATGGAGAAATTTGATGGTGATTTATTAGTTCAACAAGAACCAGATGCATCTTCATTTCCAAATGGTGGAATTAGAAATACGTTCGAAGCACGTGGCTATACTGCTTGGGATCCATCTTCTCCAGCGTTCGTAATTGGCAAAACATTGTGTATCCCAACAATTTTCATCTCTTATACAGGTGAGTCTTTGGATTATAAAATGCCATTATTGAAAGCTTTACATGCTGTTGATCAAGCAGCTGTTGAAGTGTGTCAATACTTTGATAAAAACGTAACGAAAGTAAACGCAACTTTAGGTTGGGAACAAGAATATTTCTTAGTAGATCAAGCATTGTTCAACGCTCGTCCAGATTTGATGATGACAGGAAGAGCATTATTTGGACACGCTGCTGCTAAAGGTCAACAATTAGAAGATCATTATTTTGGATCAATTCCAGATCGTGTAACTGCTTTCATGCGTGAGTTTGAAACAGAAGCGATTTTGTTGGGAATTCCAGTTACAACGCGTCACAATGAGGTTGCACCAAATCAGTTTGAGTGTGCACCAATGTTCGAAGAGTGTAACTTGGCAAATGACCACAACTTGTTGTTGATGGACTTGATGGAGAAAATTGCACGTAAACATGATTTCCGTGTTTTGTTGCATGAAAAACCATTTGCAGGTGTTAACGGATCTGGAAAACACAATAACTGGTCATTAGGAACAAATACTGGAGTTAACTTATTGGCGCCAGGAAAAAATCCTAAAACGAACTTGCAATTTTTGACATTCTTTGTGAATACAATTAAAGCAATTCACGATCACGCTGATTTATTGCGCGCATGCATCGCATCAGCTGGAAATGATCACCGTTTAGGAGCAAACGAAGCACCACCAGCAATTATTTCTGCATTCATTGGTTCTCAATTGTCTACTTTATTGGATGATATCGAGAAAAACGTGAAAGCAGGTAAAATGACGCCAGAAGATAAAACTGAATTGAAATTGAACATCGGTAAAATTCCACAAATCATGTTGGATAATACAGATCGTAACAGAACATCACCGTTTGCCTTCACAGGAAATAAATTTGAATTTAGAGCTGTTGGTTCATCTGCAAACTGTGCTTCAGCGATGATTGTGTTGAATACAATTATGGCAAAACAATTACAAGATTTCAAAGTTTCTGTAGATGCTCGTATCGACAAAGGAGAAGCGAAGGATGAAGCAATCTTGAAAGAACTTCAAAAATTGATTAAAGAGTCTAAAAAAATTCGTTTTGAAGGGAATGGTTATGGTGAAGAATGGGTGAAAGATGCTGAGAAACGTGGTTTGAAAAACTTAAAAGACACACCAAGAGCTTTACAAGTTTGGGGAGAGAAAAAAGTGGCGAAATTGTTCAACGACATGAACGTTTTAACACCAAGAGAGTTGGAAGCACGTAAAGAAATTGAATTCGATAGCTACATTTTGAAAATTCAAATCGAAGCGCGTATTATGGGTGACGTGATTCAATCTATGATTATTCCTGCAGTTGTTGATTATCAAAATAAATTGATCAAGAATGTTGAAGGATTGTTCAATGTTTTAGGTGATAAAGCTGGAAAAGAGGCAGCAAAAGGTCAAATTGAATTGATTCAGCGTATTGCGATTCACATGAATAAAATGAAAGCGTCTGCAGATGCAATGCTAATGGCTCGTAAAGCTGCAAACAAATTGACTCATGCGGAAGAGAAAGCATTTGCTTACTGCGATACTGTGAAAGTTCATTTTGATGAAATTCGTTACCATGCGGATAAATTGGAATTGTTAATTGATGATGAATCATGGCCATTACCAAAATTCCGTGAAATGTTATTCACTCGTTAATACAGTTAATTATCATATCGAAAAGCCTCTTTCCAATTTTGGAGGGAGGCTTTTTCGTTTTTAAGAAATACATTGTTGATAAACTTTCTCACTTTTTTTGAATCGATTTTGAGGAACTTGTTACCTTTGTTTAAATTAATTCTAAATAAGGTGCACGTCATTTTAGCAGATAGTAACGATTTGGTAAGAGTAGGAATGCGAACTATTCTGAATGCTCACGGCGGTTTTAAAATTGTTGGTGAAGCAAAAGACAAAGCTGAATTGTTGGAACTTGTTAAAAATTTTGGTGCAGCGGTAGTGTTGATTGATTACACTTCTCCGGGCTTTGAAATCGACATCATACCAAAAGTAATAAGTCAAAATAAGCAAGTTAAATTCTTGGCAATTACCCCAGAACAATCTGCTCAAACGTTGGTAGATGCTTTGCGTTCAGGTGTTACTAGCTATGTTAAAAAAGATTGTGATTTAGCTGAAATCATCAATGCAGTAGAAGAAACGGGACACGGAAATAAATTTTTCTGTGGTCAAATCTTAGAAACAATTCAACGTGCTTCTATTGATGTTAACGATATTGATTTTGATTCCTTTTCCTGCGAACCAGTTATTTTATCTGAACGAGAAAATGAAATCATCATTTTGATTGCAGAAGGAATGACGAATGGACAAATCGCAGAACAATTGTTTTTAAGTAATCATACAATCAATACGCATCGAAAAAATATCATGTCCAAATTAGGAGTGAAAAATACTGCTGGAATCGTAATGTATGCCGTGAAAACGAATTTGGTTTCTCCCAATAAGTTTTTATTTGCCGCGGATAATAATTGATTTACAAGAGATTCAAAAATTCAAAGATTTGAAAATTTCATTATTTAAAATTTAAGAATTTGGTTTTGTAATTCGTTGTTTTTTATTCTATAGTAAAATTTAAATATTTAAATTTTGCAATCGAAAATCACTGCGCTTTTCTTTATCAGGTTTTATAATTTTCAATTAAATTTTCAATTGCCATTGAACCAATGTATCTTTGGAATGTATCAGGTTCAAAATAAACGAATCAATGAAATTACTTTTGTTCATAGCTTTGATTGTCAGTGCAAGTTTTTCTTTCGCTCAAGTGAACAATCAAAATGAAAATTCGGTACCTGCGACAAATAATAGTGGAGTAATTAACTCTAACAATTCAAACGGAAATGGATTTAACTTGTCCGTTCCTGCAAACTCTTTAAGTGTTCCCGCTTCAGTTGAAGATGAAAACCAACTTGATACACTACAATTGGAAGAATTAAAAATTCAATCAAGTTCAAAGAAATACAAATCACTTGAAACGAAACAAGAAAAAGCGGTAATAGTTAAAGACCAAAATCAATTGTCAAGTCAATCTCAAAAAGTTTCTCAAAGCGCTGTTTCCTTTACACTTACAAAACAACAATCGTCAACTCAACGCACACAACGTTCACCTTCCATCCAACAACAAACGCAAATGAATCAAGTGGTTGATGACTTGGAACAAAACGCGCCAGAATCCTTTGAATACCATTATTTTAAATATGTCGCAGGAAATTATAACGTTTCACTTGTGGATGATTTGAAAAAAGCAGAGAGTTTGCGTCCTCAAAATTCGGATGTTCAAATTCAACTTGCTGCGTATCATATTATCATGAATGATGCTAAGAATGCGCAAGTATATTTGGATAAATTGATAAAGTCAACACGATTAAGTCAAGAAGCGCTTGATTATGCGGAAGATTTGTTGAAGTCAGCACCGGATAATGGAACATTAATTACGCATGGTTTTGATGATTCTTATGCATGTTATTATCTCCAAACAACGAAGAAGATTCGAACAGATGTCCGATTGATTTCCCTTGATTTCTTGCAAAGTGAAAAATATAGAACAGATTTAAAAACAGCTGCCTATATTTTGCCAGAAAAAGTGCTCATTGATGTTGATTATCTGAAAGAGTTTTGCCAAAAAAATGAATCTAAAGGATTGGCAATCTCAATGACGACTCCAAAAGAGTATTTTCTTCCAATTCAACAAAATTTATTTGCTGTTGCGCTAGTATTCGAGTATCATAAAGAGTTGACTTACAATAATTTTTACCGCAATGATTATTTGTGGAATGAAGAATTATCTAAAACGTTAATCAATAAAGCGACAACAGATAAAGCAAAACAACTTTCAGCAAATTATTTGCCAATGTTGTTGTTTTTACATAAAACCTATACCGAATCGAAGGAAATGGAAAAGGTAAAAGAGGTTGACCAAGCGATGGATAAAGTGGCGGTTCAGTGCAAAAAATATGATCAAGTGAAAAAAATCAAAGGTTCGTATTGATGAAGATTTTCAGAGCACAACATAACACGTTCTCTGACGAGGAGTTGATGCAAGCAATCTCAAAAGGGGATAAGCGAGCATTCGATGAATTGTACAACCGTTATGCGGCTGCTTTGTTGCGTTATTTTATGCGTATGTTGTGGAAAGACCGCGAGAAATCGGAAGATTTTGTGCATGATCTTTTTGCAAAAATTGTCAATAAACCGGAATATTTTGATCCTACGCGTTCATTCAAAACCTGGGTGTATTCTGTTGCGAACAACATGTGTAAAAACGAATACAAAAAAGCTGAAGTGCGCAAAGGAATGTCAAATGGTTTAGATAATCATTATGCATTGTCGGACACAAGCGTAAATGTGATGAATGAGGTTCAAGATTCGTTTTTCCAAGAAGCATTTGTGAAGAATTTGGCAGAGTTAGATGATAAACACAAGGAAGCATTTAGTTTGCGTCACATTGAAGGTTTATCAATCAAGGAAATTGCAGAAGTACTCGAAATCAATGAAGGAACGGTTAAATCACGTTTGTTTTATGCAACCAAGTATTTGGCAGAAAGTTTAAAAGAGTTTAATCCTATAGAAAATCGTTAAATGGAAAAGGAATTAGTAAATACAGTTTTAGAAAAAGAGTTCAATGAACTTTCAAGCAATGAGCGTATTGCATTGAATGACTATTGTAGTTCTGAAGAGGAGTTTGAGCAATTAAAAATGGTTTTTTTGAGCGTTGAAGCATTAAAGAAATCTGAAACAATTGTTCCGAGAACGGAAACGAAAAGTTCATTGGACGACATTTTTGCTCAGAAACATGGGCACAAACCAAGAGCTATCTGGTACAATTCAGCTTTAGTTGTTTTATATCCGAAAGAAAAGGCTTTTGTTAAACGACCGTTGGTGCAAATTGCTGCTATTGGTTTATTGTTTTTATTAGCTTATCCGTTAATTAATTCTACTAAAATTCAAGATCTAACTGAAACACAATTAGCAGAAGTGAAAGTTGAAAAACAAAACGCGAAGCCTTCAAGAGTGAAAACTTCGAATCCAGTTTCAACTGATTCAAATGTGGAAACAGTTATTGAACCTATAATTTATACTCGTTCGGAACATGCTGATCCTATTTATGAAGAAGTGATGGTTGCAACTGCTGAAATGTCGGTTGAAGAATATATTCCAGAACCTGAGGTCGTTTTTGCTGCCGAACCTGCAATGGCCGAACGACCTGATGGAATTTATACCGGAAGTTCAACAATAACGTTTTCTCAACCTGCAAGCGCACAACCTCAAGTATTTGATTTGCTCACTTCAACATTCTAATCAAGGTCGTTTCAGAACATACGTATACGTTCCGTCATCTTTGCGTTCAATTGCAGTGACTTTTCGTTTTGAGACTGCTAAATTTTGCCAATTAACGAGGTAAACAATTCCATTTGATTGGTCGGTTTTGGTTCCAACTAAATGTTCTTGATACGTGATTTCGCCTTTGCTATTGATACTTGAATTGTCCTGGTCATCATCGATATTCCATGATCCAAGATAACTTTGTCCTGTAGAGTTATCAATTTCTGAGAAGGTATAATCTTTGTCAAATGTAAGTTCGACATCCGAATATTCATCCGTTAAGTTCTTTTGAAAAATTGCATTATCTTTTTTGAAAGTTACTTTTTCAAATCGCCATTCACCCATTATTTTATCCGAAGAAGTTTTAAAAAGTCCTTCTTTAGTACACGAAAAAAGCAACAAGCCCAGAATAGGGATAATCTTAAAAAGTGAAGATAAAGTTTTCATAACATTTTTTTTGCCTTTGAAAACAAAAATTAAGCCATTATCGAATTGTATTATAGCTTAATTGTAAAATGCTCTTTCACTTGCTGGGGACGTTTCAAAACTATTCCCATTCGAAATAAATCCATTGTTACATGGTAATCTGGATGTTGAACAAACCATTTCCAAGCATCAAGCATTGAATCGCTCCAACGAATGTCGTCGAGAATGAATATGGTATCGTTGTGTGTGAATTTTTCCAATTGAGACATGTACTTTTTCAATGCTTCACCGTCATGATGTCCATCAACGAACACAAGATCAAATTGATCTCCAGTGTAATTTTCAAGGAAATCATCGAATGTTGACAAAACACTATTGATTGAGTTGATATTCAATTTCTCGAACGTTTTTAATGCTTGTTTGCGTGTTTCAGGACAAGCTTCAACGGTTGTTATCGCTGCTCCTGGATTTCCTTCAGAAAGATGTATTGTTCCAATTCCAAGTGAGGTTCCAAACTCTAAAATTGTTTGTGGCTGATAGTGCTTTGCAAGTTTGAACAAAAGTTCACCATATTTCCCTTTTGAAGAGCTTGTTTTAAATATTTGTGAAATTTTTCGTTCGTTTCCTAAGTATTTTGAACCCGCTCCAAAATCAGTGATTTGAATGGTTTCATGGTTGGAACGCAAAGTAATAAACAGTTTTTCTCTTTTACTTTTAAAGGGCGAGTCAAGCTTCAATTGTAAACATTGATCTGTAAAATCGTACACAAAGGGTGAATGAGTTCCATGTCTTCCCTTGGCATTCCAACGATAATTTATATATTCGAACATTATATTCACGGTACAAATTAAAGAAAACTTTATCCAAATCATGTCACATCAATTCACTGAGCAAGAAATAAATTCGCAAAGAGAAAAGGTATTTAATGAAAATCCTTCGTTGGAACTGGTTGCGGCATGTAAAATTGGTGAAGGAATTCTGCGTTTATCCGATGATGAAAAGGCTAGGTATATTGATACATACGTTCATGAGAATGTGCCCATTAGCTTTTTTATTCCTGCATCTGGATCGGGTTCTCGAATGTTTGAATTCTTGTATGAATTTTTGGAAGAACCAAATGATGAAAATCGATCAAAGGTTGAACGTTTTTTAAATTCAATAAGTGATTTTGCATTTTTCAAGCAATTACCGAAGGATAAACAACGAGCGATTAAAGATCAAACTATTGAATTCGAAGAAATCGTTTCGTTTATTTTAAACAAAGATGGCTTAGGTTATGGACATTTGCCAAAAGGTTTAATTCCATTTCACAACAACGATCCTTTCATTTTGAATCCGTTTCAAGAACAATTGATTCAGGGTGCAAAATTAAACAATGACAAATTTTCGTTTCATTTTACAATACAATCTGCATTTGAGAAAGAAATTAGAAATGGAATTGAGCATATTGAAGGCTTAAGTGGAACTAGCTACAATGTAGATTTTTCAGAGCAATCTGTTCAAACAAATTCAATTGCTTTTGATGAAGAAAAAAAGGTGTGTTTCAATGAGAAAAATGAGTTGATTACGCGGCCAGCTGGACATGGAGCTTTGCTTTCTCATTTAAATGCTATCGATGAAGAGCTAGTTTTTATTAAAAACATTGACAATCTGCAGCATTATAAAAATTCAGATTTAGCGATTGAAACTTGGAAAGTGTTGGGTGGTTTGTTATTAGATTTTAAAACAGAAGCAAAGAAAATATACGAAGCTCCAAGTGTACAAGCCTTATTGAAATTGAACGAGCGTTTTCAAGTGTTTTCAGAAAGTCAATTAAATGGAATCAAAACGGATGATTGCATCAAATCATTGTTGAATCGTCCTTCCCGCGTTTGTGGAATGGTTAAAAACGAAGGTCAGCCAGGTGGTGGACCATTTTGGGTAAATGATAACGGAGTTGTTACCAAACAGATTGTTGAAAAAGCACAGATTTCGATGAAAGGCGATCAATATCGTTTGATGGTACAAAGTACGCATTTCAATCCAGTGATGATTGCTGCTTCTTCCATTTCACTCGAAGGGAAAAAGTTCGATTTAACTGAATTTAAAGACGATTCAAAGTTCTTTGTTGTGCGTAAAAAGCATCATGGAAAAGCAATACGTTTTATTGAATTACCTGGACTCTGGAATGGTAGCATGTCGAACTGGAACACCTTGTTCGTTGAAATTCCTTCTGAAACTTTTAGCCCGGTAAAAACGGTATTGGATTTATTAGAGGAAGCGCATAAAGGATAAGATAATCTTGCATCCAATTTTTTGCTGTGAAAAATTAGAATTTTAATCTTTTAAAATTCTGGTCTTTTGTCAATACAATTTTTGTCTCTTCAGCATGTATTGCAACAGAATTTGCTCAAATCCAATATTGATATCTGCAGCCATAAAATCAATTTGGTAATTCGTGCAACGCATTTTTAATTCGTTAAAATACTTGTCAATTGACTCGTGGTAAAAATCTTTGATTTCAGCAGGTTGCAATTTCATGCTTTCACCAGTTTCCATGTCAACCAAATTGTATGGTCGATTATCCAATTCAAAATCAACTTCCATTTTTTGATCTACTACATGAAATAGAATTACCTCATGTTTGTTGTGTTTCATGTGTTGAATTGCTTGAAATAACTCATCCAAATGGTTTGGATCATCCAACATGTCAGAGAAAATGATAATCAAACTTCGCTGGTGACAAAGTTCTGCAACATCGTGAATTGATTGAATAGCATTTGTTCCTTTTTTCGCCCCTTCAGCATACTGCGTCATTCGTTTTTCCAATTCACTATATAAATAGCGATGATGCGCCATGGAAGATTTAGCTGCAGTGTGTAATTCTAACTTGTTTGAGAAAAAGGATAAACCCACAGCATCACGTTGTCGCTTCAATAATTCAATTAAAGATGCCGCAGAATACACGGAATAGTCGAATTTATTGAGTTCAGCGTCTTTTGGGAAATACATCGAACTTGAACAATCAATCACAATTTGACAACGTAAATTCGTTTCTTCCTCGTATTTTTTAGTGAATAATTTACCGCTTCTTGCATACAGTTTCCAATCTATGTGACGAGTTGATTCACCTTTATTATACAGACGATGTTCAGCAAATTCAACAGAAAAACCGTGGAATGGACTTTTATGCAATCCTGTAATAAAACCTTCAACGACTTGTTTCGCAAGTAATTCAAGATTTCCAAAATGCGCTAGTTTTAAACGATCAATGTTCTTATTCACGACTTAAAAATAAGGATTAATTTTTAGAATGTGCGGCTAAAGAATCAGTATGTTTGCAATAACACAAAATCTTAAAATTGGAGAACAGGGCTTATTATACAAATCGAATTGAATCATGCCAGGTTGAATATGTTCGAGCAAAAAAACGGTATCAATTGATCGGAACATTTCGGTTGTTTTCTTTTCTATTGGCATTCAATTCATTGTACTTTTTTTGGGGATCCACATTAGCATTCATTGGCTTTGTAATTTTCTTCGTTCTGTTTTTACTATTGGTTAATCTTTCAGTAAACGCCAAATACCTTCGCGATAAATGGAAGAAGTTAATTGAAATAAACCAAGAGGAAATCAATGTTTTGAATGGTGATTGGCTTCATTTTGACGAAGGAAATGAATACAGAAATGCAAAACATGCTTTTGCACTTGACATGGATTTGTTTGGTAAAAAGAGTATTTATCAATTATTCAATCGCACGGTTTCACGAAAAGGATCAAATTTATTGGCTAAGCAATTAATGTATGGTGTTGACAATCATGCCTTGGCTAATGAAGCAATTGAAACATTTTCTTCTGAAATGGATTGGTGTCAGACCTTTTTAGCAGAAGGTTTAGTGTTCGACAAAGAAGAATTAGACCGTTCATTTGAAAAAATTACAAGTATAGAAAGTCGAGAATTGAAAGAAGCTCCTATTATGCGTTTTCTCGTTCCAATTTTGTCGATTACTGCAACTGTTCTTGTTAGTTTTGATCTAATTTCTGTGACAGTTTTTAGTTTTTACATTGCCTTCATTCTAGGTTTAATTGGGAAAAATTTCTCTAAGGTAAATGTCATTACTTCAAAGGTGACCAATTATTCAAGTCAAGTGAAAATGCAAGAGCGACAATTGGTGTTGTATCAGAAATTGAAATTAAAACCTGGTTTGTTGCAAGTAAATCAAGAAGCATTGTTTACAAGTGAGCAAAATTTATTGGATTCACTGCGCCAATTAGAGAAAATTCAAAACAGAATGGATTTTAGAATGAACTTGTTGGTTGGTACTGTTTTAAATTTTTATTTGGCTTGGGATTATCACGTGATCCATCAATGGAATCAATGGAAGGTTCAAAATGAATCTAAGTTAGGAAAGTGGGAGGAACAATTGGCGCAATTAGAAGTATGGATTTCTGGTGCTGTATATCGATTTAATTTTCCCGAGACCTGTTATGCACATTTTTCAGAGCGTGATTATATAAACATATCAAAATTAGGTCATCCTTTTGTTCTTGCGAATAAGCGCGTGTGCAACGATGTAGAATTGACAGAAGAAAATCACTTTTTAATTATCACTGGACCAAATATGGCCGGTAAAAGTACCTATTTGAGAAGTTTAGGTTTAGCCTTTATTGCTGCAAATGCAGGTTTTCCAATTTTAGCTGAGCGATGTGAAATCCCGAAAATGAGTTTGTATTCTTCGATGAGAACAACAGATGATCTAACAGTTGAAAGTTCCTATTTCCACGCGGAATTAACACGGTTAAGATTCATCATGGATGCGATTGAAAAAGGGGAGAAGGTATTCATTATTTTGGACGAAATTTTAAAAGGAACAAACTCAAAAGACAAAGAAATTGGCTCTGCAAAATTTTTGGAAAAGTTGAAAACACTTAATGCTAAGGGGGTAATTGCAACGCATGATTTATCCTTATGTGAATTGGCAAACAATAATTTGGCATACAAAAACTGGTATTTTGATTCAACGATTGTGAATGATGAATTAAGTTTTGATTATAAAATTCGACCAGGAATTTGCCAAAACATGAATGCTTCCTTTTTATTGAAAAAGATGAAATTGGTAGATTGAGTTTGTTAAAATATTCATCCTAATTCATAAATTATAAAAATAGTTATAACTTTAAAAATTGAATAGTAAAACGGTTTAATAACATTAATTTCAAATCAAGTAATGGATGATTTAGGGGCATATTCTAAAGGTTTTATTACCAACGTTCCAGCTGATTTGAGTTCAGATTTTGCTAAAGATTTTCGTGTTAAAACTTATAAGTACCCATTAGAAGGAATTTACGTTTATTCGTTTGAGAAAGGTAGAATGCTATATGCAGATGGTTGGGAGGAAGTGTGTGGAATTCCGAACGAAGAAATTAACATGCTTGAAATTGTAAATTTTACAGCTCCAGCATTTGCTCCATTTGTGAATGAAATCAATGACAAAGCATTGAAATTTTTACATCAACGCAATGAGAAACTTACTGAATACAGTTTTACGATTGAATTGAAAATTGTTCATAGAAACGGTTCGGAAGTACCTGTTACTGCCAAAGTCAGTGTTTTTGAAACTCATGAAGATGGCCGCTTAAAATCGATAAAAGGTCGTTTTCAAGTCGATCCAGGATTAAAATTTGGAAAGGTAATGCGCTACGCAGCTTATGGGCCTGAAAAAGACGCATTTGAAACCGATTTAAATGAAAGTTTGTTTTATCCTTTTCACATTTCACAAAAAGAATTAGAAGTTCTTAAAATGCTTGCGGATGGATATGCCTACAAAGAAATGGCCGAGCAATTGGATGTATCTCAATCTGCAATCGAAAAAAGAATTCATCCGCTATTTCAGCGATTCAATGTGAAAAATAACGCTCATTTGATTGCATTTGCTTTCCAAAATAATTTGTTACCTTAGATGACATTAAGGTCGATTATATGGATTGAATCGGCTGAAATATCTAATTTTTCAATCATTTTTTTCCAATCATTTGCTGATTCTCCGTCACAACATTCTCCTACAACCCAAGCAACATTCATTGATTGTAGAGCAGTTATATTTCGTTCTGAATATTTCTTATTAATATATTCAAAGGTTTCTTTTGCACTTGTTTTGTTTGATTCTGACGGATTACCTGGATTGATATCATCGATAAGTAGGAATTGAGAATTACTCCAATTCCAAATTGAATAAGCTGTTTCTTTTAATGTTTGTTCATCTTCTTCAAGCATGGAAGCCCATTTAGACATTGTTGTGTAAGTACATTTTTTGTGACGAATCGAAAATTCATTAGCCAATCCAACCATTAAACGTGTTTTACCTTTTCCTTTGTTCCCCAATACGATAAAATGTTGTCCTGCAGGCTTCTTTTTTAAGAAATCGACAATCAATGTAATGTACGTTTTTTGAATTGGAACATCCCATTGACTTAGTCTAAATTGATATGGAAATATGGCATTTTGCTGATACAGTTTTGTTAAAACCCAGTAGCGAATAGAAAAAAACATGAGCCCTAAACCTAAAAGGAAAACGACTAAAACATTTTTATCATGTTCTTGTGAAAGATAATAGGTCGTGCACCCAATCCAAAAAAAGCACAAATCGGTGAACATATCAAAAACGATATTTCCCCATTGAACCTTGAATGATTTATTTCCTTTATATTCTTTTTTATAGATGGGAGAAAGGACGTTGTAGGTCTCGAATACTGTCCAAAATAGTGCTACATAAAATGCTGAATGAAAAAACGAAAGATTCGAGCACAAGTGAACAAAATAGGAAGGAACAAATCCAAGAGCAAAATGTCCAACCTGATTAGCAAACCAACCATAAGTTAATGTAATACCTCGATGTGAATCTTTTCCGATTAAATCAGCGTGCAGAACTTTCCACACATCTTTTGCAGTAATGTTTGACATATCGTAGTAGTTAAGCGATTAATATGTATAAATCGTAATACAATTTAATAAAAAAGTGTTCTTGAACAAAAAAAAATGCAAAAACTACGGAAAACCACAGGGTAGAAAATTTTTTGATGGAATTTTCATTTTGTATGTTTGAGGCAGAAAGCAACGGAAGTTTGAAGTATTTAATCTTTTAGCACGTTGCGTGCTTATGTTACCAATGTTTTTGTTCATCATTTCGAAACAAATTATGAAGGCTAAAAGTAATTTTGATCAATCGCGACTGCCTCTTTTAAAAGAGTTGGATGCAAAATTCGCAGATACTTTTGGAAATTCTGAAGATTTAAGAAAAAGTGAGTTAGAGCTTACCTTGTTTTATCATGATCAATTGAGCGAACGAAAATCATTTACTTGTCGCGTTAAACCAAGACATTTTGTTGGTCCAGAAGGACAGGAAATGTTAATTTCATTTGAACACAAAGGTGCTCAAAAAGCGTACAGTTTACCATTAAATACTATGGTTGGTGATTTGTTTGCGTTTTTAACCCATAGTGTTACGATTTGTCATTTAGCACCAGATACAAAATGGATGAATACGGATCAAATTTTTATTCAAACTGTTGATGCTAAACAATCAAAGGAGGTTGGCAATGGAATGATAGAAGTATTGGATTCACAGTGCACGATTGGAGAGTTGTTGTTTAAATCAAAAGGTAAAAACATTGTTGCAATACGTAATCAGAAATTCAATTTGTGTGCCTTAATTTCAAATGGTGATTTTGTCAACGAAGCAAAACCAGAACGGGAAGTTTTGATTTTATTGGACATTATCACAGAGGAATTACAAGATTTAATAAAATCTAAAACAAGCTTGGCAGAACTTGATAAAGTGCTAACCTCTAGTAATTTCTGCCCAAAATCAAGTTTAGATCGCTGGACGAATATCATTAGCTCATTTGAAAACTACCAAGATTGGAAGGATCGATTAAGTTTATCAATTGATCACACTTTGTTTTTGGAAATGCTTTATGATATGAAAAGAATCGTGAGTGAGCTATACAACAAGAAACGAGTGGATCTTTCTCCGAATGACAAAATTATTTTATTTGAAACTGCTATATTTTTTGACAAAATAAAGGAAATGAGAGCCTAATTACTCTTCACTGAAACTCCTTTTAAAAGCAGGTCCCTACCTTACAACAACCCAAGATCTTATTCCCTGATAGTTTGACCTAACTATCAGGGGTTGGTCTAACAAAGATTCAGTTGGAATACTCTTTTGATAATAATATTTTGAGTAGATTTACGTTCAATACATGATGACAAAAAGCCTATTCATATTATTATTTTTAGTTGTATTTGGAACAGTGAATGCTCAAATCACAGATCCAAAACATACCTTTAATGTTGAATTGGGATTGCCAAATGGTTTCTCAAATAAGCCGTTTAAATCAATAATGCAGGGCTTGGTGAGCATTGAGCCATATTATCAATATGCGTTTAAAAATCATTTAATAGTAGGAGGTGGATTGAAATATAGCTACTTCGCGATTAATGAATTCAAGGTTCCAAAAAAGGTTTATGGTGGGATGCATAGTGGTGGAGCATTCGTGAAGGTTGGTTGGGAGAAATTTCACAGCGATCATTTCGCGACAGACGTCTCACTTAAAATGGGTTATACACAGAATTATTTTGTAACAGATAGAAATGATTCGATTTCAGGCGGACCAATTCAAGTGAATTCAACCTATTTAGAACCATGTATTGGGTTGATCTTGACAGCTGATGAATTTACTTCGTATCGTTTGGTTATCGGTTATTCCTTCCAAGGTTTTGCGTATCGACCTGAAATGATTGGTCTCGAAACATTTAGTGGTTATGATCCAAGTGAATACAATCGTGTTTCAACAGCACTTATAGTTGGATTTGGATTCACACATTATTTTAAACCAAAAAATTAGCTTTTGTTTTCTGAAACACGTTATTCTCGGCTTGAACTTGATGATAATAAAGCAGTAGCTGAATTAATACGGTCTGTTTTAAAAGAACATGGCGTTGATAAGCCAGGAACCGTTTTTACAGATCCTACAACAGACGATTTATTTACCTTGTTTCAGCAACCCAAAAGTGCTTATTTTGTAGCTAAAATGGACAACGTTATTGTTGGCGCATGTGGAATTTATCCAACTCAAGGGTTACCAGAATCATGTGTGGAATTAGTCAAATTGTATGTTTCTAAGGAGGCTAGAGGAAATGGAATAGCGACAGATTTAATGAACTTGAGTTTTACCGCTGCAGCTGAATTCGGTTTTACTTCAGTTTATTTAGAGACAATGCCAGAATTAACCAATGCAATTCATCTTTATGAGCGTGTTGGTTTCAAAACGTTGAATAATTCACTTGGAAATTCCGGGCATTTTGCATGCAATATCTGGATGCTTAAAAACTTATAGCCAAAGCTGTTGTAATATAAAATTGATTCTTGGAAGGATGGTTGACAAGGTTGAATAATGCTGTTTTATTTGAATATCCTTTGGCTTCGATTCTCCAAACCACATTTTCTGAATAATTAAAATCATAATTTATTGAATATCCAGCTAAGTTTAGTCCAGATGATAAACCAGTAATAAAATAAATTTGATCTTTATCAGAATAAAACTCTCCTCGAATTGCAATTATTGATTTTGTGTTAAATGAATATTTTCCGATAATGACTGGTGAAAACCATGTTCCATATGTTTTACTGTGTTTTTGTAATTGTTGTATTCCAATGTCAAAACCAACGATTAGTCCAATTTTTTTTGAAAGTTGAAACTGACCGTACAAGTTGTGAAAATAGCGCATGCATCTAATACTATCGGGAGTGTCTGATCCAACAAATGAACTACTGTTTAATGTGAGTTTTGAAGATGGCTTATAGGTTAATTGATGGCCTAAAGCCAAAGCATTGTTTCCATCTTGACGTTGAATGCGCTGCCAGCCATTCAAAACCAATCCAGATAAATACCACTTTTCATTTTTCGAAGAGAATCCAATTTTTACACCTGTTTCAAAATACGGAGAATTATCGGCTAACATGCTCCGGGTTAGGTTCCAACAGTCTTTTCCGATTGCTGATTCAAATCCGATATGTGAAGGCATTATCCCGGCATCAAGCCATAAATTGTGTTTTTTTGAAAGTTTTAACCCAACGTTTGCTTCATAAACGGCTTTCAAGAGACCAGGTTCATTCGCTAAGTTAGCATTGGCGTATGTTCCAGCCATCAATGCCATATTTGCTCGAACTGTTTTTGTTTGATAATTCGCTTTGATGAACCCAAGGTTTAAATTCACTTCATTTGAACGATTATGTGAAAATACAAAACCTGATTTCTGATGATTAGAAGGATTCGTTGGGTCATAAGAATAATATACCTCAGCATAACCAGATAATGTGATTTTTGCTTTGGTAGTGTCTGATTGAGCCAAAACTATGGTTGAAAAACAAATGAAGAAAGTTAAGATTGAAAATTTCATAACAGCTATCAATTATACATATATTATGACTTATTTCTTAAGTAAAAATGTTAAGGGTATACTCAATCTATTGGCCCAGGATTTTTCTGAATGATCAGCTCCAACAAACTTTTTTGTAATCCAATTTTGTTCTGAATACCCTTTTAAACGCATTAATGAATCTACTTTTAATTGTGAACCTTCATAAAGGGCATCAAGCGTTTCCGTTCCATAATCAAAATAGATTTTATGTTGCTTAGAAGTTGGTAAAGATTCAGCTAAATAAGCCAGAAAATTTTCAGGTATTGGGTTGTTTTCAAGTGTGAAAATTCCGGACCAATGAGTTGATAAACAAGCAGCTCCTCCGAAAATTTCTGGGTATTCACAGATGGCATAAATGGAAATCAATCCTCCCATACTCGAACCCATTATGAACGTATTGTCTGAATTTGTTTTTGTAGAATAATGTAAATCGATGTATGGTTTTAACTCTTTTACAATAAATTTTAGGTAATTGTCTGATTGAATGGGGCCACCAAATAAGCTATTTGATCCGTAGCGTTTAACTTGATTGATAAGTGAGTCTTGATAGAATTTATCAAATTTTTCGAAAGGTTTTTGTGGAAAATATTCTGCGTGACGCAACAACGGATTGTTGTCAATTGCCACAACTATAACATCTCTAATTACTGATTTAGTAAGCAATGATTCAATTGTTTCATCAACTTTCCACTCTTGTTTGTTCCATGTGGATGTTGAATCGAATAACATTTGTCCGTCATGCATGTAAATTACAGCATATTTTTTTTGATTGGAGTAATTAAAAGGCTTCCAAATGGTAATGTTTCTGGAATTAATAAAACTAGATTGAAAATTATACAATGTATCAATTTGATGACCAGTATCTTGAATTTTCGATTGATTTTCTTTAGAAATTGCACATCCAATCAAACTCGACCATAATATACTTATGCTTACTAAAAATCGCATTTTTTTTATGCTAAATTACAATTAAATAAAATTCAAACGAATATAGGTTGTACCTTTGAGAAACATTTATTTCATGGCAAATCTCTTCGTAAATATGGTGAAAGAAAAATGTCCCTTCTGCGGTGAAGGCGATGTTTTCAAAAAAACTTCATTTCCAACAATTCCTGAAATGAATGATCAGTGTCCGCATTGCAAAAAAGAAATGTTGGGCGAGCCCGGTTACTATTTCGGAGCAATGTATGTAAGCTACGGATTTTCAGTAGGAATGGGATTAATCACCTTTGCGCTTTGCCATTATACGTTTCACATTCAATCGATTTGGACAACCATGGTCATTATTGGTTTAATGATTGCAATTGTTGCATTTAAAAACTACAAATGGTCACGCATTTTGTGGATGAAAATCTTTCCTCCAGATGGGGCAACCAATTTTAAAAAGTCACAAGATAAGGTTGATTTAAAATCTGATAAATAATTTACCAACGATCTTTTTTCCATTTTATTTGCTCTTCTGGTGTTAAGAATGTCCAGGCAACAACGCGACTCGTTTTATTCCCTTGTCCCATTGGTAAGGTAACAACTTCAATCGCTTTGAAATGTTTTAATTCACTATAAACTGCTCTTAGATTTGATTCTTTGGAAACCAAGGATGAAAACCAAAAGCAACTATTTGCATAGTTTTTACTTTGTTTAATCATCGCTTTCAAGAAGGCGATTTCACCACCTTCACACCATAACTCATTGCTCTGACCACCAAAGTTTAAAACGATTTCACGCTTGTTTGTTGCTTTCAGGTTTTTCAATTTTCTAGCAGTTCCCGATTGTGCTTCGTTTGCTGATGCGTGAAATGGTGGATTACAAATACTTAAATCAAATAGCTCATTTTCTTGAATGATTCCTCTAAAAATTGTGCGTTGAAATGTTTGGTGACGTATTTCGATCAATTCATCAAATTGTGGATTGTTCCCTAAGATTGCTTTTGCAGAGTTAACTGCTGTTTCATCGATGTCTGAACCTACAAAATTCCACTTGTATTCGGTCGCACCAATTAACGGATAGACACAATTTGCTCCAACTCCAATATCAAGAACTTTCAATTCTTTTGGAAATTTCCCAAAGTTTTTCGAGCGCAAAAAATCAGCAATGTGGTGAATGTAATCTGCTCTTCCCGGAATTGGTGGACACAAATAACCACTAGGAATAGACCAATCATTTATGTTGTAATGCAATTTCAATAAAGCCGCATTCAGTGATTTTACCGCTTCAGGATTGAAAAAATCAATCGTTTCACTTCCATATTGATTCACAAAAACAAATGGTTTCAGTGCTGGATTACTTGCAACTAATTCCTTGAAATCATAGCGCTCTCGGTGCTTATTTCTAGAGTGTAAACGATCTTTTACTTGATTTTTTGAATTGGCGTCCATAACGCAAAGCTAAACTTTTAAAGGATTCATGATTCGTAATTCATAATTCATAATTCATAATTCATAATTCATAATTCATAATTCATAATTCATAATTCATAATTCATAATTCATAATTCATAATTCATAATTCATAATTCATAATTCATAATTCATAATTCATAATCTTTTT
>JALQYQ010000062.1 GCA_023262855.1 Crocinitomicaceae bacterium
GTACCTCGTTATCTGGCACTTTTGCAGTAGCTTCTATTCCAGCGAATCCTTCAGCGCCTTTAATCGGGACAATTACGCAACCAACATGTTTATTGCCTGATGGTTCTGTTGTATTGAATGGCTTACCTGCAAGTGGAGCGTGGACCCTAAATTCAATTCCAGCAACAATCGCTTTAAACGGCAGTGGAACATCAGTTTCTTATACTGAGTTATCCGCTAGTACAACATATACATTTACAGTAGTTGATGCCAACGGTTGTCAATCTGCTAATTCAGCTACGGTTGTGATTAATGCATTACCGGCAACACCAGCAGCGCCTGTTGCAGCTGTATCTGTTCAACCGACATGTGTTTTGCAAACTGGAACGATAGATGTTTCCAATCCACTTGGGTCTAATTATACGTATAGCATTGATGGAATAAACTATCAAGCAAATCCACAATTTACTGGATTACAGCCAGGTAATTACACACTTACCTTGACAGATGGAACAACAGGATGTGTTTCAATAGGAACACAGTTAGTTGTAGATGCAATTCCTTCACTTCCTGCAGCACCTGTAGTGAATATTGTTGATCAACCTACTTGTACAAACCCGTTTGCCTCAGTAGTTATTGTTTCACCAATTGGTGCTAATTATTCGTATTCGTATGAACAAAATGGTGTTTTATATCCATTAACTACAACAACGCTTTCAAACTTAGATCCGAATCAAACCTATTCGTTCTATGTTGAAGACAATACAACATCATGTGTTTCAACTGCGTTCGATGTGACAACCAATACAATTCCAACGCCGGAGCCTGTTGATGCAGGTCAAGATCAAACAATTAATGAAGGTCAAGTGGCAGTGCTTTCTGCAACCGGAAATGGATTAATGATTTGGGAGAATGGTGACACAACACAAACATCTGTAAGTCCACAAGTTACTGAAAGCTATACAGTGACATTGACAGATTCAAACGGATGTGTAAGTACCGATGAGGTGATCGTATTTTTAGCTGTAAGTTGTGGAGATTTGTTTATACCAACCGCTTTTTCACCAAACAATGATGCTGTCAATTCGGCTTTTAGAATTAAAATTAATCCAACTTGTATACAAGCAATGCAGTTGCAGGTATTCGATCGTTGGGGAGAAATCATGTTTGAAACCACGAATCCATCAGATGCTTGGGATGGAAAATACAAAGGGAAGGAGTTGGATCCAGCTGTCTTTGTATATGTATTAGATATTCAACTGCTTGGAGAACAAGAAAGTCAACGTTACAAAGGAAATTTAACACTCATTAAATAATTCGACCGATGAAGAATATTATTATACTTTTTGTAAGTGTTATTGCAACGTATGCTGTTGCACAAGATGCTCATTTTTCACAATACAACAATTCACCGTTGCTGTTAAATCCAGCGAATGCAGGCTTGAACAATAATCTACGAGCGATTATCAATTATCGCCAACAGTGGAGAAGTGTTGCGAATCCATTCAAAACAGGTGGTTTTTCTTTTGATGCAAATGTTACAAAGGACAAATACCGAAAAGCGAGTTTAGGAATTGGAGTTCAATTGATCAATGATCAATCAGGTGACGCACGATTAACAATGAATCAAGGAAATCTGAATATTTCAAGTGTGTTACAATTGGACCAAAACAGTAAGTTGAGTGTTGGTTTAATGGGAGGTTTCGGAACACGTTCAGTTAATTATTCAGCATTGAGATGGGAAAATCAATATCAAAATGGTTCCTACAATGCGGCAAATAGCACCGGTGAGAATTTGAGTTCTTCAAGTTTTTCATACATGGATGCAGGTGCTGGTCTTGCTTGGTCATATGGTAAAGATCAAGGTTACATCACTCAAAACAATGGTATGAAATTAACGATTGGGTTATCGGCATTTCATTTTGGACTACCTAAAACATCGTTTATTGGTTCAGCCGATGAAAAGTTAACAACAAAGTATGTTTTTCATGGACGAGGAGAATTTGGTAAACAAAATACAAATTTGACTTTTATACCTGAACTGGTATTCGTTCAACAGGGAAGTTTAAGAGAGATTGTTTTAGGAAATACATTCCGATATTTATTGAGTGAAGGTTCCCATTTTACTGGTTTCACGAAAAGTTCTGCCGTTTCATTAGGCGTCAATTACAGGGTAAAAGACGCTTTGATTGCATCTTTTGGAATTGATTATGGAAATTTTTCAGTTTACATGGGTTATGATATTACCATGTCAAAATTATCCGCAGCGAACAAGTCTAGAGGTGGTTTTGAATTGGCCTTAAAATTTGTAACACCAAATCCATTTTCAAAAGGATATCGTTCAAGAATTTAAGGGTTAAACGCTCCGCAAAAAAAATAGTTTGACGAGCGTTTTAGAAAAAAATTGTTACTTTGTGTTTAACTATGCGATTAACAATTGTTTTTTTACTCTTCATTTTTCTGTCGGATTATACCGTTTTAGCGCAGGATAAGGACAATTCTGAGCTGGAAAAATTGGATGCAATCGCATTTTCTTCCTTAGAGAATAATTCACCAAATACGCAACGAGATGCTGAAAATTTGCTTTCGGCAAGCTTAAAAGTAAAACCTTCTGTCTATCGCGTTAATGCATACACCATTCTTGGAATTATAAACAAGGATAAAGGATTTTATTTGTCGGCTTTGGATTATTATTTGAAGGCGTTGAATGCTTCTGATTTAATTCATGACCAAGGCCGAAAATCTGCATGTTACAATAACATTGGAATGGTTTTTCAATTGCAAGAGAAGCATCAACAAGCGATTAATTACTTTAATCAAAGTCTTGACATTGAAAAAAAATTAAAAAATCCTCTGCAACAATCCATTCGTTATTACAATATTGGAGAATCTTACAAAGCGCTGAACAAGTTCGATTTAGCCTTGACTTATTTCAATAATTCGTTGTTGATTGAACAAAAGGCAAAGAACATCGAAGGAATTGTTTACGCTGAATTAGGAATTTCAGACGTTTACATTCATATTAAACGTTTCACGGACGCTTTAATAACGTTAGAAAGAGTTCAGCCAAAAATTTCCCCAAATGCCATAGAGGAAACAATCATGTATGCAAAATTGATGGGTGAATTGAAACTGAATCAAGGTGATTTAGATGGTGCGATGAATTCATTTGCTAGTGCTGAAAGAATAGCTGAAAATACGGGAGTTAAGACACAATTGCTTGCACTATACAAGGCTGAAATTAAGGTCTTAAAAGCAAAACAAGACTGGAAAGGAGCAACGTTGAAATACGAGGAATATGTGCGCTTAAATGATCAAATCAACAGTTTGCATATACGAAATCAATTGGATGATTTGAGTTTTAGGAATGAGATTACGAAGAAAGATCTTGAATTAGAATTAGTCCAGGAAGAACGTGATTTAGCGAAGCAAAATGAAAATTCCGAAAAGCAATTACGCGTCTATTCACAAAAAATTATTTGGTTTGTAATCAGCTTAATTGTCATTTTCATTGGTTTGATGATTGTTGGGATTAAAAAATTGACAAAATAACTACATGTTAGGAACACTGAAAAATCGAAGTTTAATCGCTGTCAGTTATGGCATCTATTCGGCGTTGATTGTATTTTTCTTTGATTCCTTTTCGTTCGTAAATCCTGCACCTGCATCAGTTGTTGGATATATTTCCTTAATCGGATTCGTAAGTTTAGTTGAATTTGTGCTCCTTGAATTAGTGAGGGTTCAAATGCTCAATGGCAAGAATTTTAGAGGTTTATTCGTTAGTTCTTTTCACATTTCAGGATTGGTAGCAAGCTGCTGTTGTTGGCTCATTTTTCATGGGGAAGAAAGTTCATTATTTCTTTTCATAACAACATTTTTGGTCAGTGCGCTTCTTCCTACGATGGTTGTGGTGCTTTATTTTATCTTCAACGAAGCCAAACTAAAAATATCGACTAAAGAAATCATTGAAGAAGAAAAATCAGAAATAGAGTATGTTCCGCTCTTTTGTTTGGAAAGCGAAACGGGTAAAACACTTTTAAAGCTGCCGATTGATCAACTTATTTGTTTTGAAGCGAATGATAATTATGTTATTATTTACTACTTCGATAAAAGCAATAATGTAAAGAAAATGATGGAGCGATTCTCTTTAAAAAAAATGGAAGAAATTTTATCGCTTGAAAATACGAAGTTTGAACGCGTTCATAAGTCGTTTTTAATCAATCCGTCTCGTTTAATTGCGATTTCTGGTAAAGCTCAGGCTTATAAATTGGAATTACAAGGCTTGGAAAGTCTAATTCCAGTATCTCGCTCGTATTCCATTAATTTGTTGGAACAGAAGCTGATTGAAAAGAACTAAGTCTAACCATTTATCTTTTTAAGCTAACCATTCACCCCAAATCTTTGCATTTCACTGCGTATGTTAACCATATGCGTAGTTAATTTTAACAGTACTTTAAGAGCTTGTATGTTTGCTTCAAGAATGCTAACAGTTACAAACCTTAAAAATTATGTTGAAACCACTCTTCAATAAATTTTCGAAAAAAGTTTCGACCAAGTTAAACTTGGCAGCTTTTGTTGTATTGTTTTCTTGTACATTTTCAATTTACGCTACTGCTACTAACTACTACGTAAATGATGCAAGTACTACAAATGATACGTACTGCTCTGTTGTTGGGAGTAATTCCAACAACGGACTTAGTGCTTCAACTCCAAAGTTAACATTGAAAAATTTATGGGTGACCTATGGTCCATCAGGAACGAATGTGCTAACAAGTGGCGATGTTATATACATTGATGCGGGAACCTATAGCGCAACTGGCGGAGCCAGCATTGACGAAGCAGGGTTCAATATTACAGTTGCTGGACTAACATTCATGGGGTCGAACATGAACACAACTATTTTTGATCACAATCACCACGGAACACCAACTGAATACTTCATGTATATCAACGCGAGCAATGTCGTTTTAAAGAACATGACTATTCGCGAATTTGATAACAATGGAACTCAAACTCCAGGGCATAGCGGACAAGCAATAACGATTGGCGGAGCAGGGGTTTTGCGTTCAGGAATTTTGCTGGAGAATGTCAATTTTTTGGAAAATGGTTTTTCGGGTGGTAATCCTGCTCTTTCAGTTTTGTCCAATTCATCGGTTACCGTTAAAGGAGGTGGAAGTTTTTGTAATACGAATGGAACAGCTTACACAGGTGGAATCGAAGCGTATGGTACAAACATTAACTTGCTTATTGAAAATTCTATTCTTTCAAACAATTACAAAGTTGGTTCATTTGATGGGGGTGGATTGCGAATTGAAGGAGATGCAACTACGAATGTAACAGTAAAAAATTGCAGAATATCTAACAATATGGCTTCGTATGGCGGAGCGATTTCTCAGACGAATGGTGTGCTCAATGTATCAAATTGTATCATCCAAGGAAATACAGCGGGACAAACTTCAACAACAATTTATGGAGGAGGTTTCTTTATGAATGCAGGAACTGCTCGTTTTACAAAATGTCGTTTTGAAAGTAATGCCAAATCAGCTGGTACTTTAAGAGGTGGCGCAATTGCATGTCGCTATTTGGGTACAACAGGAGCATTCTCATCTGCTAAAACAATCAATTTAACTGTTGATTCAACTGTTTTTTTAAATAACGCGGGAGATTTAGGATTTGACATTTATGCGGCGAATGGTTCAAGTAATGCATGCAACGTTTTGGTGCGTGACTGTCAATTTTTAACAAGTGGGAGTACAAATATTGTGAGCGATGCAACGTCACCAGCATCGAGTATTTCCGTTACCTATTTTGGAACAGTGCCATCAAGCAGTGGATCAGGAATCACAAAAACGCTAAGTTCAAATGCGCTGTATACGCCAACTCTTACGCCACCAAGTTTTACAGGATCATGCGGGTCGATTGTCGTATTGCCAATCGAATTAATTGACTTTAAAGGGTTTTGCAATGAGAACTTCAATAATCTTATTTGGGAAACAGCAACTGAGCATAACAATGCTTTTTTTACCATTGAAAAGGCCAACGCTGATGGTCAATTCGCTGAGTTGACAACAGTACAAGGTCGAATCAATTCAACGGAATATTCAGATTATTCGTTCCAAGATTATTCTGTGAACAGAGGTGTAAGTTATTACCGCTTGTCACAAACAGATTTAGATGGAACAACACGTCAGCTAAAAACTATTTCGGTTGATAATTTATGCAACAAAGAAAATGAGATCACGGCGAATTATAACCAAGAGAACAATGTGTTAAATATTTATTATTCGTTCCCTAAATCGGAGGAATTAAACGTACAATTAATCAATTCAACTGGACAAGCAATTGCATCAGAAAACGTAAAATTTGATGCGAATGACAACAAGGTTGATGTGTTTTTAAAAGAGAATCTCGCAACAGGTGTGTACTTTGTAAAGTTGACGAATGCTTCGGTATCGTTCACAAACAAATTCATAGTAGTTAACAGATAGTAGTGTTTTTTAAGTTACAGTTAGGTATGAAGCAAGCAATTATTATCCCAATCATTATTATCATTCCGATGGAGTGAGAATTGCTTGTGTTCAAAAAAGTCAGCCTTTCTCATTCATTTGGGGAAGGCTTTTTTAGTTTATGTAAATTTTTAAATGATGTATTACACAGATGAAACAATCGTTTTTTTAAACGGTGAGTATGTTAAAGCAAAAGATGCGAAAGTTGGATTGTTCAACCAAACAATGCACTATGGAAATGGTGTGTTTGAAGGAATTCGTTCCTATGAAACGCCTGATGGAACGCGAATTTTTAAGGCAAAGGAACATTATGATCGTTTGCATTATTCTGCAGAGAAAATGCATATTTCATTGAATTATTCTTCTGAAGAACTTGAGCAAATTACCTACCGTTTGTTGGAATTGAACAGTTTGAGTGATGCCTACATTCGTCCATTGGTTTTTCTTGGCGAGAACATGTCGCTAACACCTACAGATGATGTAAATGTGGTTATCATGGTCTGGGAATGGGGAAAATACCTGGGTGATAAAATGCTGAAAGTGATGCTCTCATCTTATCAACGCCCAAATCCGAAAGCATGTCACGTGCAAGCAAAAGTCGTGGGACATTACACCAACAGTATTTTAGCAACGACTGAAGCAAAACAAAATGGATTCGACGAAGCTTTATTGACCGATATCAATGGAAACATCGCTGAAGGACCTGGTGCGAATTTCTTTTTTGAAAAAGAAGGGAAATTGGTTACAGCACCTTTAGGAAATATTCTATCTGGAATTACGCGTGCAACTGTATTTGAATTAGCACAAGAACTAGGAGTGGAAATCGAGGAACGTTTCTTTAAACCGGAGGAATTGTTATCAGCCGATGCAGCATTTTTCTGCGGAACAGCAGCTGAAGTAATTGGAATAGAATTATTCAATGATTATGAATTTCCAATGAAATGGGAAGATACCAATGGTTATTTGATTCAACGAATGTATAAACGTCGTGTTTCAACAAATGAATACAAACATGTCTATCTGTAATAGTATGGAATTAAATAAATACAGTAAAACGATTACGCAAGACGAAACGCAACCGGCTGCGCAAGCAATGTTGTATGGAATTGGTTTCTCAGATGAAGATTTTGACAAAGCACAGGTTGGAATTGTAAGTACAGGTTATGAAGGCAATACGTGCAACATGCATCTGAATGATCTTGCTAAAAACGTGAAAAAGGCGGTTGTTGATCAAGAGTTGGTTGGATTGATTTTTAATACAATTGGCGTGAGCGACGGAATTTCAAACGGAACAGAAGGGATGAAGTATTCGCTGATTTCACGTGATGTAATTGCGGATTCAATTGAAACGGTTGTGAACGCTCAATGGTATGATGGCTTGATCGCTGTTGTCGGTTGTGATAAGAATATGCCAGGATCCATTATAGCAATGGGAAGGTTGAATCGCCCAGCAATAATGGTTTATGGTGGAACAATTCATTCAGGAAATTGGAAAGGCGAATCATTGAACATCGTTTCCGCTTTTGAAGCCCTTGGTAAAAAGTTCAACAATACGATTACCCCGGAAGATTTCAAAGGTGTGATTAAAAATGCGTGTCCTGGTGCTGGTGCTTGCGGCGGAATGTACACTGCGAATACAATGTCATCGGCAATCGAAGCATTGGGAATGAGTTTGCCTTATAGTTCTTCGAATCCTGCGCTAAGCGATGAAAAACAAAAAGAATGTGAAGCAGCTGGAAAAGCCATGCGTTTGTTGCTTGAAAAAGATATCAAACCGCGCGACATCATGACCATGAAAGCATTTGAAAATGCAATAACGATGACATTAGTGCTAGGTGGTTCAACAAATGCGGTGCTTCATTTGATTGCAATGGCACATTCGGTTGGTTTGAAATTAACGGTGGATGACGTCCAACGCTTTAGCGATAAAACACCCGTATTAGCTGATTTGAAACCGAGTGGAAATTACCTGATGGAAGATCTTCATCGAGTAGGAGGTGTGCCAGCTGTAATGAAATATTTACTGAAAATGAATTTGCTTCATGGCGATTGCCTCACTGTAACTGGAAAAACAGTGGCAGAAAATCTTGAAACCGTTCCCGATTTGATGGATGGACAACAAGTCTTCCATGAAATCAGTAATCCAATTAA
Organism: Crocinitomicaceae bacterium; assembly: GCA_023262855.1. Lineage (GTDB taxonomy): Bacteria > Bacteroidota > Bacteroidia > Flavobacteriales_D > Crocinitomicaceae > M0103. Next base: position 8,637 of record JALQYQ010000062.1, read on the forward strand.
GGAAACAGGCCATTTGCAAGTGCTTTACGGAAACTTGGCGAAAGAAGGTTCTGTTGCAAAAATTAGTGGTAAAGAAGGTGAATATTTTGAAGGAACGGCTGTGGTGTTCGAAGATGAATATACTGTAATTGATGGCGTGAAAGATGGACGAATAAAAGAAGGTTCTGTGGTTGTCATTCGCTATTGTGGACCAAAAGGCGGACCTGGAATGCCAGAAATGTTGAAACCGACTTCTGCAATTATGGGAGCTGGATTGGGAGCATCGGTAGCATTGATTACAGATGGTCGTTTTTCGGGCGGAACACATGGATTTGTCGTTGGACATATCACACCTGAAGCATTTGATGGAGGAACAATTGCACTCGTAGAAAATGGCGATAAAATTTCCATCGATGCAAAGAAAAACACCTTAACCCTTCACGTTTCAGATGAAGTCTTGGCAGAAAGAAAAAGAAATTGGATCCAACCGGAAATGAAAGTAAAACAAGGCGTTTTGTACCGTTATGCAAAATGTGTGGCCAGTGCTTCTGAAGGTTGTATAACAGATAAATAAGTAAAGATGAAAATTAGAGGTGCAGAAGCAGTGATGCGCTGCTTAGAAAAGGAAGGAGTTACAACCTTATTTGGTTATCCTGGCGGGGCAATTATGCCAATTTATGATGCCTTGTACGATTTTAAAGATACGATTCAACATGTATTGGTTCGACACGAACAGGGTGCAATTCATGCTGCGCAAGGTTTTGCGCGAACTTCAGGTAAAGTAGGTGTGTGCTTTGCAACTTCAGGACCTGGAGCAACGAATTTAATCACGGGATTGGCCGATGCAATGATTGATTCAACACCAGTCGTTTGTGTTACAGGACAAGTTGCTTCGCATTTATTGGGAACAGATGCTTTTCAGGAAACGGATGTGATTGGAATTTCAATGCCAGTAACCAAATGGAATATTCAGGTAACAAAAGCGGAAGATATTGCACCAGCCTTGGCAAAAGCATTTTACATCGCACGAACTGGTCGTCCAGGACCAGTTTTGGTGGATATCACAAAGGATGCACAATTTGGAATGGTGGATTTTATTTACGAACCATGTGTTTCGATTCGTAGTTACAGCATCAAGCCAACGATCAATCAGGCATTAATTGAAGAAGCGGCAGAATTAATCAACCAAGCAAAAAAGCCTTATTTATTGATAGGACAAGGAATCTTCTTGTCCAATGCGGAAAAAGAACTCTTGGCTTTTGCCGAAAAAAGTGGAATTCCAGTGGCTGCAACTTTGCTTGGATTGGGAGCGTTTCCAACCGTTCATGAACAATATGTTGGTTATTTAGGAATGCATGGAAATTATGCGCCGAACGTTTTGACCAATGAATGCGATGTGTTAATTGCTGTTGGTATGCGCTTCGATGATCGTGTAACGGGTGATGTTTCACGTTATGCAAAACAAGCGAAAGTGATTCACATCGACATCGATAAAGCTGAATTGAATAAAATTATTCCAGCCGAAGTTGCCATTCATGCAGATGCGAAAGAGGCTTTGCTTTTGTTAACGGAGGCTGTCCAACCAAGAACACATGGACAATGGTTACAGCAATTCAAAGATTTGGAAGCGGTTGAAGCAAATGAAATTGTTGAATCGGCGATTCATCCAGAAAGTGAAGAATTGAAAATGGCTGAAGTCGTGCACCAACTTTCTGAATTAACAGATGGAAAAGCAATTGTTGTGACGGATGTGGGACAACATCAAATGGTTACTGCGCGCTATTACAAATACACAGGTCAGCGCAACAATGTAACCTCAGGAGGCTTGGGAACAATGGGTTTCGGTTTGCCAGCTGCTATTGGGGCAAAATTGGGAAATCCAAGTCAAACAGTTGTTGCTATTATTGGAGATGGTGGTTTCCAAATGACCTTGCAAGAATTGGGAACGATTTTACAGGCACAAGTCGATGTGAAAATTATGGTGTTAAACAATAACTTTTTAGGAATGGTGCGCCAATGGCAACAATTGTTCTTCGATCGTCGCTATTCGTTTACCGAAATTGTGAACCCAGATTTTTGCGCCATTGCAAAAGCATTTTCGATTGAAACTTTAAAAATTACTGAACGCAATGAATTGCAAAATGGCTTAGAATCAATGCTTCAATCCAAAGGTGCATTTTTCTTGGAAGTAGTCGTTCAGCAAGAAGAAAATGTCTTCCCAATGATTGAAACAGGCGCTTCAGTTTCAGAAATCCGATTAAACTAATAACATGGAAAAGATCTTTAATATATCAGTGTTCACTGAAAATCGAATAGGAATATTGAATCGAATCACGATCATTTTTACGCGTCGTCATTTGAACATTGAAAGCATCACGGCATCCGAGTCGGAAGTGAAAGGTGTTTACCGGTACACGATTGTTGTGAAAACGGACGAAGAACAAGTGAAAAAAGTGGTTGGACAAATTGAGAAGCAGGTGGAAGTGTTGAAAGCATTTTATCATGCCGATGAAGATGTTGTTCATCAAGAAATTGCCTTGTATAAAATCCCAACACAAGCATTTTTAAAAGGAGAAACAGAAAGTGTGATTCGCGAACACAACGCACGAATTTTAGCCGTTGAAGAGGCCTTCATCATCATTGAAAAAACAGGACAGCCGAAAGAATTGGATCAATTGTTTGAAGATCTAGATCAGTTCGATGTGCTTGAATTTGTGCGCTCAGGACGCGTTGCAATCTCAAAACCAATGAAAACACTCAAAACATACTTACACGAATTAGAACATTAAGAACTACAAAATGAAAAATTACTTTAATAGCTTACCGTTTAGAAAACAAGTAGAACAATTGGGTAAATGCGATTTCCTACCAAAATCAGAATTTGAAAATGGCGTTAATGCTTTGTTGAACAAGAAAATTGTCATTGTTGGGTGTGGTGCTCAAGGATTGAATCAGGGATTGAACATGCGCGATTCTGGACTGGACATTTCATACGCATTGCGCAAAGAGGCCATCGAACAACAAAACACGTCCTATAAAAATGCCGTTCAAAATGGGTTTGTTGTTGGAACCTACCAACAATTGATTCCAGAAGCCGATTTGGTATTGAATTTAACTCCTGACAAGCAACACACAAAAGTTGTTTCGAATATAATGCCACTCATGAAAAAAGGCGCGACCTTGTCCTATTCTCACGGGTTTAATATTGTGGAAGAAGGCATGCAAATCCGAGAAGATATCACCGTTATTATGGTTGCTCCAAAATGTCCAGGAACAGAAGTGCGTGAAGAATACAAACGTGGTTTTGGTGTTCCAACGTTGATCGCAGTTCATCCAGAAAATGATCCGCAAGGAAAAGGGTATGAGCAAGCGAAAGCGTATGCAGTTGCAACGGGTGGACACAAAGCAGGTGTTTTATTGTCCTCGTTTGTGGCGGAGGTGAAATCAGATTTGATGGGTGAACAAACGATGTTGTGCGGTTTATTGCAAACTGCTTCTGTTTTGTGTTTTGATAAAATGGTTGAAAACAGGGTGGAACCGACGTATGCGGCCCATTTGATTCAATATGGTTGGGAAGAAATTACAGAAGCATTGAAACAAGGTGGAATTACCCACATGATGGATCGCTTGTCAAATCCCGCTAAAATTGAAGCGTTTGAATTAGCTGTTGAACTGAAATTCATCCTTCGTCCACTGTTTACTAAACACATGGATGATATTTTAAGTGGCGAATTTGCAAATCGTATGATGAGCGATTGGGAAAAGGGTGATGCTGAATTGCTTGAATGGCGAAGTCAAACAGGAGAAACAGCGTTTGAAAAAACAACCGCGAGCAATGAAAAATTCAAAGACCAACGCTACTTTGACCATGGAACTTTGTTGGTGGCGTTTGTAAAGGCAGGTGTTGAATTGGCTTATGAAACTATGACGAAATCAGGAATTAAAGCTGAATCAGCCTATTACGAATCCTTGCATGAAGTTCCGTTAATCGCCAATACCATCGCACGAAAAAAGTTGTTCGAAATGAATCGCATAATTTCTGACACAGCGGAATACGGTTGTTATTTATTCTACCATTCCTGTGTTCCCTTACTTGAAAATTTCATGGCGAAATGTCCAGATAATGTATTGGGAACAGAATTCTCCGCTTCAAATGAAGTAGACAATTTGGAATTAATTGCCGTCAACAAATCCATTCGATCGCATGAGATTGAACACGTGGGAGATTCTTTGCGCCAAGCAATGACCGATATGAAAACGCTCAAGTAAGATGGAATTAGTTGATCAAATCAATACGGCTTTCACAACACTTCAATCGGTTGTCACGGAAACTCCTTGTAGTTGGAACATGAACTTATCGGAACATTTAGGGGCAAAGATCTATTTAAAACGGGAAGATTTACAAGTGGTACGCTCCTACAAAATTCGAGGAGCGTACAATAAAATTCACTCATTGAATGGAACACAAAAATCGCAGGGAATTGTCTGCGCAAGTGCTGGAAATCACGCACAAGGCGTGGCCTATTCCTGTAATTTATTGCAGATCAATGGAACGATTTTCATGCCCACCACAACGCCAAAACAAAAAATCAAACAAGTTGAATTGTTTGGAAAAGGAAATGTGACTATCGTTTTAGCAGGCGATACCTTTGACGATGCATACAGGGAAGCAATCGTGTTTTGTGAAAAGAATAACAATGTTTTCGTTCACCCATTCGATGATGAGAAGGTGATTGCAGGACAAGGAACAATTGGGTTAGAATTATTAAAACAGGTGAAAGAACCAATCGATTATTTACTTCTTCCAATTGGCGGTGGCGGATTGGCAGCGGGTGTTTCAATGGTTTTTAAGCACTTGAGTCCAACTACTAAAATCATTGGAGTTGAACCAGCTGGAGCTGCTTCAATGAAAACGGCAATAGAAGCGGGTGAAAATTTGGGCTTAGAAGAAATCGACAAGTTTGTGGACGGTGCAGCGGTAAAACGTGTGGGCGATTTAAATTTTCAACTTTGTCGCGATCGCTTGGATCGTGTCATCACAGTGGATGAAGGAAAAGTGTGTAGCACCATTCTGAAATTGTACAACGAAGAAGCAATGGTGGTTGAGCCAGCTGGAGCTTTGAGTATCGCTGCTTTGGATCAGTTAAAGGATGAACTTCACGGAAAAACAGTCGTTTGTATTGTGAGTGGAAGCAACAACGATATTACGCGAACGGAAGAAATCAAGGAACGATCGCTGTTTTATGAAGGACTCAAACATTACTTCTTAATTCAATTTCCGCAACGTCCAGGTGCCTTGAAAGATTTTGTGAGCAAAGTGTTGGGACCGTCAGACGATATTACGTTTTTCCAATTTTCGAAGAAGAATAACAGAGAAAGTGGTCCTGCAGTTGTTGGCTTGGAGTTAAAAAACAAAACAGATCTTGACGCAATTGTGCAGAACTTAGAACGTTTGCAATTTCATTTCGAGTACTTAAATCAAAATCCGAGCTTGTTTACACAATTAATTGGTTGAATTTCTCAACCATTAAAAGAAAACGTACGTTTGTAGAGTTAAAAGTATGTTCATGAAATCAATTGCTCTATTCGTTATTCTGCTGTTTTTCTCTGGGAAAATGGTTTTTGGTCAAACACCTAATTATTTGGCAGATGGTTCAAAATGGCGCATTAATTCAATGGGAATTTCGTTCACAACTCCCTGTTGGACGTATGGGAAATATGTAGTTGAAAGTGTTGGAGATTCTGTCATCGGTGGTTTAACCTACAAGCATTTAATTTATCATGGCGTAATGTCTGAAAATCCGATAAACCCTCAGCCTGGAGTGATTTGCAATCCTGATTACACGTTTTCTTATACCTATGGTTTTGTGAGACAAGCGGGTAAAAAAATCTATTCCTTTGATTTAATGAATTCAGTAGATACCTTGTTGTATGATTTTGATTTGCAAGTGGGAGATACTTTGCCGCTGACAATTATTAATTCAGACACAGCAATAACGGTTACGGCAATTACCAATTTTCAAGTTGGAAATGAAACGCGCTCCATTTTTGATTTGAGTTTAAACTCTGGAGGTTCTGTGAAATTGATTGAAGGAATTGGTCATGACAAAGGTTTTTTAGGAACCATGCAGCCTTTTGAGTTTGCAGAAGTCGGTTTGATTTGTTACTCCAGAAATGACACGACGTATTATGATAATGGAATTGATGTTTGTGACCTGAATGTTGGTTTAAATGATATTCAATCACAGATTGAGGTAACCATTTTTCCTAATCCAACAGGAGATTACATGACAATTACGTCAGCTCAAATGGGAGAAATAGAATCGTTTGAAGTGCTTGATTTATTGAGTGCAAAATGCAATGTTTCGATAGAAACTTCATCGAATGACAAAGCCACTTTTAAACTTGAATCCTTAGCAAGTGGCAACTACATTCTGCAGTTTCATCAAAGAAATGGAGAAGTTTATCGCTTAAAAATCGTGAAAGAATAAAGTTTAGTTAATTAGCTTTTTTGCTTTTCTCCAGTTTAATAATTCAGTTCCTTCGATGCGAATTGCTTTGAGATTCGTAGAGAAATTGGCTGCTTCTTGCATCGCTTTTGCATGCGTTCCATTGCGGTAAAATGCCAATAAATCTGCTTCCGTTTCCCACAAAGTCATTGTGTACCAGGTTCTGAAACTCCAATTGGGGGAAACTTTAAACGCTTTGCACTTGGACCTTTGTAATTCAGCAATAATTTTTCGATTGAAACCAAAAAAGGCCTTGAACTTTGTATACGATGATAATTCGAGTTTGGTGATGGATACGATCATTCGTGAATACAGATTTTTTGAAATGTTCGTCCTTGCTTCGATGAAACTTGAATGAAATAGATTCCTTCCTTTTCCAAGTGAAAGCTTGCTTTTCCATTTTTCAATTCAGTGCTATGAATTATTCTTCCGAATTGATCAATCACAACAATTGTTCCTTCATCATCAGCCGATTGTAGGTGAACGAATCCGGAAGATGGATTTGGGAAAATGTTCAACTGATTTCCTGAAAGTTCAGTTAACGAAGCAAGTTGGTCGCCATAGAGAAAACTGAAGGGTAATCCGCATAAAAAAGTTGAATCATTGGGGTCTTGGATCATCAGCATTCCAGTGAATAAGGTGTTTTGTGGCACTTGCGAAGCCGGAGTGAGGTTGATATTGAAATAATTCCCACTTGTAAAACCTGCGTTGGCATCACTTGGCGTACTCAAAAATGACGGAACCATCATGTTGTTGACGAACGAAATGTATGGATTCGCATCAAGCAAGATGCTGAAAAATGGATAAACAATAAAATGCTCACTACTATTGTAAACCGTAATATTGAACGAGTTGGCATCAACGTAAACTGTATCAACTGTCAACGAATCACAAACCGTTTGTGCTTGGCCAAAATGCACGCTCGATATCAAGCTCAAAATAAAAACAAACTTTTTCATAGACCCTAAATTACTAAAATTCATTGATCATTAAATTTTCTAGAATTAACTGACCTTAACTGAGTTGATGCATTCAGGTCACTGCAATTATTGATTGAGGTCACTGAGCCTGTCGAAGTGCCGAAATGTCTTCCAAGGTCAATTCAAACAATTATTTCACACAGGTTCCTTCAACTTTACGCAAATGTTCAGGCATATGTTCTCGCGCCCATTGTGACATACTGTCAATGATAGGAAACAAGGTCATTCCATAAGGAGTTATCGAATATTCAACTCTTGGAGGAATTTCAGCAAAAACAGTCCGTTCGATTATGCCATCTATTTCCAATTCACGCAATTGATTCGTCAAGGTTTGCTTGCTGATGTCGTGCATATCCTTCAGCATTAAACTGTAGCGATTGCGACCTGTTCGAATCATGCGTATGATACTCGGTTTCCATTTTCCACCAATTAGATTCATTGTAAATGAAACTGGACAATTGCCCGGCATAAAGTCTTTTGTCTTTCTAACTACCGCATTTCCCATTGGTCTAAAATTTTAGGCTATAAACAATCTTAATTGACATTGACAACAAGTAGTCCAAGTTAGTAATTTCGTTTGAAACGGATAGCAATTATCCCAAAAGCACTACGAATTAATAAAAGAACCAATCATGAACAGAGTTTTAGCCATTTTGACAATCGACACAGAGAATTTACCAAGTAACTTTCAGGAAATCATCCAACATGAAAGAGAAGTAGTAGCGGATTGGAAAGCAGAAGGATTTTTGGAACAATTGTATTTGCGTCCTACAAGAGATGGAGCAGTATTGATTTTTAAAGACTTGGATGAAGAGAAAGTGGAATTATTGATGACAAGACTTCCGCTGTATCAGTTGAAAAAGTCCTTGGAAATTTTACCATTGATTAAAGATTCAGCGATTTAAACGCTTACTCATGAGCGCCGTTTTCCTTCGCTACTTCAATCCACATTTCAGCTAATGCGTTTGAATCGGCTCCTAATGAACGGGCCAAGAACAAGGCCATACGCATCATTAGAACAGCAGCTTCATGGAAATCGTTCATGCGCGACAAGCCATTGACATGCAATTGTGCGTGTTCCTGCAAAAGTTCGTTGTGCGCTTCGATAAAGGATTGAACATCCATTTTGTCGAGTGAAATTTGTGGTGTAATCAACGCCTCTTGCCATTCAATTGGCAGTAAGAGTGCAAGTTGTTCACCATTTAGCAATCCACTTTTGCGCCATTGTTTTAAGGTTGCTGTGTCTCCCGATTCCGACAAACCTGTTTCCAAAAGTAGGGTGAAAGCGATATCAGCCAAGTTTTGCATGATTTCCAAATAAGCATCTTGCGCCAATTCGAAATCGGCTGTTTCTTGTCCCTCTAAATAATCTGCTACGGTGATTTTTGGTAATTCAAGCACTTCTGAACAGCCATTCAAACAAGGAAAAGTCGTTCCTTGGAAAATGTATTCTGCTTTTTCATGTTGCACTTGTCGGCCCAAAGGAAACAAACGACAAGCAAGCGGGCGCCCATTATGAACGCTGCAACCAAAGTTCTCAGTGTACAATCCGCAAGCTGCTTTTCCACGTTGATCTTTTTCACCATTGAACTGTAAAACACTGCCTCCTTGAATACAAAACGCTAAACGAAATTCAACTACTGATATGTTCTTCTCATGCGCCAAACGGGCCAATTCCCATGGATTCAACAATACTTGATTTCCATGACAACAGGTTCCTTTGCGTGAACACGTTAGCGGTAATGATTCGTTTAGACTGAGTTTTGTAACTTTCATTTAAGCGTCAATTTAACTGAATAGCGAAGGTAGGAATTGTGAAAACAAAACAAACAAGGTTTTAAATCTTACGAATTCATTTTCTACTTTTTAGTCGGATTTGTTTCGATCAAAGGACTTAAACCATTAATACTATCTATATAAGTCATTTCAAAATGTTGATTAAACCAATTTGCTTGTAACAGTTCATTTTTCAAACTGTCAACCTGAATTGGAATGGAATTTAAACCATTATAAATAGTATCAATTTTTAAGTTGGCAACAAAAAGTTGGTAATTCATTGGTTTTCCTGACTTATCGAATTGAATGTTCAGTCGTTTACTTGGATAATCATACCCAAATTCAATTAAACTGTCTTGTTTAAAAGAAAAATACCGATTCCCAATTTCACGTCCGTTTACATAATCGGTAATATTAAAATATTCCACTTTCTCTCCAATCGTACCGTATCTAAAAACGTAGGATTTAAATGTCTTGATAGTTGGGCCTTGATAAGGCTTTTTATGATAGAATTTAACAATTGAATCATAGCTAGTACCTCCGCCAGAAGATAATGTTATTCCTAAAAATTCAGATGCTTTGTACCCATCTTTATGATCACCGTAATAGGTTGTTTCCAATTTTCTATCAGGTAAGTAGCCATAGGTTTTTGAGAAATGATATTCCTTACAACTGCAAACTACATTGAACAAAAATGAAATAGCTATTATGTGCTTCATCGATTAACTTTTTATCGAAGGTATTAGAAAAAAATCACCTGATACAATTGAATTAAGTAAGACAAAATTTCCAGTTGTGATATTCGCAAAAAACAAATGGTCTGATAAGCTTGAATCAACGTTAAACCAAAAGCGTAATCTGAACCGATTGATTTACTTCAATTCCTTCCTTTTTGCGAATGGCAGTTTTCAAAGGAAGTAAATAACTGGAGCGTTTTGTGTCGAACCAAATAGCCGTTTCCCATTCGCTTGCACCAATTTTAGCAAGTACTTTTAAGCGTCCCAGCCTTCTTCTTGCCATTTAAAATGCGCACGAATCTCTGTAGAAACTTCAACAGGAAGGTCACAAAATACCAACCACCAGGAGCAGCATGTTGCCATGTTAGCGCTGAAAATTCGTATGGGATTTTGCTGAGCATTGGTTAAAAGTATTTATTTCAACGTTTTCCAAATAGGCAAAGGCGCTTAACAAGTATAGTGAATTTTGCGCTTTTGATTATTTGGTGTTAGGTGTATTTTTCAAATTTGAATTGTTCGATTATTATATTTATTTGATTCATTCCATACCTTGTGACAATGCTTAAGGTTTTCATTACCATTTAATTCTAACCATCTAACCATAGCAGTTTTTTCTTTCTTGGATAGCGATGGCCCATTATTGACAGTAAACATATCTAATTTCTCATCTGAACTTGACTTAATCCAATTTTCCATATTTGGCATAAAAATTTTGCCTAATGATTTCCTTGTATTTTTTTCTTTTAACTCAAAGTGTGCTTCACCATGTTCGTTTCTTCCAGCACCATCTGTAGATCCGCCAAACACAAATACATCGAATGGAAGTAGATCAGACAGCTTGTTCATACGTTTAAAATTCTCGTAAACAGTATATTTGTTACCGTTTTTATCTTCAATTAAGAACCTACCTTCAACACTAAAACCAGTAATTCCTTCATCTTCAAATCTTCGAAGCAGTTCAATGGATTCGAATGTATATTCAATCATCCAAGTACCGTCAGGTAAATCTTTGAAAGATTGAGGCAGGTTTGCTCGGTTATCATCTGAAATCAGGAATGAATCAGTTATTTGTACACCATCATTAATCTTTTCTAAATGGTTTATATTTAGATTTCCTTCTTTGCCATCTTTATGAAACTTATCTCTGTAAAATTCAATTGCATCTTTAGGAATAGACAACTCATAAAAACCAATTTCGTCATGATATCTAAGCATTTTCTTGTTAGGTATCATAACAGGACCAAGAATTTTGTTTCGTATTGACAGTGACACTTTATTTTTTGGGTTTTGTATTTTTCAATTTATCTAATCTAAATATTTCATTAGATAGCTCAATGTTTTTTTTATTTGAATTTCCATTTATCATTTCAATCAAACTAGCTTTTTCTTCGTTTCCTAATGGACTATACTTATTGGTTAATAATTCTTTGTCGTCAGCAAACATTGAAAACCAAGGCAATCCAATTGTTTTAGCGTAGTCAATAATACTTTGAGTACAAGTGGTAATTGAAGGTTCTTGTTCATCAAACGCCAATTGTCGTTTATTGTTGAATAATTTACCGTTCTTCCACCAACCATCGAAACTTGAAGGACCATTTAACGATGCTGCAACAAACGAATCATTTTTAACCCTTATTCCTAAATGAATTCGGAATGAATAATCAAATGAAAAAGTATGTATGTGAATAAATTGAATAGTATTTGAAAGTTCTTTAACCCAAAAAGTAGATTTTGTTCTATGGAATTCAAGGTCAGCCAAACTAACAGTTATGGCCTTAAAAATTCTTTCTTTTTGCTTATTCTTTATCTTGTCCATTCGAGGGTTAATGTCATTACACCTAACGTTTTGCGCCTATGCGCTCGGCCCAACTTTTAAAGTAAACCGTTGCACCGAAGTTAAAGTTTTTTGTTTCTAATTTATTGTTGTTGCGAAGAAAGATCTTGGGCTGGCGCATGAGGCGCTGTTATAGCACGTTTAATCTTCTTGTGAATATATTATTTAACAGTACCATCCGTTTTTAAAATACGGAATAGGTTCTTTCTTGTGGCAATTTTCTTTAAAGTTTCAAAAGTCATTTGACCAGAATAAGTTGCACTATTTAATTTGTAAGAATATCCAAAATCTGGATTCAATGTTTGAACAGTTGTATCTTTTTCATCTATTGTGAAATTGGCATTTTCGAACCTTAGACTTTTATCTCTTGAGAATATTTCTGTGTCAGTACTTCCATAGACAAATATATTCCCGCTTCTTTTCTTTTCAATTATTGCTATTTCCCAAGGGCTATTTTTTTCTCTGTAATTCAATACAAATAGGTTATTAATTTTATATAATTGTACCGTATCACTTAATATTAACTTTTCATACAAAGTATCAAGTCTATTCGTTATGGTATCACGATGGCGAGTTTTATAAACAATTATCCCTTTACTTTCGATTATCATTTCAGAATTATCCATATGCCAACTACCTTGTAGCTCTTTTGGCATTTCACTTAATAAAATGCCTTCTTTCGGTTGTGGTTCAGTGAAATAAATAATCACACAAGAAGATAATATTAAAACTAATATTGTAAACAGGGCTAGTTTCATATGTGTGTAAATTGGGTACTGTACAATGTGCTATAACTCATATATAAGTCCCACTTCATGATCCTTTTTCGACAAACGCTTGTTGAATAGGTCTCATTTGGTAGGACTTTTTCGAAAGTACAAATTATTCTTTTAAGTGAAAAGTTGAAAGATTAATTAGAAGATACAGCATGCATTCTTAAGTTTCCTTCCTCTTCCCAACGCCTTCTTTTCCCCGTAAACTTCCCTATTCAAAAAAAACTGTTAGACACAGCAACTTTTTCGCCCTTATGTCACCACTTTCCTGCGATTTCCACTACCTTTGTACTCCTAAATTTGAACCGATGAGTGATAAAGTTCTTGTGTACCATAACGCACGCTGCTCAAAAAGCCGTTGCGCCCTCGATTTCTTGAACGAAAAAGGAATTGAATTCGACGTGGTGGAATACCTTAAAGATGTTCCTACAAAGGCTGAACTCACAGAAATCATTCAAAAATTAGGCATTCGCCCCGAAGAATTAATCCGTAAAGGGGAAGAGGAATACAAAACCTTGTTCAAAGGAAAAAACCTCTCAGATAGCGAATGGATCGACGCAATGTTGGCGTATCCGAAACTTATTGAGCGTCCTATCGTACTAAAGAATGCAAAAGCGGTTGTAGCGCGTCCAACTGAACGAATTTTGGAAGTGCTGTAACACAAACTATCAAGTAATATTAATGTTTAAGGGAACTTTGCCTCCCAACTGAATGAAATGAGAACGAAGTATTTTGATTTGATTGACCAAACATTTGATTTTCCACAAAATGAATTCCATTTGCGTGAAGACCATTTGTTTTTTCATGGTATTGATTTAATGCGCTTGATCGAAACATACGGTACGCCATTGAAGTTTAATTATTTACCGCAAATCTCAAACAACATTCAGAGGGCGAAAGGTTGGTTCCGTGAGGCAATCAGTAACCTTGGTTATTCTGGGAATTACTATTATTCCTACTGTACAAAAAGTAATCACTTCTCATTCGTATTGGATGAGGTGCTGAAAAACGATGTGCACATTGAAACGTCTTCAGCTTTCGATATCGACATTGTGCGCAACTTGTACAACTCAGGTAAATTAACGCAAGGAAAATACGTCATCTGCAACGGTTACAAACCACAGAAATACATTGACAATATTGCTGGCTTGATCAACGAAGGGAATTTAAATGTGATTCCAGTGGTTGACAACACGCAAGAACTACAAGATATTTTAGCGAAAACAGATCGTGACATCAAAATCGGGATTCGTATTGCATCGGAAGAGGAACCGAAGTTCGAGTTCTATACTTCGCGCTTGGGAATTCGTTACCGCGAAATTGTGCCGTTCTACAAAGCAATGTTGAAAGACAATCCACGTGTGGAAGTGAAAATGTTGCATTTCTTCATCAATACTGGAATCAACGATACATCGTATTACTGGAATGAGTTGACAAAATGTTTGCGTATTTACAGTGATTTGAAAAAAGTGTGTCCTTCGTTGGATTCGTTGAACATCGGCGGTGGTTTCCCAATCAAAAAATCGCTGGCTTTTGATTTCGATTATGCGTACATGGTGCGTGAGATTTTGACACAAGTACAACGCGTTTGTACAGACAACGATATTCCAGAGCCGAACATTTTTACTGAATTTGGTTCATTTACAGTTGGTGAAAGTGGAGGAGCAATCTTCAGCGTTTTACACCAGAAACAACAAAATGACCGTGAGAAATGGAACATGATTGATTCATCTTTCATGACCAACTTGCCGGATACGTGGGCGATCAACCAACGTTTTATTATGTTGCCAATTAATCGTTGGAACGATGATTACGAGCGCGTTTTGTTGGGCGGATTGACCTGTGATAGCGATGATTATTACAATTCTGAGCAACATTCAAATGCCATTTATTTGCCGAAATACGATCGTAATAAGAAATTGTACTTGGGCTTCTTCAATACGGGTGCTTACCAAGAAACCATTGGTGGATTCGGTGGATTGAAACACTGTTTGATTCCAGAACCGAAGCACATATTGATTCAGCGCGACGAAAATGGAAAACTTCAAACGGAGTTGTTCAGTGAAGAGCAAACCGCGGCGGATTATTTGAGAATACTTGGATATTAGGACTTCAAGACCTTAGGATATCAGGACTTTAGGATATTAGGACATTAAGACTAGTAGACAATGGACAAGAGAAGTTCTGACTTAAAGTAATTTCTTCTCCCAATAATAGTTTGGTATAAATTCCATGTTCTATGCTCCATGTTCTAATAATGAGTGCAGATATTATCCAGTAGAATCGTTTTATTAAAAATATGTAAACTTTACTTCAGTTTATTGAAAGGAAAGTGTTACTTTTGCAGCCTTATTTAGAAGAGAGAGGTCTACCTGTGAGCATGAAATTAGATGCAATTTATTTAAAAAGTAATTCGAAGTTTTCCCAATTATTAACGGTTTGGGCGAATGAACGTAACTATACAATTCTTGAATTTTCAGACAAAAATGATGATGCTGATGCTGGCATTGACGGTCTTGTGATTTTCAATGAAAACCAAGAAGTAGATCGCGATTTACTTGAAATTCGTGAGATGTTTGACAACAAGCAAAAACCAGTTCACAAAATCGATATCAACGGAACATTAATGGTTGGTATTTCCAATTTAGATTTATGGATTGAGCGCAACCGTTGCAAAAAAGTGTTGTTTATCGGAGCGGATTCATTATTGGGCAACGTGAATTTAGAGCGTTACCTTCAAAACTTGAACTAAGCGTTTCTTCTAGCGCATTTCTGTTACTTTTTCTTGGTCGAAAGCAGTGTCAATTGCTTCCCATAATTCAATTCGGTTTCCTTCTGGATCGCTGATGTGAAGAAATTTTCCGTATTCATATGTTTGAACTTCGTTTAAAATAGGAACCTTAAAATGATTCAATCGCTCTAGCATTTTCTCCATGTCGTTCACACGAAAATTCAGCATTACGCGTTGTTCTGTAGCGCCAAAATAGTCTGAATCGCTTGGAAAGGTTCCCAATTGTAAATAACCGCGTTGTGAGGACGTGTTAAACGCAAATAAAACACCATAATCGTTTGGTGTCATGCCTAACACTTCTTCGTACCAACGATTCATCTTACTCGGATCTTCAAATTTCAAGAAGATTCCACCAAGTCCAACAACTTTTCCTTCCATCGCAATTATTTTCATTAAAAGTAAAACAATTTTCCATTTTGTTTTTTAGTACTATTGTTCTTCAAATGCAAATGGATAAAAATCAAAAAGTAGCGGTTGTTGTTGGTTCTGGAATTGCTGGAATCGCATCGGCAGTTCGTTTAGCTTGTAAAGGCTATAAAGTTCAGGTTTTTGAAGCGAATTCCTATATTGGTGGCAAATTGTCCTTGTTGCAATTGGGTGATTATCGTTTTGACGCCGGCCCTTCCTTGTTTACCATGCCGGAATACGTGGAAGAATTGTTCAAATTGGCAGGTAAAAATCCAACGGATTATTTTGAATATGAACGTTGCGCAACAGCTTGTCATTATTTCTACAACGATGGAACGTTTCTTCCGTTTTACGCAGACAATCAAAAACTAAAAGAAACAGTTGAAAGCGTATTGAACGTGAGTGCTGAACCGATGTTCGAACATTTAAAACGCAGTGAGTTTATTTACAAGCGAACAAAACGTACGTTTTTAGAACAATCCTTGCACCGATTCAAGAATTACATTTCTACAGATATTTTAAAAACGGTTGTGGCCATTCCAAAGTTGCAATTGTTCACCACGATGCACAAAGCGAATGAACGCAGGTTGAACCATCCGAAATTGGTGCAATTGTTTAATCGTTATGCGACTTATAATGGTTCAAATCCATACAAAGCTCCTGGAATTCTGACAATTATTCCGCATTTGGAACACGGAATTGGAACGTTTTTCCCGAAAAAAGGAATGCACAGTATCACAACGAGTTTGGTGAAATTGGCGGAAGAATTGGGAGTGACTTTTCATGTTTCTTCGAAAGTCACAGAAATTGTGGAAGATGGAACAGTAGTGAAAGGTGTAAAAGTGAATGATGCCTTTGTTGAAGCGGATGTTGTTGTGTGCAATTCGGATATTAAGCCAGCATACAAACACTTACTGAAAAACACAAAAGCCAAAAAGAAAACTTTGGCGCAAGAACCATCGAGCTCAGCGATGATCTTTTATTGGGGAATAAAAAAGTCCTTTTCGAATCTGGATTTACACAATATCTTCTTCACGGATGATTATGAAGCTGAATTTGATGCTTTGTTCAGCACTAAACCAATAAGTTCCGACCCAACTGTTTATGTGCATATCAGCTCGAAATATGTAAAAGCGGATGCACCAGAAGGCAAAGAAAACTGGTTTGTCATGGTGAATGTTCCAAGTAACGCAGGACAAGACTGGGAATCAATCCGTACAACCATTCGCCAAGATGTGATTGAGAAACTTTCAAAAGCCTTGAATGAAGACATTGAATCCTTAATTGAAGTAGAAGATTACTTGGACCCAATTCGCATTGAACAACGCACATCAAGTTTTGCTGGTGCGCTTTATGGAGCAAGTTCAAATGATCGCATGGCAGCATTCTTCAGACATCCTAATTTCTCAAAGGTGAGAGGTTTGTATTTCGTTGGAGGAAGTGTTCATCCTGGTGGAGGAATTCCCTTATGTTTACTTTCAGCGAAAATTGCGTGTAGTGAGATTAAACAGGCTTAAGCGCATCAAGTTCAACTTCATTTCGGTAAACATCTTCGAGCACTTCACGCTTGCGAATTAAATGTGCTTGTCCATCCAAAATCAACACTTCAGCTGGACGCAAACGCGCATTGTAATGATTGCTCATCGAAAAACCATAGGCTCCAGCGTTTGAAATCGCTAAAACATCTCCTTCACGTACTTCGTTCAACAAACGGTCGTAGCCAAACGTGTCGCTTTCACAAATATAGCCAACAACAGAATATAGTTTTTCATCACCTGACGGATTGGAAATATTTTGAATGTGATGATACGCATTGTAAAACATTGGTCGAATAAGGTGATTTTGTCCACTATTAACACCTGCAAAAACAGTTGAAGTGGTTTGCTTAACGACATTTACTTCAACCAATAATTTCCCCGCTTCGCTAACAATGTATTTTCCAGGTTCAAACCATAATTCTAAGTCACGACCATAGGATTCACAAAATTTCGCAAAGGATACTGCAATCTTTTTTCCAATTTTATCAATGTTGGTAACGATATCACCTTCTTTGTAAGCGACTTTAAATCCACTTCCGAAATCCATGAATTCCAAATCCGGAAAATAGCCGGCTGCTTCGTACAACAATTCAGCTCCACGCAAAAACACATCCGCATCAATGATATCACTTCCCGTATGCATGTGTAAACCATTCACGCGAATTTTGTAATGTTCCATAATACGCTGAACGTGGCGCAATTGATGAATCGAAATACCAAATTTTGAATCAATGTGTCCAACAGAAATATTCGAATTTCCGCCCGCCATGATGTGCGGATTCAAACGAATGCAACAAGGAATGTTAGAACCAAATTCATTTCCGAATTTTTCGAGAATGGTTAGATTATCAATGTTTAGGTGAACGCCCAATGCAATACCTTCTTTAATTTCTTCAAAGGAAACACAATTGGGTGTGTACATAATTTCTTGAGCTTCAAATCCTGCGCGTAAACCCAAATAGATTTCTTCAATTGAAACAGCATCCAAACCCGCTCCTTCTGCTTTCAAAATGCGCAAAATGTTGACATTGTTCAAGGCTTTCAATGCGTAGTGCAACTTCACGTCCTTCCCGTTAAATGCCGATTTAAGTTTGGCATATTGTTCTTTGATTTTGTTCGCGTCATATACGTAAACGGGCGTTTGAAATTGTGCTGCTATTGAAAGTAATTCATTTGACATTTTGTAAATTTTAATTTGGGAGTGCAAAGATAGATATTTAATAAACTAACACAATGTTAAAAAATAGACTAAAGTGTTAAATAAAACCATGTAACTTTCTAGTGAACGAAATTGTTCTAGTACTGTATCTAAAACAAAAATTAAAATTTACCCATCTAATTCATCACAAATGAAAAAACTTTTTCTCGCATTTTCAATGCTGTTTTCAGTTGCTTTGACTGCACAAACATCTACCGTACAAACCTTAAAATCAGAGATAAAGAAAGTGAGGCTTTTCTTGACGTCAGGTGAATTTCAACATGAACAAACGATCAAATTTGTAAAAGGAAGAAACAAATTGATTTTCTCAGGAATTTCCGCGTATGCTGATCCTCAATCGATCCAATTTGTTGGTGATGGAAAATACCGCATCGTTTCGGTTTCAACGGAAATGGATTTTTTAGCAGCTGAGCAATTCAATCCACGCATTAAAGTTTTGCAAGATTCGTTGGAAAGTTTGAAGGATAAACACCAATTCAATTTGGATCAGATGGATGCTTTAAACATGGAAAGCCAATTGATGAAAGCGAATATGAAATTAGGTGGACAAGGACAAAATCTAACCACAGCCCAAATAAAAGAAGCCGGTGAATATTACAGAACCAGAACGTTGGAAATTAATAAATCGCTTTCGAAATTGAAGAAAGAACAGCAAAAATATGATGCGATGATTGAAAATACGCGTTATCAATTGGTAGAATTGAATTTTCATGAAAATCAACGTAGCAATCAAGTAGTTGTTTTAATTGATTGTGATGAGGCAACAACAATGAAAACCAATTTAAAATACTTAGTATCGGATTGTGGTTGGGCTGCGAGTTATGATTTATCAGCTGCAGATATTAATCAGAAAATCAATTTGAAATACAAGGCGCAAGTGTACAACAATACAGGAAGTGATTGGAACAATGTTGATTTGGTTTTATCCACAGGAGATCCACGTTTATCCGCTTCTCATCCAGAACTTTCACCTTGGTATTTGAATTATTATGAAGTAACCAAGTTGAGTAAGAAATCCTATTATGCGCCACAAGTCGTACAAGAAGATTATCGACAAGAAGCATTGTTTAATATCAATGTTGCGAACCAACGAGCCTACGACAATTATGTGTTGGATAAAGATTTGGATGATTACAAGGCTGATAAATTGAAAGAACAAACTGTGCTTTCTCCAAAACAAGTACAACAAGCGGTTGTGAATATGCGTCAAATTGAAATTTCAGAATTGACTGCTGAATTCATTATTCCGGATAAATTTTCGTGTCCTTCTGACGCAAAACCTTATATGGTGAATGTGAAGGAAATGAATTTAGACGCAACATTCTCGCACATAACTGTACCGAAATTAGACAACGCTGCCTTTTTGATGGCACACATTGTTGGGTGGCAAGAATTAGAATTGATTCCAGGACCAACAAACGTATATTTCGGTGGTGAATTTGTAGGGGTGTCACAGATCGAAACGCGCAATGTTTCTGATACCTTGTCATTGTCATTTGGTCGCGATTCAAAAGTGGTGGTGATGCGCAAGTTGAAACAAGAAATGAGTACGAAAAAAGTGATTGGTGGAAGTAAAAAAGAAGCGTATTTGTACGAATTAGTTGTGCGAAATAACCGTTCTGTTCCAATTCGAATTGATGTTTACGACCAGATTCCAATTTCAAAAAGTAGCGATATTACCGTTACAGTGGACGAAGTTTCAGAAGGGAAAACGAACGCGGAAACAGGTGAGGTTAGTTGGCAATATGTCATTCAACCTGCTGAAGTGAAATCAACTTTGATTGGTTATACCGTGAAATATCCAAAAGATGCAAACATCACCATACAGCGATTTAGAACCGTTTCTTGTCCTTCCTTTTAACCGATAAATTTTAAAATTGAGAAGGCAAATAATGAAACGTTTGCCTTTTCTTTTTTTAGAATATAATTTTCTCCGTAAATTGGCGTTCTCTAAGAAGAAATTGAATGAAAAAATTCCTTTTAATAATAGCTTTTGTTCCCTTGTTTGTCTACGGACAACAAGCCAATGGTCGATCTAAATCCGAATTAGGATTTATGGTTGGAGGATCAAGCTATTTGGGAGATTTGAATCAGTTCAATCCGATTCGCAACACGCAATTGGCCGCTGGATTGGTTTATCGTTACAACGTTCATTCACGTTTAAGTGTTCGAGGAAATTTCTTTTATGGAACAGTAAAAGGAGCAGATTCTGATGCTTCACGTTCTATTTTGGTGAATCGCAATTTAAGTTTTGAATCGAAAATTTATGAATTAGCTGGTGGAGTGGAATTCAATTATTTTCCTTTTAAATTGGGACACGATCGTTACAAAGGAACGGCTTATGTGTTGGCTGAAATAGGTTTATTCCGCATGAATCCGACAACCGAATACAATGGCGATCAAATCGAGTTGCAACCGCTTGGAACAGAAGGGCAGGGAAGTAGTTTGAATTCAAAGAATCATTATAGTTTAACGCAATTGACCGTTCCGCTTGGTGTTGGTTGTAAATTGTCCTTAGGCAAGAAAGCATCAATGACTTTTGAAACTGGAATCAGAAAAACCTTCACTGATTATTTAGATGATGTTCACAGCGAATCGTATGTTGATTTAGATGTGTTGGCTGCTGAAAATGGTCCAATGGCCGCTGCTTTAGCGAATCGCAGTTTGAACGGAAATCGTTATGGTAAACGAGGAACAGCAGCTACAAAAGATTGGTATTTCTTTTCTGGAATGATGTTGACTTTCCGTTTGGGAGCGCCGAACAAATGCTACAATCACTAATTCACTAAATTTTCCGACCTTTGTCTTGATTGAGATGAATTCAAATCATTTGATCTCTTATTCTATTCAAAAAACATGACAGAAGCGAACAAAGCGGGAAAAGCGCCAAAACCCTCAAAATTTCAACCTAAAGGAATTTCAATTCTACACGAAGATCAAGATATTCTTGTGGTTGATAAAGCTGCTGGCTTGTTGACAGTTGGAACAGACCGTGAACGCGAACGCACTGTGCATTACCTGTTGAATGAATACGTGAAAAAAGGAAACATTCGCTCGAAAAATCGCGTGTATGTGGTTCACCGCTTGGATCGTGAGACTTCCGGCGTTCTAGTATTTGCCAAAAATGAAAAAACAAAAGCTTTTTTGCAAGAAAACTGGGCCGATTTCAGCAAATCGTATTTGACCATTGTTCAAGGTAAACTGAAAGAAAAAGAGGGTGTAATCACAAGTTATCTTGCTGAAAACAAAGTGTTCCGTGTATATTCTGTAAATGATGAAACGAAAGGAAAATTGGCAAGAACAGGCTACAAAGTCTTAAAAGAAACTGCTGATTTCAGTTTGTTGAACATCGATTTATTCACCGGTCGCAAACACCAAATCCGTGTACATCTTTCAGAAAAAGGACATCCAGTTTTGGGTGACAAAATGTATAGCAAAGATGCTAAAGGTGTTCGCCGTTTGGCTTTGCATTCTTCTTCGTTGACAATTGTTCATCCCTTCTCTAAAAAAGAAATGACTTTTAATGCACCAGCGCCACTTGATTTCAATCGTTTGGTGAAATTCTAAGGTTCAGATTAGAGCAAAAAAAAGACCTCCATCGAAATGGAAGTCTTTTATTAAACTCGTTATTTTTTTAGTGTTTGTGTCCGTCACCTTCTGAATGTTGGTGTCCGTGTCCGTCGTCTGCTTTTGGAGCAGCGTCACCAGGTGTTAAGTTGACAATTTCCACATCAAATACTAAATCTGAATATGGAGGAATTGCTCCTGGACGACCATTTTTTCCGTAAGCAGCAAAGTAAGGAATGATGAATTTTCCTTTTCCACCTTTTCCAAGCATCGCTAATCCTTCTTCGAATCCTGGAATCATTTTGTTATCAATGTATGTGAAATCCATTGGTTGATTTCTGTCATATGAAGAATCGAATTGTTTTCCATCTGCACGGAATGTTCCTTTGTAGTGAACAGATAATTTCGTTCCTTGTACAGGTTTCACTTTTCCACCTTTTTTCTCAATCACGTAAACCAGTCCGCTTTTTGTCATTTTGGCTTTCTTGTATTGCTTTTTAACTTCAGCAAACATGTACGTTTTGTATTCTTCCTCAGACATCGCTGCGATTTTTGCTAAACGCTCTTGCTCCACTTTTTCACCTTCGTGTCTTGGCCCATAGATTTTATTGAAAACGTCAATTGCATTGAAATTTTTGGCAGCATCACCAACACGAATGATTTTTACTTCAGACATTACATCATCTTGTTGAATTGCATCCACAACGTCTTGTCCAGAAACAACATGTCCGAATACAGTGTGTTTTCCGTCCAACCATGGCGTTGCTTTGTGCGTGATGAAGAATTGACTTCCGTTTGTGTTTGGACCAGAGTTTGCCATTGACAAAATTCCAGGACCTGAGTGTTTCAATTCAGGAGTCGTTTCATCGTAAAATTTGTAACCAGGATCTCCAGTTCCATTACCAAGTGGACATCCACCTTGAATCATAAAATCTTTGATCACACGGTGAAATTTCAATCCATTGTAATATGGTTTTGAAATCGTTACGTTATCAACTTTGAAATTTCCTTCAGCTAAACCAACAAAGTTAGCTACTGTCATTGGTGTTTTTTCAAATTCTAATGCACAAATAATCACACCTTTTGTAGTTGTGAATTGCGCATACATCCCAGGAGCTAATTCTCCTTCTCCTTGTCCAAACGACAAAAGACTTGTAAATACGGTAAAAAGTGCAAATGCTACTGCTCTCATAGTTTTTCTTTTAGTTTTAAAATACAATTAATTGCGTTTGTCAATGCCCCAAAGCATTTTATTTCGAATAGTATCCAAAAAGTTATTGTCCTCAAATTTAATGACATTAATCATAAATTCGGCTTTTGTGATAACAACTTCTTCTCCTTGACGGATGTTTTTGGAATTCCCATCCAAGCTGATTAAATATTTTCGTTCTCTTCCTTCTAGGCTGAGTTTGATTGGCATGTGATCTGGAACCACCATTGGGCGCACATTTAAGTTGTGCGGTGCGATGGGTGTTAAAATGTGCACTTGGCATCCAGGTGTTATAATTGGTCCACCACAGCTCAAGCTGTAGGCAGTAGAACCAGTTGGTGTAGCAACGATTAATCCGTCGGCCCAATATGAATTCAAGTATTTATCATCCAAAGAAGCGTGAACTGTTATCATTGAAGCTGTATCTTTCTTGTGGAATGTAACTTCGTTTAAGGCGAAATTGTCATCGCCAAATAAATTCTCCTCCGTATGAATGCGTAATAAGGAACGTTTTTGAAATTCAAATTGTTTGCGCTTAATTAAATCCATCGTTTGGGCAATTTGATCTTTCGAAATGTTTGCCAAGAATCCCAAACGTCCTGTGTTAATCCCGACAATTGGAACACCAGAATTGCGAATAAAACCAACAGATTTGATGAAGGTTCCGTCACCACCCATTGAAAGCGTTAAATCGATTCCATGATGAAAATCAAGGTGTGAAGAAAATTCATCTGTCATTGGTGATAAACCAATTTTACTCACCAAGTGCTTTTTCAATTCTTTTTCAATCACAGGATTCCAACCGAAATCTTTCAGAATTGCCAAAACCTCACTAAAATGCGCGAGACTTTGCTTGTTTATTTTCTTCCCGTATATCGCAACGTTCATACTAAAATTTCAAAAAGTTCATTAATGATTCGTAGCGTTGCTGAATATCGTCGTCGCCTTCACTTTTCTGATACGATGCCTTGATGACATAGTCGTAACGTTCGAAGGTAC
This sequence comes from Crocinitomicaceae bacterium, assembly GCA_023262855.1. GTDB lineage: Bacteria > Bacteroidota > Bacteroidia > Flavobacteriales_D > Crocinitomicaceae > M0103. The sequence goes on from JALQYQ010000062.1 coordinate 32,957, forward strand.
GCATGATGCGCGTTAATTCAATTTGATTGATTTTAAGCGTCACTTCCAATTTTGTTGAATCGGGCGAAGACATGATATAGGAACTCAAAATCTTAGCGTTATTGCTTTCAACAATTTGTGCAATTTGCGCCATAGAGTAATCGTTGTTATTCACTTCAATCACGATGATTCCACCAGTTTCTTTGATACTTCCGGTATTCGCAATTACTGTCAACAAATGATAAACTGTGGTACAACCCAAGTATTTTTCCGTTTCATCAAGAATTGGTAAAACACTTACGCGGTGTTCTGATATTTTCGCAAGTACTTCATAAATATGCGCATTTGCAAAAACGTAGGGACGAGGAAGATGATCGAACAACTTATCCAAGTTCTCTACCAAGTCCAATTTATCAAGAATATCAGATTCTGAGAGCACGCCAACAAAGTTCCCATGCTTCAAGACCGGAAGGTGTGAAACTTTAAATTCATCCATCCAACGCAGTGCTTTCTCACCAGAATCGGTATGCGTTAGTGGTGGTATTTCGTCTGTTATTAATTCTATTGCTCTCATTCTTGTTGCCAAAATAGTAAATATGTTCCGAACTTTGTATTTTTGGCTTGTCAAAAATTGTACCGTATCATGACCAAATTAAGCGTTAACATAAATAAAATAGCAACAATTCGAAATGCCCGAGGAGGAGATGTTCCAAGTGTTGTGCAAGTTGCCATTGATTGTGAGCGTTTTGGAGCTGACGGAATCACTGTTCATCCGCGACCAGACGAGCGTCACATTACGACAAAAGATGTCTATGATTTGAAGGAAGTTGTGAAGACGGAATTTAATATTGAAGGCTATCCAGATGCGCGTTACATGCGATTGATTACTGACATTTTGCCAGCACAAGCGACTTTGGTGCCAGATCCGCCGCACGTTTTGACCTCAAATGCAGGTTGGGAAACAAAAAAACACCAAGATTTACTGGTTGATTTGGTGCAACAGTTCAGAAGTTTAGGCGTTAGAAGCTCGATCTTTGTTGATACGAATTTGGAAAACATTGAATATGCGGCAAAATCAGGTGTCGATCGCATTGAATTGTACACAGGACCCTATGCTGAAGATTATCCAAAGAACCCGGCAGAAGCGGTGAAAGCTTACGTTGCTGCAGCGCAATTGGCGAAAGACTTGGGATTGGAAATCAATGCAGGTCATGATTTGAGCTTAGACAATTTGAACTATTTCAAGCAATCTTTGGTGCAACTGGATGAAGTTTCCATTGGGCACGCTTTGATTTCAGATGCCTTGTACTTCGGTTTAGAAAATACGATTCAACGTTACAAGTTGCTGTTGCAGTGATTCAATAATTCAATAATTCAATAATTTGATAATTCGATAATTCGATAATTCGATAATTCGATAATTCGATAATTCGATAATTCGATAATTCGATAATTCGATAATTCGATAATTTTCTTTTTATCGGCTGACAATGGAAATTCATAGATTCTAATATTCAAATTTTTGAATCCATCAAATCTTTCAAATTTTCATCAGTGCGCTGGCTTTCCCATGTGAACTGTCGTTTGTGGGAATGGAATCGCGACTTTATGTTCTCTGAATAAACGATCAATCTCGAAGCGAATTTCGGATTTGTAGTTGTTGATGTCCCAACTTTGATCCGCCCAGAAAATTAATTCTAAATCCAATCCATTGTTGCCGAAATGGGATAAACGAACATCAACTGGATGATTTTTTCGCACTTTAGGATGCGCAAATGCCGCTTGTTTGAGTAAGCGTATGATTAATTCCGTGTCACTACCATATTCTACGGTCAACGTAATTCTAAAGCGCGAAAGTTCTGAACCATGACTCCAGTTTTCAACGTATTCTTGTGTCAACTTGGCATTTGGAATGATCAATACGTTTCCTTCTCGCGTTTCAATTTGGGTTGTTCGCACATTGATTTTTAGAATCTTCGCAACTATTGGTTCTGTTTTACCACCGTTTGAAATTTCCACAATGTCACCAACTCGCACATTTCCTTCAAACAATAGAACCAAACCAGAGAACATGTCTTTGAAAACATCTTGCAATCCAAGTCCAATACCAACCAACAAGGCTGCTGAACCTGTTAAAAGAATCGTTATATCGATGTCAATAGCCTTTAAAGCGAAAATGATTGCAAATAAATAGATGACATATTTGGCAATTTGGATGTACACAAATTCTGTTGCCTTGTTGTAATCTTCCTTGGCTCTGAATTTTTTACGAATATTGATTTTGACAATCTTCAACACCATTTTAGCTGCAATGAAAATTACAACAAGCGCGATGATGTCGTACAGACTCACATCAAATTTATCGGTATCGATCAATTTGAAATCAAGGAAATCAAAGAATGAAGAAGTGTCTTCTTCAGTTGGAGCGGGTAATTGAGGTGCTTGGTTAAAACTTTCCTGACTGAAGGGAACGAATGGGTTGTTATTCATAAATCCAGTTGAGAAAACTGATTTTTCATAAAGTGATAAAAAGAAAGAAATGAAACTACTCATCATAATTTTATCGTAAGATTATTCGACCTAATTTTTCTGCAAACACCAATTTAACACGTTCGAAAGCCATTTGTTCAGCCAATAAACTCATCATTTCTTCTTCTGGAAGTTCTGGCTCTTGCAATTTTTCACGAATTTCGTTGATGCGTTTTTCAACTTTCGCTCCTTTGAAACTATAAATTGCATTCATAATTGCTTCATTCAAGCGATCGGATTCGGAACGTGTAATGATACTGTAGTGGCTGAACCAACCGGAACTCAATTCATGTTCATTTGATTCAATATCGGAAACAAAACGTACAATTTCTTGATCTTCTAAGCGCTTGAAATAGCTCGATTGAAACAATTGTTTGTCATTCAATCCTTTGATGAAAACATCATAAATCTTTGCGCACAATGGATGCGTAAACGTCAATTCATCACGATCTAATTCGGTATGTACCAATTCGATGACGGTTGTTTCTGCTTTGTGCGCTTGACCGTTCTCATCCACTTGTTCAATTTCAATTACACGCGTTCCATATTTTACCATGAGATTGATTAAAATCAATTCATCGTGAAGGGAAGCTTCTTGTTTGCTTGTTCCCGTTTCTGGGATGTATGGTTCAATTTGCTTTTCAACCGGTAAATCAAGAATTTCAGGTTCTTGTAACTGTTTTGCAACAACACCTTTACGCAACTTTATCAATTCACTCGAAATGATTTGCTCGCTGATATCGAATTGAGAAGCAATCTGTTGTAGATATACTTGACGCGTAATTTGATCAGGAATCAAGGCAACCGAATGCACGATTTCACGAATTAATTCCGCTCGTTTGATTGGATCCGCTTCACCATCTTTCAAAAGAATATCGGCCTTAAACGAAATGAAATCTTGCGTGTGTTCTTTGATGTAATTTTCTAATTCCGTTGTTGAAGCCTTTTTCGAGTATGAGTCAGGATCTTCCCCTTCCGGAAACAAAACCACTTTCACATTCATTCCTTCTTCAAGAATCAAATCGATTCCACGGAAAGAAGCTTTAATCCCAGCTGCATCACCATCGTACAGAATAGTAATGTTTTGGGTGTAACGGCGAATTAATTTTATTTGATCCTTCGTTAATGACGTTCCTGATGACGAAACCACATTTTGAATTCCCGCTTGAAACATGGAAATTACATCGGTGTAGCCTTCGCACAAGAAGCAATTGTCGTATTTGATTATATCACCTTTCGAAAAATGTAATCCATATAAGATTTCACTTTTGTTGTAAATGATACTTTCAGGCGAATTGAAGTATTTCGCAATTTTTTTATCGGTAATGAGTGTGCGCCCACCAAATCCTAGAACGCGTCCAGAAACACTGTGGATTGGGAACATTACTCTCCCGCGGAAGAAATCGAAGTGGCGATCATCTTTTGATTTGACCAAGCCGACTTTTTCTAAATATTCTAATTTGTAGCCTTTCTTTTGAGCGGCTTTAGTGAAATCATCGCTAACATTTAAGCAATAACCCAATTGAAATTTTTGAATGATGTCTTTTCTGAAACCACGTTCTTCGAAATAGGAAAGTCCAACAGCGGCACCTTCTTCCGTTTCATGGAGATTGTGCATGAAATGCGTTTTCGCAAATTCATTGATGATGTGTAAACTTTCACGTTCGGTGATTGCCGCTAATTCTTCAGCGCTTGCAGGCTCATCTTCTGGGATTTGAATTCCGTATTTATCTGCAAGCCAACGCAATGCTTCTGGATACGAAAAATGTTCTTTTTCCATTAAGAAGGTCACCACTGAACCACCTTTACTCGTTGAGAAGCATTTAAAGATTTGTTTGGCAGGAGACACCACAAATGATGGTGTTTTCTCGTCGGTAAAAGGACTTAAACCTTTTAAATTAGATCCAGCACGTTTCAAATTGACGAATTCACCAATCACCTCCTCAATACGAGCAGTTTGCATGATGTCATCAATGATATGTGGTGGAATTTTAGACATTATTCAGCTGGATAACCCCAATCTTTTTCAGATTCAACTTTTCCTTTTGGATCGAAGGTTGTCCAAACACCAACCATTTGGTCTTTGTGGTATTCACCGCGGTAATGTACAACTCCAGAAGGGTATTTTACGACTGTAAATCCTTCGCGTGAGCCGTGTTCATATACTGTAACCGATAATTCATCTCCTGTTTCTGAGTAAAAGGTCCAAACACCATCTCGTTTTTTGTCTTTGTCCTGTCCACCTTTGTATTTCAATTGTTTTTTACCAGGATACCATTCGTAGTAAATTCCATCTTTTACTTCAACAAGCACCTCTTCTTTTACAGGTTTTGTCTCTTCTTTTGGTTCTTCACTAGCGCAGCTGACCAAAAATGCCAGCATTAAAAATGCAAGGATTTGTTTCATAGATGTTTACTTATTTTTCGCGTAATGTTGTGTATTCCACAAGACCAATTATAGATCTTTTTGCTTCTGAATCAGGAATTTCAGCCAACATATTTAAGGCTTCTTCTTTCAATTCCATCATTTTTTTGTGTGCGTATTCAATTCCTCCGTACTGGTGAACCAATTCGATGGCACGTTGCACTTTTTTTGGATTTTCATTGTGGTTTTTCACAATGTTGATGAGTTCCTTTTTAATCTCTTTCGGTGCTGTGTTCAGCGTGTAAATCAGTGGAAGCGTCATTTTGCGTTCTCGAATGTCAATTCCTGTTGGCTTACCGATGTTTCCGGGAGTACCATAATCAAAAATATCATCTTTCACTTGAAATGCCAAACCGACCAATTCACCAAACTTGCGCATTTTCGGAGCCATGTCTTCACGGTCAACAGCAACAGCGCCAGATTCGCAGCAAGTAGCAATCAAAGAAGCTGTTTTTTGACGAATGACATCAAAATATATTTCTTCTGTAATGTCTAGTCGTCTTGCTTTTTCGATTTGTAATAATTCTCCTTCGCTCATTTCACGCACTGCTCGAGCGACGATTTCCAGTAAGCGGACATTGTTTTTTTCGATTGACAGCAACAAGACACGGGACAACATGAAATCACCAACAAGAACGGCAATTTTGTTTTTCCAAAGTGCATTGACGGAGAAAAAGCCACGGCGTTCATTTGCGTCATCCACGACATCGTCGTGAACAAGCGAAGCAGTGTGCAACAATTCAACTAAGGAAGCGGCGTCGTAGGCTTTGTCATTCATTTCACCCAACATTTTCGCAGTAAGGAAAATGAACATTGGACGCATTTGTTTGCCTTTTCGGCGAATGATGTAGTGCGTGATTTTATCGAGTAGGGGAACTTTCGATTTCATACTTTGACGAAAACGTACTTCGAATTCGTTCATTTCTGAATCGATTGGCGCCATTATCTCCTTTACACTCAACATGACACAAATATACGAGATAGATTACTTTTTTCGCTAATTAAAACGTGTTAATTGCAATTTATTTTGCCTTTAAAACGCGTTCCTCTTTTAAAATCGCTTTGTTCTTATTAGCCAACTGTCCACATGCGGCGTCAATGTCCTTTCCACGGCTTCTGCGTACATTTACAACCAAGTTTTTGGATTCCAAATAAGCGGCGAAACTGTCAACATTGGCGCGGTCAGCTTGTTGGAATTCACTGTCATCAATTGGGTTGTATTCGATGATGTTGATTTTGCACGGAACGCATTTCGCAAATTCAGCCAATTCTTGTGCATCCTCGATTTTATCATTGAAATCTTTGAAAATGATGTATTCAAAGGTTACTCGCGAGTCTGTTTTTTGGTGGAAATAACGCAAGGCATCGGCTAGTTCTGCCAAGTTGTTCGAATCATTGATTTCCATGATGTGGCTTCGTTTCTTGTCATTGGCAGCATGCAAGGAAAGCGCAAGATTGAATTTCACTTCATCATCGCCCAATTTGCGGATCATTTTTGCAATTCCAGCAGTGGAAACAGTAATGCGTTTTGGTGACATTCCCAATCCATCTTCCGAAGTAATCATTTCAATCGAACGCAGCACATTTTTGTAGTTCAACAAGGGTTCACCCATTCCCATGTAAACAATGTTTGTTAATGGCGTTTTGTAGCGGTTTTCGGCTTGATCTTTCAAATAAACGACTTGATCCACAATTTCTCCAGCTGTTAAATTTCGCATCAGCTTTAAGCGGCCAGTTGCACAAAACGTACACGCCAAACTGCATCCAACTTGAGAAGAAATACATGCTGTCGTGCGAGAACTTGTTGGAATTAATACACCTTCAACTACTTTGTTTTCTTCAACTGAAAAGGCACATTTAATTGTTTTGTCTGAACTGATTTGTTGATCGTCTAATTTAATGTGATCAATGAAATAATGCTCCTCTAATTTTGCACGAAGTTCTTTGCCGAGATTGGTCATTTCTTCGAATGATGCCGCATTTTTCTTCCAAAGCCATTCATAAACTTGTTTCGAGCGAAAGGATTTTTCACCCAAGACTTCCATCGAGGCTTTAAGTTCCTCAAAGGAAAAATTACGAATATTTACTTTGTTTTGACTCATTGAAGTGCAAAGGTAAAGAATTACGGGCGAATAATCTTGTTTGAAATTAGATGATGCGCAAATCCTTTTTGGAGATGAAGACTTTTCTGCCTTCTACTAATTCCACTTCAACGCGGTTTTCCTTTTCAGAAATGATGCGCACTTTAGCTCCTTCGTTCACTGCGAAATCGGCAGTTGTGGTTTTTTCCGTTGTGAAGCAAGGACTTGATTTCGTAATAATGACGCCATAATCTCGGTTTGCGGGGTAATTAGCCGTGCTTGTAGCTGCAATTAAGCAAGCAATGAATACGACTGATTCGCCAAGAAGAGCCATCACGTGAAAGCGTTTCCAAGGGGTGTTTTTGTTTCTCAATAAGGAAAATAGGGCGTAAGCAATTAAGCAACTTACTAAAAAAGCCAAAACTGCCCATGTTGTTGATCCAATGCTGTAAATCATGCGCTGTAAACCACTAATGCTTGGTTGCCATGCATTGCCATTTGTAAGTTCGCGGTAACACAACTCAATGTTAACTGGAGCTTCACTGTTTTTAGGATTCAACTTGATTGCCGATTCATAGGCCCATATCGCTTTGCCAAATTCGTGGTTTTTGTAATAGGCGTTGCCTAAGTTATAAAAAGCAGCGCTGTTTAGAGGTTGTTCGACAATGACTTCTTCAAATTCATGAATTGCTTGTTTGAAGTTTTTTGCCTCCGCAGCTTTTAAACCATCATCAAATGAAGAAGCGAGAACAAGCGATTTACTGCCCAAAATTGCTAGTATCAATAGCCACTTTTTCATGCGTTCAAAATTGATTGTGAGATTTGTTTTGCTGAAACAATCATGGCATCGCGATTTTCAGAACTACTTCCAAAACCGTAACGCGCCTCTTCACATGCGGTAAATAATTGTTGCAAAGCGTTGATTTTTGAAGCGTCAACGTTTTGTTGTTTCAGTTCTTCGATGATTGTCGATTTACTCAGTATCAAACTATCGTCGTTGCGCAAGTACAAAGCCATTGAACGTTGCAATCCTTTTTCAATCAACCCGTAATAATTTGCGTAATCTTGATTGCTTAAGGCTGTTTCTGCTTCACTAAACAGGTTTTGAATTCCTACTTTTGCTTGTTGCTTTTCTTGTTTTTGAACGACATGGATTTCATTTTCCTCGCGTTTACGCCAGAAAAGGCCTAAGAAAATTCCACACAAAATTGGTAAGGTAACAACTGGCCAAAAAAGTAACGAATGCACAAACGAATCGTGTTCGGTTGAGATTTCATCTCCATTTTTAAACGGAAAAATGTCTTGTCCTTTGCTTTCAACAAGTGTGGTTGTAGCCTTGTCAGAGATTTTGAAACCAGCATTTTTAGACACAGAAAGTTTTGTTTCTTCGGAGCTGATTTGCACATATTTTTCCTTGATTGGATCAAAGTAAGAAAGCGTGGTTGCGGGAAACGTTAAGTCACCAAATTTCGTTACTTGAATGTTGTATTCATAGGTTATTTTTCCTTCAGCTCCGCGACTTCCGAATGAGATGTCTTCTTTTACAATCGGATCTCCATAAATGACAAAACCTTTTGGAAGGTTCAATTTTGGTTCGCTGATGTTTTGCAAATTTCCATAGCCTTCCACTTCCACAATTAAGGTAATTACATCGCCTTGCTTCAGTGTTTTTCTGTCAATGGAACTTTTCATGGTGAAGGAACCAACGCCTCCGATGAAATCACTTGGTGCATTTGCAGGCAAGGGTTTTACCTCGATTGCGGTGCTTGAAGATGTAATTGGAACGCCTTCAATTCCACGACGCAACATTAGTTTGAAGGGTTCAATGGTAAACTTTCCTGTACCAATCGGGAAGATGACTTTTTTATCGTGCTCGAAGGCATAATAAGAGGTGCGTTTGATTTTTTCTTCTCTTACTGTAATGCGAGAACTTGTAGTAATATCGTGTTTGTCGAGTGCGCCATCTAACTTGTATTCTTGGTAATCTTCCAAGTGTGAAGGATCGAATATGGAATAGACTTTCGCGTTTAAAATCAAGGGTTCACCTTCGTAAATAACGGATTTCGATTTTTCGATGATTCCGAAAGCTGGTTGGCGCAACTGTTTAGCCGTGATTTCATTTCCATTTGTAATAGGTGCCGTGTTTTCTTTGCGAATGGTCACCGTAACAGTGTTCGATCTGTACACCTTGTTGCCTTTTTTTACATATGCTGGTCCGAACTTAAACGTTCCTGCCTTTGGCATTGCACCATTTTGTGATAAATAGAAGTAATTGATGACTTTTCCAGTATTGTAATCAATTTCTTGGTTCATTCCGTTCATGATTTCGTAACCATGCACAAAACCACTCGGTAAATCCACGTCAATTTCTCCTTGTACGTTTGCGCGTACTGTAATGGTCAGCATTTCGCCTACTTCCGCTTCTTTTGGTTCAACCTCTAAAATAACAATCGGTTTTTGCCCGAAGGAGCAAAGCGCAACGAATAAAAATACACTATGTATAATTAGCTGTCTCATTACCAATCTTTGCCTGAAGTTGTTGAACTTGCACCGGAGCCATTGCCATTCATTTTGCGTTTTGTGGCTGCTTCGGCTTTCATTAAATTATCTAACATGCGTTCAACCGTTTTGTTTGGCAGTTTGGATTGATTGCCATTTCCAGGTTGTTCGTTACCACCTCCTTTTGAGGATTGTCCTTGTGACTGTTGCTTTTGTTTTTTTTGTCCTTGACCACCAGCAGATTGGTTGTTTTGTTGGTTTTGATTGTTTTTGTTATTCTGGTTGTTCTGTTTGTTTTGATTCTTCTGATTTTGTTGGTTCTGCTGATTGTTGTCTTTTTGATTTTTTTGTTGCTCATCCTTCAAACGACGAATTGCTTCTGACAGGTTGTAACGTGTTTGTTCATCGTTCGGATTGTTGCGCAGCGCTTCTTTGTAGGCGTCAATTGCGCCATTGTAATCTTTCGATTTTAAGCGGCTATTACCCATGTTGTGGTAAGACTTCGCTTTCGACAAGGCATCTTTTTTAGACGCGGCACTTTGTTGGTAGATTCTCTCTGCTTTTTCGAACTCACGTGCTTTGTATGCCGATTGCCCCATCTCGTCGGATAGGTCGACCTCGGACGGCGCTTTTTTCTGTGCTGCTTGGTAGTATTTTAATGCTTTGGTATATTCCTGTTTTTTGTAAGCATCACGTGCAACTTTTAAGGAATCACGCCATTCTTGTGAGAAGGCTGTGCAACTCACTAAAAGAACTAATATGACTACTAACTGTTTCATTGTTCTACTTTTTTAAACTGTTTTGGAAGCTTCGTCCAGATTAAAAACAAACACCATAAAATCAACGATGCAAATAACGGAATTTGATAGCGATTCTCCTGCACATCAAACTCTAAATCTTGCACCTCGGCACGCTTCATTTGGTTAATTTGTGTTAATAATTCCGATAAATCTGGAAATTCGTCTGCACTGAGCGTTGCAAAGCCTCCAGCTTTGGCTGCAATGGTTTTTATAAAATCCGGATTGACACGCGAAATAACCGTTCTTCCAGTTGCTGTTGTTTTGTTCCCTAATTCGGGTCTCAGCGGATCGATTGGCACTGGACCGCCTTGTGTTGTTCCGATGCCCAAGATGCTTAGCTGTATTTTGTTTTCTTTCAGTTTTTGAAGGATTTCATTTGGATTGCTTTCGTGATTTTCTCCATCGGTTACAAGGATGATTCCTTTTGTGGTTTTTGCTTCTGAAAACATGTCGCTTGAAACTGTTAAGGCTTCAGAAATGTTGGTTCCTTGATTGGAAACCATGTTTGTTTCTATTTCAGAAATGAACATTTTCGCGGCAGCATAATCGCCTGTTAAAGGCAATTGTACAAAAGCTCCACCTGCAAAAACACTGATTCCAATTTTTTCTCCATGCAATTTGTTGACCAATTCATTCAAGGCTCTTTTCGCTATTTCCAAACGTGTCATATCGGAGGAAATGTCTTTTGTATTCATTGAATTGGACACGTCTAAACACACTACCAACTCCAGGCTTTCAGTCGTTCCTTTCACTTTTTTTGTTCCAAATACGGGTTGCGCCATTGCAAAAATCAAGAGTACAATCGCGTTGCGGAAAAAGAAGAAGGTCAGGAAACTGTTGAAGGAGGAAACGGGTTGAAGAATGAATTTCCGGACAGTTGGATGTGCGGCATCAGCAAAGCGATTGAGGTTGGAGATGTTGAATAAATACACGCCAATTATTGGAACTAAAAATACCAATAACCAGAATTGCCCTGGGAATTTAAACCCAATTTGTTGACCTGTGGCAGAAGGGTCGAGGTAACCGATTAAGAACAGTACGACACCAGACAAGGACCAGAAAATGGCCTCCCAAATGATGACCCCAGCCAAAATCAACTTAATGCGGTATGTATAGCTCAGGTTATTCATTTGTTTTGAATAAGAAACGGTTTGAAATGAAGGAAATCAACGCCACTAATAAGGCCCAATTCATAAACGCCATTGGTGTTGCTGGCGGTTCTGATTTGTAATGCTGATCGAGCATTTTTCGTTTTTCTAGCTTTTCAATTTGTTGGTAAATCTCTTTTAATCCTTCTTTATCGGTTGCTCTGAAGTATTGACCATTCGTTATTTCAGCGATTTTCATCAAGGTAATTTCATCAATTTCAACTATTTGATTTTCGTAGCGAATTCCAAAAGGTGTTGCAACTGGAGTAGGTGCCTCACCATTGCTTCCAACACCAATTGTATAAACGCGGATGTTTTTAGCGCGCGCTAATTCTGCTGCTGTTAAAGGATCAATTTCACCGGCATTGTTACTTCCATCTGTCAATAGAATGATGACTTTGGATTGTAAACTATCGCTGCGTAAACGTGTTACGGCAGTTCCTAAACCTGTACCAATGGCGGTTCCACCATCAATGTTTTCTTGACCGATTTTATCGATTTGTTGTTTGAGAATACTGTAATCCAAGGTTGCGGGACAAGCAGTATATGCTTCTCCAGCGTAAACAACCAAGCCAATGCGGTCGCCACGTCTGCCATCGACAAATTCTTTGGCGACTTCTTTCGATGCTTCCAGTCGGTTTGGCTCAAAATCCATTGCCAACATGGAACCAGACACGTCCATGGTGATGATGATGTCAATTCCTTTTTTGTAGTTTTCATCGAAATCATCGAAGCTGGACCAATGGAATGGTTTGGCCATAGCCATGATTAATAAGGCTGCAACAAGGCTTTGAAGAAGGATGTTTGTGCGTCTAACAAGAACAATCCATCGTGTTGAAAATTTGCGTTGCGTTTCTGAATTGCCTGAGAATTTCCAATCTCCTTGGCGTTTGGCTTCGCGCGTCCACAAGATCCAAAAAATGACCGGTACAAGCAAGAGTAACCACAACCAATACGGTGATTGAAAGTCGTATTCCCAAAAACGGATGTTCCAATTATTCAGCATGATCAAATTCAATTGGACTCGTTTCAGCGACCACTTGGCGGGCTAATTGAGCGTGTTTGTAAATAGCGATTTCATCGGGGTGTGATTTGGCAAATTTCACCATATCCGCTTCGTTGAGAATGGCACTGATCACTTGGATTGTTTCCGGATGCAAACCGCGTTGCGTCAAAAGTAATTTTGTTTCGTAGGATGTTTTCTCAAGTAAATTGATGTTGTACCGAGCGGATAAATACGAACGCAGAATGAAGGTCAATTCACTAAAGTGTTCTTTTACTTGGTTTTTCTCCCACAACTTGCTTTTTTCGAGGGCGTCAATTGCCAATAAGGTTTTCTCTTTTAGCGAAATCTCGTTTATTTTTTGAGGCTTTGTCTCCGCTTTTTTAAGCTTGCGCACCGCCCAAACAATGAGAGGAATGAGGATCAATGGAATGAGCCACCACCAGTTTTCGGAAACGAAACGCTTTACTGAGAAGGGTTCATCTGGTATTTCTGCGAAGGATTCTTTGATGTCGTAAATGTCTTGACCTTTTTTTGCACTGACTAATTTTACGTTTAATTCAGTATCGGGAAAGTAGCAGGTAGAATCATTGATGCTGATGGACGGACCAGTAATTAGGTAAGATCCTTCATCCCATGCTGTGATTTCATAGGTTCCTTGCCAAATTGTTCCTTTTTTGCTTTTAACTAGTGTGTCTTTGAAAGGTGATTCAATTTCAATGTTGTCTGAAATGGCGTTTGACAAGCTACCTGTTTTTGCCATTAAGCGACTGGGTAACACACCGACAGCTGGTCGAAAAAGTGGTTTTTCACCATTTGCTACGGGAATGGTATACGTAATCGTAATTTTCTCACCAATTAAAATGGCGTTTTTGGAAATGCTTGTTTTCGCTGATTGGGCAAGGCTTGTCAGTGAAAGACTCAAAACGATGATATGTAGTAAGCGCATTCTCATCCTCGCTGTTTGAATAAAGCTACTAAGGGTTTGATTAAGTCATCCTCTGTTGTACACGAAACACTATCGATGCCTGCTTTTTTGAAGGCTTTTAAAATTTCCTCTTCTTCGTCGAGGAAGTTTTGCTTGAATTTCTCTCGTACTTCTGGCGCACTCGAATTGACCCAAGTTGTTTCTCCTGTTTCGGCATTGTAGAGTTGTATGAAGCCCATGTTTGGCAATTCGTGCTCAGCTCTATCGGACAACTTGATGGCAATGGTGTCGTGGCGTTTTTTGGTCAAGCGCATGCCTTCCATGAAGTTGTTTTGGTCTACAAAATCACTTAATACGAAGGTAATTGCTCGTTTCTTTTGGGTATTTCGCAGGAATTTCAATCCTTGGTTGAGGTTTGTTCCTTTGCTTTTTGGTTTAAATTCGATGAGTTCACGCAAAATCATCAAGGCGTGTTTCTTTCCTTTTTCCGGTGCAATGAAGCGTTCCACTTGATCTGACACTAAGATTGCTCCGACTTTGTCGTTGTTGCTAATTGCTGAAAATGCAAGTACAGCTGCGATTTCCAAGGCCACATCTTTTTTCGTTTTGTCTGTTGTTCCAAATTCTTCAGAGCCAGACACGTCAATGACAAGCATGACTGTGAGTTCACGTTCTTCTTCGAATACTTTTACATACGGGTCATTGTAGCGCGCCGTTACGTTCCAATCAATCGTGCGGACTTCGTCACCAAAATGGTAGTTTCGAACTTCACTAAAGGCCATACCTCTTCCTTTGAATGCCGAATGGTATTCGCCCGAAAAGATGTGTTTGGTCAAGCCTTTTGTCTTGATTTCCAAACGGTGGATTTTTTTAATGAGTTCTTTTGTTTCCAAGGAAATTGCGCTTAAGGAACTTCTACTTTGTTGATGATTTTGTTGACGATGTCGGTTGCTGAGATGTTTTCCGCTTCTGCTTCATAAGTCAAGCCCATTCTGTGGCGCATGACATCAGGTGCTATTGCACGTACATCTTCTGGTACAACGAAGGCTCTACCTTGCAGGAAGGCGAAGGCTTTTGCCGCTAAGGCCAAGTTGATGCTAGCACGTGGAGAACAGCCGAAGCCGATCATTGGTTCTAGGTTTGCTAAGCCGTATTTCGCTGGTGTTCGCGTTGCATAGACTAAATCCACGATGTATTGTTCTACCTTTTCATCCAAGTAAATTTCGCGAACAAGCTCTCTTGCGCGCAGAATATCGCTGGATGAAAGTACTTTTCCGCAGGAAGGGATCCCACCTTTTTGCACGTTTGTGCGTATGATTTGTTTTTCTTCTTCGATTGTTGGGTAGCCGAGGAACACTTTCAACATGAAACGATCGACTTGAGCTTCTGGCAGGGGATAGGTTCCTTCTTGTTCGATTGGGTTTTGTGTAGCTAGCACAAGGAAAGGCGCCGGCAATTTATAGGTTTCATCTCCGATGGTAATTTGGCGCTCTTGCATGGCTTCCAACAGGGCACTTTGTACTTTTGCTGGGGCACGGTTGATTTCATCTGCAAGGATGAAATTTGCGAAGATAGGTCCTTTTTTTACTGTGAATTGTTCACTTTTCTGGTTGTAAATAAGCGTTCCAGTGACATCGGCAGGTAATAAATCAGGTGTGAATTGAATACGACTAAAGTCAACATCAATTGCCTCTGCTAATGTTTTAATTGCTAGTGTTTTTGCTAAGCCGGGAACTCCTTCAAGTAATACGTGACCATCCGCCAAGAGTGCAATGAGTAGTCGATCAATCATGTATGTTTGACCAACAATTACTTTGCCTACTTCTTCGCGCAGGCGTTGCATGATGACTGTTTCGAGTTTAATTTTCTCACTGAGAATGCGCAATGCTTCCGCAGGATTTATCGGATTGATTGTATTATCTGTCATAAATCGAATAAGATGAATATACAAAGGTGTTAAAGTTAAGCTCTAAAACACTTGATTTTGCTGTTAAATATTGTTAACATTGTTTTGCATAAACTACCAAACCAGCACGAATGGAAACACGCGTATGTAAAGAATGTGGTCAGAAATTATCAGGGAGAAAAGATCAGAAGTTTTGTTCGGATTATTGTCGCAATACCTTCAATAATCGACAGAATGAAGACGCGACTGCCTATATGCGCAGAATCAATACTATCTTGCGAAAAAACCGTCGTATATTGAGTGCAATGAATCCGTCTGGGAAGAAGACTGTTGATGGGATTCGTTTGGCTGAGGAAGGATTTAATTTTCATTATTTTACGAATATTTATACGACACAGAAAGGCGCGACGTATTATTTCTGTTATGATCAGGGTTATGTGAAGTTGGAGGGTGATCAGTATGTGTTGGTGCATAAGCAGGATTATGTGAAGTAGGAAGTTGGAGAGTTGTGGTAGGGTTTGATAAAGATGTATAGATGGCGCTTTGCTTGGGTCGCTTTGCTTGATTTGGCCACCCTTCGACCCATCGAGAACCTCAGGGTAAACAGGCTCAGTGCAAGGCGCTGAAGGACATTAAGACAAAGGACCGCTGCGCTAAAGGACATTAAGACAAAGGATCGCTGCGCTGAAGGACTAACAGACAAAAAAACGCTGCGCATATATTTTGAACCACATAAGGCACACTTCGGCAGGCTCAGTGCAGGTATAAGGGCACATAATGGAAGGTTCGTTGCGCTCAGGTTTTGAACCATATAAGGCACATAAGGTGAGGAAGTTTCATAAATTTTGATGAGAATTGATGTGATTTGTTGGGGTTTGGTTAAATGTTGATTTTGTGTTCGAATTCGGAATGTTTGATGCCCATGAAGTTACAGAACTCGTCTACAGTGACAATTTGGTGTTTGTCTTTTCCGTAATGTGTTTTGATTTTCTTTAGAATTTCCCGGGCGGATCGTTCGCTTTTGCCAGTAATAATCATAATGTCTTTTGGGTAAATAGCAATTCGTTTCATTTTCTGTTTCGTGGTTTCAGTTTTACTTTAAAATTCTTTTTCATGCATTAAGCACGCTCTTGCATGCTTTAACTATGCTTTATCCATGCTTTATCTATTCTTTATCTATTCTTTATCCATTCTTCAAGTAGCTAATACAGTTCTTCTTGTTGCTCTGAATTTTCCTGTATTGTTTTTCTAAATGATTTAAGTGGGACAAAAATAAGTTGAAATGAACGTACGAAAAACTGCAAAAACGGTATAAAACGGCATAAAGTTTATGATTCGGAAGTGCTGAGTATCAAGTGGCTAGTGTTGCATTTACTTTTGAATTGTTCAAAGCGAAATCAATTTTTGGAGGGCCCACAAAAATGAAGTGTTCTGACGAGGATAATTCTGATTCGCAATGAATACTCGAGGGAAAGTCCCTTGATTTCAACTATTAAAAAAAGAAAAATGGCAAGACAAAAAGGGATAATAAAAATCCAAGGTAAAATTGGGGAGTTGTCTTTTTACACAACAAAAGATGGTAGCCTGGTTAGAGAGAAAGGAGGGTTAGATGCGAAACGCATTGCCACAGATCCGGCGTTCAAGCGAACGCGAGAAAATGGTGCTGAGTTTGGATCTTCGGCATCCGCTGGTAAATTGATTCGAGATGCTTTTCGTCCGTTGATTCATCATGCAAGTGATCGACGTGTTACAGCACGGATGATGAAAATTATGACAGACATTAAGAACATGGATACGGTAAGTACTCGTGGAAGTCGAAATGTAGGTATTGGAATCACGAATCCGATGGCGATGAATTTATTGAAGGGATTTAACTTCAATATTCAAAGTGTTTTGGTTAGTGTAATGTATAAACCATATACTATAAACACAGCAACTGGAGAAATTTCGATTCCAGAATTGAGTCCGATCAATGATTTGAGTTATCCAGAGGGAGCAACGCATATGACGATTCAATCGGCTTGGGCAAAAATCGATTTTGTTGCTAAAGAAAAAAGTGTTGAGGTGTCAAACGAATACAATGGACCAATAGATGCAAATACGGTGGATATTTTGTTAACACCTCCACAAGCTCCAGTGGGTAACGGAACAAATTTTCTATTACTGATGATAGAATTTTTACAGGAAGTTAATGGTGTTCAATACACCTTGAACAATGGGGCATTCAATTCGGCAAGTATCATCGATGTTTATTAGGAATTGAATTATCACACTATTGAAAACAAATTAATTTAAAAAAGTTTTAAAATGAATTTAAGAGAAAGAGTCATGGCAAAAACGCCAAAATTTTACCGAACAATTCGAAAAATTGGATTGGGTTTGGTTGCAGCAGGAGGTGTTTTGGTATCTGCTCCAGTAGCAATTCCAAGTGGATTGGTTGTATTGGGTGGATATCTAATTGTTGCAGGAACAGTTGCAACAGCAGTTGCTCAAACGACGGTAGAAAGTGAAAAGTAAAGTTAAACGTTTAATGCATCCTTTGAAAAAATTATTAGAAGGATTAAAACAAAGAAAAATGGAAATCAAACCAATTGTAAATGTAACAGAGGACTTGGAAGTCCAAGTGAAAATTAATAAGCCTACCCGTTTCAAGGCGGGAGCGGAGTTATCTGGTAAAGTTAACCGTGTTGGTGTTCAAGTGAATGAAGATTTAATTGAGAACAAGGAAGTGTTCGAATTGAAGATGGTTATTTCACGTGAGGCAATGGTAAATTCAACCATTTAAAAATCAATTAACTCAAAATGGAACACCATGAACACACGACAGCTATTGGTACTCTTTCGGGGACTTTACTTACAGTACTCGCCACGATCGATACTGAGGATGTTTTAAAAACCATTTTTTTAGCTGGTATTGGTGCTATTGTAAGTTTTACAATGAGTAAGTTTTTAACATGGATTTGGCAGTTTTTTCGTAAGAAAGATTGCTAAAACTTCAATAATTCTTAACTAAATTTCAAGCGTCACCTTTCATTATTGGAGGGTGACGTGTTTTTTGTAAATCGATTGATGGTTTGAATTAGCTCATCTAGTTCGCAAGCTTGATTTAGATAGATAATGTTGTCTTTAATGGTTATTCTTTTGTATTCTGTTGATAGGCAAATTACATGAATATTCTGAAAGGATTGTTGCTTGGATAGCGTTTGAAGCTCTAGTTCGTTGATAATTAGAACATCTATTTGAATGGATGAAAATCCTAAGGAATTTTGAGAGTAGTATACAATTGAAAAATTATTGATCCTTTCCAATATCAATTTTAACGTTTGAAGGAGGACGGGATGTTTTTCTATGATAGCGATGTGTATTTTCTCTTCTGGCTTCATGAAATCAAAGTTAATTATTTTGCGCAAACAGGGCATATATGCTCTGTTTATTTTTTTGATTCCGTCCTACTTTCACCACATGGACGAAGAAGCATTTATGAAGCTATTGAGTGAACGAATACGTCAATTGCGAATCGAAAAGGGTTTGACTCAGATTGATGTAGCCTCAAAAATGGGTATTGATGATTCGTCGTATCGAAAAATTGAATCTGGACGCACTAATCCGACCTCCCGAACACTCTATAAATTGGCGGTAGCTTTGGATGTTTCTGTATCGGATTTATTTCCAGAGTAGTTATTGGACTTTAGGACCGCTCACTTCGATAAACTCAGTGCAAGGCGCTGAAGGACTTTAAGACTTTAAGACAAAAGACTACAAGACAAAGGACTTTAAGACAAAGGACAAAAGACGAAGGACTTGAAAATTAAATAAAACCGAAAGCATTTATCAACTTTGAAGTAGTCAAACGCTTTCGGGATTTTAGTTTGCAATAAATCATGAATTGATCATTCCATTATCTCTATTGCTTAAGTTGTGTGGCAGGGTTTGCTACAGGTTTTACAGCCGTTTGATTGTTCAAAGTGATTTTTTGCTTCTGTTACAGCTGTAGAGCAATTTTGATGTTCTCCTAAGTCGATTCTATTTAAAGGACTTGGTAAGTAAAAACAAGATTCTTTGTGCACCTCATGATCTCCATTTGATTGTGCTTTTTTGTTTACATAATATCGCATAGTGGTATAATTTACTCAAAGTTCGATGATTTTGA
The DNA here is from genome assembly GCA_023262855.1 of Crocinitomicaceae bacterium. GTDB lineage: Bacteria > Bacteroidota > Bacteroidia > Flavobacteriales_D > Crocinitomicaceae > M0103. Next base: position 52,404 of record JALQYQ010000062.1, read on the forward strand.
ATAAGGAAACAAGCGTGGAAACCCCTAATTTGACGAATAGTATTCATACTTAAAAAGAAGAGTAGAAATACGTCTGTTTAGAACTGGAGGATAGTAGAGATTTATTGTAAGTGTTTGTAAAACAGAATAATGTGTTTGAGTTGTGTAAAATGGAACAGCTGATCGGCTGTACTTAAAATTAGGTGAAAAATAGCTTTGAAGTATTAATCATTTAAAACTTTTAAAGTATGTCATTTAATGGAACAGAAGGGTCATTTGTAACCCTAAGAGAAGCGTCTGGCTGGACAGCAAATTACAGAGCGACAATAAGTAGTGGGGATATTATTGCGCATTTTGTTGGCAGTGAAAAAGTAAAAGCAATTTTAGATCAGGAAGATTGTGTGGGAATACGAATTTACTATGGAATTGACGATGATGGGAAAAAAAACCTAATTTTGGTGGGGGCATCGGCAGACGAGAATGATATGGTAGATGGGGTGATTGTTGAGAAACTGACCACTTGTCCGCCGAAATGCTCTAGCGTCAATAGTTTAAATAGTTGATAAAATGTTAATTTGGTACGAAGTTATTTATTGGATTTCATTTTCTTCGTACTTGTTACCAATAATTGTATTTATACCCAAAAAAGGTATATTTAAAACAGAAGATAATTTATCTTCTGTTTTACTTTTCTATCAAATTATTTGCATCTCAACTGAGTTGTTTAATATTTTTTACATGCAATTTTTTAGAAATAATAACCCTGTTATTCACATTTACACTATTGTCATTTTTGTTTTAGTGTCATTTTTTTACTTTAAAATTTTTAAAAACTTCAATTATAAAAAATTGTTGTTTCCAATGACAATTTTTTTTATTATCTATTCATTTTATGAGTTTTTCAATAATCAAGGTTATCTTAATGTAAATACTAAGCCATATTTGATTCTTACCATTTACACTATAATATTATCATCAATTTATTTTTATAAAGTCTACAGCGAAATGAAAATTGCCAATTTGTTTCAGGATGGTTTGTTTTGGGTTAATTCGGCTTTTTTAATTTATTTTAGTTCTACTTTTTATGTTTCTCTTTTCGAAGATTATATTCGTTCTGAAGATTCAAATTTGCTTTACTATACTTGGCCGATTCAGTTGGTTTCAACGATTATTTTTAATGTAATACTTTCAAGGGGGATATGGTTAATGAGAAAACAATAATTCTGACTGTACTTGCGGGGAGTTTATTTATCGTGGTGATCATCATATTCATTTTTGTTGTTGGGATCAATTATCGAAAGAAGGTTATTGAGCGAGAGAGTGATTATCAGCTTCAAATAAAGAACAAGGAGTTGGAGATGTTGAAGCGCGTAATAGATACGCAGGAGACGGAGCGGCAGAAGATTGCGTCTAATTTGCATGATGAGATTAATCCTTTGTTGGTGTCGATTAAGCATGTTTTGACTTCACAGTCGAAGGAATTGACGGCGATGGGAATTGATTCAACGCGGATTAGTAATCAGAATGAGGTTATTAATTCGGTGATAGAGAATATTCAGTCGTCGACACGCGATTTGTCGCCACGAATTTTGTACACATTTGGTTTACCTAGAGCGATAAAAAGCTTTTTGAATGATATAGAAGGGGTGGATGTGAGTTATGATTTTATAGGTGAGTCTTTTATAGAAAAAACTGAAACTATCAATCTAAATATTTATCGTATTACCCTGGAATTGATCAATAACATTCGAAAATATGAGCAAATTAAAAAATTACATGTTTCATTAGTGGGTTCTGAGAAATCGGTTGTTCTACGGATTGTACACGACGGAGAAGGAATTACGAATGAAGTGTTTCATGATTATGCAGCTCATTCTAAAGGAATTGGATTAAATTCTATTTTATCTAGGGTAAAACTACTTGAAGCCACGCTTGATTTCACAAAGGGAAAGGATTCTGAAATTGTTTTAGAGGTACCTTTGTTTCATGCGAGGTAAGATTAGAATTGGATTGGTGGAAGACCATGAAATGGTTCGTCAAGGGCTAACAGCTTTAATAGATGATGAACCAAGTTTAAAGGTAGTTTTTGATGTTGCTAACGGAGCAGAATTGTTGGAAATTATCAAATTTAAAAAAGCAGATGTTGTTTTGTTGGACATTGAGATGCCCTATGTTGATGGAAAAACAGCACTTAAAAAATTAAGCACACACTATCCGGATTTATCAGTTGTTATGCTCACTGCTCATTCTACCATTGATGATGTGGTTGATTGTATCGCTTTGGGAGCGAAAGGTTTTTTGCCGAAGCATTCGGATTTTGATAAGGTGGTTGATGCTATTTTCTCCGTTTATGAAAAAGGGTTTTATTTTGATGAGTTTGTAACGAAAGCGCTTGTTAAAGAAATCGTTTCGAATCGTGATAAATTGCTTGAACATTATCGCCAGCCACTGAAACTGCAAGAAATTGAGATTGTTAAGTTGGTATGCGCAGGATATACGAACAAGGAAATTGCTGAAAAGTTATTTTTAAGTAAACGAACAATTGAAGGTTATCGTTTGAAAATTGCAGAAAAAACGAATACCAATAATATTGTTGAGTTGGTATTGTATGCTATACGGACTGGAATAATTTCTCAACCAAATTAGGTAAGTTTGATTAAACCGTTTTTAATGGCATAAATTACCAGGCCGTAGGCATTTTTGGATTTTGTTTTGATGAACAAATTTTTTCGATGATTTTCGACGGTACGTTCAGAAATGAATAGTTGCTCTGCAATTTCTTTGTTTTTCATTCCTTGACAAATAAGAGGGAGAATTTCTAATTCACGGTTGCTTAGTGTGTCTAGTTCGAAAGGAGGGAAGATGATTCCGTTTTTGGTTAACATCGAAATTAATTTTGGTGTTACTTTATCATCAAAGTAATAGCCTTCCAACATAACTTTGTTTAGGGCATCAATTACAACCTCAATTTCTGCATGTTTTGGAAGGAATCCTTTCGCTCCATCTGAAATTGCTTGATAAATCATTTCGTTTTCGTAATATGAACTGAGCATTATTACTTTAATTTCAGGATACTTTGATGAGATGATTTTAAGCGCATCAAGGCCATTTAATATTGGCATTTCAATGTCTAGAATTATAATATCAACTTTTTTCTGATTGAGCGCCTCGATTAATTCTGCTCCATTGGAAACGTCAAAAGTCATTTCTAAATCTTCTTCTGTTGACAGCATAGCCATCATACCTTGTCTTAATATTTGATGGTCTTCGGCTAGTGCAACGCGAATTTTTGATTCATTCATATTCAAGTGGATTTCTGTCAGGTTTCAAAGATATATTGATAAATGTAATTCTATCCGTAAAATTTCTTATTACAACTTTAAATAGGTGGAAATACGGATTGTATTTAACAATAGATTGACGTTAAATTTGAAAGATAGTTTGATTATTTAAATGATTTGTCGTTATGTTAATTTAAAATTAAAACGATTTACTAAAGGGAATTGAAGTTTTTTTATTTTCTTTGGTTTGTTAAGTCATTACTACCGCCACTCTATTTACTAAGGAAACAGCAGTAGTATGAACGATTTAATTATTTTATGATGAAGCCGCCGATAATGAATTACAACGACCAAATTCAGTTCAATTTTGAAATTGAATTATTCAAAGAATTGACCAATCATTCTCGCTCATTATTAGCGAATATTGATACCTCAGAGTTAATAGCGACGACCAAGTATTTAGCTTATGAAGAGGAACGTGCCAGATTTTCTATGGAATTACATGATCATTTTGGTCAAGAGTTAAATGTTTTAAAGGGTTTAATCGATTTATTAGGTTTTGATATGATTGGCAAGGATCAAAAAGATCAACTTTTGAATGAGATACACCTGATAATAAAATCTTTAATAACAGAAACACGTACACTAGCATTTAATTTAAGTCCATCTACTTTTTTGGAATCGGATCTGAATAGTTTGTTAGTTCAATTATTTAAACGGATAAACCTGAGTTTACCCAATTGTATACAATTCGAACTTCCTAATACCTCTCATTTGGAATTGAACCAAGTTCAAAAACAATTTGTCTACCGGGTCATTCAAGAGTTTATAAGTAATTCAATAAAACATTCAGGTTCCAAAGTGATAATAGTAAAGGTAGCGGAAATGAATAATTTACTAACCGTAGTTCTAAAAGACGAGGGATGTGGATTTAATTTAAAAAAACAGCGGACCGGTTCTGGAGTTTCAAACATTTATAAGCGTTTAGAACTTTTGAAGGCAGACTATTTTTGGCAATCCTCTAGGAAAAATGGAACACAATTAACTTTTACAATCTATGCAAATACAATCCATGCAAAGTGAACTTAAAATTTTAATGGCGGAAAATCATAAAATGTTTCGCAAAGGAATCAAGCTGATGTTAGAATTCAGTCAGTTTAAGAATACCAAAGTTATTGAAGTTGATAATGGTATTGATGCATTGGCAGCTCTTAAACAACAGCGTTTTGATGTAACACTTTTAGATCTTAATATGCCTAAAATGGATGGAATGACTTTGCTTCGAAAATTAAAGTCAGAAAACATAGATGCAAATGTGTTGGTGTTAAGTTCCCATTGTGAGAACAATATGATTCGTCAAACCTTAGACAATGGAGCTTTGGGATATTTATTAAAAGATTCTGGACCCGAAGAATTGTTTAAGGCAATTGATACCGTTCGAAAAGGACAAAAGTATTATTCCAATGAAGTAACGCAATTAATTTTAGGCGCTCGCGAAAAAAAACAAGACAACGGTATTTATGACGAAGTATTGACGGTACGAGAAATTCAAATTTTAAAGTTAATTGTTAAAGATATGTCGAATGAACAAATCGCTGATACCTTGAATATCAGTAAGCGAACTGTTGAAGGACATCGTAGAAACATTCGTACAAAACTGAAAATTAAAACTACTACCGGCTTACTAAAATTTGGTTTAGAAAATGGCTTTTTGTAGTCGTTATAACTAAGGGTTAGTACGTGAATCTATCCGTGTTGCTACCCGTTCTTACGTGAAATTATAACAGAATCTTTTTCAATTTTCTACTTTTCGTTGGTTATAGCCTTTGGTATGTGAAGGTGTCAATTAAATCAATTAGAAGAAGTATGAAAAAGTTGTTTTTATCTATTGTTGTTTTTTGTTTCAGTTTTCTAGCGAATTGTCAGTTGGATTCGGTTAATGTCGATGTGATTTTTGAATTACCGGTAAACGCTGTTTACGAAGATTCAAATGCTCAAGTTTTGAAAGTGAAAGTTTGGGTGAATGATATCGATTTTCTCGGTGAGTTAATAATAGATGTCCTTGACACTGACACAGAAAGTCCATTAGCTAAAGTAAAACTATCAAAACAGGAAATTTTATATCAAAATTTGTTAGAAAATAATTGGATTGTTATTGCTGTTGGAGTATTGGATTCGAGTCAAAATTACACCTTAAAGACTCTTGTGAGAAACTTTCAATTTCTAGACCTTCCTCAGGTAACTACTTTATACTCTAACTCTAATTAAGTAAAAATGAAGATGAGGTTTTTTGTTTTAGTGACACTAGTTTATTTTCAAATAAACTCTTTAGCCCAGTCAGTCACAACCGTTACTTTGAATCCCCAATACGATGCATTTGTTGATAATATAAATATTAACACAAATTATGGAAGTCAAAACTTCTTAGAAATGGGTGTGAAAGTTAGTGGTTCAGTTACAACCGTTAGAAGGTCTTATTTGCGCTTTAACATGCTCAGTATACCAAGTAATGCCGTTATTTTAAGTGCAAATCTTAAATTGAATAAAAATACTGAAGGAACGGATGTAACTAATTCAAGTTTTAAAATTGAGAGAGTTGATCCGGTTAGTCCTTCTCAATGGGTTGAAACTGGGATAACATGGAATAATCAACCAGCTTCAGCTACCTCTGATGCCATATCAACTACTACCTCAAATACAACGCATAGAATTTTCAATGTTACTACCCATGTAACTAAGATGTTTTCCAATTTAGTTACTAATTATGGTTGGGTAATAAAACGTTCAAGCGAAACTGTGGCGACATTGGGAAGTACTTACAAGGCTAAAGATGGAAACGTAGTTGCAAATCAACCACAATTGGAAATTCAATATTACGTACCGTTCACTATTAGCGCAGCTGCAATTACACATGCAAGTTCAAGTGTTGCTCTTAATGGTGAAATTAGTGCTACTGTTACTAATGGACCAAGTTCTCCAATATATCAATGGTACAATGGGCAAACAGGCCTTGCAATTTCGGGAGCAACAAGTGCAACATTGTCAAATGTGGGAAGTGGTTGGTATGGTTTAAAGGTAACGGGAACACAAGGGGCTCCCGTTTTTATGGCATTTATTGTTGGCGTAAAGTGTCAACCTTTTACCATAAATTTTAATCCGGGACCTGATTATATAGATGATGTAACATTGATTGAATCAAGACCTTCTGTTAACTATGGAACTAATGCAACTCTTGTTAGTTCTTATGCACCTAATCTTTCTGTATGGTCAACCCAAAGATTTTGTTTAAAGTTTAGACTTTGGTTAAGCCCTGACTTTACAATTACTCAGGGAGATATGAAATTATCTGGTAGCAACCATATTTTCGCTAATAGGTCAAATGAATCTAAGCTTAGCGCTATAACTGCGAATTGGAATGAACAAAATGTTTGTTGGACAAATGCACCTTCTATCACAACAACTAATCAAATTACTGTACCAGCAACTTCTAATTCTACTGAAGATAGAACGCTTTCAATAATTAATCATTTAAATTCATGGAAGTCGAATAATTTACAAAATTTCGGTGTTATGTTGGATTTGAGCTCAATAACGCAGCCAGCTGCTTCCATGAATTTTCACTCCTCGGATGCGACGGTTTTTGCAAAACGACCCCAATTAGATTTAGTTTTAGATTTATCGAATTATTCTGGTTGTCAACCAGGATCGATTGATGAATTATCTTATTCTGAATTGAAATCAGATTTAGATGGAGGATATGCAAGAACGTTTCAAGGGAAGTTTAAATTTCATTTTAAAGAAGAGGAAACAATAAGTTCAGGAAAATACATTCCATTTGAAATTTACGATGAAAATCACCTATTAGTTGCTTCTTCTGATATAAACGGTAATGTTTTCGGTAGTATTGCTGCCATTCCTAATTATTCTTCCAATGCAAATTATCATGTATTAGATATTTCAGGACTCTCAACAATTACCCAGGGAAGTTATTTTACGTTTGTTGTTAAAACTTCAAATGGAGTAACAAAGTATTTAAAAATATTAAAAAACAACTAAAAAATCTCCGTCATGTATAGAAGTGATAGATTGAAGCGTATAACTAGTGTTATATTAATTTATATTCTTTTTATTCAAGAATTAATTCCTTTTGCAAGGGCTATTGAAAATTATAGAAATACAATTTTAACTGTTGAAGGAAATTTCTTATCTCAGGAAAAGATGGTGCAGTTTGATGGGGATAAAGTCAATGCTAACAAAGAATTAGATAGTCCTAAAGTTTATGAAGAATTAAAGGAAGTCCTCCAAAATCAGACTAAAGCAGATGACATTATTTTGTCTACTGGGACAGAACAGGTTTTAAAAGCATTAACCAATGCTGGACAAACGGAAAATTCAGGTTACACTGTGAGTTCAACGGACGGTTTAGTAGATAAATTTACAGGTGATTTTAATTATTCAATTCCTTTATTGGATGTTGAAGGATTTCCAATTACAATAACTTATAATTCCAATGTAGGAATGAATACCGAGGCGTCTTGGGTTGGTTTAGGTTGGGATTTAAGCGTTGGTTCTGTTTCTCGTCAAATGAGAGGTGTTCCAGACGATTTTAATGGTGAACAAGAAATAGAACGTATACATAAGCAAAAGGATGATAATACGGAAAATGGTTGGAAGACTGGTGTATTTGGAGGAATAGGTTATTCCCCTAATATCCACCAATTAGGAGCACAAATAACTTTAATGGGTGGTGGTTACAAAAATTCTTATGTCGGGAATGGAAAAACGTTCGATTTTGGAGTTCAAGCTTCGTATTCAATCGGAGACCCTTTTTATGTGGGTCCAAATTTTGGTTTTGGATTTTCTGTAGATTCAAAAAATGGAATCGGAAAGAATAGTTCGATTGGATTAAATGCGGGTTATGCAAAAAGTAATGTTGCGTTCAATTTAGAAGCAAATCTAAATTTTAATAAAAGTTTTAATTCACGTGCCGGTGCAACAGAGAAAAGTCTTTCAATTAGTTTAGATAGATCTGGACGAAAAGGCTTTTCTGTTGGAACTTCTACTTATGCATCTTATGGAACAGCCACATCAGTCCCAAGAATCATTTACGATGAAAGGGGTAGTTCAAATTTAAATGCTTTATCCGCTTATTATGCATCGGGAATGAACAATTTTTATTGGCTAGCTGGAATAAAACAAGAATTTTATTCTTCTACCAGACAAATTGTTAAGAATACCCAAAATTTACCTGTTCTTGGATATTTGCATTTGGGAAAAAAATCTAATTTGTCAAATGAAGATGTCTTATTGGATTACAATCGAACAGGGGAGTATGCATTTTCGGAGCGTATGAAGAATTTACCTTTTTCGTTTGTTACATATGATTTGTTTATGTGTAATGCTTTGGGAATAAGTCAGGTTTTTAGGGGTAATCGTGAAGATTATGGCAATTTTGAAAATATAAACTCGAAATCTCAATTTGAAGGAGATATTCAAGATTTTTCTGCAGGTTTCAAACAAGGAATTGGGAATCAAACTATAACTGTTGGAGCCGTATTTGGTAATCAAGATTCAGAAATTGAATCTGGTGAATGGACTGTTGGACTTAATAGTAACTTGGAATTTGTAGCAGAACCACTTTCTGATCATATTGATAAGGCTGTTTATTTTAAAGCGATTGGTGAAAATACACCTAAATCAATGAATGCCTTAATGATGGTAGGTGGGGATCAGGCTAGTAAATTTTCTATAAACAGTGATGAACCGAACCGAGAAATTGATTTAACGAACAATTTAATAACGAATTCTAATTCAACAACAATCAGTTCTAATTCATTAAATAATTTAAATGAAGAAGTAGTCATTGGCACCAAATTTATTCCTTCCACTGCAGCTGATTTAATTGGGGCAGACTTATTTTATTATTCAAAACCTGAAAATGGATTTGTTAATACCGGCGAACTTCAATTTAACCGAAATAGTGTTATCAGAGAATCTAATCATTTAAGTCAAATCAAAACCGTAACCACCAATGGAACAACTCATGTATTTGGAATACCAGCGTATTCATTGAATTCATCTGAAGTTAGTTTTAGTACTAATGAAAATCAATCAAATTCAAATGGGGTGATAGAGTATGATTCTTGGGACAACTCTTTGTCAAATGATAAAGGATTGTATCAGTTTTATGACAAAACTACAATTCCGGCATATGCACATTCTTTTCTTTTAACGGAAATTTTAAGTTCAGATTACATTGATAGAACCAACAACGGTCCGAGTAACGATGATATGGGTAATTTTTACAAATTTAATTATACCCAGATTTACGGAGAAAAGAACACAAATGTTGGAGCATTTAAATGGAAATATCCTATGGATGCCATTGGCAATGTTGCACTATTGAACAAAGGATTTGAAGGAACAGATACAGACAACACAGCATATTATACTTATGGTGAAAAAGAAGTGTGGTATGTACATACGGTTGAAAGTAAAAATTTCATTGCTGAGTTTTATTTGGAAAATAGAGAAGACGCCTATGGGGTGATAAATGAGAATGGTGGATTAGATACAAATCAGCCATTGAAATTGTTAAGAAAAATAGTAATGTATAATAAATCAGAACGATTAAGCCAGGGTGTCAATGCTATTCCTATTCAGACTGTTGAATTTGAGTATGACTATTCTCTTTGTAAAAAGAATCCATCTAATAAATTCACATATACCTCAAGTGCAGATGAATTTAAATCAGGAAAATTAACACTTAAAAAAATTAGAATCCAAACTGGTAAGTCAGTAGAAAATAAATTACAAGCTTATGATTTTACATATAGTCCAAATGATCAGAATTTCAATTATGCGAATGTTGATGGCTGGGGAAATTATAAATTAAATGACCCAATTAAACCAAATGATGTAAATCCTTATGCAAATCAAAATTCTAACGATGTTAATTTAAATGCTTCAACTTGGAAATTAGTTAAAATTGGTATGCCTTCAGGAGGTGAATTGGAGATTGATTATGAGGCAGACAATTATCAATATGTTCAAAACAAAAGAGCTATGGAACATTTTGACTTGTATAGGATGACTAACATGATGCAGTTTCTTTATCTCCAATCGCAAAACACATGGAATGGGGTAGATTATTGCTATGAAACTTTTACTTGTGATATGAGTGATGATGGTTTTCAGGATTTTTTAACATCCGTGTCACCATCGACCAATAGCAATGAAGTTCAGGATATTTATAAAGATAATTTTAGCAAAAAATCTCAAAAAAAAGGTTCAAAATATGCTCAAAAACATGGACAATTTGTTGATGAATTGGTTCCAAATAATGTTATTATTTTTAAATTAAATAAAGCCTATAATAATAGCCTAACTAAAACTGAAGCTGATAAACAAGTTTTGGAGGATTATTTCAAAGATACCACTGGCTACTTAAAGGAGCTTTTTTTTAGAACTCACGTAAACGTTGATTTGGCTGGCCAGAATAAGGAATTAATACCAAGCTTTGCACTTATTTCGGATGATATGGTAAACCCATTTGATGGAGCACTGCCTTATGAAGATGATTTTAAGGCAATTGGGGTAATGCCCAAAAGTTCTGATAATGATCCATATTTATATGGTTATGTTGTTTTAAATCCAATAAATTCAGGTGAGTTTGAAGGTAATAAAGGGCAAGATGAGAATCTTGGTGATGCTTTATTAATGAATCCATTACAGCGAACGGCGATTGAATTTGTACGTCAAAATTTGCCAGATAAAATATACGGGAGTTGTGATGGTTGTGATACTCAAGATGGAAATTCAATAGATTGGAAATCGTTTTTTGGAAAGGACATTTACAAATTCATGATTCAGAAAAAAGGTTACGTTAATAAAATACTTACAGATTATTCAACGGTAAGATTGTATGATGAAGACAACGTAAAATATGCAAGTACCGCAAGAGTTAAGAAGTTGACATATAAGGATAATTGGAATGCAATTTCTGGAGAAGCATTATCGACTTATTCTTGGACATATTTGTATCAACCAAGGTCAAAGACATTTGGTGTTGCTTCATTTGAACCAAGGGCTTGTTTAGATGAAAATCCTTTTTATCTGTGGAAAACATATGTGAATGTTGCAAAACAATATCCGGATGAAACTAAATTTAGTGCTGCACCTATTGCAGAAAGCTTATTTCCTTCACCAATTGTTGGATATAGTGAGGTTAATGTTGAATTTGCAAATAGTACTCAAAGGGGTTCTTTAGTCTCCACTTTTTACACGGCATATGATTTCCCTACAATTGAAAAAGAAACAGCCCTTGGTACTCCTGAGATTGTTAAGAAAAAAAACATTTTATCAGGTAAGTCATTGGAGCTTTATGGTTTTTCGCAAGGTTATTATGTTCGAACAAATGATTTTCACGGGAAAATTAAGGAAATTTTGTTAATGGATAAATTTCAGAATACAATTTCTAGAACAACCTATAAATATTATGATTACGAAAATGAGTTAGCATATATAGATCGAAAAGGAATGGTTTCTTCGGAACGATCAGGAATTGAATTCGATTTCCATAGTGATTCAAAATATGTAGTTGACCATTCTGAAGTAAAGACAATTGGAGTTAATTTAAATGTGAAATTCACACCTGCTGTTGGGCCATATTTCCCTTTGATTTATCCAATACCAGTGGTGAATAAAACGGAACGTAAACGTGGTTTTTTCTCATCCACATTTGTTAAACATGTTAATTATTCTGCAATAGTTAAAAGTATTGAGACTCAAGAAATGATGTCTATAAACAATGCAGAAAATATACTATATGATAAGTACTCAGGAAACGTTTTATCATCAAGTTTAAAGGATGAATTTAACGACAAATTATATAGTTTCAATTATCCTTCACATTGGTATTATAAAGAGTTAAGGGAAATATCCGATTATGCTGATTGGTCCGTTCAAGGTTCTGTATCACAAAGTTATTTTTCAATCCCAACAGGGACGATTGATTTAACAGAGTTTTTAGCACAAGGAGATTTGGTTAATGTATTTGATGGTTCAACTAATGTTTCTGCATACGTTTTAAGTGCTTATACTACAGGTGTTAAACTTATTAAAGAAGATGGGACTCAATTTAGCAATCTTGGTTCTGGTGTTATTACAATTTCCATTTTAAAACCAAATAGGGAGAATAGATTAGATGAAGTAATGCAAAGCGTTGTTACAAAAAAAGCTATCAATTGTGTCCCTGGAGTGTTCAATTTTCCAAATGAAGAAATTTTGTCAAGTTCTGTATTGACCTATGATAATCGAAATAATGTACGATGCGTTATAGAGGGTGATAAAATTGGAAACCAAGTAATTGCTAACGCGCCGACTAATCCATTTCTTCTTGGAGTGAAGGGAGATTTAGTTGCTGAAAATCAGTTTTCATGGCAAAGTGAGCGTAAACAATCATTACATAATCATGGAATTCGATTTGATGGTGAATATGTTGATTTTGAGTCTTTTTATGAATTGAATTCTGCTGATTTACGTTGGTATAAAATTCTTGAAAACGGTCATTCAGCTTTTGGGGGTAATAATAAATGGAGAGAATCTGGAGAAGTTACGGTTTATGACGAATTTGGAAAAGCCATAGAAAGTGTTGATCAAATTAAAGTACCAAGTGCGGTCTTGTATGGTTATAATTCCGCAATGCAATTGGTACCTGTTGCACAGTCTGTGAACGCTAAACAACAGGATATTGCTTTTGATGGGATAGAAGATTATAGTTATTATTCAACGGATAATTACAATATTGCTGAGTCTCATTTTGATTTTGACTTTTCGAATTTGCCACCAAATGTAACAATAGATCCAACAGAGCGTCATAGTGGCCTGAAATCATTAAAAATTGTTGGTCCTGCATCAATTGGTGTTTATAAAAAGCTTGGTCATGATTGCGCTGAGAGTGATGGTATTGTTTCAGGAATGTTTGTGGCTCAAGAATGCGTTTGTATAAAACCATTTGAACCGAGACCAGGTGAATATGTTGTGGGGCTTTGGGTTAAGGAGAAAACTTCAAATATTCCCCTTACATATACCAATGGTAAAGTGCACATTCTTTTAAAGAATGGCTCAGCTACAGTCATTGATTATCCTGCATTTACGGCAAGTGGACCTATCATTGATGGTTGGCAGCGCATTGAAGGAGTTTTTGCTATTCCAGAGGATCCAAATAATCCTGGATATCCTTTAAATGCTAATGGTATTGAAGTGATTCTTGAAAATTTCGGAAATCAAGAAGTGTTTTTTGATGATATAAGAATTCATCCTTTTTTAGCGAGTATGTCGACTGTAGTATATGATCCAAAAACCTTAATGCCTTTAGCTACTCATGATGGGAATAATTTCACAACGTTCTATAATTATGATGAAAATTTGTCCCCTGTTAGAGTAAGGGTGGAAACGACTGAGGGTATTAAAACAGTTTCTGAAAGTGAATTTGGAAGTTTCAAGAAGTATTAAAATTATTCCGACAAGAATGAAAAATTTAAAAATCGCTTTAGTTTTCGTATGTTCATTTGTGATTTTCACTTCTCATTCAGCGATTGAGCGCTATTTTAATCGATTGACACCAGTAGTAAATGGGGGAACATATACGACTTATGACGACAAGTTTTACGACATGCAGTCGAATGGGAACTGGCAGAATGAATTCACGAATTACCAGGTAAAGAACCGTGTTCGTTTGGGGATTATGCCGGATGCTCCTTTGGTAACGAATTTCACGGGGAGTGTCGTTTTATCGATTGTATACAAGCAGTGGAATGTACCGACTTTAAGTTTTCAGGATGTGTCAATTTCACGTACATTGACTGTAAACTTCGATGCAACAGGAACGGCAATTATTGATGATTTATCGACCGCAGAGTTTAGTGGAGGCCATCATGTGAAGGTTGTTGTAAGTTCGGTAAGTGGGTTACCGGCAAGTTCGGTTTATTTGGAAACAGAGATTGATGTTGAACGTTACTATGCCTTTGATGGACTTGCACCACAGGGATTACAAGCAAATATATCTCCGGATGGTAAATATGTTGATTTTAAATGGCACGCCAAGAAGGGAGCTGAGAGTTATGAATTGGAGTGGGTGCATGTAAATGACTACACGATGACTTTTGGCGTTTATGCTTTGAGCAGTTCCTTGTTGTATAATTTTTATTTGAATTCCACACGAGTAGAAGTAAGCGGTAGTCATTATCGCATACCGAAGATTTTTGATCATGGCTATATTGTTTATAGAGTTAGGGCGATAGGTAAACATGGTAGTTTATTTGATAAGCGCAAGGAGGGAGTTTGGGATGTTGTTCAAGAATCAGGAATAGTATCGGCGATTGCCACAGGTCATGCACTTGCGATTACCACGGAGTATGATGAGAAAATGAATTGGACGCATCAAGTAGGATATACGGAGGGCGGTAAGCGCTTTGAGGGAGTTAGTTATGCAGATGGTTTGGGTAGAGGCCGCCAGAGTGTAGCTATGAATCCAGTGAGTAATCAGGTGATCGTATCGAATGTTTATTACGATGATATGGGTAGGGGAGTTGTGAGTGATTTGCCGACACCTGTTTCATCTGAGACGATGCATCATTTTATGAATTTCAATTTATCGATTGTTGATCAATCACCCTATAATTATGTTGTATTTGATGGGGCAAGTGAATCTTGCGTTTCACCAGGTTTAGGTTTTTCGAGCGCATCGGGAGCAGGAAAGTACTATTCAAGTTCAAATACGAATCAAGAAGGTTCGAACAGTATGGTTCCAGATGCAGAACATTTCCCCTTTAGTCGTGTAAGATACAAGGATGATTATAGTGGCCGTGTCAAGGCGATTAGTTCAGCAGGATCAACGCTCTCCAAGGGACAGGGGCATGAAACAGAGTTTGTATATCCATCGACGAATCAAATAGAATTGGATCGATTGTTTGGATCAGAGGTAGGATATCGGTCTCATTATGAGAAGATGATAACGATAGATGCGAATGGACAGGTTTATGTTCAATACAGTGATTTAGCGGGGCGCGTAATTGCGAGTTATTTGATGGGACCATCACCAACTAATTTAGATGCATTGGCAGAGAATCAAGTAGAAATCGTAGAGAATCCTTTGTTAGTTGATGGTATCGGTCAAGAGGTTACGAGTTATCCATCGACAAGTTTTGTTTTCACGGAGTATTTTGCTGAGAACAATGAGGACTATAATTTCAGTTATTCATTTACGCCATCACAGTACCAAAGTTCCTGTTTGCCTTCAACGATATGTTATGATTGTGTTTATGATTACACATTAAAGATTGTGGATGAATGTGGAGTTGTTTATTTAGATGTAACCAATCAGGTGAATGGTTTGGAGTTTGACACTGAGTGTAATTCGAATAATTTGTTCATTAGCAATCATACAATTCCATTGCCAAAAGGAACGTATACGATCAGTAAGACATTAAAGGTAAATACATCAGCCATTGATTCGTATTGGTGTAGTACGATTGACAATAGTACCTGTATAGAAAGTGTGAGTGATATATTTGAAGAGTTGTATTTATCGGAGGAGTTTGTAGATTGTGATGAGCAGGCACTATATGATGAATCGGCGCCGATAAATGATTGCGGAGTTTCACGCGAAATGATGTTGGAAGATTTAAGTCCAGGAGGACAGTATGCACAATTCGATATCTCCTCAGGAGTTTATAGTGTAAGTTCCCCGATTTCAGTTTTGGGAACACCAAGTGCATCGGCAAGTCCTTTGGTTTCTTATACAAGTGTTCAGTTTAAGGATGCAAACAATAACTTGATTTATGTAACAAACAGTTCAGGAACAAGTGTGTTGGTATCCTCCTTGAGTTTAACAGATTATATTGAATTATTTGAACCAGCTTGGGCAGAGAGTTTATTGCCTTATCACCCTGAGTATTGTTATTTGGAGTTTTGTGAATCCAATAGTGCTTCGAGTGACTATGAAGCTTCGATGCTATCTACGTATGAATTATCAGCGGCATGTTTAGCAGGATATTTAGCGCCAACGGGTTATGCTCCGAGTCAAGTACCAAGTTCATGTAGTGTAGTAGGAGTAGATCCATTTTTCGCTAGCAATGGCTTGGGATATGGATTTGTTACTCAGATGAATTCATTGATGAATAACTACGTTACGTTGGATGGTGTAAGTTTTTCGATGTGGCAGGTTGCTATTGTAATGGGTACTTGTCCTGAGGCGAATAATGCTGCAACTTATTTAAGTTGTTTATCAACGTATAGTGCAGGCCATAATACGTGTTTGGATGATATGATTTGGATTTCATTTAGAGAGCTTTATTTGGCAGCAAAAGCACAGTTTTTAATCAATGCGCGCATAGCGAGTTGTTCAGGCGAAGTAAATGGCTGTATAGGAAATATAGGTTTAGGCTGTGTAGGAAATGTATTTCAGCAGAGTGTTTCATGTTTTGGGAATCCAGTAGCGATATTTGGGAGCGCAAGTACCGATGCACAACAGGCTCAAGCAGAAGCAGAGCTACAAGCAGAGGAGTCATGTAATCAGACTTGTTTAAGTTATGCAGACGAGTGGATTAGTCAATTTTCGGGGTGTGATTTATCGAGTGTTTTTAGCCAACAATCACAATTAACCGCCTTGCGCAATGAGTTAGCAGAATTGTGTGGTTTGGGATGTGATTTAGAACATCCATATGGAGCCACAACTGCCCCTGCAACACTTGCAACAACGAATGGAAATACAACGATTAATGAGGTTTTGGAATATCATTTTAATTTAGCGGGCTCAACCTTTGTGGAGAGTACGATATGCTCAGAGTTATTGGTATCAAGACCTGGACCTTATCAGCCAACATCCTCAATCATGGGAGCATTTACAGAACCATTGGATGAGTGTGCCTGTGAGGCAATTTTGCAGGCGGAGTATGATTTAGCACACAATACGAGTTATCCAACAGGAGTCAATAGCTTGGAAGAGATATTAGCGTTTAACACAGGTGTTTCGTTGGATGACGCACATCATTTGGTGTGTGCTTGTGACAAGAAGTTTTTGGATGGAGGGGTTTATGTACCAGGAAATGTTCAGTGGCTACCTGGTGCGAATGCCTTTTTTGCAGCGAGTGGATATGAAGTTCCTGCTGATTTATCGTGTAGTACAAGTGAGTGTTTAGGATGTACAACTGTACAAAATGCAGTTATAGCTTTGTCAGAGCGCTTTAGTGGTACAGCAAATTTTGAGCAATCTGCAAATTATAGTGTTTTGCTAACGAATTATTTGAACAACACCTTTTTCTATAATTTAGAATATGGAGATTATTCAGATTTTCTAGAAGGATGTAATGCGAGTTCGAGTTCACCGAACTGCAGTGCTACACCATTTGCTGAGGAATGGTTGGATTTGATGACCGTATTAACACTTCGAGGTACTTTGATGAATAATCAGAGTGCAAAAGTTGACATGTTATTGAACAATATTATCTATTCAGAGGGAAGTATCCAATCCGCTTTACCAGGTAAGTATTATTGGAGTTCACAAACAGGAACTACCTTAACATTGTATTATGGCAGTTTAGTAGATAATTGCTCGATTAATTTAACAGCCACAACACCTGGTTTTGATTTTAGCAAGATCGTAAAGTTTGATTTTATTTACACAAGCACGACAAGTTGTAGTTCAAATCCAACCTTTGATGTAGAGGTCACGTATTTGAGTTGTGGAGAATACCATACTACGACCTTGAGTGGAAGCTCAACCTGTTTTGATTTTGTAAGATGTGAGTGTGGTAACAATGGTCAATTGTTATGTAACACGACCAGCAGTGCTCCAGCAGCAGGAGATTGCTATCAACCACATTTAGATCAATTGATAGATATGGCCTTGGAAGAATATAGTTTGAATGTTCAATCTGCGTATAGTGCATTTTCATCCGATTATTTAACCCAATGTTCGGAAGCCTTTAACACGGAAGACTTATCCTATACGGGTAAAATTCGTACGTATCAATACACCTTGTTTTATTACGATCAGGCAGGGAATTTGGTTCGTACAATAGCACCACAAGGAGTTAATCGATTGACACAGGCTCAAGCAGCGAACGTAACAGTAGCACGTAACTCTGTTATAAGTTCAACAAATTATGGGGTGGCATATGTTCCAACTCACTCGTACAAAACAAGCTATCAGTATAACTCCTATAATCAATTGGTATCGACAAGTAATCCTGATCAAGAAGACCCAACACATTATTGGTATGACCGTTATGGGCGCATTGCGGCTTCACAGAATCCACAGCAGGCATTGATCGATAAATATTCGTATTCGTTGTATGACAAATACGGACGCCCAGTTCAGGTTGGTCAGGTAATAAATGCCACAGCACTAACTGATTTAATACTTAAAGCCGATGATTTAGCTGCAGGGTTCAAAGCGTGGGTTATGCAAGGAACACGCACGGAGGTGACAGTTACAACCTATGACAAAACTTTATCATCAGCCATTGCAAGCAAGTTTGCAAACGGACAGCAAAACTTACGACTTAGAGTAGCAACGGTTGCTTATTTTGAGAGTGTTACAGGGGCCACAAATTACCAAACGGCTTACACATCTGCCATTCACTATTCGTATGACATTCATGGAAATGTTGTGGAGCAGTTGCAGGATGTTCCGATGCTCGCCCCAGTGCAGCAAGATGTGAAATCGACGCAATATGAGTTTGAGTTGTTGTCGGGTAATGTAAAGAAGGTCGATTATCAGAAAGGCAAGGCAGATCAAATGCGTCATGAATATGAGTATGATCGATTGAATCGATTAACGGAGGTGTTTACCACCAACGATGCAGGTACTTACAAGGAGCGTCAGGCACATTATTTCTATTACGATTATGGACCATTGGCACGCGTTGAGTTGGGTCAGAACAAGGTTCAAGGAATGGACTATGTGTACACGATCAATGGTTGGATGAAGGGAATGAACTCATCGTTCTTGAATTCTACGTATGATGCTGGAAAGGATGGGCGAGCAGGCTATTTGGTAAGCAATCCAAACGAACATAAGAACACCGCTATAGATGTTGCATCGTATACCTTGGGCTATTTTTCAGGTGATTACAAAGCCATCAATACGGCCTCACAGTTTGAAGCGAGTTATGCAGGCTTACCATTTGACATAGCGGCCAACAACCTGTACAATGGTAACATCCGCAGTTTGGTGACTTCGATCAATGGCATGAATCCATTGGGAACAGCGTATCGTTATGATCAGTTGCAGCGTTTAAAAACAATGACAGCCTTTGATTGTGGAACAACGCCAGCATTGAACTCATGGGTTGGAATTGGTGCAACGACCGATTATTTTAACAGTTATACGTATGACCGAAATGGAAATATTATTAACTTGCAACGCAACGGAAAGTCAACGATCAACACACAAATGGATAATTTTGAGTATAGCTATACAACAGTATTAAGTCAGCCGAGTAATCGCTTAGACCATGTTGTTGATGGTGTGAATGCTGTAAATTATACAGACGATATTGATAATCAATCGACGGGCAATTACGGTTATGACCGTTTAGGTCAATTAACGAAGGACGAAGCCGAAGGCATTTTGGAAATTGAGTGGCGTTCGGGCGATAAGAAAATCAAGCGTTTGACACGAGATAATGTAAATGGAGCAGGCAAGCCTAATTTAGAATTCATTTACAATCCATTCGGTCAGCGCATTATTAAGATTGTAAAACCAAATCCGGGCACAACGGACGATTGGAAGTACACGTATTA
>JALQYQ010000045.1 GCA_023262855.1 Crocinitomicaceae bacterium
AAGATCCCAAAAAATTTCGCGACGATTTATTTATCGAATGGAATAAACTCGATGCACTAGGTAGAACCTATGTAGCCAAAGAAGGAATCAACGCCCAAATGTCTGTACCTGCCGAAAATTTAGAAGCCTTTCGCGAAACGCTAGAAGCTTATGAATTTATGCGCAACATTCGTTTGAATGTAGCCGTAGAACACGATGATCATGCGTTTTTGAAACTCACGGTAAAAGTGCGTGACAAAATTGTGGCCGACGGATTAAACGACGAAACATTTGATGTAACCAATATTGGAGTACACCTCAAAGCCAAGGAATTCAACGAAATATTAGAAGATCCCAATACGATTGTAGTCGATTTTAGAAACCATTACGAGAGTGAAATTGGACATTTTAAAGGCGCTATTACTCCAGATGTGGAAACGTTTAGGGAATCATTGCCTATTATCAACGAACAATTACAAGATTTTAAAGAAGATAAAAATCTGGTAATGTATTGCACTGGAGGAATTCGCTGTGAAAAAGCGTCAGCTTGGTTCCGTCACCGTGGATTTAAAAATGTGCATCAATTGGAAGGTGGAATTATTAAATACGCCAACGATTGCAAGCAAAAGGGAATTGAGAACAAGTTCATCGGAAAAAACTTTGTCTTTGACGAACGCCGAGGAGAACGCATTTCAGAAGATATCATTGCAGTTTGTCATCAATGTGGATCTCCAGCTGATACACATACAAATTGTGCAAATGACGCGTGTCACTTGTTGTTCATTCAATGTGACGCGTGTAAGTCTCACTATGAAAATTGTTGTTCAAACGACTGTCAATCAATCATACATTTGCCAGAGGAGGAACAAAAAGCCTTGCGTAAAGGAAAAGAAGTCAGCAATAAAATCTTTAAGAAAGGACGCTCTGAAAAATTGCAATTCCAAGTAAATAAAGAAAAACCATTATCTTTAGTCGAATCAAATAAAGAGCATTAAGCGTGATTGGAGTTATCAACTGGGACGTAAGTTCTGAAATTATTGAAGGGTACAAAACACCTAACTTGTATGGTTTACTGTTTGTGACAGGAATGATTCTTGGGTATTTTGTGATTCGTAAAATGTTCCGAAAAGAAGGAATTGAAGACGCATTATTGGATAAACTTGTATTGTTCATGGTTCCAGCAACCGTTATTGGAGCACGTTTAGGACATGTGTTTTTCTACGGTCCTTACTGGGATTTCGTTGATAACTGCGGCGTTAAACAAGAAGGATATTTTGAACATCCTTTGAGCATTTTCTATGTTTGGGAGGGTGGTTTAGCGAGCCATGGTGGTGCGATTGTGATTTTAATTGCCTTGTGGTATTTCTCGAAAAAAGTCATCAACAAACCTTATTTGTGGATTTTGGACCGCATTGCAGCGCCGATTGCCATTGCAGGAACCTTTATTCGTTTGGGTAATTTGGTGAACCATGAAATTGTAGGAGATCCAACAAATGTTCCATGGGCGTTCAGTTTTTCACAGTTCTACAATGATGCTTTGTGTGGGTATGATTCAACTCCGCGTCACCCTGCGCAATTGTACGAGGCGATTTGTTACTTTATTTCCTTCTTGATTTTAATGTTCTTGTTCTGGAAACGTGATTTGTGGAAAAAACCAGGTGTTGTATTTGGGGCGTTCTTAATCCTCATTTTTGGCGCACGTTTCATGGTAGAATTTGTGAAAATGGGTCAAACGGCACGCGATGAATATTTGGTCTTGAACACAGGACAATTGTTAAGTATTCCACTTGTTGTAGCTGGTATTTACTTGTTGTGGAAAGGACTTTCGAAGAACACAGCAGAGCTGTGATTTATGATTCCCTGCCTGTCGTAGCCTCCAGCGCAGACAGGGTGATTCGTGATTCGTGATTTGTGATTCATGATTCGTAATTCAATACTCTATCAGCTAGATTAATTTAAAGAAAACCTCTAGTCATTGGTCACTAGTTTCTAGTCTCTAGTGAGTTCAAAATCGACATGATAATGATCATCGTGTAAAGAATTGATGATGGGCGTTAGGTTTTGTGCGAAATAGATGTTTTGTGCTTTCAATTTTTTGCCGTATTCAGTTGCGAACAATTCATCCTTTAATTCCAATTTCCAAATCACTTTGCTGATTTTAAGTCCGTTTTTGCGCGCCGTTTGTTCGAGTATCCACAAATGGTGAGCGACGGTTTCAAAATCGATTTCAATGGTTTTGTCATCCGAATTTTTTCCTTCAGCATCAAATTCAAGTAAATAATGTTCTGCACCAAGTGAGTCCAATGCATAATACGGTTTTCCATCTTTGACGAGTGGTGTCATGAAGTCGATGCTCAAACCATTTTGATGCGTGTGATGTGGCGCAATTTTTCCTCCTTTTTCGTTGGAACATTCCATGATGCAAAAGGAATGAGATGGAAAAGCAATCTCACATTCTTTGTAACAGCTGAGAACAGTTTTAAGTAATTGATCGTGAACAAAAGCACGTTTATTCAAATAACTAGTGGTGTCGAAATAGCGAAAATTCGTTCCAGAAAAAGGTAGTAATTTTCCATTTAGTAAACTTCCATTTGATACGCTACCAATTGATTTACTTGGAAGATCATTGCCTTTGTTTGCTTCGTAAAACGTTTCGATTGTATCACTTTGTGATGATTCGTTCTCAACAATCTTAGTTGTTGGTAAATTAGTTTGCGATTGGCACGAAGCAAAGGGCAGAAGCAACAGAAAAAAATAGAATTTCATACACGGAATTTTTGCCTTTCATGCAAGAAGTGTACCTTTTAATTGTAGTAGAGATTTAGTAGGACGATGTTATCTCAGCAATTTCTTTTCAGTCGCAACCCCACATTTGCTTAAATTCTGTTTCGTTCAGTGAATTTCCAGAAGGATCATAATAATTAACAAACTGCCTATAACGTGAATTTTCTGTCGAAATTTCAACCTCAGCGACTGCTCCATTGTCCCAATAGGTGAATTTTGTACCAATAAAATGACTTTTAATTATGGAGCCAGCGCATCGAATGGTACCAGTTTCATAGAATGTTAAGTAGGGTCCTGTCAATTCACCGTTTTCGTAGTTGCACTGAGTTTTTAATTTTCCATTTTGGTAATATTCAACATGTCTGTTCGATTGTAAGCCGTTACAATAGCTGATTATTTCACGAATATGCGAAGTGTCTTGCGTGTAAATTATCCAGGTGGCATTTTTCGACAGGTCAAAGTTCGTTATATAGCAATCATCTCCGACAACTCCATAGATTGTGTCATTTGATTCTTTGATCAATTGAATATTACACCTTTTACCTTGAACATTCACCGAATGACAATTTTTTGCTTGCCCAAAACTTGGTGAATGAACCATCAGAATAAGAAAAAGTTGAAAATTCTTCATGTTTAGTTAAAAATCATCTCAGTATTCCTGCAAGTATCTCATTAAAGCTTGATTTCTTCGAAAGCAATTGTCAATGAGTCAATCAGACCTCTAGTCCAAATTAAATCATCTATCGGTTTTGATTCAGATAGTTCATTCAGTTTGTCCTTAATTGCAGTTAAAACGCGTTTTTCAGTTTTTGAGAAGTTAGATTTTTTAGCATTCGTTAACTGCCAATCAGCTTCCGCATAAATCTGAAAAATGTATTGAAGGTCTTTAACATCCTTCTTTATGGTTGCGTTATTTATGCTTATCTTGTTAATGAAGGATAACGCAGTACTAGCATAATCTTCCTTGAATTTGCTACAAACAATTGGATCAATTTCGGCTGACGCCTCTGCAATTGATGTTAGAAACTCAGGTGAATAATTTGCGATGAGGAATGAATTCGGGAATTTTTTTGAAAGTTCATTAAGCAGGCTTTTCTGAATTGATTCGGAATCAAACATTGAGGCTAAATCGTTATACATCATTGACAATTTATTCTTACCTACATCACCCATTAGTTGGATCATCTGTGGATCAACTTTTTTGATGTATTTCAATGCATAATCGGTTGATTTATTGTCCTTATAGTTTTCTTTTTCTTCTGAGGTTAATTCAAAGACAGGACCTCGTAAAGCGCAATTAGTTAGAAAACTCATGTTTGAAAAAGCGATTGGTGAGGTTGTTAACACGACGCGTTTCGGATTACTATGAATGAGATCCAATGTCACAATGTCAACCATTGAAACATAGTAATTTGTGATGCTTACAGGATATTCTTCACCATTTAGGTTGAGCATAAAGGCATTCGGAAGATAGATATAAATGCTGTTTTTTTCATAATCACTTGCATTGGAACGCTGTTCAATTACTTTGCTGTATCGTTTTTTTGCCAAATCCATCCATTCTTTAAACGGCAATACCTCTTCATTTTCTTGCATTTCTTCCATGATGAAAAATTCGCGGTATAAATTGGTGAGATCTGTTTTCGATAGTTCAGACGAATAATTAAGTAATTCTTTGGTCATTGTTAAATACCACGCTGTTTGCATCAATGATAAGTTTAACACCAACACATCTTTGCGGTATCCTTGTTTTTCTTGAAGATACCATAAGGGATAGGTATCTGTGTCACCGTGAGTCAACAGAATGGCATTCGTGGGACAAGCTTCTAAAAGATCTTTCGTATACGTTAAATAACCCTCATTGTAATTCACTTGATCTAAGAATACTTTTGCTGCTTCTGGTTCTTTTACAGACATTAGGTAACTGTAACAATGCATTTGATCATGAGCAATCTTTAAATCAAGATCACTAATAATCAATGGGTGATAATCTGGTGTTTGCTTTTTGATTCGATTGTAATAAGATAAACTTGTTTGCGATCGTTTAATAAACTGTTCGACACGATAAGGTTCAATTTTCTCATAAATAGGGTCTTTCAAATTTTTTGTTTCAACTAAATTGCTACCG
Source organism: Crocinitomicaceae bacterium (assembly GCA_023262855.1). GTDB lineage: Bacteria > Bacteroidota > Bacteroidia > Flavobacteriales_D > Crocinitomicaceae > M0103. Next base: position 4,892 of record JALQYQ010000045.1, read on the forward strand.
TATTGGTTCGGATGAATAAAGTCGGAAGCTTGTTCAGACGTTGCTCGTGCAAGCATTTCATATTCTTTAGACGAGATGTTCTCTTTGTTGGATATAATACTTTCTAAATCACTGACCCATTCAGGATAGCCATAAACATACATGAAATCATAATGAATTTCGTTACGAATTAGTTCGCTAAGTGGGTTGTCTATTTCTCCCCCGGATTTATCCAAGTAGGTTTCAATGTCTGGTAAAATGTACTTGGTTGTACTGGCATCCCAAATTTTTTGGTAAATCACATCTGAAATTTGCCCTTCATTGTAATTTTGTAAAACCAAGTAATAGCCGTCTGGTTTTTTTGCTAAACTATAATGATAATCCGTACAAGGGTATTTAATTTCTCGACTTAAAAACGTGTAAACTTCTTCATAAAGTGGGAATTGTTCGAATTTTAATTCTCGCTCATTTTTTTGTGTAAAACACGTAAAAGAGCTAATAGAAAATGAAATCAGAAGAATGAAGAATCGAAATGTATTCATGTGTTAAAATTAGTAGTTGTTATTTTGTTTAAGTTGTTTTTTGGGATGAAAGTTAATGCTTAATCAGATTCAATGTCTTAAAAAAGTTTCTGTTTATTGATGCAGCAGTTTGATACCTTTATATAAGATTCCCTAGAATTGATTTAAATGAAATTAATTTCATATCGACTTTAGAATTATACATTGAATTCATTCACGTTTAAAATTTATTCCTTTCTAAAAACTAGTTTGGTTTTTCCATCAATTGTAAATTTATCTGATGTACAATCAATTAGTTTCAATTCGATTTTATTGTCAGCTTCAATGTTCGAATTTAACCAATCCAAACTGAGGACGTTGGATGAAAAACTCCAACTGCCTTTTTTTATTTCATATCCAGGTCGATGACAATCAAATGTCCCATCTGACTTAAAATCGTAAACTTGATCAAATTCGGAATAGGTTTCGATTCTTCCATCTGAGAGAATTTTTTCTGTAATCTTCCACCTGCCAACGAATGTTTTCTCAACTTCCGATAACTGGTGACTTTCAAGAATATAACTTCTCATAAATTCAACACCCGAGACCCAATACATAAAGTAAGGGGAATCTGATTGGTTACGCTTCATAATAATTAAAAAAGGTTTATCAAAAGCCAAAAGTCTTGGTGGTGGATTATCAGCATCTGAAAATTCTAAATAGCTATGCGCAGAAGATTCCAATTTAATTCCTTGCTGATTCAAATCAAAACTAATGCGTTGTGAAACATGTTGAAACGCTAATCTATCATTTTGACTGTTTTTCAACGTGGTGCCTTCGATTTCGGAATAATTCGTTGTTGTGTCAAACTTGATAAATGGAATTTGCAAAATGTCTCCACCGTTAAAAAGTTCCGAATTATTAGTGTTTATGCGCTTTAAAACAGTTTGGTACGCGTCTGCTAAACTTGTTTGAAGAGGAATTTTGGCAAAATAGATTTCATCTAAACTATCACGGCATTTCATTTGAACAATAAAATCATCCGAGGTTTTGTAATCATGTACAATAATGTCTGTTCTACTTTGCTCTGGATTTCCTTCTTTGATTCCAAAATAATCCACATTGACACTGTTTCCATTATTAAACGGAAGATTGTAAAACTTATCATTTAAAAGGTGATAGAATGTTACATCTTTTCTTAAAAAAGAAAAAGCAACCAAATCGTTTTGATTTAGATTGTGAGACGGATTCCAGTGGGTGTTAAATTTTTGATCGAGTTCGCTATTTATTTTGTCAAGAATAGAATCTTTTACAAACCCAGTCTTTACAACAACATACTTGTCTTCAATTGGAATTTGGTATTTATTTGAAATCACTTTATTCAATAATTCAATACTCGAAATTTTGTTAGCCGTTTTTGGTTTTTTTCCAATATAATTATTTAGTTCATTCCACATAATTTCCATTGTAGCACAGTAAATATAACTGCTTGATGAATCCAAATTTGTTTCAGTAGTAGGTACAATTACAACAGATCCAATATGCTGCGAAATTCCAATGAAGGGAAGAAAAAGGAATAATGTAATTAGCTTTATTTGCATTGATTCTAGTGACGATTGATTAATGTTATAAAATACATAATTCATCTTTACATGTGAAGATACGACTTTAATCGTTCGAAGTTTGTCTTGAACCACGATCGTTTATTGACCTTTGACTGCTATCATTGGTGGTTTTGTTTTTATTGATTCTTTTTTTTAGTTTTTTATAAACGAATCGAATTATAACTAATACAAAGATTAAACTAATGCCACAAAGAATGAGTGAAAGTATTAAATGATCTTTGACCCATTCCTCAGCCTTCGTTCTGAATTCTACCTTCCGTTGTAGTTTTTCAAAATAGTTCATTCTGCTTTCAAAAACAGCAGTAGAATAACCGTATTTTTTTGCTTGTCGAAAAATTTGAAGTCCGCTAGTTGCATCATCATCGATTGCAGAAACGTTACCTAAATCGAATAACAGTTGCGCGATAATTGGGTCCTTCGGTTCGATAAATGACATGCGTTCTGCTAATTGGATACGCAGGTGTTTCTTTAACTTTTTTAAATCAAGCTTTTTTATGTTTGTTGGAATTTCGGAAGATCCAAAATCGAGATCAAGCACATTAAAACCATGTAAAAATGCTTCATTTCCTTTAGCTTTGAGTTTTGCCTCTAGCACTTTGACATGAATCCATTCCGAACCTCCATGCGAAATGGGATAGATTGAAATCGCTCTTTTAATCCATACAAGTGCTGAATCGTTTTGTCCAAGTAACTCGTATGTTGTTCCAAGATTTGCAGCAGTTCGATACAATCCAGGTTTTTTTTGCTCAATTTCTATGAAGATTTTTTTTGCCTTCTGATAATTCCCCGTGTAAACATACATGACGCCTAAATCTGAATAATCTTCAACCTTATTTGTTTGCTCGAAACGTTTCTTAGCCTGTTTTAATTGGTTGAACCAATATGATTTGTTATTTAGGTTTTTATCTTTTCTTACGGCTACATTTCCAGCTTCTGCATACATCATTTCACCGTTCACAAGTGCGCGGTATTCGTTCATACAGCATGTGCCACTCAGTTGGATAAGTAGAAAAATGAGAATCGTCAAATTTTTAATTGGGTAGAAACTTTTCATTCGTAAAAGGATTGATTCGATTAAGTTATACAAGCATTAAAAAATAGTTAAAGTAGGTTATTCCTGTAATCAAAGGTACTACAAAACTTATTCGGGTCGTTTCTTACCTTTAATTCCAGATGCACACCCAAAAAAGTAGGTGTAATATTCCACTTCGAATGAATGGCGTTCGAACAGTTGTTTTGTTCGTTGTGCATTTTGAAACTTTTCGGTGTAAACGCCCAGCATTTTGTAGGTTGAAACTTTTCCCAGAAACAGCCATCCAAGCACTGGAATGATGCGTTTTAAGTAAAATAAATAGAAGAACTTCAAGATTTTTCCGGAAGGAACTGAAACATCAATTAAACTGAAGGTACCATTTGGTTTGAGTATTCGGTGAATTTGCTTTGCCAGATCATTCAGTTGCTCCTCTGAAAATGTTTTTAGTCCAAAACCAGAAACGACACTATCAGCGCACGAAGAAGCGATTGAATTGTTGAATACATCCTCTTTCAAAACTGTAATCGATTGGGATTTTAAGCTTGAGATTCTGTTTTTTGCGTGTTTAACCATTTCGCCAGAAAAATCCAAGGCTATTATTTCCGTTTCAGGAGTACAATGATGTAGAATTGGTTTCCAACATTCGCCCATTCCTGACATTAAATCGACAACAACTTTGGCATTTTCAATGTTTAAGTCTTTGATGAATTGTTTTCTCCATCTCGCACTGAAACCAAAGGAAGTAATGTGATTCATACGGTCATAAGTACCACTCATTTTGTCAAATAACTCTTCAACAAAACGCTTTTCATAGATTGAATTTGTCAGCTTTTCTTCTTGCATGACTTTCTGGTTTATCGGTCAATAAAAATTTACAACTATTTAAACTGTAATTTTAATTATTGAAATGACAAACATATTAAATCTATTTCCAAAGTCCTATTTTGTTTTTCTTTGCTTTGTTTTCTGCTGCTGTAATTTGTTCTTGAAAGCTAATTTGAGCTTCTTCGCCTAGGTAAATTTCAAAAAACGGTTCACCTGGTAAACTTTCAATTAATCTTCTGTCGTCAACAATGATCTCATTCCATGAATTTGGAATACGCATTGCATTCGCTTCATAACAACCTTGGCGGATTAAATAGTTATTAAGAGTGTCGGCTCCGTCGAATACTAAACAGAATTTCATTGTCACTTCATTTTTACCAAAAGCATATATTGGTTGAACTAAGGCTTCGGGATGTTTTTGAATCCAACTATTTACAATTGAATCGGTTGAAGATGCAGAAGTGGCAATGTTAAATCCATTTCCGATTAAATAGTAGAGAGTTCCAGGTTCTTTTTCAGATTGAGCGACGATTCCATTAAATTTTAATTCTGAAATAGATTTCGGATTCGTAGAACAACCTATAAACGTAAATACAACAATCAATAGGGTGAATGCAAGTAGTTTCATTTTCATTTTTTAATCTTAAGGTTTCGAAGATAGCTTTTTTTAAAATGATTTGTACTTCGGGATTTATCAAAATTAACTTTGGAAATCTTAAGCATAATGCGTTATACGCTCTGCATGTCCTCCGTGCCTCAGTGGTGAAAATATTAAGTGAAGTGAAACTCATAGCGAAGCGTCTCTTGCGGCCTCTTTTTTTCTTAGCTCCTCCGCGTTAAAAAATTATTAGTGCGTTGAAAAACTAGAACTCCCCTTCAAGTTCCACTTCCATGAACTCATGCGTAATCGGATGACGAAACGAAATCCATTCTGCGTGCAAGTGCAAACGCGTTGAGCGTGTCCCATACAAATCGTCACCAACGATTGGACAATTTAAGCCCTGCGGATGTGCTGCGTGGACACGTAATTGATGGGTGCGACCTGTGATTGGATAAAAGTGAATCTTGGTGCGACCATCTTTGCGTTCGATGACTTTCCACTTTGTTTGTGCGGGTTTACCGTGTTCAAAACATACCAATTGGCGCGGACGATCTTCTAAATCAACACGCAAAGGCAAATCGATGAACCCTTCGTCTTCTTTGACAATTCCTTCGAGTAAAGCAACATAGCGTTTTTTGACCACGCGCTTGATGAACTGTCGTTGGATTTGTTTGTGGACAGCCAATGTTTTCGCGGCAATCAATAAGCCGGACGTTGACATGTCTAAACGATGCACCACCAACGGACCTGTTGCATCTGGATACAAAACCTGTAAACGTGTTAATACTGAATCATCGATGTTTTTTCCTGGAACGGATAGAAATTCTGCTGGTTTATTGATAATCACCACGTGTTCATCTTCCCAAACGATGGATAATTCTTTTCCTTCAGCTGGATTCGTCAACATAGGATTGTCCGCGATGTTCATTCCTTGCAACATGTGACCAAGAATCGGTTCGCATTTTCCGCGACAAGCAGGGTAGTAATGTCCGTGAATGCGGATTTCTGATTTCGGCGATTGTCCCCACCAAAATTCAGCCATACAAACGGGTGTAAGTTGATGCGTGAAGGCGTATTGAAATAGTTTCGGTGCGGCACATTCTCCAGCTCCAGCAGTTGGTCGTCCTTCGGGTGTGTTTTTGAAAATTGCCCCCAAACTTTTCTTCTGTAAGTATTGATCTACAAAATAGTATTGATCGAAAATTTCATTTTGTAAAGCGGCAGATTTTGTTTTGCGCTCTTCTTTCAAACGTTCTAATTCATCGGAGAAAAGTGCCAGTTCAGCTTCCAAGGCTTCAATGCGCTCTTTCCATGCTTTGGTTAAATCCTTTAAGCGGTAACTTTCGTAAATACTTTGCTTATTCAATTCCAATAAACGCAGTTCCAATGCTTCACCAGTCAAGTCGTTTTCGGCTTGTAATCGTTCTTCCTTACGACGATCTTTTCCTGCTTTATTGAAGGCTTTCAAATCGGATAATTCACGTTCAGCCTGCTTGCGTCCTTGGCTTAAGTTATTCACTGCATCGTGATAAGCGGGAAGTTGCTCGAGCTGTTCAATGCGTTCGTTGATTTCACTCACGATTGCTTCGCCTTTTTTATAAAAGCCATCTTCCAACAACATGTCGAAAACAGGTGGAACAAACTTTTCGTGTTGATTGTGTCCGGCGAGTTTACCAGAAACGGCGCTGATGTATCCTAATTCTCCAGCTTGATTTTTAACCACCAGCACGCCAAACATTTTCCCAATCACAAGTCCTTCTTGTCCTTCCTCGATTCCGAAGTTATGTTCCCAATCGCTTTGATTCGCGAGATAATCTTGTAATTCTTTTGCGGCGATGAGTGCCAATTCGTTTGGCTCGTAATAAAAAGGATAATCAAATTGTTCAGGCAAGGCAATACTTTCAACCGACGATTGAAAACGGGTGAAATAGGATGGAGGTGCTGCTTGTTTTTCTGACACGATTATTCACTTTTTGGAGGACAAAGGTACAGGAGATTTGTCCAAAAAATGCAATTGTGAGTTGGAAACTATTATTTCCCTTTCACTAAAATCGCATCGTAGCATTCAATCCACTGATTCACGGTCATTTTAGTGAGTAATTCACCCAATAGTTCGTAAGGGATTTGATCCATCTTTTTGAAACGAATGCATGATTTTCCCATGTCGAGTTTTGCTTTTGAGTGCTTTGGATATTCCTCTACAAACCAGTTTAACAAGTTTTCGTCGCTGTAGATTCCCATGTGGTAAACAGCAATAAAATTCTTTTGTGAAGCAACATTGATAAACGGCAACGGAAGTTCAGGAGAACAATGATAACCTTTCGGATAAATTGAATGCGGAACAACATAACCAATCATTCCATAACTCATTTGTTCAACAAATCCTTCAGGAAGATTCGCTTTAAACAATTCACGTAAACGTTGCATCGGAGCTTTGCGCTCTTCTGGTAGATCGTTCATGTAGTTTTCGACTGTTTGGGCTTTGCTTTGCATCTTATTCAAGTATTAATGTTCCTTTTCCGGATTCTTCTAATTTTTCGATGATAGTTGGATTTCCTGATAAATGAATGTCTCCTTCACCTGTTAATTTATAGCTTAATTTCTGTGCGCAGTTCACGAAAATTGATCCTTTTGAAGCGTTGTCCACATAGCCGAATTGACTTGCTAATTCCTTCGCATCAACAGCCATGAGTGCTACATTCCAAAGTTTAACTTCATTGCACGTGCCTTTCAAGGTGATTTTCCCACCGCAAGGAAAATTGTTCCAGTAGTAAAATGTTGTGCAATTGACGTCCAATGAAGCATTGTTCAGTTTACTTTTCATGATCAAGCCCAATTCATCAGCCACCAGTTGATTGTCGGACTGAATGATGCACGTTTCATTGGCAATGATGCGATTCAAGGTGTCAACTGTCAAGTAAATCAGAACTTTGTTATTCTTTGGATGCATCCAATTTCCGTGATAATTGTTTTCGATGGTCAAGGTATTGTTGTCAATCGTAAAATCGATGTTCTCCAAAATTTTACTTGCTCCCTCAATGCGAATGGCGTTGCTCGTTCCCTGAATCAAATGTACTTCAAATGCCGAATTCAATGCCAAGGTATCAAATTGTTCAAGGTTCTTTTCAAGCGTTGTTTTGGTCATTGCTTTCTTGCATGAACCAAAGCTGATAGACCCAAAAAGAATTGCTATGTAAAGGAAGTATCTCATTTTTTCTTCACAAAAAAGTAGCCGAAGCCAAGTTCAGGATAATCCAAAATGTGCAAGTGTGATTTCATCGAAATGTGCATCAAGAAATGATCATTGAATTTCCAACGGAGTATTCCGCGATTATACATTGTCGCATGATCAACATGATCTGTTAACCCCAAATAAACACCTTCTTGCAAGATAAAACTGAATTTACTGTAAACCAATTCTTGTGAGACATGAATGCCTGTGCGGAAGTCATAAATTGATTTGTGAACAGCATTATCTGCGGCCATTTCAATTTCTGTAGATGAATCGTAAAAGACATCTGCTCCGGCGCCAATGTGGAATTTACGTTTCCAATGGTATTTGTATTCGGCACTCATTGATGAGGTGAAATAGACCGTTGATTGCAATGCGCGCGTATGTTTTCCTCCAGCAGCATAAATGAATGCCAATTCGTGTTTCGGAGTGTGTTGTGCGATTTCAGTCTTTTTAAAATCGTCTTGTTGTCCCGCAGCAAAGGATAAACCGGCAAAAGCGGCAAATAAATTAACGCCCAAATTGGGTTCGGCCATGTTTGCGTTGGAATAGTGTGTAAAGGATAAACCACTTTGAAAAGTCCATTTCGGTGTGATAACGAAACGTGTTCCCAATTTAAAATTGAAATGAATGTTGACATGTGAACCAACCGAAATATTGTTGTAGTTGGTTTCTAGGTCGAAACGTTTGGTGGCATAGCCAATTCCAAATCCAAATTGATGGGTGAATTGAAATTTCGGCTTACGAATGATGAACGATTGAACGTAAGGAAATAAACCAATTTCATGTCCAAGAATGTCCTTGTTTCCAAGGCTTGTGTATTGCAGCGTTAAACCGTATTCAGGATATTTGTACAATTGTTCCCAATCTGTTTTTCCAGTGGTTCGTTTGAAAAGACTTACCTCAAGTGCTTGTGTAGGTTTGTTGACGTACAAATTGAAATGTTTGTATTCTGGAATCACAAAGCCATAATGCCCATCGACACGGATCCACAGATTATTGGAAAAGCGCGATTTTTCTTGAGCAAAGGTCGTTTGTCCAACAATTAGAAGCAGTAAAATCAATAAACGTTTTCTCACGGAGTTCTCAAATTCATCTCAAAGATAACAGAACGCAGGAAAAAACATTAAGGTTTGAAAAGATAATAGCCAATGGAAACATTCATATATCCCGACATTCCAATTTTATTGTCTTGTGAACTTTGTACCAAGTAACTGTTGAAATAATAGCGATCTGAGAAATACGGACTGTCGACAGTTAATGTTGGCAATGAAACACCGATTCCTAATCCTGCGTCGATCATCCATCGGTCGGATAACATTCCTTGTGCGCCAAATCCAACGAAAAACGTGTATTTTTTCTCTTTAGCAACAATGTTTCCATAATAAACGGGCGCTGCAGTAATAGTGTCGTAAATACTTGTCAAAATTGGATCATAGGTTTTCATTACGCGACCGAGGTTGAGGGAAAAATAGCCGCGCGTATCCGATTGCTCAGCCATTAAAAACTTAAGAGATGTATTCACGCGAGAACCATTGTAATAAAGTGTTTCGCGGTCCAATTCATTTCCATAATAATCGAAATAGGCCATATCAGCTTGAATGGGATTGTAAAAATCATTTTGGTAATCTTTATCGTGACCAATTTTTGTTGCTGCTACCGTTAATGCGACTTTTTCAAAGTTAAATTCAACAGAACCACCAAAATTCCCCCAAATCATTGGGATTGGATATGCACTCAAGCAGAGACCAAATTCACTATTTGCTTTACGACTTGCTTTTTTCGCTGCGCGATCTGCTTCTTTTTGGCAAATGTTTGCATGCTCTAGCGCATCCAATGATAAAGCTGTTTCTTCGACCATCGAATAATAGGTACTTAAATTTGTCCAATAAAAGCAAGAAGAATTACTGTTCAACATTCCTTTCATTTTGTTGCAACCTGCTCGAACGATGTCTTTTGTATTTCCTTCGTTCGACCAGAGAAAAGCATTCGTATTGGTTTGAACCAACTCTTTGTAAAAAGATAAGGCCTCATCAACATTAGAGAGAGATGCTTGATCCAGTTTTAAAATGCGTGTATAAACATCTGCTGCAGGGTATGGATAGTTTGTTTTTATCGTTCGTGCAAATGATGCTAATTGGTCACCGTTTTTTGCTAGATAAGGAAGACTGTCAACAGCTAAAACTAATTTATTTGACATCAAAATGGGACTAGGATATTTATTCTCTCGGATTGTAGTTAGATAAGTTGTGTCTAACGTATTATATGTTTTTACCCATTCAATGAGCATATCAATGTATTCTGAATCAATTTGTTTTAAATTTTTCTTTGCATCAATTGCTTTGTTGAATGAAATATAATTATACCAAAGAATTGAACTACGCATTGAGATTTCCTTTTTTGCCCAAGTTAATGATTCATCTGCTTTACCAATATTTGCGCAAATTTCAGACATGCTGGTATAATATTCCACTAGAGTAGTTTCAAAGTTGGAATAACTAATCGTGTAATTTAATCCATTTAGTACATAACGAAGTGGGTAGACAGATTGGTTTGAAAAATATTCAAAATCGGACTTGATGTTACTCATAATTGCATAGGCTTCTTGGTGTTCCCCTGCCATTCCATGAGTAAACGACAATTCATATTGAATGAACATTTCGAAATACCGAGCTGTAGCTTTTTGATCCTCATTCCCATACTGATTGATATAATTTATCAAGGGTTTAGCATCACTTTCATAGAAGTACAATTCAACAAAATCTTCGTCATATACTTCGCCAGCAGTTAATAAATCTTGGAAATCTGACATTTCATTGTAAATCGTAACAAGTTCAGCTAATTTTTTTTCAGTTTCAGTAGTTTGAGCAAGTAAAGAAAAAGATGAACTAATCAGAAAACAAAGTAATAGAAGATAGCGCATATCAAGTGGTTATTATAATCTAGGACAAAAGTAAGAAATTTTGATTAAATGGTTTAAAGGGTTCAAGTGGTTTAAGGGTTCAATAGTTCAAAGGGTTCAATGGTTCAAAGGGTTCAATGGTTCAAGAGTCCAATGCTTATCTCTCATCACTCATCGATCAACACTTATCCTTCACAAATCATGAATGATGAATCACGAATTAAGAATCATTAATTCTCAATTTGTATCTGATATTTCCGCAGCAGTCCTGCCAAGGTATTTCGTGAGAACTTTGCCTTTTTTATGCGGTTGTTTTCTGGGTCGATAATAAAATTAAACGAAGTTCTAAAATCTGTTCCTTCCAAAATAGATCGATCAAACGTAGCGCCGTTAAAATCACATTCGGTGAAATTAGCCAAACTTAAATCTGTTTCAGTGAAATCGACTTCCTCCAAATTGCAATGGCTGAAACGACTTCCTTTTAATTTTAATTTATAAAACGAACTGAAATTGAGTGCGCAAGCGGAAAAATGAAAAGCAATTAAAAACGGATTGCATTCATCGAAATGAAGTCCTAACATTTTACATGAATCGAATTGCACATCCCTGAAGGATGTATTTACAAGATTCGCATTGCTAAAATCGCAATTGATGAAGGTGCATTCTACAAAAATGTTTTCAGCTAAATGCGTTCCAGCAAAATTGCAGTTTTCAAACGTACAGTTTTCGTATTCGCCTCGTTCGAATACATTTTTTGTGTAATCTTCATTGATGTACTCAAGATCTGTAATGTAGTTTTTCATGTTTAATTCTAACGTTTGCTATTTTGTTGAAACTAGTTCGATGAATTGTTTTTGTTTTGGCGTCTGTAGCGCAGCAGAATGCTAATTCCAACCAGAATGAGCATGTAATAAATGAAATACATGTAGGTTTCATAGTGGAATGTTCGTTTGAGGTATAAAACAAGCGCCACAACACCCAGAAACAATAAAATTGAAACAAGTTTCTTTACTGAAGAATTTAAGGTGCGCATAATCGTTAATTGATGCAGAAAAATCAATGTCACCGCAGGAACGAGCAATAGAAAAAATAGGGTGGAAAGCATTGCCGAAAGAAAGTCCGCATTCATTTGATTTGATTTGCTTCAAAGGTATAGAAAGAAACGCTAATTATAACCAACCCCAAAGTCTTATTCGTAAATATGCAAGTCGAAATTCTCTTATGTGGGCTGAGGCTCTCGAAGCCCTATCCCTACCTCAATTCAGCCAGCGCAGCCTTCGTACCAATTGTTCTTGTAATGTAATCGATTTCCAACTTCGGACTTCTTGCCGGCGAATATTCACGACCGTAGAAAATGATCTGCAAGTGCAATTTATTCCACAATTCACGCGGAAACACTTTCTTCGCATCTGCTTCGGTTACAACAACATTTTTCCCAGAAGTAATTCCCCAACGCGTCAGCAAACGATGAATGTGCGTATCAACTGGAAATGCAGGGACCCCAAATGCTTGTGACATGACAACCGAAGCTGTTTTATGTCCAACACCTGGCAATTCTTCCAATAAATGCATTTCGTTTGGAACTTCGCCTAGGTATTTGTCAATTAAAATTTGTGATAATTCAAAAATCGCTTGGGATTTACGTGGTGAAAGTCCACATGGACGAATAATTTCTTTGATTTCTTCAACGCGCAATTTTACCATGTCGAAGGGATTATTTGCTAAACGAAAAAGAGAAGGAGTGACTTGATTCACACGAACATCTGTGCATTGGGCTGAAAGTAAAACAGCGATTAAAAGTGTGTACGCATCCGTGTGGTCCAATGGAACAGGAGTTTCTGGGTACAATTTTTCTAATTCTGTAACGATGTATTGAGCTTTTTCTTTTTTCGTCATGATTTAAAGAGCCTTGAAAGTGTGCAACTTATTTTTTTTGAGTATTGTTTTGGATGAATTGAAGAAATTTCTGTTGTTCTTCCATCGATGGAAAGCGTTTTTGAAATTCTAAATATGTCGACAGAATTTTTGCACGAATCACTGCTGGATTAACCAAAGGAACCGTCGATTTTTGTAGTAATTGTGGCGCATTGTTGATGGCAATGGTGTCTTTCGGATCGATAGAAAGTGCTTTTTTGTAATCAGCATCTGCAGCCTCCGTTTGGTTGCTAATTTGAAAAGCAAATCCACGACAACTGTAGCGAAATCCATACTGAGGTTGCAATTGAATTGCTTTTGAAAAATCAGCAATACTTTCAGATATCTTTCCTTGTTGTAAGAAACAAAATGCGCGATCGGCATAACAATCAGCGTGATCAGGACTTTCAGTAACCGCCTGATTGTACAATTCAATTGCCTGGTCAAACGATTTTTTCAATTGAAATTGATACGCTTCCGCATGTGATTTATTCGCAAACATCCTTATTTTTACTTTATGAATGATAAAAATACGGACTTTCCGCAATACCGTAAGCTTTCAAACGATAAGACTTTTTACAAGATCCTTTCAGATCGCTTGTTTGAAGAAGTCCAATTGATGGGCTCAAAAGTGTTGCATTATTCGGTAGAAGCAAAACAATATCCTGAAATCTTGAAAATTCAAGACATGTTGCAAGCAGAATCTCCTTATTCCATCATTTCTGAAGAAGAATTTACACTAAAAACCCAACTATGAAATATCTATTCATTCTGCTATCACTTGTTGTGCTGGCATCTTGTGCTTTGAATGCTGATCAAGAGCAAAAATTAAATCAATCCATGGCTGGCTACTTGCATGCGCGCAATGATTGTCAATTGGTTTCGTATGTGGCATTTACATATCCAGCTGTCGTTGCCGATTACAAAGAACAAGGCGATAGCATTTTTCAAGCGAAATTTGATTGTACCCAAGATAGCATCACGTGGAATGATCCAACGATTCGATTAATTCAACAAGAAGGAAAGTCAATTCATGCCTTGATTGATGTGGCACAAGTAGATGAATATTCATATGAAATATTGAAAGAGAAACAACAAATCGTTGCAATCAGTGAAGACAATGGTAATTCGTGGTTTTTTGTAGAACATGCATATTATGTTGATAAATCGAAGTTGAATAACCTAAAAAGATTAATCAAAGAATAAAGTTTTTTATATTTTTAATGCATGTTAAAAGCAATTTTTGGACTACTGCTTCTTGCACCACTTACGTTAGTTGCACAAGGATGGCTTCCCATGGGAGCGCGTTCGAATTCAATGGCGAATAGTTCTGTTACCTTGACAGATGTTTGGTCTTTTCACCACAATCCAGGTGCAATGGCTGATTTGGAAAAACAAGCATTTGGGATCTCGTATGAAAATCGATTTTTATTGAAAGAATTGCAATCGCAAGGTTTGGTTTATGGTCAACCATTGAAAAAAGGAGTTATTTCTTTTGGAGCTCAAACGTATGGCTTCAAAACGTATCGTACAAATAGAGTAGGACTTGGCTATTCGATGAAACTAAGCGAGAAATTTTCTGCTGGTGTTCAATTGAATTATCAAAACATCCGTTTGACGGAAAACTATGGAAGTAAGAATACGGTAACTGCAGAAGTAGGGATTTTGGCAAAACTTACAGAGAAATGGACCATTGGCGTTTCTGCGTTTAATCTCGGTAGAAACAAATTGGCTGATTTTCAAGACGATCGTTTTACTACTTTAATGCGTTTGGGAACAAGCTACCAGTTTTCTAAAAAAGTGTTGGTTACTGCCGAAGCTGAAAAGAATGTTGATTTTCCGTTAAGAGCGAAGGCAGGAATCGAATATCAGCTCGTTGAAAAGTTCTATTTACGTGGAGGATTCGCAACTCAACCAATTGAGTTAAGTTTTGGTTTTGGGTACAAGTTCAGTGTTTTTCAGTTGGATTTTGGAAGCGCATATCACCAGCAATTGGGTTGGTCGCCTCATTTTTCCTTCACCTATCAGCATAAATAAACATGCAAACTTGGGTGCGAAATAGTTGTATTGTCCTTTTCCTTTGTTGTTCATTGGGAAGTTTCGCGCAGGAAAAAAGCGAGGTTGTGCAACAACGAATCGAGTTTATTGCAGAACAATTGGAATCGGAGGAGATTGATTTGACGAATGTTGTTGAGCAATTGAATTACTATTTCGATCATCCACTAAATTTGAATGGCGCAACTGCTGAAGAATTGGAGGATCTCAATTTATTATCAGCAGTACAAATCAATGATTTACTGTTGCACATTAAATTGTATGGAAAGTTGATTTCCATTTATGAGTTGCAAAGTCTTGAATATTGGGATTTACAAACGATTCAGTTGGTTCGACCATTTGTGCGTGTAGATGATAAATTGGATAATCTGCATATTTCTTGGAAAGAGGCAATTGATCAGGGGAATTACGAAGCCTTCTTGCGTTATCAAACAACGCCACAAGAAAAATCGGGGTTTCAGCAAGTTCCAGATTCGATCCTTCAGTCCAGCAATTCGTATTATTATGGTAATTCAGATCGCTATTATTCTCGCTTTCGTTACACCTATCGAACAAACATTAGTATTGGCGTAACGGGTGAAAAAGATGCTGGTGAACAGTTTTTTCGTGGTGCCCAAAAAAACGGCTTTGACTTTTATTCCTTTCATGCCTTTTTTAAAGGTGGAAAATACCTGAAGGCTGTGGCACTTGGAGATTATCAAGTACAAATTGGTCAAGGATTAAATCTTTGGTCAGGTTATGCATTTGGAAAAACTGCTGATGTAACGAACATTAAAAAAACGGCCAATCCATTAAAGGCATATACTTCAGTTGATGAATCACGTTTTATGCGAGGAGCGGCGTTTGATTTAGGTTGGAAATCATTTTCACTGTTGACGTTTGCGTCGGTTAAAAAAGTGGATGCTTCTGTTTTAGCAGATTCATTATATGATGATTTAGAATATGTTTCCAGCATCAATTTGTCAGGTTTGCACAGAACGAATGCTGAAATTGCGAAGAAAGACGCATTAACAGAAACAATTGCTGGTTCCAATTTGCGCTATCGAAACCGAAATTTTCAGTTTGGAATTTCAGGAGTTTATCAAGGTTATGATAAAGCTTTTAATAAGGCGATTGCACCCTACAATCAATTTGATTTTCGTGGAAAAAACATGCTTTCGTTTAGTACAGATTATAGTTGGGTGATTAAGAATTTTAATTTTTTCGGTGAAACAGCACGTTCTTCTTATTCTGGTGAATGGGCAAATTTACACGGTGTTCTCTTTTCGTTGGATTCAAGAGCTTCGTTTAGTTTATTGTACCGCAATTATCAAAAAGGATATCAAACATTTTACAATACTGGTTTTTCAGAAGGTAGCAATACACAAAATGAAAAAGGTATTTATGCTGGGTTAAAATTGAAATTATCATCAGCTTGGTCACTAAATTCGTATGTTGATTTATTCAAGTTTCCGTGGATGAAATACCAGGTTGATGGTCCTTCAGCAGGACATGAAATCATGGTGCAAGCATCATACAAACCAAATAAAATTCTTGAGATTTATGGTCGTTACCGTGAACAGTTGCGTCAAAAGAATAGTCGTGATTCGGATGGAACCGTTACGGAATTGGAAGATGTGTTGCAACGCAATTACCGTTTGAATGTATCGTATGCAGTAAGTGAATTTTTCACCATTAAAAGTCGATTGGAATATGTAACAATTCACCGACCAAGTAATACGCCAGAACAAGGAATGATTTTGACACAAGATATTTTGTTTAAACCAAAAAATCTCCCATTCGATTTATCCTTGCGCTACGCCTTATTCGATACAGATAGTTATGATTCACGCTTGTACACCTACGAGAACAATGCCTTGTACGTATTCGCAGTTCCAGCATATTATTATCAAGGAAGTCGTTTTTATGCAATGGTAAGATATTCCTTCCTGCGACATTGTGATTTATGGGTGCGATATGGCGTGTTTAAATACAATAATCGCTCAACAATTGGTTCTGGTGCTGAAGAAATTAAAGGATCTGTGAAAACGGATATTACGGTTCAATTACGCATCAAATTCTAAAATTAGAATTCAATATCCAAATTAAACGTAGTTTTTAGGGTGTGAAGATTAGGATTCTTGCGTGCTAAAGCAGCAAATTTATCTTTTCCAGTAAGGAATTTTACTTCTTGTTCCGGATTTTCATTCAATGAGAAACTAACTTCAAAGGCATAGTTTTTAAGTTCTCTTCTGAAATAGGCAATCATATCTTGTAGATGTGGCGTGATATAATCTACCTGAATTTGATTATCCACATCCATCACAAAGTGCGTTTCTGTTTTTTGAATTGGCTCACGTTTCACCATGGCATTGTAAAAGGTTTCCATTCCTTTTTCCTTCATTTCAAAGGCAAATCGGCGCCACAACATTTTGACTTGATCATATGAAAAAGAATTCATCGGCATATTTTCTGGCATTATGCTAGATGAAGCTTGTTCTTCTTCTTTTTTCACCATTAACTCTTTGATCGAAAGTGTAGCCGAACTCAATTTTCCAATTGGTGCTGATGCGTTTTTTGGTTCCACATGCTGAACCAATGGAGCTTGCCTAACGACCGGAGCATTTGGCTTTGGAGTCGCTGGGACTTTGTCGCGTAAATTTTGATTTGGAAATGGAAGAATGTCAACAGGTTCCGTCAGCCATTTTTTTTTTCGAGCTCCTGATTCAAGGAACACAATTGCATCAAGGCCATTTCAACCAGTAATCGTTGGTTTTTTGATGACTTGTAATCGACGTCTGATTTGCTCAAAATAGCAAGTGAACGCAAAATGATGTGAGCATCCAATTGTTTGGATTGATCAATGTATTTTTGCTCAATGTTTTCACCAACTTCTAATAAAGAAGCAGTTCTAACGTCTTTACAAACCAATAAATTTCTGAAATGGTCCGCTAGTCCAACAATAAAGTTGTGACCATCAAAACCTTTTTCGTAAATGTCATTCAACAAAAGCAGGGCAGAAGGAATATCTTCTTTTTGCATGCTTTCAACTATTCTGAAATAATAATCATAATCCAGAATGTTCAAATTTTCGATGACACTTTTATAGGTTAAATTCGTTCCTGTAAACGTTACAATTTGATCAAAAATTGAAAGCGCATCACGCAAGGCTCCATCAGCTTTTTGGGCAATAAGGTGCAAGGCTTCTGGATCCGCGGTAATTCCTTCTTTAGTCGCAATATTCGCTAAATGATCTGCGATGTCTTTTACTTTAATTCGGCTGAAATCAAAAATTTGACAACGTGAGAGAATCGTTGGAATAATCTTGTGTTTTTCAGTCGTTGCTAAAATGAAAATTGCATGTTTTGGCGGCTCTTCTAATGTTTTCAAAAAAGCATTGAATGCCGAAGAAGACAACATGTGAACCTCGTCGATGATGTACACCTTGTAATCTCCAAGTTGAGGAGCAATGCGCACCTGATCAATCAAATTACGAATATCTTCTACCGAGTTGTTCGAAGCAGCATCCAATTCATACACATTCAAAGAAGCACCCGAATTGAACGATTGACATGAATCACATTGGTCACAGGCTTCTACAGCTTCCGTTCGGTTGAAACAATTGATTGTTTTGGCTAAAATACGTGCCGTTGTTGTTTTACCAACTCCACGTGAACCACAAAAAAGAAATGCTTGTGCTAAGTGATCGATTTTAATCGCGTTTTTCAGCGTATTTGTAATAGATTTTTGACCTACGACAGTGTCGAAAGTCTGGGGTCTATATTTTCTGGCTGAAACAACGAAATCACTCATTGGTACAAATTTAATGGAAACCGTTCAATCTGAAACCAAAAAAACGGAATTGTTAAAAACTTATTTTGTTTGAAAAAACGAGCAATATACAATTTAGTGCTAGAGCAAAGGACTAATCTATAAGTAAGTTAATAAAGCTTCATTTTTACGTGAATTTTTCAACAATTGAATCAACTGCAACTCTTTTTACCTACTTTTAGAGAAATCAAATTCAAAGTATGAAAAGAAAATTTTTAGCACTTGCAGCTCTTGCGTTAGTAGTTGCATCTTGTGGTGGACCTGGAAAAGCAGAATATGATACTGCTGCTGGTAAAATTTGTGATTGTATGAGTGAAAAAACTGCTGCTGCAGCTGCTGATACATCTGAATTTAAAATCGATATGACGGAAATCGATTATGCGATTTGTGCCTTTGATGTTGCAACTGATGTTGATTTAACAGATGAGCAAATGGGCAAATCAATTGAAGAGAAATGTGCAGATTTAAAACCTGTTCACGATAATTATGTTAAAACTGCGAAATCAGTTAAATAATTAATAGATTTTCAACAAAAAGCCCCGTTTTGCATAGCAGAACGGGGCTTTTTAGTTTCTTGAATTAGTGATTTAATCGATGATTTCAATTGCATCAATTGAATCCCCTTGACGAATGTCATCTACTACATCAACGCCTTCAATTACTTTTCCAAAACAAGTATGATTTCCGTCTAAATGAGCTGTGTTGTTTCTTGAATGACAAACAAAAAATTGAGATCCTCCAGTATTTCTTCCAGCATGCGCCATTGAAAGAACTCCTCTGTCATGGTACTGGTTTCCACCTGTTAATTCACAATCGATTTTGTATCCTGGTCCACCTGTTCCCTGCATACCATTCGATCCTTCACGTGAGTTTGGACAACCACCTTGAATCACGAAATCAGGCAAAACGCGGTGCCATTTCAAACCATTGTAAAATCCTTCTTTCGCCAATTTAACGAAGTTTGCAACAGTGTTTGGTGCGTCTTCTGTGTATAAAGAAACACGCATGTCTCCTTTGTTTGTTTTAATAAGTGCTTCCATGTTTATTTTTTTTTGCAAAGATACCGATATCTTGAAATTTTCCTTAAATTCTTTTAAAACTGTTGAAATATTCTAAAATTGATCTTTGCACTATGGCAAATTAAACATGTTGAACTGCTTTTTTATTGACCTAAATCAAGTGATATATTGCGCCAGAGTTTGTAAATTTGTTCCATGCATAAATTCTCTTTCCATCGACAATTGACAGGTCTTTTTACCGACCAACAAAATCAATTAGCTTACAATCAAGAACAAGTAATTCCGTTCATCAATCAAACGTTTTCTGAAGAACATTTTGAAAAGCAAATTGCGTTAAAGGAAGTTAATTATCCAAAGGAAAGTAGAGCAATCTTAGCTAAGGTTTTACAAGGGAATTACGCTGGTAAAAATGTAAGCGATATTCAAAAAAAGAACCTTGAATTACTTGAGAAGTCTTCTACGTTTACAATTACTACAGGACATCAATTGTCAATTTTTACGGGACCAATTTACTTTATATACAAAATTCTGCACGTTATTCGTTCTACTGAAGAATTGAATAAGCAACATCCCGAAAATCATTTTGTACCTGTTTTTTGGATGGCTTCAGAAGATCATGATTTTGAAGAAATTCAAACAGTAGAAGTGTTTAATCGCGAAATGACGTGGGATTCAAATCAAAAAGGTCCAGTTGGGAGATTTGATTTGGATGGTTTAGATAACCTGAAAAAAGAAATCGCTAGCTTTTTTGAAAATCAACCAGAAAGTGAAGTCCAAGAATTATTTGATGCATACTCTGGAAATAATTTGGCTGAATCGACCTTTAATCTTGTCAATAAGTTATTTGCTGAATATGGATTAATTGTCGTAGATGGTGATCAACGTGAATTGAAGGAGATGATGATTCCGTTGGTTGAGAAGGAATTGAACGAGCAATTTTCTTTTCATGCAGTTCATAAGACCAATGAACAAATTCAGAAGGAAGGCTTGAAATTGCAGGTAAATGCAAGAGAAATTAATTTGTTTTACATAGAAAATCAAATTCGAGAACGCATCTTGCATTTGGAAGACGGATTTTTCATTGAAGGGAAAGGAAAATTCTCACGAGAAGAATTGTTAGGTCTCTTACACACAAGTCCTGAATGTTTTTCGCCGAATGTAATTTTGAGACCTGTTTATCAGGAAATAATATTACCAAATTTATGTTACGTTGGTGGAGTTGGTGAAATTTCCTACTGGTTACAATTAAAAGGAGTTTTTGATGCCTTAGCTATAGTTTATCCGATGATTCAAGTGCGATCTTCTCTTCTTTGGATTGATGCTGTTGCATCGAAACGCTTGGATAAAGCTGAATTGGTATTGGAGGACTTATTCAAAGATAGTACAGAGGTGAAAAAACACTATTTGGCGGAAAATGCTTCGGAAGAAATTGATTTTGAAAAAATAGATCAGCAATTTGAGGAGTTGAGATTGGCGTTAATTGATAAAATTGATGCAATCGATCCAAATTTGGATAAATATGCGTTGGCAGAAACAGTAAAAATGCAAAAGCAATTAGAAAGCATTAAAGAGAAATTAACACGCTCTGTGAAACAACGTCACGATGCTGGACTAAAGGCAATTGATCAGATTTTCGATAAGTTATTTCCGAACGGAGGAATGCAAGAACGCTCATTAAATATCATCTCGATGTGTGCGGATGGAAGAGTTAAGTCGAAAATCCAACAATTACATGGATTTATCGAGCCTTTCAATCCAGATTTCATTGTGCTTCGCGAAGCTTAAATTTGAAGCTATTAAAATTGAAATTAATTCATTTCGGAATTAGAATAGAAGGATTTTAAAATATTTCCATACTCATTTCGTTAGTAGTGCTAATTTTGTCGCATGCGTTTTATCTTATTCGTTGTACTATTCTTTTCGTTTCCAATTCTTGCTCAACAAGTTACGGTAACAGGACGTTGTATCGATAAACGTAGCAAAGGCCTTGAAAATGTACTAATTCAAGTTAAGGCGGATAGCAATTTTCAAGTTTTAACAAACTCTCTTGGGATTTTTGAATTCACGATTAAAGGAAATCAACACATTGCTCTATTCTTTCAAACAAATGAGTTAACACAATCCAAAGAAATAGAGCTGACCGATCAAAAACTAGTTCGAATTGGCGATGTTAAATTTGGTTTTGTCATGGAGGAGGAAGTGAAAGTTCAAGGAGTACGTTCTGAACCATTTGAAATTCCAAAGTTAAAATACAATGATCCACAAAAATTACCATTGGGATCTGTGGAACGTTCTTTAGTTTACATGACCGCTGCAACTTCAAATAACGAGTTGACAACCAATTACAACGTTCGCGGTGGTAGTTACGAAGAAAACTTAGTTTATGTAAATGGATTCAATATTTATCGTCCATTTTTAACACGCAGTGGTCAGCAAGAAGGAATGAGTTTTATCAATTCGGCACTCGTTAAATCTGTTCGTTTTTCAGCAGGAGGTTTTGATTCGCAGTATGGAGATAAATTAAGTTCTGTTCTAGACGTAGAATACAAAACACCAGAAAAATTAAAAGGCTCTGCGATGGCTTCGCTGCTCGGAGTTGAAACACATTTTGAGCACAATCCGACAACGCGATTTGATTATTTAATTGGAGCACGTTATCGTTCGAATGGTTATTTGTTAAATTCACTTCCAGCAAAAGGAGCTTATAATCCTGTTTTTTGGGATGCACAGTTTTTAACAAATTATGCTGTTACAGAAAACATTAAATGGAGTGTAATTGGCCATTTGTCTAGTAACAATTACCGTTTTGCACCGCAATCTCAAGAAACAGATTTTGGAACCGCAAATGAAGCTTATTCGTTTAAAATATATTTTGACGGACATGAACAAACGCGTTTTCAAACAATGTTTGGCGGAACTTCTTTGAAAGTTAAAGCAAGTAAAAAAACGCAGTTGGATTTTTACGCAACGGTCTTTAATACAAACGAAAGAGAATATTTTGATATTCAAGGTCAGTATTTCATTAATGAATTAGAAACAGATCCTTCACAAGAAAATTATGGTGATTCAATTGCTGTTTTAGGAATAGGAACTTTTTTAAATCACGCAAGAAATAAACTGAATGCCACGATAATAAACGTGTATCATAATGGACAACATATTTTGAAAAGTGGATTCAAAGAAGCTGAACGAACGCATTTTGTGAACCATACTTTTTTGTGGGGTGTAAACTTTCAACACGATGATTTTTACGATGTCTTGAGTGAATGGAAAATGATTGATTCTGCTGGATACAGTGTTCCTCAAGGAACAAGCAATCAAGTTGAATTGTTCGAAACAATAAAAGGCCAATTGTCTTTACAATCGAACCGATTTACAAGTTTTGTTCAAATGAACTCGAGTTGGTTGAATACAAAACGTGATTATGCTGTTACTGTCACTAAAGCGGAAAAAATCGATGATAAAAAAGTTAAGAAAACGTACTTAGATACAATTGTTGAATCAAGTTCTCGCTTTACGTTGAGTTATGGTACGAGAGCTGGTTACACGACTGCAAATCAAGAAGTATATGTCACACCTCGCGCTTCATTGTCATATTTTCCACGCCTGTACATGGTTAGCAATGGGAAAATCAAACGAAGAGACATGGGAATTCGTTTGGCGTCAGGTTTCTACTATCAACCACCTTTTTACCGTGAATTCAGAACATTTGATGGTCAATTGAATTTAAATGTAAAATCACAAAAATCGTTTCATCTTGTTGCGGGTACAGATGTGTTCTTTAACATGTGGAATAGAGAGGTTCCATTCAAATTTACGGCAGAAGCTTATTACAAGTATTTATGGGATGTGAATCCATATGAAATTGACAATGTGCGAACACGTTATTATGCAAACAACGATGCTGTTGCTTATGCTTATGGTATTGATATGAATGTGAATGGAGAGTTTGTTAAAGGAATTGATTCATATTTCAAATTGGGATTGATGTCAACGAAAGAAGATATTTTGAATGATTCCTATAAAGAATATTACAACGCTGCTGGAGAGAAAATTATTTTTGGTTACAGTGAAGATCAAGTTGTTGTCGATAGTGCAACCATTTATCCAGGATACATTCCAAGACCAACAGACCAGATGCTAAATGTTGGTGCGTTAGTGCAAGATAGAATGCCTGGATTCGAAAGTTTTAGTGTTCAAATGGGCTTACAATTCGGTTCTCGTTTGCCTTATGGTCCGCCAGATTTTCAGCGTTACAAAGATACCTTGCGAATGAAGTCTTATTTCCGAGTTGACATTGGAATGTCGTATGATTTCTTGTACAAGAAAAAAGAAGTGAAAAACTTTATCACTCGTAATTTCACGGATGCAGTAGTTTCTTTCGAAGTGTTTAATTTGTTGGGAATCAACAATGTCTTATCCAAACAATGGATTCAAGATGTGGAAGGAAAATACTACTCAATTCCCAATTACTTAACTCAACGCAGATTCAATTTAAAATTGATCCTAAGATTTTAATCTGTTACTTTTCTCTACTTCTCATGTTCTAAGAATATGAGAAACACTTACTTTTTACTGGCAATCATTCTTTTGGTGAAAGGGTATGCCGCAGCGCAAGTCAATGTTAGAGCAAACATTCGATTTAAAGATACAGTTGAAGTAGAGAAATATAAACCAGACGATAATGGTTTTTCATACCTCAAATTAAAAATGCAGCCAGGTGATTATGTCATTCAAAATCTAGGTGAACTTGCAAAATTGAACAATCAAACCATTATTGGAGTTGATTTAGTGTATTCGGATTACCCGGTTGGAGCAGATTTTTCTGAATTAAATCGCAAGCGAATTTTAGAACTTTACATGCAATTTCCAGATGCTTTTGATGATCCGATGATTCAATGGCAACTGATTAAACAAACAGGAGTTGAACGAACAGGTGGTATTCAAAATTATTTTCATGGCTTGACAATTTATTACAGACCTATGCCAAGTTATGCGAGTGAAAATACTTCGATCAACAACATTATTAATGGTAAAACGCCACCTTCAGATTCAACTTTATTAAAAGTTTTTACCCGCTCGAAAACATGGAAAGATATGTTAGTGGTTTGTGATGTCACCGGAAGTATGTCGCCATATACATCTCAATTGTTGTTATGGATGAAAAGCAATCAAAAATTAAAAACGTTTAAGCAAATTGTATTTTTTAACGATGATGAAGAGAAAAGCAATAATCAACTTGCTGCATTAGATGAGGACGGAATTTGGACCATTGAAACAGGAAATTCCGATAAAGTTATCGATAAAGCTTTTGAAGCAATGCAGAACGGGAGTCACATTGAAAACAATTTGGAGGCAATTTGTTATGCGATTAAAAAATATCCTGAAAACAAACAAAACGTTGTGATGATTGCAGACAATTGGGAAACACCATGTGATCTTAAATTATTGGATTTTCTTAAAAAAGAAAAAGTTGTTGTGCATATCATTGTTTGCGGAGTAACCGACAGAATGAATACCTCTTACCTTGATATAGCATATGCAACTGGAGGTTCAGTTCATACAATGGAAGAAGATTTACTTGATATTGCAAAAACTGGTGAAGGAAAAACCATTAAAATCAATGGAATGAAATTCAAAATGACAGGAGGGAAGTTTGTACAGCTTTGAAAAAAAAGGAGGTTCAGTAAAGAGCCTCCTTTTTAGTTTAATTTTCTAACTCGTTTACGATTTTCAATGTAATCAACAATTGCTTCTTTGGAAGTGTACCAATTTTTGCCTTCTTTATAAGCATCAATTTTTCCTTGGCGAGCCAATAAACTAACATAGGCTTTACCATAAGGAAAAGCTGGTTCGCTAACAATTGATTGAATTGGTTGGTAATCGTAGCCTTCGTTTGGAAGCGAATTCAAATAGATGGTTAACGAGCGCTCACAAGCTTGAATCATAAGTAAAAGAAGCGAATCAAAATTTCCATTATTCGCTTGATTCAAAGCGTTGTAGTATTTTTTACGGTCGTTTTTCAATATGATTGCTTGCGGAAAACCTGCACGCATCAGAATCAAATTCATTGCCAATCGCACGGTTCTGCCATTTCCATCAAAGAATGGATGAATCCATACAAAACGATGATGAAAAACTGTAGCTAACACAATTGGATCCAAATTATCTGGATTTGAATTAACGTAATCAATCAATTCTTCAAATAAATCGGGAACTTTTTGTGCATTTGGAGGTAAGAAATTAGCTCCGTTTATTCGCACACCTGCGTTTCGAATTCGACCAGCAAAATTTTCTTCTAGATTATTAAGCACCAACGAATGCAACGAAAGAATGTCGATTTCACGCAGTGAATTTGAAACATCAGCCAAAGCATATACAGCGTTAATTGCCTTATCATGATTGAATGTTTCAAAATGCTCCCTCAAACTTTTTCCTTTTACTGTTATTCCTTCTTGAAGAATAAGTTGTGTTTCTTGAAGAGTGATTGTGTTTCCTTCAATTGCATTTGAGTTATAGGTCCATTCAAAAGCCAAGTTTTCTTTCAAACGATCTAAAATTATGGCAGGGAGTGGCCTGAAAGCATCGATTTTTGCCTTTTTTTCAAATAATCGATCTATGCTGACTTGGTGTTTTTCTATCGTATTTTTTTGAATTTTCCACATAACCTCTTCTTTAATATCGCTAAGATACAAATTTACTCTTAGCGATATTAAACTCTTCAATTATTTTAACATCTTTTTCCATTTTTTTGTACCTTCGTACCTCTTAAAAATGACTTATAATTGCTTTAATGGAAAAAGTAGAACCGTATATTCCTCAAAATAAAGTACGTATCGTAACAGCTGCTTCGTTGTTCGATGGACATGACGCTGCAATCAATATTATGCGTCGAATAATTCAAGCAACTGGTTGTGAAGTAATTCACTTAGGTCACGACCGCTCTGTTGAAGAAGTTGTGAACTGTGCGATTCAAGAAGATGCGCAAGCAATTGCAATGACTTCATATCAAGGAGGGCATACAGAATACTTCAAGTATATGTATGACTTACTGAAAGAGAAAGGTGCCCCACACATCAAAATTTTTGGTGGAGGTGGAGGAACAATTCTTCCTTCTGAAATTGAAGAATTACAAGCTTATGGTATCACGCGTATTTATCATCCGGATGATGGTCGCGCGATGGGCTTGCAAGGAATGATCAATGATTTAATTCAAAAATGTGACTTCCCAGTTGGACAAAATGTTCAAGCGCAAGTAGATCAATTAAAAGCGAAGTTTGTCCCTGCAATTGCACGAGTGATTTCTGCAGCAGAAAATTTTGGTGAAGAATCGCAAGCAATTTTGGCGCAAGTACATGAGTTGGCAAAAACGACTTCTGTTCCAGTTCTTGGTATTACGGGAACAGGTGGTGCCGGAAAATCGTCTTTAGTGGATGAATTAGTTCGTCGTTTCTTAATCGATTTCCCAGAAAAACAAATCGCTGTTGTTTCGGTTGATCCATCAAAACGTAAAACAGGAGGAGCGCTTTTAGGAGATAGAATTCGAATGAATTCAATTAAAAATGAGCGTGTATATATGCGTTCGTTAGCAACACGTCAATCGAATTTGGCACTTTCAAAGCACGTTGCAGAAGCGATTATGGTATTGAAAGCGGCAGAATATGATTTGATTATTCTAGAAACTTCAGGAATTGGTCAATCAGATACTGAAATTTTAGATCATTCTGATGTTTCATTGTATGTGATGACTCCAGAATACGGTGCTGCAACCCAATTGGAAAAAATTGACATGTTGGATTTTGCAGATGTGATTGCATTAAATAAATTCGACAAACGTGGAGCATTGGATGCGTTACGTGATGTGCGCAAACAATACCAACGCAATCACAATCTTTGGGAAGCAGATGTAGATTCAATGCCTGTTTATGGTACAATCGCATCTCAATTCAACGATCCTGGAATGAATTCTTTGTATAAAGTGATCATGGATAAAGTTGTTGAGAAAACAGGTGCAGACTTGAAATCAACTTTCCAGATTACGAAAGAAATGTCGGAGAAAATTTTTGTGATTCCACCAGATCGCACACGCTATTTATCTGAGATTTCTGAGAACAATCGTGCCTATGACAAATGGGTTGATGCTCAAGTAAAAGTTGCAGATCGCTTACAAGGATTGTATTCTTCAATTGAAACGATTGGTTCGTCTTCATTGGAAGATAAAGATCGATTAGTAAAAGCTTTACAAGAAACATTCGAAGCTGAAAAATTGAATTTCGATCCTAAAAACTGGGATATTTTACAAAAATGGGCCGATAAAAAGGCCATGTATAAAAATCCAACGTTTGAGTTCAAAGTACGTGATAAAGTATTGAAATTAGATACACATACAGAATCACTTTCACACCTTCAAATTCCAAAAGTTGCAACACCAAAATACAACGGCTGGGGCGATATTTTACGTTGGTCGTTGCAAGAGAATGTTCCAGGAGAATTTCCTTATACGTCAGGTTTATTTCCATTCAAACGTGAAGGAGAGGATCCTACTCGAATGTTCGCAGGAGAAGGAGGACCAGAACGTACAAACAAACGCTTCCATTATGTTTCTCTTGGAATGCCGGCAAAACGTTTGTCAACAGCATTCGATTCAGTAACACTGTACGGAAATGATCCTGATGTGCGCCCTGATATTTACGGTAAAATAGGTAATTCAGGTGTATCCATCTGTTGTTTGGATGATGCAAAGAAATTATATTCTGGTTTCGATTTATCTCACGCAATGACATCTGTTTCCATGACAATTAATGGTCCAGCACCGATGTTGTTAGGATTTTTCATGAATGCGGCGATTGATCAAAATTGCGAAAAGTACATCATAGCAAATGGATTAGAAGCTGAAGTAGAAGCGAAAATTGCTGCGATTTATAAAGAGAAAGGAGTTGAACGTCCACGTTACCAAGGTGATTTACCAGAAGGAAACAATGGTTTAGGTTTAATGCTTTTGGGTGTAACAGGTGATCAAGTCTTGCCTTTGGATGTTTACAATCAAATTAAGGCTGAAACGTTAACCCAAGTTCGTGGAACTGTTCAAGCTGATATATTAAAAGAAGATCAAGCGCAAAACACATGTATTTTCTCAACAGAATTTGCTTTGCGTTTAATGGGTGATGTTCAAGAGTATTTCATTGATAAAGGTGTTCGTAATTTCTATTCAGTTTCGATTTCCGGTTATCATATCGCAGAAGCTGGAGCAAATCCGATTACGCAGTTAGCATTTACCTTGGCGAATGGATTCACTTACGTGGAATATTACATGAGCCGTGGAATGAATATTAATGATTTTGGTCCAAACTTATCGTTCTTCTTCTCAAACGGAATTGATCCTGAATACGCTGTTATTGGACGTGTTTCAAGAAGGATTTGGGCGAAAGCATTGGCTAAAAAATACGGAGCAAATGCGCGTGCACAAATGTTGAAATATCACATTCAGACTTCTGGACGTTCGTTACATGCACAAGAAATTGATTTCAACGATATTCGCACAACCTTACAAGCGTTATATGCGATTTACGACAACTGTAATTCATTGCACACGAATGCGTATGACGAGGCTATTACAACTCCAACAGAGGAATCAGTTCGTCGTGCGATGGCAATTCAATTAATCATAAACCGTGAATTAGGTTTAGCGAAAAACGAGAATCCATTACAAGGTTCATTCATTATTGAAGAATTAACGGATTTGGTTGAAGAAGCTGTATTGTTAGAATTTGATAGAATCACCGAAAGAGGAGGTGTTTTAGGTGCTATGGAAACAATGTATCAGCGTTCAAAAATTCAAGAAGAATCATTGTATTATGAGACATTGAAACACACTGGAGAATTTCCAATAATCGGAGTAAATACCTTCTTAAGTTCAAAAGGTTCGCCAACAGTTCTTCCAAAAGAAGTAATTCGTGCAACTGAAGAAGAAAAGCAATATCAAATTGAAATGCTTGCTAACTTGCATAAAGCACATGCCGATAAAATTGAAAGTGGAATTCAAAATGTTCAAAACGCAGCAATTCAGAATAAAAACATGTTTGAGCAACTGATGGAAACGTGTAAATACGCTTCTCTTGGTCAAATTACCAATGCCTTGTTTGAGGTTGGTGGACAGTACAGACGCAACATGTAAGCTGAAATGGCTGCAAACACATTTATAAAATTTATCAACGAAATCCCGAGGAGTTATTGCTTCTTCGGGATTTTTAGTCTTGTGTTGATTCTGAAATTTTCTCATTTCTCAATATTGCATAACTTCAATAAAGCATTAATCAAATTGTAATAGGATGCGTAATAACTACTTTTTTTCATTGATATTCTTGTTGGTAACTTTTAATTCGCTTGGTCAATTAATTCCAACAGTTTCTGAGCAAGTTATCATTCCAACCCCGGAAGTTTATCAACGAGCGGAAGGCCAACTTATGTTGACCGATAACATTTCTATTTGCTCGAAAGATTTACCCGAAAACATAAAAAACTATTTAATAGATAAATTCAATCATGTTTATGAAATTAGAACTACTGTTTCTCAGGTTAGCAAAGACATTGTTTTCAAAAAAATTGCAAACGTACCAAAAGATTGGTATTCAATCAATGTGAATGAAACTGTTACAATTACTTATAGTTCTGAAGAAAGTTGTTTTTACGCCGTTGTGTCTTTACTTCAGATGATTGAGGGTGAAAATGGTGATTTGGCAATTTCAAAGTGTTTCGTCCAAGATGCACCCAATTTTCAGTGGCGCGGTTTACATTTAGATGTGTCACGCCATTTTTATACCGTTGATGAAGTAAAGCGATTCATCGACTTAATGGCTTTGTACAAGTTTAATACCTTTCATTGGCACTTAACAGATGATCAGGGCTGGCGAATAGAGATTAAAAAATACCCTAAATTGACAGAAGTAGGAGCATGGAGAGATAGTACTGTGAACGCTCATTACAGCACAACTCCAAGAACCTATACAGTGGAAAAATATGGTGGTTACTATACGCAAGAACAAATTAAAGAGGTTGTCGCTTATGCTGCTGCTCAGTATATTACAATTGTTCCAGAAATAGAAATGCCTGGTCATGCGCGAGCTGCTCTAGCTGCTTATCCTGAATATTCATGTACGGGAGAGCAACAAGAAGTTCCTGGTTTGTGGGGTGTGTTTGACGATATTTTTTGTGCCCATGAATCAACATTTGACTTTCTATATGGTATTATGGATGAGGTTTTAGAGCTTTTCCCATCGACTTACATTCATATTGGAGGTGATGAAGCACCAAAAGCGCGATGGAAAAAATGCATGAAATGCCAAGCAGTAATTCGTGAGCATGGATTGAAAGATGAGCACGAACTACAAAGCTATTTCATTGGTAAAATGGATGAGTATTTAACGTCCAAAGGAAGAAAACTGATTGGTTGGGACGAAATTTTGGAAGGTGGTTTAAGTCCAAATGCCGCCGTGATGTCTTGGAGAGGATTTAAAGGTGGAATTGAAGCTGCAAAACAAGAACATTATGTTGTGATGAGTCCAGGTTCGCATTGTTATTTTGATCATTATCAAAGTGATTCACCAAGTGAGCCATTAGCAATAGGAGGATACACTCCAATAGAAAAGGTATATGAATTTAATCCCATACCTGAAGGGTTTACGAGCGAACAAGCACATTACATTTTAGGTGGCCAAGCAAATTTGTGGACAGAATACATTCCGAATATGCAACAATTGGAATATATGACTTATCCACGTGCTTTGGCTTTGGCTCAAGCGCTATGGTGTAAGAAAAAACCAGATTATGCTACTTTTAAATCGACTTTGCTTGCGAATCAATTTTCATATTTAGAACGCTACAATGTTAACTATTCGAAAGCTGTAACATTTGCCAAATATGAAATTAAAAAATCGACAAATGGTGTAAAACTCGAATTGGCGAAAACTGCTTCAGACCAAGTATATAAAGTTAAAAGTTCGAATAGCAAAGGTGAGTCAGTTCAAACACTAACAAAAAATGATAGCATAACTTTTAGTCGTACTCAATCCAATGAAATTATTCCTTGTAAAGTAGAAATTTCTAATAATTTCACAGAGGATAAACAAGGATTTACATTAATTGAACATCCTTCTTTGGGACTAAATGTTGAATTAATTACTCAACCTTCTGCTAGCTACCCCGGAAAAGGTGGTGAAACATTGACAGATGGAATTATAGGAACCCGACCTTGGAAGGGAAATGAATGGTTAGGTTTTCAAGATCAAGAAATTGAATTTCAAGTTGATTTAGGTAAAAAAACAACTATAGATTCTCTTGATTTAAGTTTCTTGCAAGATGAAGGATCATGGATTCATCATCCGGCCAATTTGAGATTTTCTGTTTCTAAAAACGGAAAGAAATGGAAGTATTTGAAAAATTCAGAAATTTTTACAGACCAATATAAAATTGAATCAACAAGTCTTTTACCTTATCGTGCTAAACTACACGCCAAAGGAAGATATGTTCAAATAAAAGTAACAACATTTGATGTGATCCCAGAAGGATTACCTGGCGAAAACCATGTGCCTTGGACATTTATGGATGAACTTATAATTTATTTCAAATGATGAAGTTTGAACTTTGCGCTGCCTCGATTGATGCAATAAAGATTGCGAAAGAATTAAATTTTGATCGAATAGAATTGTGCCAAAATTTGGAACAAGGTGGTATTACACCATCCTACGGAATGATTGAATATGCAATAGCATATGGTATAGAAACACATGTTTTAATTCGTCCCCGCCCAGGAGGATTTTTTTATTCCGAAGAAGAAGTGGAAATAATGCTACGAGAAATATTGAATTGCAAAGAAATGGGCGCAAAAGGGATTGTGATTGGCGCATTGACGGAGGCAGGGGAAGTAGATGAAGTATTTTTGGCTGAGGCAATGAAAAAAGCGCATGGGATGGAAGTAACATTTCATAGAGCTTTCGATGATTGTATTGAATGGCAAAAAGCAATGGATGTACTCATTAAACATGGCGTAAATCGTATTTTATCTTCTGGATTAGCGCGAAATGTGGAGTTAGGAATGCCCATTTTAAAGCAAATGATCGCTCATAGTGCAAGTCGAATTGAAATTATGACTGGAGGAGGTGTAAGTGCGGCAAATGTTGGTAAAATTGCTTCTGAATTAAAACCAAATGCAATTCATTTTTCTGGAACCATCAAAGTTCAGCAAGACGAAGAATCTTTGTTTGCCGAACCTGTGTTAATGGTTGATAAACCGCGTGTTCAGAGAATACTTGCCGCTGCAGGAATAGTCTAATGTACTAAAAGGACAAAGTAAGCGTTTACTAGAAATGAAGATTCAATTAACATTTTTTGCGTTTCTAGTAGTATTCTATTCATTTGGCCAATGTGATACGATTACTCCTTTGAATAAACAGGTTTTAAACTATGCTCAATCCAATTTAAATAAAAAGGTTGGAAGAGGCGAGTGCTGGGATTTAGCAAAATACGCGCTCGAAAATTGCAAGGCAACTTGGGATCATAAATTTGAATTCGGACGTCATTTGGAAAAAGGCGAATGTTTAATGCCTGGTGATATAATTCAATTCAAAGGTGTAAAAATTAAATACAAGGAAGGGAAGAAAACGTTTTATATCACAATGGAACAACATACAGCGATTGTTCATAAAGTAATTTCAACTGATGAAGTAGAGTTGATTCATCAAAATACAGCATTCTCTGGTAAGAAAGTTGGTGTTAATACAATTAAATTTTCAACGATTATCAAAGGTAAATATGATGTTTACCGGCCTCAGCTTTAGAAGCGATCCAAGACATAGCTAATTAATCCTTTCATTTCGGCCTCATAACCCTTCGAAAACTCCATATTTGGACGATTAGCAACACCCAGACAAATAGTTGCGCATTCATGCCCCAAAGCTCTGCCTAACGCAAAAATTGCAGATGATTCCATTTCAAAATTGCTTACAAATTGTTCATTTGAGCGGAATGAAGTCAATAATTCATTCATTCCTGATATGCTGTTTTTTAGTCGAAGTTGTCTTCCTTGTGGTCCATAAAATCCGCTACTAGTAACCGTAATACCTTTGTGTGTTTGGTCTGATTCCAATTGGGAAGTTAAGCGTTTTGATGCTGAAATCAAATAGGGTTGAATGGTGCTTGGTAAATTCAAATGTTGCTGTAATGTTGAGCCTAATTCACTTTCTTCTTTGGTAAAATCAATTTCGTAGAAATGTGCAACATTATCTAATCCAAATGCATGAGAAGAAAGAATGTATGAATGAACGGGAATCGTTGGTTGCAAAATTCCACATGTTCCAATTCTGACAATTGAAAGTGATGTTTTATCAGTTTTTTCCTCTCGCTTGATTAAATCAATGTTCACCAATGCATCCAGTTCGTTTAGAGTGATGTCAATATTATCTGTCCCGATTCCTGTTGAAATGACCGAAATACGTTTTCCTTGATACATTCCAGTATGACAAACAAATTCACGGTGCTGAGATTGATGCTCAATTGAATCAAAAAATGCTGAAATCATTGCCACGCGGTCTTGATCACCAACAAGAATTATTTTGTCAGAAATATTTTCAGGGGATAATCCTAAGTGATAAACTTGATTTTTATCGTTTAATACGAGTTCAGAAGCTGGAAATTGCATTGTTTATAAAAATAAAAAGGGTACAGAAAATGTTCTGTACCCCAAAGTAATAAAATGATCTTATTTAGACGTAATACTTCCAAATACTTTTTGCAAAATATCTGATACTCGAGCCATTGGATCTTTTCTAATTTTATTTTCTTCTTGTTCTACCATGTGGAATAAACCAGCGATTGCTTTTTCAGTCACATATTTATTCAAATCTGGATTTAATTTTTCACCACCTGTCAACGTCATCGCGGAGTTATATTTTGTAATGATAGGGTTCCAGTATTCTGTCAATTTAACTTTTGCAATAGCAGCTTCTACTTTAGGGCTAAATGCTGCTACAAGTTTAGCAGTTGTTTGATCTTTCAAGAATTTAGTTGCTGCTCCATCTCCGCCATTTAATATTGCAAATCCATCAGAAATACTCATGTTTGTAATCGCATCAACGAAAATTGGCAAAGCTTCTTTTGTCGCTTCTTCTGCAGCTCTGTTCAGTGTTGTTTCAAATTTATCTACTTGACCGCTCAAACCCCAATCCAAAGCTTTTTGCTTTACTTTAATTGCATCTTCAGGGAAGGGTAGTCGTATTGCCGCATTACCAAGGAAACCATCTGTTACAGATGTTAAATTAACCGAATTCTTGATTCCAACATTCAATGCTTCTTTCAAACCTGAAATTACTTCTGTATTGGTCAATTGAGGTGTTGTATTGGTATTTGTTGTTGTTGTAACAATTGAAGCCGCTTCTTCAAGAACATCACATGATGTCAATGTGGCACCAATTAAAACTATGCTTACAGGAATTGTTAATCGTTTCATGATTTTTAGATTTTGTCAAACTTACTATTTTTTTTATCGTTTCTTTCAAAAACGATACCAAAAAGAATAAAAAAAGGGAGACTTAAAATCTCCCTTTTCTTGCGTATAATATTAATGATTATCGAATAACATTGATGTAACCGTTAAACTCGTATTTACCATCGTTAATTTGATCTTTACCACTTGCCTTCCAGATATACATACCATTTGGAACTATTTCACCATTGTATGTGCCATCCCATTTCGCAGAAGGATCATGAGATTCCCAAATCATTTCTCCCCAACGATTGAAAATATAAAGATCGAAGTGGTAGATATCTAATCCAGCAACATATATTTCCCATGATTGGTTATGCTCGTCACCATCAGGAGTGAATGTGTTAGGAGCATAGAAAATAATATCTTGAATAATATTCATCATATAAGTTGTTGTATCCATACATCCATGCTCAGATGTTACAACCAATGTTACTGGATACGTTCCAACCTCACCTTCTGGGAATGTGAAAACTGGATTTTGAGAATAACTGTATGATGGTGTAGAACCTGGGCTAAACCATTGGTAATCCACAACATCCACTGACGATCTATCTTGCAATTGAATTGAAGTTTCAAAGAAAGTCGCTGGATTTGCAGAGAATGTAAAATCAGCAATTGGTAAAGGTTTAACTTCAATTAAGTTCACAAAAGTATCAGCATATACACAACCGTAAATTGATGTTGTTGTCATTGAAACCGAGTAGAAATTTGGAATTTCGAATGTGTTTGAAATTGAATCATTTCCAACTTCTAAATAGTTGTCACCATTTGAAAATTCAAAATATGTAGTTGCAATTTCTCCTCCATTAGAAGATGTGTTTTGGAATTCAAAGAACCCAGGAATACAGTCTTCTGTTTTATTCGGCATGATACTCGGAACAATTGGAGTAGGGAATGTAATTACCGTGCATGAATCATCTGTAGGAGAACCACAAGCTTCAGATAAATCAACACAATATTGAGTGTTCGTAGTTGTAGGGTCAACAGTAATTGATGAACCTGTTCCAATAATCAACCCATTTTGTGACCAAGTGAATGTCATTGGAGTTGAACCACCAGTTCCTGCAACACTTAATAAGATGTCATCTTCTGGACAGATTTGTGTTGGAGGAGTTAAACTAGTAATTGAAAGCGGTAAAGGCTCTGAAATTGTTGCCGTTGCCGTTACAACACATCCGAAATTATCAGTAACTGTAACTGTGTGAGTTCCTGCATACAAATCGTTTGCAATGTTACCCGTAGATGTTGAATTGTCCCAACTGTATGTATAGTTTGGCGTTCCTTGAGTAACTGCAACTTCAACAATACCATCATTGTCAGAATTACAAGTTGCGTCAACTTGTTGAGTAATTGTAGCAATCATACCTGGAATTTCAGAAACAGTTACATTCACTGTTCCCGTGCATCCAATAGTTGATGTTACCGTACATGTGTAATTTCCTGCTGGTAAATTAATAGCAGTTGCAGTTGTTTGAGCTAAAGGATCATTCCACAAATATGAAACTGTTCCAAGAGGTGGTGTCATTATGGCTGTTGCAGATCCATCTGTTCCACCTGGACAAGAAACCAAAGTAGTTGTGCCTGTAAATGTTGCAGGTGTATTTCCAACAATTACGTTTGCAGAAGAAGGACAACCATTAGCATCTGTCATTTGAACCGTATACGTTCCTCCTGGAACATTGGTAACTGTTTGAGTTGTAGCTCCGAGTGCGGGCCAGTTAAATGTAAAAGGAGCTGTTCCATTTCCTGGTGTAGCGGTAACAGTTCCAATTCCAGAACTACAAATGTCTGGAGTTGAAGTCGCAGTTACACTCGAATTAACTCGAGTTAGCCATGTTGTGTCACTCGTGATTGACCCAATTCCTGTTCCACAAGCGGAACCAGTAATAAAATAACCTGTTGTGCCCGGAGGAACTGTTGTTACGTTTAATACACCATTATTATAAGGGAATGTTTGACCCAATGTATTTTGCCACAACATGTTCGTTCCAGGTGATGAAACCAAAATATATGGAACCGTAGAAACAGTATAGTTAGAAGTGTTAGTTGGAGAAGTTGGTGTAAATCTTTTTCCATCTTGGTTTGCTGACCACTGTGTGTTGTTTCTTCCAGGTGTAGTAACAGCAGCCAATCCAGTAACATTTTCATTTCCTTGAA
This sequence comes from Crocinitomicaceae bacterium, assembly GCA_023262855.1. Lineage (GTDB taxonomy): Bacteria > Bacteroidota > Bacteroidia > Flavobacteriales_D > Crocinitomicaceae > M0103. The sequence goes on from JALQYQ010000045.1 coordinate 42,082, forward strand.
TAGCTAAACCTCCATTCCATGAAGTACAAGGTGGTTTGTTTCCAATATGAAATTCAACTTTGTTTGACGTTTCGTAAAGCATTATTGCTAAGTATGAACAAGATCCACAAGAAAACATTGGAATTTCTTTATACAATACAACAAAAACACGATTTGGTGCAGTTCCAACAGTTTGGTATTGTATTGTACCACCTAAACCTGGATTCATATCTTGGTAACAACCCATAGCAGAAGTTTTTGCATCGAAAAAAGAAGTGCTCGGTAAACCACCAACACTTCCTAAAGACCATGCACAATATCCGCCAGCTTTAGATAAGTCAAATGAAACTAAACCATTAGATCCAATTACACAATTGTTATAAGAAGTTCCATAGAAACTAAAAGGAAATCCAATAGGAACTGAACTTGACCAAACATCATCCCACAAAGATACAGATGTTGGAGCATTTAAATAGATTCCTGCTGCACCAGTGCTGCCTCCAGTAGCCCCACAATTTGTAATGACAACTTGTTGACCTTGACAAACAGTAGCATCTTGTCCTAAACAAAGATTGACGGTTGGAAGGGCTTGGTTGTATCCGAAGAAAGAAATTAATGTGAAACTAATAATTGAAAATATGTTTTTCATCTCAAGTAATGTAATTGTTACGTGGTTTAGACGCACAAAATTACTTAAAGTTGCTTGATAGGTTAAGCTAAAATTACTTTTAATGTTGCAATGCTATCTTTTTATGAATATTTCGTATGATTGATTGAATATTTGTAACATGTGAATGAATTAATAGATAACTTTTCATTTTTTGAAAATTGCTACAAAAATTATTTACATTTGCCTCGTTATTTTAAAACCAGATAAATAATGTCAAACAAATATCAAGCAGAAATTGATGCTTTCATGGATCGTGTGAAAGCAACAAATGGTCACGAAAAAGAATTCATTCAAGCAGTTCATGAAGTAGCTGAAGCAGTTATTCCTGTAATTGAAGAAACACCAAAGTACAAAGCGGCTAAAATTTTAGATCGTATTGTTGAGCCAGAAAGAACAATTATTTTCCGTGTTCCATGGTTGGATGACAAAGGAGAAATCCAAGTAAATAGAGGTTACCGCGTTGAGTTTAACTCAGCTATCGGGCCATACAAAGGTGGTTTACGTTTCCACCCATCTGTGAACTTGTCAATTTTGAAATTCTTAGGATTCGAGCAAATCTTCAAAAACTCTTTAACTACATTGCCAATGGGTGGTGGTAAAGGAGGTTCTGATTTCGATCCAAAGGGAAAATCAGATAACGAAGTAATGAAATTCTGTCAATCATTCATGACTGAGTTATCTCGTCATATTGGTGCTGATACGGATGTACCTGCTGGTGATATCGGTGTAGGTGGTCGTGAAATTGGTTATATGTTCGGTCAATATAAAAGAATTCGTAATGAATTTACGGGTGTATTAACTGGTAAAGCACGTAACTGGGGTGGATCTTTGATTCGTCCAGAAGCTACAGGATATGGTACTGTATATTTCGCAAAAGAAATGTTGGCTACTAAAGGTGATTCTTTCAATGGTAAAGTTGTTGCTGTTTCTGGTTCTGGAAACGTTGCACAATACGCTTGCGAGAAAGCTACTCAATTAGGTGCTAAAGTTGTTACTTTATCAGATTCATCTGGTTACATCTACGATGCTGACGGAATCAATGCTGAGAAATTGGCGTTCGTAATGGAATTGAAAAATGTAAAAAGAGGTCGTATTGAAGAATACGTTGCTAAATATCCATCTGCGAAATTCGTTGCTGGAAAACGTCCTTGGGAAGTGAAAGTTGATATCGCTTTACCATGTGCTACACAAAACGAATTGAATGGTGACGAAGCGAAAGTATTGATTTCAAATGGTGTTATCTGTGTTGCTGAAGGTGCAAACATGCCTTCAACTCCTGAAGCAATTGCTGAATTTGATGCTGCAAGAATTTTGTTCTCTCCAGGAAAAGCGTCTAACGCTGGTGGTGTTGCAACTTCAGGTCTTGAAATGTCTCAAAACTCATTGCGTTTATCTTGGTCAGCTGAAGAAGTTGATCAACGTTTACACGGAATCATGGTATCTATCCACGAAGCTTGTGTTAAATACGGTAAAAGAGAAGATGGAACAATTGATTACGTTAAAGGAGCAAACATTGCTGGTTTCGTAAAAGTTGCTGATTCTATGATTGACCAAGGTTTGGTTTAATCACATTCACAATACTTGAAAAGGCTGGTTCTTCTGAATCAGCCTTTTTTCGTTTAAAGAAATTCACATTTTTGCCTTTTTCTGCCACAAATTCGATTAATTTTGCAAATTCAATTGCAATTACACAAAGAATGGAAGTGTTAGAAAAACGTTATATCGACTTTAACCGCGAAGGATTTGATGACCAAGAATTATTGACCATCTATAAAACAATTTTGAAACCTCGTATGATCGAGGAAAAAATGTTGATTTTGTTGCGTCAAGGGAAAATTACCAAATGGTTTTCTGGGTGGGGACAAGAAGGTATTTCCGTAGGTTGTGCGTATGCAATGAACCAAGATGAATACATTCTACCGATGCACCGTAATCTAGGGATTTTCACAACACGCGGAATTCCATTAGAGCGCTTGTTTGCTCAGTTTCAAGGAAAACTTTCTGGATTTACAAAAGGTCGTGATCGTTCTTTCCATTTTGGAACACAAGAATACAAAGTGGTTGGTATGATTTCTCACCTTGGACCTCAATTAGGTATTGCGGATGGAATTGCCTTGGCTGCCAAATTGAAAAAAGAGAAAAAATCAACAATCGTATTTACAGGTGACGGTGGTGCTTCTGAAGGAGATTTTCATGAGTCATTGAATGTGGCTTCTGTTTGGGATTTGCCAGTGATTTTTGCAATTGAAAATAACTGTTGGGGACTTTCAACTCCTTCTGTTGAACAATTCCGTTGTAAACAATTCATCGATAAAGGAATTGGTTATGGAATGGAAGCTCTTCAAGTGAATGGAAATAACATTCTTGAAGTAATTCGCGCCGTTCGTAAGATCAATGAAGAAATTCGTGAAAATCCTAAACCATATATTTTGGAATTGATGACCTTCAGAATGCGTGGGCACGAAGAAGCATCAGGGACAAAATACTATCCAGAAGGATTGCAAGATGAATGGTCGAAACAAGATCCAGTTTCTAATTTTGAATTGTATTTGAAAGAAATTGGTGTTTTGACAGAAGAGCAAGAAGCCGCTTTCAAAAAAGAAATTAAAGAAGAAATTCAAACAGGATTTGATACGGCTCACGCAGAACCTGCAATTACAGCATCATTGGCAACAGAATTAGAAGATGTTTATGCGCCTTTTTCGCAAGAAGTAATTGAAGGTAAAGGAACGACGTCTGAAAAACGATTCATAGACGCTATACAAGATGGTTTACGTGAATCAATGGAGAAATATCCTGAATTAGTCATTATGGGACAAGATATCGCTGAATACGGCGGTGCGTTTAAAGTGACTGAAGGATTTGTTGATCAGTTTGGAAAAGATCGCGTTCGAAATACTCCAATCTGTGAAAGTGCAATTGTTGGAGCTGGTTTAGGATTATCGATTGCAGGAATGAAAGCAGTTGTTGAGATGCAATTCGCAGATTTTGTAACATGTGGTTTTAATCAAATTGTGAATAATTTAGCGAAAATGCATTGGCGTTGGTCACAAAATGCAGATGTTGTTGTTCGCATGCCAACTGGTGCTGGAACAGCTGCTGGACCTTTCCATTCTCAAAGTAACGAGGCTTGGTTTGTACATACACCAGGATTAAAAATTCTTTATCCATCAACAGTTTATGATGCAAAAGGAATGATGAATGCTGCGATTGAAGATCCAAATCCAGTCATGATTTTTGAGCATAAATACTTATACAGAAGTTTGAAAGAAGAAATTCCAAATGATTATTATACTGTTGAAATTGGAAAAGCTCGTACAGCTCAAGAAGGAAATGATTTGACAATTATTACTTACGGATTGGGTGTTCATTGGGCAATGGAAGCGATTGAAGCTCTGCCAAATGTTTCTGCAGAGATTTTAGATCTAAGAACGTTATTGCCATTGGATAACGAGGCAATTTTTGCAGCAGCACGCAAAACTGGAAAAGTAATTGTCTTACACGAAGATTGTATGACAGGTGGAATTGGTGGTGAATTGGTCGCTTTGATTACAGAAAATTGTTTCTCTGATTTAGATGCTCCAGTTAAACGTGTAGCTTCATTGGATACTCCAGTACCATTTGCAGTTCCTTTAGAAACTCAATTTTTACCGAAACAACGCTTGGTTGAAGCAATCAATCAACTCTTAGAATATTAAATCAATCGTTAGAAGAATCCGATTCAATTGAGTCGGATTTTTTTTCCAATTATTCCTCGTAAGAGAAAAAAAATACCATGGAAGAATTTACATTTAGAGATCTGAATCTGAATAAACCTTTGCTCAATGCATTGGATGATTTAGGTTACACAACACCGACTACCATACAAGTGAAAGCTTTTTCAGTTGTGATGTCTGGTAAAGACATGATCGGAATTGCGCAAACTGGAACAGGGAAAACGCTTGCTTATTTATTGCCTGCACTAAGACAATGGAATTTTTCGAAAGATCGTTTGCCACAAATTTTGATCATTGTTCCAACACGCGAATTGGTTGCCCAAATTGTTGAAACTGTTGAACAATTAACAACTTACATGACTTTAACAGTTGTAGGTGTTTACGGTGGAGCAAACATTCGTACGCAAGCTGATCAAATTAATATGGGTTTAGATGTCCTTGTTGCAACTCCTGGTCGTTTGTTGGATTTGGCTTTACGCGGAGATTTAGTGTTAAAAGGCATCAAACGTTTAATTGTTGACGAAGTGGATGAAATGTTTGATCTAGGATTTAAACATCAACTTTTGAATGTACTCGATTTATTGCCTGAAAAGAAACAAAGCTTGTTTTTCTCAGCAACAATGAACGAACAGGTGGAAGAATTGATCGATGATTATTTCATTAATCCTGTTAAAGTTGAAGCTGCACCAGCTGGAACGCCTTTGGAAAATATTCATTTGACTGCATATTCAGTTCCTAACTTTAATACTAAATTGAATTTATTGGAAGATTTACTTGGTACATCTCCCGAAATGGAAAAAGTCCTCGTTTTTGTGTCCAGTAAATCGTTTGCAATGACTGTTTACGAACGATTATTGCCGAATTTTGAAGAACGTTTGGGAGTAATTCATTCGAACAAATCACAGAACAATCGTTTTGAAACTGTAAATGCTTTCCAGTCGGGAGAAATCTCAATTTTGATTGCAACTGATTTGATTTCTCGCGGAATTGATATTACTGGGGTTACACATGTCATTAATTTTGATGCACCTGACGATTTTGAGAACTTTATTCACCGTGTTGGACGAACAGGTCGTGCGGATCGAAAAGGAGAAGCAATCAGCTTCTTTTCACCATTTGAAGCATCAAGTGAAAAACACATTACAGAAGGTTTGGGTGAATTGAAATTGGACTTTTTAGCGTTGCCTGAGTCACTTGAATTATCGAATGAGTTAATTTCGGAAGAAGAGCCGCGTATTTCAATGCCAGAACCAGCGGTAAAAATTAAAAAACGTGATGATGTTGGTCCTGCATTTCATGAAAAATCTGCAAAAAATTCCAAAGTCAATGTTCGTAAAGATTGGAAGAAAATTAAACAAGAAAAATACGGCCGTCCAAAGAAAAAAGGACAGAAGAGAAAATAATTTAAATTAAAAAAGGCTATCAAATTTGATAGCCTTTATTTTTTTAGGATGTATTATTAATCTTTTATTAAGGTATATCCAGGGTATTTTTTAATGTCAAACACAAATTTTGAATCTTCAACAGTTGGGTTCGATGTGAACTTCGTCAACGTATAAGTCATTGTTGTACCATCTTTAGTTTTCATCACTGCTTTTTTCAATTCATTTGTCGATTTTGAAATGTACAATGTGATTGTGTGATAATCCACTTTTGCTGGCACTTTAGGGTATAAATTGATTACATGAACGGCCTCGTTATTCAATTTATCTTCTTTCTCGTATTTGTTTTTGAATCCAGATTCCCAAATAGTCATCAATTTCTTAGGATTCATCGTTTCTTCATCGTCTTCATTCGCATCCGTTTCGTAAACAGATTTCTCTTCCTTAACGATTGTCCACGTTTTTACACCGTTCGAAATAATTGTGTTATCACCATATGATGCATAGAATTTGTTCCCTTTTACCCAACCTTTTCCTGTTTCACTTTCGTTTGTGCCGTTAGAAGTATTCTTGATGTTTGCTGAGAATTCGATGTAGAATGATTTTTGACCTTTCATTTTTGTTGAAAGTTTGTCAAGAATACCTTGTGATTTTGCATCCTGCCCAAAACTAGTGAACGAAAGGATGACAAATAGCGAAGCTAAAAATTTCATAATTGTTTATTTTTCGGTGCAAATATCAGAAATTGTGCCAAATAAAAAAAGCGAATAACAAAATGAATCGATTAGTTTAATACTCGAGTCAAAGTCGCTTCGTCAATATCATGGTTTCCATTATATTGAATAATTTCAAAACCATAATTTTTATAGATTTCACAGATCTCTTTTTGTTGAATCTCATCAAAGTATTCGTCTTTAGAACCAATGATAAACTTGTTTTGAAAGGAAGAAGTAGACTTGATTTCTTCTGAAATATTCAAATCAGGAGGAAACACACTTGCCCAAATTATTAATTGATGGGACAAGTTAGAATTCGAATAAAACCATCTTGCCGCAGTGGCTGCTCCTTGAGAAAATCCCAATATACTTATCTGATCTTTTTTAAATTGATGTGAGAAGCAATTATGAAGCTGATTTAAAAATGATAGATTGTCCTCGATGTCAAGTAAACGTTCTTCCTTCGTCATCCATGAAGCACCAACTCTTCCCGAACTTCCTTTTAAATAAAAACGATGCATTCCTTCAGGTGCAACAATAAAATAGTCGTTTTCTAATGATTTAAATTTTTGAATGAAATATTCTGGTAATTGTCCATAACCGTGCAAAACAAAAAGCAATTTCTTTGCAGTGTTTATGTTGCCAAGTGTGAAGTAGCGAAAAGTTTTACTTGATTTTATGTAGTTTTTCATCAAAAAAAAGTTGTTTGATTCGAATTCAAGGAACAAATTTATACATTTGTGTGTGCGAAAACTGATTTCTTACTTATTATTCGGTTTAATGGTCTGGCAAATTATTGGATTTGTCGGCTACTTCGAGTTTTCGCATTTCAAATTGAAAAAAGAAATCAAGAGTTTGCTCAAGAAAGGTGTGCCAAAGGAAGAATTGGTCGTTTTTTCATTTTCTAAATCGGAAATTAACCAATTAACTTGGTTAAAGAAAAATGAATTTGAATATCAGGATAGCTTGTATGATGTTGTTCGATCAACAAGAATTCAAGACGGTAAATTTAGGTTTGAGTGTATTTCCGATTCTCAAGAGAAAGTACTTTTTGCACAATTGGGTCAAACTATATCAAACAATATGGGTGACGACGATCATCAAACACCTATCTCGAATTGGTTCAAGTTAATAAAGCTACCATTACTTTCAAATAGCACATTAACAGAAGTGAGTTGTGAAGTTAAAACAATAGAAAAAGCGCAATTGTCAGAATATTTGAAATTTTTTCGATCAATTTATTCTGAAATTGATTCACCGCCACCACAGTTTTCTTAATAAAACCAAAGATAAAGACACACGAGTGTCTATTTTATTTATTAAGAAAAATTGAAATGAAAAAAATAAGCTTACTTATCGTTTGCTTGTGCGTCTATGTTATTGCACAAGCCCAATCAATTACTGTAATTGATCAAAATCTTCAACCAATTAGTGGAGTTGAGGTATATAAATTAAATGAAAGCAAACCATTCTCAACGTCTACAAGCGCTGGAATTATTAATTTGAGTGGATTGACTGCTAATCAATCGTTAATTTTTATTCATCCAAATTATTTACCGGTATCTTCTTCGATTGAGCAATTAAAATCATTGAATTATACCTTGTATTTAAAGGATAATAGCAATACACTTGACGAAGTAGTTGTTTCAGCAAGTCGTTTTGAGGAAAAGAAAAAAGATGTTTCTCAAAAAATTCAGGTAATTGGATCAAAAGAACTGCAAAACATGAATCAAACTTCCACTGCTGATGTTCTTGCCAATTCAGGGAACGTAATGGTTCAAAAATCACAATTAGGTGGTGGGTCACCAATTATTCGTGGATTTGAAACTAACAAAGTGTTGATGGTTGTTGATGGAATTCGCATGAATAATGCAATTTATCGTGGTGGACACCTTCAAAATATCATCACATTAGATAATTCAATCATGGATCGTGTTGAAATTGTATATGGTCCAGGATCTGTTGTTTATGGTTCAGATGCACTTGGTGGTGTGATGTCATTCACGACAAAAAATCCTTTGTTATCAACAGATGGAAAGACGCTTGTAAAAGCAAATGCTTACACACGTTATATGTCGGCAGTTTCAGGTTACGCAGCTCATGCTGATGTTTCTGTAGGTGGTAAAAAATTCGGATCCTTGACATCATTTACATATTCTAATTATGGTGATTTACGTCAAGGTGCGAATCGTGAACCTGAAGTTGGGAATTTCGGCTCTCGACCTTGGTATGTTCAACAATTTAATGGTGTTGATTCTACGGTTGTAAACGCTGACACGAATGTTCAAGTTGGTTCCGGATATACACAATATGATGTATTGCAAAAATTCTTGTTCAAACAAAGTGATTTTGTTAAACATACAGTGAATTTACAATTCTCAAATTCCTCAAATATTGATCGTTATGATCGTTTAACGCAAACTTCTGGTGGAAAACCTAAATATGGTGAATGGTATTACGGACCTCAAAAAAGACTTCTTGCTTCTTATACATTGGAATTGTCTAAAAAGACAAAAATTTATGACAATGCACGTTTGATTATTGGTTATCAACAAATTGAAGAGAGTAGAATTGACAGAAAATACCAAAAAACTGCTCAAAATCATCGAGTTGAAAACCTTGACATTTTAACTGCAAATTTAGATTTCACGAAAAAAGCAGGTAAAAACGAAATTCGTTACGGACTTGAAGGATGGTATAACAAAGTAAATTCAACAGCCTTCACAAAGGACATTGTTTCAGGAACTGAATCGCCATTGGATACACGTTACGCTTCTGGAGGAGCTACAATGAGTTCAATTGCTGTTTATGCAACGCATACTTTGGAAATTTCAAATAAATTGATTTTGAATGATGGATTACGCTTTTCGAATGTTGGTTTGAATGCTAAATTTACGGATACAACATTCTTTAACTTCCCTTTCAAAGATGCTAAACAAAACAACAATGCTTTAAATGGAAATATTGGCTTGATTTATATGCCAACAACTGATTGTCGTGTTACAGCTTTAGTTTCAACAGGATTTAGAGCACCAAACGTTGATGATTTATCTAAAGTTTTTGAATCAACTGCAGGGTCAATTAATGTTCCAAATCCAGATTTAAAGCCAGAATATACTTACAATGGTGAGGTTGGTGTTTCAAATAAATTTGGGAATTGGTTAACAGCATCTGCTACAGGATATTATACCTTGTACAGAAATGCGTTGACTACTCAAAACTTTACTTACAATGGACAGGATTCAATTATGTATGCTGGAACAATGAGTAAAGTTGTAGCAACAACAAATGCAAACAAAGCATATATGTATGGACTTGAATTAGGATTGAATGGAAGATTCAACGATAACGTTTCTATGTACGCAACGTACAATTACACACATGCTCGCATTATTACAGATTCAACAGCAATTCCATTGGATCACATTCCACCAGTATTTGGAAAATTCGGTATTCAAATTTCAGACAAAAAATTCCGTGCAGATTTGTTCGTGAATTACAGTGCTTGGAAAAGAATTGCTGATTACAATCCGTTTGGTGAGGATAATCAAGCATATGCTTTGCCGGAAGGAATGCCATCTTGGTACACAATCAATGCTCGTTTGTCTTACCAATTCAATAAATACATTGGTTTACAAGTGGCGTGTGAGAATATTTTAGATCAAAACTACCGTGTTTTTGCATCAAATATTTCTGCTCCTGGTAGAAACTTTATTTTAACATTAAGAGGTTCTTTCTAAGAATCTGTTAGATTAATTAAAAAGGCGGTTCACTTTGGTGGACCGCCTTTTTTTATTTCATTTGAGTTACGTATTTGCCTTGTTCAGGTAAATAGAAGAAACGATAAACTATTTCATCTGTTGGTGTAAGTTCAGGAACAAAAGTGAAGCGATCAACCTCCTTTTTGGGTTTGTTCAGAATCGATTTTTTAACCAAAATGTCTTTTCTTGGATTCAATGTTCCATCAGTATATTCAAAATGAAATGCTTCAACAGGGCCATTATTGTCCAATCCTTCGAAATGTTTCCATTGGAAAATACGCTCAGGACTGTGATTATTGACCGTTAGAAAATCGTAAAATGAAGCATCCATTATTCGGTAATCAATAATAATGTCTTTGTAGGCATCTGAGGTAATATTTTCAAATAAGATTTTCAACTCGCAAACAGCACTAGATGGAACTTCAATTTCTGGAGAAATCATGTTTAAACCACCATCATAATAAAAAATGTAGTTGTATTTCCCCATGAAGCCAGTTTCAGCAGATTTGGCTGTTTTATTGGATTCTGAGGCTTTGTGTAACGCATATTGTTTCCTGTTCACCGTAATAATAGCATCAATTTTATTATCGCTGTCCAAATGTTCTTTGTAGATATGATAGGAATATTTCTCTCCTGAAGGTATGTTCAATTTAGCTTCGATATGACTTTTTGCCATACTTTCAACCGTTGAATTTGAAGTTTTTTCTTTCGGTTCTACTTTTGTATCCTCTTTTTGCGGTGAATCACACGAGGTAACAAGTCCAATGACCAGGAGTGTTGATAAAATTCGTTTCATAAAAACAAATATACAGTATCCATTTCATTTTTGAATTTCAATTTCCTTGTTTTAACTATTTTTGAACATGGAAATAAAACTTCATAATTCTTGGAAGGAAGCATTGAATGAAGAATTCAGTAAAAAGTACTTTTTGGAGCTTGTAGATTTTGTGAAATCAGAATACAATCTGAAAAAAGGAAGAATTTTTCCAAAAGGAGAACAAATTTTTAGAGCTTTAGATGCCTGTCCCTTAAATGAGGTGAAAGTGGTAATTCTTGGTCAAGATCCATACCCAACACGCGGAAATGCTCATGGTTTGTGTTTTTCAGTAGAAGAAAATATCCGTCCCTTTCCCAAAAGTTTGTTGAACATTTTCAAAGAAATTGAGTCAGACTTGGGAATTAAAAGTCCAGAAAACGGCAGTTTAGTTCGTTGGGCAGAGCAAGGTGTTTTGCTGTTGAATGCGGTTTTAACGGTTGAGGAGGGATTACCAGAAAGTCATGCTAGACGCGGTTGGGAGCAGTTTACTGATGCTGTAATAGCTGCTGTTAATGCTCATAATCAACATGTTGTTTACTTGTTGTGGGGTTCGAAAGCTCAAGAAAAAGCAGCACAAGTCGATGGGCAAAACAATTTAATTTTAAAAACGGTTCATCCTTCCCCTTTGTCTGCCTACAGAGGTTTTTTCGGTTGTAAACACTTTAGTCAAACCAATAATTACCTTGTTTCAAAGGGTAAAAATCCCATTAATTGGTAATCCTAAGTTGAGCTTTTTTAAAACGAAAATGATTCATTATCTTTGTCACCGATGGAATTAAAAAATGATCTTATTTTACGCGCAGCAAGGGGAGAAGCGATTGAACGTTATCCTGTTTGGTTAATGCGTCAAGCAGGTAGAATTTTACCTGAATATAGAGCCGTTAGAGCTAAGTTATCTGGATTTAAAGAATTGGTTGAAACACCAGAATTCGCATGTGAAGTAACAATTCAACCAGTTGATTTATTGGATGTTGATGCTGCTATTATATTTTCTGATATTCTAGTTGTACCTGAAGCAATGGGACTTGAGTATCAAATGCTCGAGCAAAAAGGTCCTTGGTTTGAAAAAACAATTCGAAGTGAAGAAGGCTTGAAATACGCTGAAACCAATTTTGATATCGAAGATCGTTTAGGATATGTGTTAGATGCCATTCGTTTGACCTCAAAAGAGTTGAATGGACGCGTTCCTTTAATTGGATTTGCCGGAGCTCCTTGGACAATTTTCTGCTACATGGTAGAAGGAAAAGGATCGAAAACGTTCTCTGAGTCACGTAAGTTATTGTATACAAATCCAACTTTGGCACACGAGTTGCTAAACCGAATCACAGATGTGACGATTCAGTATTTGAAAGCTCAAGTAAAGGCCGGTGCACACATGCTTCAAGTTTTTGATTCATGGGCTGGAATTTTGGGAACTGAACAATATGCTGAGTTTGGATTGAAATATTTGGAAAAAATTGCCAACGCGTTGAACGAAGTTCCTCTGACAATTTTCTCGAAAGGAGCAATTACCTCAATTCCAGCAATTGCAAAATTGAATTGCAATACTGTTGGACTTGATTGGAACATGGATCCGATTAAAACGAGAGAAGAAATTGGAGAAACAAGAACAATTCAAGGTAATTTAGATCCATGTGCGTTGTACGCTTCGCACAATGAAGTTCAGAATTTAACAAGAAAAATGTTAGATTCGTTCACAAGTAAAAGACATATTGTAAATTTGGGTCATGGAGTTTATCCAGATATTGACCCGGAAAAGGTTAAAACGTTTATTAAAACTGTAAAAGACTATGAATTGCGTTACTAATAATTTGAGAAAGTATAGCTCAATCGTATTGATTGGATTATCAACTATTACTTCTTTTGCTCAAGAAGGTGAAAACTTAGTTCCAAATGGAAGTTTTGAGGCAACTGATGGAAAAGTGAAAAAATTAGGTGGAATTGAATCTGCAACTGGATGGACATCTCCAACTGGTGCTCGCGCAGATTTGTTTACACCAAGCAAAGTTCCAGACATTAATACCCCTTTGAATTTATACGGGACTGAACAAGCAAAAGAAGGTTCAAATTATGCTGGAATTGTTGGTTTCTCATTTGGAAATAAAGTTCCAAGAACCTATTTGATGGTAAAATTGGACGCTCCATTAAAGAAAGGAATGAAATATTGTGTGAAATTCAATGTTTCGTTAGCTGAAGGTTCAAAATATGCTTCTAACAACATTGGAGCAAATCTTTCTAAAAAACCGTTCGCAACAGAAGAAAAAACAATCATTAAAGATGTAGCACACGTTTTGCATCCAGAAAATGATATGAAAAAATTCAACCAAATGTTTAATTGGGACCAAGTTTGTGGAACGTTTACCGCTGAAGGTGGTGAAAAGTACTTAACTATTGGTAACTTTTATGCTGATGATAAAACGAAGTCTGAAAATAATAAAAAACCAAAAGACGTTAAGGTTGATCAAGTAATTGCTGCTTATTATTACATTGATGACGTTTCGGTTATTATGTTAGGTGATGATGAAAAATGTGATTGTATTGTAGCAGAAGACAATACTGAGTTTTCTACTACGATTTATCAAAAAGCGATTATCTTGAATGATAAAATGACGGTTAATCAAAAGATTGATAAACAACAAGTTTTCTTCGCATTTGGAAAAACTGCTTTGACACCTTCAGGTAAAGAATCATTGGATTTTATCGCTGAACAATTGAAAGCAAATCCAAAAATGAAATTGGAAATTCAAGGTTATTCTGATCCAGAAGAAGATAAAGTAGGTGCTGAAAAACCGCAATACGCCGAAATGTCTAAAAAACGCGTTGATGCAATTACCGTTTACTTGACTGAAAAAGGAATTGATGCAACACGTTTGATAGGAGTTGACAAAGGTAGCGAAACTCCAAACGATGAAATTTCAGATTCTGATGATGACGATTTAAAAATGGCAAAAAATAGAAGAGTGTTCTTCAAAGCGATTTAATCGTTAAAAGAAATTGAGAAAAGGCTGTTCGTGATTCGAGCAGCCTTTTTTGTTATGATAAAAACGTTTGAATTGCCTGATAAACTTCATGAGTTGGTAAACCAACAACATTGTTGTATGAACCATTGATTTTCTCAATCCCTATGTATCCTATCCATTCTTGAATTCCATAAGAACCGGCTTTATCGAAGGGTTTGTAATTGGAAATGTAATAGCGAATTTCATCCAAAGACAAGGATTTAAAGGTAACCTCTGTTTTAACTGAAAAAGAGATTTCCATTTCAGATGAAACGAGTACAACACCTGTCGTCACATTGTGTGTTCTTCCAGATAGTAAATTCAGCATTTTTTCAGCTTCTAAGGCATCTGTTGGTTTTCCCAGCAAGATAGTATCAATTTCTACAGTTGTATCCGCACAAATAAGGATTTCATCCTCTTTTAATTCTTCCTTTAAATCATCCGCTTTTAATTGGGCAATGTATTCAGCAACCTCTTCAATTGGAAGATTTTCTGGATAACTTTCATCCGTTTCTTTCGTTCTGACTTCAAATTCGTATCCAATTGAAGCTAATAATTCCTTTCTACGAGGGGATTTTGATCCTAAAATAAGTTTCATAAATGTAAATAGCCAATATAGAATGTAGCCAAAACACCAATAAGCATACTAATTTTAATCAATGCATCATAGAGTTTTAGTTGCTTGGTTTTATTGGTGAAAATGAGAAAAATCACAACCAAATTAATCAAGGCGGCTATTCCAAATGGAATTGTTGCAGTCCAAAATTGTACGGTTCCAATGAACGAATTCATTTTTGTTAAGCTTATCCAAATGTAAAAAGCAGGTAGTACAAACAAAATCAGTGCAACCAAAAACAAGGACTTTTGTTGGCCTAATATCATCGGTAACGACTTTACATAAATCAATTTATCGCCTTCAACATCTTGAGCATCCTTAATAATTTCTCTCGCCATATTTTGAATGAAAGCAAAAAACGTTAACATGTAAATCAATGAATAGTCAATAATTGCAGTCCACGAATCTGGATTAAACTCAGAATGTGCAGATGCATATGAATTTCCTACTTGAAAATAAATAAGGACCAAAAGTGGAATTAGAGCGGTTAATGTGGCAATCATAAAATTACCTATGAACACTTTACGCTTAAAATGCATTGAATAGAACCAAAGAGCATTAATCGAAACAAGATGTACAAAAACATACCAAAGAGATTGGTATTTAATGCTTAAATAGATTGCAATTGAAAAAGCAATTCCATTAAAAATCCAGTGCGTCAAAATAGCCCATCGACGATCAATATGTTTCGTAATAATTAGTTTTTCCGGTTTATTGATGCGATCTGCCTTAACGTCAAAATAATCGTTGATGATGTTTCCTCCAGCAGCAATTAAAACAGTTGATAGAACTAATAATAAAAAATCAATCCAGTTATCATCGACCTTTTGAAAACGATTGGAATTCAATATAAAAAAGCGCACACCGTACATCGTAAGTACAATGATGGCTAAATTAATTGGTCGTATGAGTTTTAAAAAATGCACTATTTTATAATCTTATATTCTGTTCGTCGATTCGATTGATGAGCAGCTTCTTTAGCTTCTTCAGTTGCTAATTTAGCAATTTCTGCGTCACTTACGATAGTTTTTGTTTCTCCATACCCTTTGAAAGTCATTCGTTTAGGGTCAATACCTTTGGCAACAATGTAATCATATACCGCTTTTGCACGGTCATTCGATAAGGTCAAGTTCGCTTTGTCGTCACCTCGTGTATCTGTATGTCCACCAATTTCAATTTTTAAGGTTGGGTTTTTTACAAGGAAATCATACAATTTATTTAACTCAACATTCGATTCTGAACGAAGTGTTGATTTTCCTAAATCGAAGAATACATTTGCCAGTAGAGTAGGAACGTCACTTGTAATTGGAATCATTGGTACATCCATGTGAATTGATTCCAATCCATCTTTTACTGTCATGTTGAAATTTTTAGAAAAGAAGTTGTATCCCGGATAACTCACATTTAAGGCATATTCCTGATTTACAGGTAGAGAAACTAAAAATGCTCCGGTAATTTTATCTGCTTCCGCAAAAATCACTTCTTTTCCAGTTTTCAAATCGATTAATTGGAATTTACCTGGAATTGGTTTTTTATCAGTTGCATCGAAAACAATTCCGTCAAAATAAAGTGTTTTCGTTGGCCTAAATTCTTCTGGCATTTCGAAGTAATAGATATCTAAGTCTCCGTATCCTCCAACACGATCTGAAGCAAAGAATGCAATTTCACCGTCGGCAGAAACCAACAATGAATTTTCATCATATTTAGTGTTAATCGGATATCCTAAGTTTTCTGGGTTGGTCCATGAACCATCAGGATTCATTTTTGACATATAAATATCAGACCCTCCCATACCAACATGTCCGCGTGATGCAAAATACAAGGTTTTTCCATCGGGATGGATCAATACAGATTCCTCTTCCATGTAAGTATTAATGTTTTTTGGAAGTCGCTCAGCAGTTGACCATTGACCATTGTCTAGCAGTCTTGTCACGAAAATATCCGAATCAACTGGTTCTCCTTTTTTACTCACGCGTCGAATGAAATAAAGTGTTTTTCCATCTGCAGAAAGCGAAGGTTGTGATTCCCACATTCCTGTATTCACATTTCCAGGTAAGTTTATTGGGTCCAACCAACGTGATCCATTTCTATGTGTATAGAACATATCGCAGCTTCCTTTACCTGTTCTATTTTCCCCATATTCTTGATTATTCGTAACATCTTCAGCACATGCAACAAAAATCAGTGAACGGCCATCAGCTGAAATAGTTGGTGCACCTTCATTCATTGTTGTATTGATATTAACTGGCATTGGTACTGCTGTTCCCCAAATATTCTTTTCTAACATGGAAACATAAAAGTCTTCTTGCTGCTTGTAAGCTGAACGATCATCATCAATACGACGCGTAAACAAGAGCATTTTTCCATCAACTGTAATTGTTGGGAAATACTCAGGATCTTTAGTGTTTATACCAGGTCCAATATTTATTGGATTGAATTTTTGTGGGTTTTGAATCGATTCTAAAGCGAAAACACAGCTTTCTTGCATGGTATACGCTTGTCTAACCAAGTCTGGATTTGCATTTCGGTTTCGAATGTAAATATCAAGGTTTTTAATTGCTTTATCGTAATCGCCAATAGCTTGCTGTAAATTAGCCAAATAGAAATAAGTGCTTCCTGTTGGACTATGATTTGGATTGATTGCCAAAGCCGCTTCAAAGTGTTTGATTGCGTTAGGATAATCTCCCAGTATTTCATAGAATTCACCTGCATTCATGTGAGCTTCCCAAAATTTTGGATCTTTTTCCAGTGCTTTGTTCATTAAATCAATTCCTGACATGTAATCAGGACGATTTGTTTTTGGGTCAATTTGATTAGGCGCTTGAATTCCAGCCTCAAACAGTTTAATTGCCTTTTTGTTGGAAGTTGAATAGCCTGTTTGTGCTGTTGAGCAACTAGAAATTAAGGCAATCGAAAATAAAATAAATAGAATTCTCATGGTTACGGTATATTCATGAATTTATGCGTCTGTAAAGAAATTCTCCATTTTGGATTGTTTTTTACATACTCAATGATTTGTGGCAAGAATCGTTCCTGTTTTGACCATTCAGGTTGAAGAAATAATTTACAGGCGCTTGAAACTTTTGCAGCATGTTCTTCAGCCCACGTGAAATCGGAAGAGTGGTTGATTATGACTTTTAATTCTGATGCTTTTGAATAGGCTTCATCAACTGGAGCTTTAAATTTCTTCGGAGAGAAACAATACCAATCAATTGAGCCAATTAAATCATACGTTCCAGAAGTTTCAATGGCAATTTCAATGTAAAGCTCTTTCAATCGATTAGTCAGTGTTGTCAAATTATACATAGCAGGTTCTCCACCCGTAAGAACAACGAAATCAGTCCCAGATGTTACAACTTCATTAACGATGAAATCAATACTTAAAAGTGGGTGGTCATTCATTTCCCAACTTTCTTTTACATCACACCAAACACAACCAACATCACATCCAGCCAATCGAATGAAAAAGGCAGCTCTACCTGAGTAAAAACCTTCACCTTGAATGGTGTAAAAATACTCCATCACGGGTAAATGCTGACTTGTATCTACATCTTTTACTTGCATCTACACAAAAATAGAATTATTTTACAGATGTAACGCGATTTAAATCCTTTACATTGAGTTCAACTTGGCCTTTTTCGTTTGCTTCAAAATTACGTTCGAACTTGACATTTTCGAGCCATTGTGTTGAACCATAAGAGTGTTTTTGAAAGATTGTTTGACTAAACGTTTCATCAAATGTTTCTACCAATATGATGATTTCAATGTGCCTTTTAATTAAATCTTCCAAGGGAATTCCAAATAGGGGAGAATCTTCATTTACAAGATGCACAAGTGTCCATGTCAATGGAAAGAAATTCACCTGATCTGTTTCAAGTTTTAAATCAAAATAATTCTTATTAAATCCGCTTGTTCCATTTCCCGAATCAATGGTTACAATTGCATTTACTTTCGTGTTTAATAATACATTGTTTCGTTGATTCACTATTTTGAACATTACGGCCTTACCATTTTCAAATGGAGTTAAAATAATATGTTTTGAAAATGCAATTTTTAAGGATGGTTTGGAAAATCGTCCGTACAAAAGACCTGTAGCAATTGCAAAACTCAAAAGTCCAACAAATGATTCAAGAATTGCGATATAATTGATCACTTTGCTTGTTGGATGCAACGCACCATAACCAACTGTTGTGAACGTTTGTGCTGAAAAGAAAAAAGCATTTTCAAACAAATTGAGTTTTGGGTTCAATCCAGCAATTCCATCAATGTCTGCAAGTAAATAGGCGGAGGTAAAAATCAAATTAAGCAGAAGAAAACTACCAATTAAGAAGGTTGCAAAAATGAAGTAATTAGCATCGATTAAGAACTTATAGAAATCGCGAAAACCACTTAATTTTCCTTTTCGAATAATGTTGTAAGTACCGTCTTCATTCATTAAACGACGAACGGGTTTCACGAAAGTACTACCTAAACCAGGATCTTTTGCTTTTTTCATTGTACGAAAATACAATCCATTTTAGTTGTTTTCGATAATTCGCCAATTATTTTTTAGTCGATTGTATTCTTCCAGAAAAGCAACAAATCTGTCTTCTTTTGAACCCGAGTATTCACTTTTTTGAATTTCAAGATAACATTGTTTGATAAGCTCTAAAACATTTGATTCTAATAACAAGCGAGATGTTTGCGTTTCGAAATTATAGGTCTGAAAAACTTCTAGTATTCTGTTTTTATCACGAATATCGGCTTCTGTGGGTTCGGCTATTTTATCGAGTTTATAGAGAATTGGCAGCAATCGGGCACTTAAATCAATAAAATGACGGAGAATTATGACTGCTTCATTAACTTCTTGAATGTTTTTAACTGTCATACGATTCTTGTTTGGGTTTCAAAGCTAAGACGAACGAACTGATGAAATAGTTGGATTTATTTTTCAGAAATGAACAGATGATGATAGTGTGTGAATAAATTTATTTGTTTGTAGAACAAATGGTTTTTTATATTTGCCACGAAACTTGAACATTATAATGCGTTTTTGACGAATATCTTGTCCATTTTTCCAACATTCAATGCAGTAGCATTGCCAATAAAAAAAAGACACTTATGAAAAAAACGGTACTACTTTTCGCAGTCATTGCTGCATCGTTCACGTCATTCTCTCAAACACAAATTGGAAATGGAAGTATGGAGGCATGGGATAGTCCTACAACCTCTTCTGCTGAGCCTGTAAACTGGAACAGTTTTAAAACGGCTTCCGGAAGTCTTTCAGCATTTGCGTCTCAAGCAGTATGGCGTTCAACTAGTGTTCGTCCTGGAGCAACTGGAACATATTGTGCACAAATTAAATGTGTCAGTGTTTTAGGAGTTGCTGCGAATGGTAATATGACATTGGGACAAGTGAACATGGGAAGTTCAACTGCAACAAGTGCAAGTAACTACAATTGGTCAAAGACATCTGATGTAAACTTCTCTGAAGCTTTAACAGATACGCCTGATTCAATTGTTTTTTGGGTGAAATTTACTCCCGTAAACACTTCTCATGAAGCACGCATGAGTGTTGCTTTGCACGATACGTACAATTATATTGACGGTTACAATGTTGATGCTGGTTCAGCGCCACACAAGGTCGCAGAAGCTCAATTAAATTATGGAACTACAAATGGTGCGTGGGTGCGTAAAAGTGTTCCTTTCGTGTATACTGGTCCTGCATCAGCAAACACCTTTATTATTGCAACATTTGCAACGAATAAAACACCTGGAGTTGGTTCAGTTGGAGATGAAGTATTGCTTGATGATGTTGAATTGATTTACAATCCAGTTAATCAGCCAGTTGTTGCAAATGATGATGCTATTTCTACACCTCAAGACCAGGCAGTTGCCGTTTCTGTTTTATCAAATGATGTGGATCCAGAGAATGCTTTAAATAATAGCTCTCTTGCAGTAACAGTTGCACCTACGAATGGATCAACTTCAGTAAACACGGCAACAGGTGTAATAACTTATACACCAAACGCAGGTTGGTTTGGAACGGATGTGTTCACTTATACGATTTGTGATAATGGAACACCTGTATTGTGTGATCAAGCTGTTGTAACCGTAACTGTAACTGAGGTAATTGTTGGAAATAACCAAATTATTGCAAATGATGACGTAGCTGTGACAAACATGAATACAGCAGTTGTAACGAATGTACTAGCTAACGATGTTGACGTTGAAAATCAAATTAACAATTCAACATTGAATGTAACAATTCAACCAACGAATGGAACAACTTCTGTGAATACAACAACTGGTGAAATAACATATACTCCAACAACAGGATATTTCGGAAATGATTCTTATACATATGCGATTTGTGATGCTGGAACACCTTCAATTACATGCGATACTGCTGTAGTTAACGTAACAGTAAATTTGAATTGGGGAGTTAATGAAGTTAGTGCAGAAGAAATTCAAGTTACTGTTGAAGATCAAATGATTCATGTTTTGGGAGCTGAAGTTTCTGGCACATATTCCTTATTTGCAAGTAACGGTCAACTTGTTCAAACGGGTGAATTGTCGAGTGAAATTCAAACACGAAATTTGAAAGGAATTTACTTTATGACAATCATGTCAAGTAAAGGAAACACAACAAAGAAAATTTCGATATTATAATATAGATCAATTTATTGATGACTACCTCTGATATTCAGGGGTAGTTTTGTTTTATACCAATTCTGTATGAAAAAACTACTATTCTTTATTATTGCCTTATTGACTTTCAATGGTTTTAGTCAAACAGGAAAATTAGTGGGTAAAGTTCGTGATGACAAAGGCGAAGCAATTATCGGTGCGGCAATCATTTACAAAAAAGATGTGACAATTGGAGCAATGAGTGATGAGCAAGGGAATTATATTTTGGAAATCCCTGCTGGAAAGAATCGATTGATTTGTCGTTATACGAACATGATTACCGATACTTTTGAGATCGTCATATTTGAAAATCAAACGGTGTCACATGATATTGTACTCAAACAATATGTCAAAGAATTAATTGCGGTTGATGTAAAAGTTGGGAAATTTGATAAGGCGATTGAAGATCAGACGGTTTCAATGGAAATTATCAAACCTGCAATCATTGAAAATAAAAATACGAGAAGTATTGAAACTGCTTTGGATCAAACGCCTGGCTTGAATATTCTGGATGGTGAACCACAGATTCGTGGAGGTAGCGGTTTTACATTCGGAGTTGGTTCGAAGGTTGCTGTTATTGTTGATGATATGCCAATGCTTTCGGGTGATGCAGGTCGACCAGAATGGGGATTTATTCCTGTAGAAAATATACATCAGATTGAAGTAATCAAAGGTGCAGCCTCTGTTCTTTCTGGAAGTTCAGCTTTATCTGGTTCAATTCATATTCGAACAGCTTTTCCAAAAAGTATTCCTTTGACTAAAGTAAATGTGTATTCAGGAATGTATTCTTCCCCGTCTGATGCAAGCATGAAATGGTGGGATTCGTATCCTGGTATTCATGGAGTTAATTTTCTTCATTCTCGTATCATTAAACAATTGGATTTAGTAGTGGGGGGAAATTTCAATTATGATCATGGTTATATCGGGCCGCCGCGAACAGATTCAATTGTCGCAACTTTGTTTCCCGATACAATAACCAATTTTACTGAAAAGGATTTGGTTTCAATGCGTGGACGTTTAAATTTTAATTTACGTTACCGTTCGAAAAAAATACGTGGATTGAACTATGGAGTGAATGGTAATTTCATGAAAGCGCATTCCACAATGCCCTTGGCATGGTTAAATGATTCGACAGGCTTGTACCGAGCATATCCCGGAGCTATTTTTATCAATGATCAGTTTATTTTTAACTTGGATCCTTTCGTTAATTTTTACACTGCAACTGACGGTAAACATAGTTTGAGAGGACGAGTTCTGCACACTGATAACAACATGACCGCTAATCAGTCCAATAAATCAACTACTCTTTATGGTGATTACATGTTTCAAAAAAGTTTCCCTCAATTGAAAAATTTGGACTTTATTGGTGGAATAACAGGAACATTTACGGATTCTTATTCCAACATTTACGTGGGATCTGGTTCACCGAATAATCAAATGATGAACATTTCTGCCTACACACAATTAGAAAATAAAATCAATAAAACATTGAATTTATCTGTTGGTGGACGTTTAGAGTATTTTCAGTTAAATGATACAATTACTGCATTAAAACCAATATTTCGTGCAGGAACGAGTATAAAAATTTACCAAGAAACCTATTTGCGAGCATCGTATGGTCAAGGTTATCGCTTTCCAACAATTACTGAACGCTTTATAAAAACAGGAGTTGGAAATTTTGGTGTTTTCCCAAATCCGAATTTAAAACCTGAAAGTAGCTGGAACGCAGAAGTGGGAATAAAGCAAGGGTTAAAATTTGGTAAATTATATGGTTATTTGGATGTAGCTGGTTTCTGGCAAGAATATCAAAACACCATTGAATACATGTTTGGAATTTGGCACGAATTAACTTCTGTTCAAGCAATGGCTTCAAGTGCCGGATTTATGTTTCTGAATACGGGTGAATCTCGTGTTGTTGGACTCGATGCATCTTTTACTGGAATGGCGAAATTGGGTAAAAAGGCCGAATTGACATTTATGGCTGGTTACAATTACATTGTTCCAAAAACCTTAACTCCTGATTATGTCTATGCTGTCGATTCTTTGAATAGAGTGTTCTCTTACAACACAACCTCATTGGATTCAACGAAAGGAATTTTAAAATATCGATTCTTACACAATGTAAAGATTGATGCAGAGGTTGTTTTGCATAAAAAAGTGGGAATTGGCTTTTCAGCGAAATACTTCAGTAAGATTATCAACATGGATGCGATTATCAAAGATTTTGAGCAGTTAACCAACGACGTAGATGTATTGCAAGATTTGCGCTACATGGATTATTACAATAGCCATCGTTTTGGAAATTGGATTTTCGATGCACGCATTTCCTACAATTTAACTGAAAAGCATAAACTGGCAATTATTGGCTCAAATATCATGAACCGCAGTTATTCATTACGTCCGTTGAAAATTGAACCGCCAAGAACAATTATGGTTCAATACACGCTTAAATTGGAAGGGAAGAAAAAGGAAATAAAAAATTCAGATGTACTTTTGAACGGAAAATCGTAATTCAGCGAATGTTCTAATTTCTAACTTCTGTCTATATGTTCTAAATTTAAACTATCTTTGTTCAGATTTTTGGTTCCACTTTGGTGGATTAATAAGGAATCCGGTGTAAATCCGGAACTGTGTCTGCAGCTGTAATCACTGTAAGATCGCTTTCAAAATGTCACTGTCAGCCGCGGCTGATGGGAAGACGAAAGCGAGTTGGTGAAAGTCAGAATACTTGCCTCAAATCTTTAAAGAAGACTTCAGATTAAAGTCCGATTTAGTGTTCGCCATTCTAGATAGCGCGAGTATTATCTCTTTTAACTGATTTCTTCAACGTTTAATTTAAATTTTTAAAACGATGAAGAAAATTTACATGATGGCAGCTGCAGCCATGCTTTGCAGTAATTTATTCGCACAAATTGACAGCGTTGATTTTGAATCCTTTTCGCTAAATCCACAATCGTATGACAATGGTTCAGCAGGAAATGGAAATTTTATGTTTTCCTCAATTAGTTTCTCAAATTATTATGATGCTGCTTGGGGTTCATGGAATGGATTTTCGATTTCGAATGTAGTTGACAATACAACTTCAGGATTTGGTAATCAATATGCTTCTTACACTGGAGGAGGAAAGAATTCAAGTAACTATGCAATTTTTTACCCATCTGGAACAATTGAAGCGATGGGCAATGCTTTAATTGATTCTTTTTATATCACAAACACAACATTTGCCGGAATATCTATGCGCGATGGTGATGCCTTTTCGAAACAATTTGGCTCTGTAAACGGTGCAAATGGAATTCCAGATGGAACAAATGGTGAAGATTTTTTTAGGGTTTGGGTAATTGCTCAGAATTATTTTAGTCAAACGTATGATTCAACATTAATTTATTTGGCAGATTACAGAAATGCGGATAATTCGCAAGATTACATTCTGCAAGATTGGATTAAAGTCGATGTTTCTTCAATGTATGCGCGAACAATTTCATTTAGATTTGAATCTTCGGATATGGGCGCTTGGGGCATTAACACACCAACTTATTTCGCATTGGACAATTTGTATTATAGTTTATGGGAAGGCGTAAACGAAATATCCGAACTTCAAATATCAAGCTATCCGAATCCATTTATTGATCAGTTGATTGTTCAAGGAGAAAATGGCATGTTAGAATTGCGTGATGTAAATGGAAAATTACTTCATTCAGAAGAATTAACTGTATCAACAATAATTGAAACTGCTTCACTTCCTGTTGGAATTTACTTCTTACAATTAACGAATGATCGAGGCACAGTGCTTCACAAAGTGATCAAATAAGTTTGTATCGGTTTACGATGAAATTGGTCCTTGTACTTTTTGCTTTATTGCTCAGTTTTCTGTCGTTAGCGCAGTTAACTGAGCGTGAGCTTCAGGAGGTTCGAGTGCGTGATTCATTGAGAAATAATGCTGAGAAAGTTCAAACTTTGCGACGTTCTACCTTGGTTGAAATGCAAGGAGAAGATGTTGGACAAGTGTTGCAAAAATTTGCTGGAGTGGCGATTCGGTCATATGGAGGTTTAGGAGGCTTGAAAACAATTTCAGTGCGCAGTCTCGGAAGTAACCATAGTTCAATTGTTATCGATGGATTTACGCTGGTGAACAATCAAACAGGTCAAATCAATCTCGGTCAACTACAAACTGAATCGTTAGAAAGTCTTCAGTTGATTACAGGAGCTCAAAAGAACTATTTGGTTCCAACTTCTGCTCAAGTTGCAGGAAGTAGTTTGTTGATGGAAACGTTTGAAGGAAGCTTTTCTACTGATAAACATCACGTTCGATTTAGTTCGAAAATGGGATCGTTCGGACAATATGATAATTATTTGAGTTACAAATATGGCAGAAATCGCATGTTCGTGAGTGTTTTTGGAAAGTACAGAATTGCGAATGGCGATTATCCGTTTGAAATTCGAAATGGTTCAATGGTATATACTGGAATTCGAACCAATAATTTTTACCAAGATTTGATGGCTGGCGCAAATGTAGGATTCAAATCAAAAAAAGGAAGTGTTTTCAATTTTGCCTATCGGAAAGATTTTGTGGATCAAGAATTACCAGGAGCGGTTATTTTATATGCTCAAAATCAATTTCAGACATTGAAAACAGAAAATGATCGCTTGCAAGGTTCTTATTTAAAACATTTCAGTCGTTGGAGCATTCGTGCTTTTTCTTCCTTTTCTCAATTAAAAATGAATTACCTTGATTCAAGTTATTTGAACGAAGCAGGATTTTTGCAAAGCAATTATGTGAATTCAATTGGTCAACTTGGCGTAAACTCACGATTTCGATTGAAAGAACGCTTGTATTTGTTCGCAGGTTTGGAGCAACAATTTTCAATGTTGGTATCAACTGTAAGTGGCATCGATCATGCAAAAAGAGCACATACTTTTGGAGTGATGGGCTTTAGTTATTATTCTAATAATTTTACAATCACAAGCCAACTTTCAGGTCAATCAATTCGAGATATCAATGCTAACATAAGTCGTTCGCCCATCAATAAATTGAATCCTTTCGTTCAGTTAGAATCGAAAGAACTTGGGAAAAAATCTAAATTTCAATTCACTTTCTTTTATCGCAATTCCTTTCGAATGCCTTCATTTTCCGAATTGTATTACAACTCAATTGGAAATGACGATTTAAAACCAGAAAGAGCAAATCAGTTTTCATTTGGAAAAACACTATCTATACGAAACGCAAAATCACAATTTGTGAATCGAACGAATGTTTATTACAATCAAGTTCAAGACAAAATCGTGGCGATTCCCACAAAAAATCTATTCGTGTGGTCGATGCAAAACGTTGGAATTGTGCGTATTATTGGAGTTGAAGAAAGTGCGGAATGGTGTTACACGTTTTCTCCGAAATGGTCCACTTGTTTGGTCATGAATTACACCTTTCAACAAGCAAGTGATTTTACTTCTTCTAATTCTCCAACGTTTAAGCATCAGATTGCATATGTTCCCAAACATTCAGGAAATTTCGATTTAACCATAAAACGGAAAAACACAGGGCTGCGAATTTCAAATTTTGCCAGTTCCTTGCGTTATTCACTGAATGAAAATATCCCTGCAAATGTCGTGGATGCATATTGGTTGTTGGATGGTGCCGTATTCTCTAAACTTCCAATCCGGCAACATGATGTACGATTGCAATTCACAGTAAAAAATTGTTTAAATTCTTCCTATGCTGTCGTTCGTTCATATGTAATGCCCGGAAGATCATTTTTAATCTCATTGAATTATGCGTTTAAGTAGTATAATTTTTCTAGCCCTAATCTTGATAAGTTGTCATAAAGATGATGATCCACCTGAAGTAAAAAACACGTTAAGTAACGGGATTTTTGTCTTGTGTGAAGGATTGTTTCAGCAAAACAATTCTTCCTTGTCATGGATTGATCTAAATTCAGGTTCAATTGATACCGATTTCTTTTCTACACAAAATGGCCGTTTTTTGGGAGATACTGGAAACGACATGAAAAAATATGGTTCAAAAATTTACATCATTGTCAATAATTCCAATACGATTGAAGTCATCCAATCCAAGGACGGAAAAAGCGTTAAGCAAATTCCTATGAACAATGGAAATTCAGGTAAACAACCGCGTTCTATTGCGTTTTATAACGGAAAAGCTTTTGTGACATGCTATGATGGTTTTGTCGATGTGATAGATACCGCAAGTTTAACGGTTACTCAGCGTATTCCAGTTGGTGCAAATCCTGAGGGAATTGCAGTCTCGAATGGAAAGTTGTTCGTTTCAAATTCTGGTGGTTTAAATTATCCAGCAGTGGATTCTACAGTGTCTATAATTGATTTAACATCCTATCAAGAGTTAGATCGTGTTGTGGTTGGAAAAAATCCAGGAGCGATTCAAGTTGATTCAGAAGGAGATGTTTATGTTATTGCACGTGGTAATTATGGTACAATTCCTTCACGAATGGTTCGAATAAATGCGCTTAACCTTTCAGTGGAACAAACATTCTCATTTGACGCTTCTGGAATGGCATTGATGAATAATTATTTCTTGATTAGCTATTACAATTATTCAACGCAAACAAGTGAAATACGACTGTTTAATTGCCTTACAGAAAGCATTGAAAACAACTCGTTTATATCAACAACTTATTTTACGACTTTGTATGGTATTCAATACGATGCAAGTACGGATAAAATCTATTGCCTTGATGCGATGAATTACACAAACACCGGCTATGTGAGACAGTTCTCAAGCACTGGAGTTTTTGAGAAAAATTATCATGTGGGCTTAAATCCAAGTAAACTAATTGTTTATGAATAAGTTACTGTTGTTGTTTGTTTTAATTTGTCCACTCATAAATTGGGCGCAAAGTTATGCTCCAGCTCCAGGTATTTCGGGTTCAACAGCCATCTATAAGGATTCTTCGTGCTTTGTTGCTTGGGCTTCAGGTATTGAAATAACACGTGGTTCATTGGATATTTCGACGCCGACATTAGGTGTTGCAAGCTTTGGAGACGCTTTTAATGCACTTGGTGTAGCTGAAGGAGATGGAACAAGTGTTGTTTCACTCGGTGATAGTGGCATAGCGATAATTACATTTTCTTCACCGATTACCAATGGTTTGGGTGCTGATTTTGCCATTTTTGAAAATGGATTTGCGGATGATTACATGGAGTTTGCGCATGTTGAAGTAAGTTCAGATGGTGTTAATTTTGTACGTTTCCCGTCTCACAGTGAATCGCCTGTAATTGTTCAACTTGATAATTTTATGTTCGGCGATTGTCGAATGGTAAATAATTTGGCTGGTAAATACAGACAGGGTTATGGAACACCTTTCGATTTAGAAGAATTGTTTGGAAATCCATTGTTGGATGTGAATTCGATAACACATGTAAAATTGACTGACGTAATTGGCAGCATTTCATCAGGAATTGGAACAACGGATGCACATGGAAATTTAATTAATGATCCTTTTCCAACGCCATTTGAATCATGTGGTTTTGACTTGGATGCTATTGGTGTAATTCATCAGCTTGCACTTAGTTTTGATGAGAATGAAATTTCATATTCAATTTATCCAAATCCAACAATGGATGAAGTGTATATTAAAGGATTTTTTGACGGAGAAGTTCGGTTTTATGCATTAAATGGAGCCTTGATTCATGCTGAAAAAGTCAATGGATCCAACTTGAGTTTTGACGTACACAAATTCGGGTTAAATTCATTAATTATTGAAATTGCCACTGCTACTTCAGTTCAACACCATCGAATTCAAGTATTGAATATTGATTAGAATTAAAAGGAATTTGAGAATATTGTGCTTACCTTTAGGTTATGAACACATTTTTATCTGCCGATTATTGGTCTGAACGCTATCAAAACAATCAAGCTGGTTGGGATTTGGGACAAATTTCACCACCAATTAAAGCGTATATTGATCAGTTAGAAGATAAAAACTTACGTATTTTAATCCCAGGTTGTGGAAGCGGATACGAAGGCTCATACCTTTGGGAAAAAGGTTTCACAAATGTGCATTTACTTGATTTTTCATCTGAACCAATAGCTAAGTTTAAAAGTGAAAATAGTAGTTTTCCTTTAGATCAACTTCACTATGGCGACTTTTTTGAACACAATGGCGAGTATGACCTTATAATAGAACAAACGCTGTTTTGTGCAATTGATCCATCATTGCGAGCTAACTATGCAACTAAATCTGCTCAATTATTGAAAAAAGGAGGGAAGTTGGTAGGTTTGCTTTTCGATCGAAATTTTGAATCAGGTCCACCATTTGGTGGTTCAGAAGAAGAATATAAAAAGTATTTTGAATTACATTTTTTACAGCTTCAATTTGAACCTTGCTACAATTCGATTCCTCCCAGACAAGGTTCAGAATTGTTCATTAAATTCAGAAAGTAAAGATTTAGCAAACAGAATCTAACTAACTTTGTGGGAATGAAGCACGTGAAGGGTTTAATAGTATTGTTCCTTATTTTGATTGGTACGAAGGTAACTTTCTCCCAACAAGTAACGAACAATCCTTCAAAGATCATTTTTCAAGCTTCTGACTTACAAGAATTTGGTTTTGATGACTACCGTTATCCCGAATGGATAAAATCATATGATACGATTTCATTAAACTACATTGGTTCCTACGTGGTTTCGAACAAGTCGGTAGGTAAGGATGCGAGCGATTTTGTCGATGCCATATTTCTGAATAAGAAGTTCATTGATTCTGACAGTTTACGATTTGAGGTCGCAGGAACAAATCAAACGGTTCGTTATATTCAAAAAAATGATACCACGTTTACACTTGTTTTACCTGAAAAAAAGGCAGATTATAAAATTAATGCCATTTACAAAGGCTTGACTAAGGGGCAATTAAAAGTGTTTGTGTTTGAGCCAAAATTTGAAAAAATCATTATTATTCCGCTTCTTAAATGTAAAATCAATCGGGATTCATTAGAAAAAAGTTTGTTGAAAATATACCGTCAAGCAAATATTCAGTTTGACATTAGCATCAAGCCAACTTTCCATGTTCCTGAGTTTAGTGAAGATATATTAGTAGACAATCCAAGTCCTAAAAATGAGACATACACGCTTCAAATGCAGCAAATTAGGGATGCCTATTTTGATATGTTTCCAAAAGCTGAAGACAACGCTTATTACTTTTTTATTATTCCTGGATTCGTAAATCCAACGATTCGCGGTTACATGGTTAAGAGCAAATCAATGGGTTTTATTAAAAATGGTAACGATCCGATATTAGCAAAAGTTATCGCAAGACAACTTGGTTATGGGATGGGAATTTTATCAGATAGTTGGGAAAATAATGGGCCATCAAAAGGAAGTACATTTAATTTAATGGATATTAATGGTGGAACTAATTTAACAGCAAATCAATGGTTGAGTCTTCGTCATTCTACAAATACTTTTTCCTATTATGATAACTACGAACATGTTTCTACAAATAATGGAATGGTAGCCTATTACTTTTGGGAAGAGAATGCTGATGGAACCATAAAAATGGTAGGCAATGACTTTTTAGAATCCATAAAGCGACCTTTTAAAAAGAACTTTTTTTCTTACCATTTAGAGATTGATAATCCATTGTTTTATACACTGTTTTCAATTAAACAAATCAAATTTGATGTTTGCTCCTTGCATCTCATTGCTGTTTTTTCGGTATTAATCATAGCTTATTTGATTCGTCGGAAATTTCATCGCTACCTTCGCTATAAATTTAGAAGAACTCGAATTTTAAGAATTTTATCACGTATCGTTTTTATTGGAGGCTCTATTATTACCTTGATTTGGTTTTTTTATCTTGTAGAGTTAGGATACACTTGGTTCGAAGTAAAGGAAGGAGAAGTGAAAGTCCTAAAAAATTACTCAATGATTCAAGCTCTCAACGAAATTAAAAATGGACAAAATGTAAAGCAAGAGTTTGAAACTATTTTGTCTTCCGAACTATTGGTCAAAACAAATAATAAATGGGAGAAAAAGACACGTAAACGCGTTTTGTATTTTTCAATTAAACAAGATGAATTGGGTAAATCCGTGGAATGTCGTTTTTCAGGAAGTTCTGATTCGTTGATGTTAGAAAAGCACGGAATAAAAGTTAAAGCTGAAAGCCATTACATTGTCCTAAGTTATATTGATAAAAATAATCAACTAAAAGATCAACGACTACTCAATCATAAAGGAATTGATTTAAATTCTTCCTTAAATTTAAAAGATCCTGCACAACGAATTTTAGTTTTTGTAAATGGTTATCGACCATCTTCATTGGGTCATTCTTTTAAAGATTATTTCGCTGATATATCAAAAAATGGCCTTGAACATGAGAATTCAGAAAATCTCCTTTATGAAAAGGATCGTTTTGCTTACTGGCATCCTTGGCAAGAAATAGATGTTTTATTTCAAAAAAGAATTAATCCATCGATGACCTATTTTGCAGATGGACATTTTTCGGTAAGCACATCTAATCATGGTAGTTTAGTCAACTTTACAACCTTGGCTTCAGTTTACCCACAACGATGTTCAAACTCAAAGAAACATACTTGTTATACAACCACGATTGCAGGGTCAGGTTTGTTGGGATCAAAAACGATGCTTACGAATGATATGTTAAGAGATCTCGAATCAAACGTAGAAGGTTTTAATTTGAGAAAGGCGAATGGAATTATTGCTGGTAAAAATCTTCTTCAGGTTTTAAATGAATTACCCAATAAATCTAAGAATGACACATTGTTTATTGTTGCCCACAGTATGGGATATGCTTATTCATTGGGAATGATTGAAGCACTTCGAAATCGTATAAATTTTGGAGGGTTTTATATTATTGCACCAGAGAATGCTGGTGCGGGAAAAGTAAATATGCGCGAATGGCAAGAGATTTGGCAATATGGGAGCAATCTTGAAAAAGGCCATGCTGAGCCTGCTTGTCTCCAGGATGGAATAGCACCTCAAGTTCGTGTTGGAGGTTTAAAGTCAAGTCACAGAGTGTTTATTCCTAAGGAAAATTACAAAGAAAAGGGATTTTTCGATTCCCATTTTGTTGGCTATTACAAATGGATTTTAGATTTAAAAAAAGGTCAACAAGGTTATATTAAACAACGATGACTACATAGTCTTTTCGTTTATCAATAATTCTTTTTCTAATTGAACCACCATGTTTTTTGTTCGTTCAAGTAGTTCTTCTTCAAAACGCTTGTTGAGTTCGAGGAGTTCTAATTCAAATAATTTTTGTTTGGTAATGTCAACCGATAGGATTATTAATCCTTGACTAAATGGACGTATACACAAGTCATAAAACACTGGATTTCCTTCTTTCGATTTAAATTCAAGAATTACAACTCGTTCTTTTCGAGTTTCGAGACATTCATTTAAATGTGAATAAAATAATGAATTTGCGATTCCAGGATGTGCCTCGAGATATTTCTTACCAATCAAATCCTTTATCGGTTTTTTTGCCTGGTCGGAGGCTGATTGATTAATATATTCATAAACCAATTCCTTGTTCAAGATTTGAACGCCTTCAAGTAATTGATCAAACGAAGAGAAATCGATTTGCATATTATTCAATTTATCGAAACATTTTACATGTTATTCGTGGCTTCTTCGTTAAAAGTATTAAAAAAATCGATAAAAAGTAAATTACTGACGATAAAAAATTAATTCAACAATTTTATAAAGTCAATTGAAAGTGGTTTGTCAATTAAACCTTTCACAAAATCTAATGAATTCGCATGCTCAGTATCTCTATGGTCAAGAGATGAGGTGACTAAATAGATAGTAGTTTTTTGACAATCAATATGGTGCGTTTTACTTAAAATATCCAAAAATTCAAAACCATTCATTTCTGGCATGTTTAGGTCTAAAAAAATATAATCTGGCAAGTTTGGATGAATGTCGTTCAAATAATCGAGTGCTTGTTGAGCATATTTGAAAATGGTTATTTTAGCATCTGGAATAGCTTGTAATATAATTTGATTATGGATGAAATTAAAAATGTCATCGTCTTCGATCAATAAAAATGATTTCATACTGTTGCTGGAATTGATAAATGCACAATTGTACCTTCGTTCTGCTTCGATTGAATTTCAATTTTAGCGGAAAGTTTATTAACTATTTCTTTACAAATATACAATCCAAGTCCAGTTCCTTGACTAGAACTGCTCGCACGATAGAACATGTCGAAAATTTTTGTCAAGTGTTTTTCAGGAATTCCTTCGCCATTGTCTGAGATTGTAAATTTAATTTCGTTGAGATCTGA
The DNA here is from genome assembly GCA_023262855.1 of Crocinitomicaceae bacterium. Lineage (GTDB taxonomy): Bacteria > Bacteroidota > Bacteroidia > Flavobacteriales_D > Crocinitomicaceae > M0103. The sequence goes on from JALQYQ010000045.1 coordinate 75,682, forward strand.
ATGCGTGAAATCTACCAAAACAAATGGATTTTGGATGTCTTTTCGTTGATATTTTACAGAATTACCAATCAAATTCTTTAGCAGAATCTCAACACGAGATTTGTCAGAATGAATAATTGGGTTACCAGTTATTTTAAAGTTGAATTCGAAATTTTCAGAAGTTGAGAATTTTAAATCTTCAAAAATAGTTTGAATCATTGTATCCACATCAAATTCTTCATAATTCACTTCTAATCGAGCGTTGCGCGAATATTCTAAAATTTCTTGAATGGTTTCATCTAAACGAATGACGCTTTTTTCTGCAAGTTTTAAATAATTTGTTGTCATTTCATCAATCTGTGAACCATTAAACACCAATGATAAAATTCCTTTAATGGATAATAACGGAGATCTTAAGTCATGTGAAACACTATAAACAAAATTATCCAACTCAGAATTGATTTTCTTTAACTCCTGATTTTTGGTTAAAATAGCTCGTTCGTATTGTTTAATTTCTGTCACATCAATCGCTGTTCCAATCAAACGGAGCATAATGCCATCTTTGTTTCGTTCTACAAGTGTAACACATTTCAAGTCTCTGATTTCTTTGTCGTTTTGTCTCACAATACGGTATTCTTGCTCCAATAATTGCTCATTCACATTCTCGACTAAATGATTTGACTCTGAAACAACTGTTAATCGATCATCAGGGTGGATACAGCTTTTCCAAAAATCAAACAAAACAGAATCAGTCTCAGGCTGAGAAGCTCCATAAATGTCATATAACACATCGTTCCAAACAATCGTTTGATTTATTGGATCCCATTCCCAAATACCAATGTTTGATTTTTTTGCAATCAGCTCGAAACGTGAATTAATTTTAAGGATCTCTTGCTTGATACGCATTTCTTCGGTAATGTCCTTTTGAATCGAAATGAAGTTTACCAATTTATTTTGTTCATCAAAAACAGGTGTAATTTCCAATTGATTGTAATAGGGTTGACCGCCTTTGTTGTAATTGATGAGTGTGGTTTCAATGTTTTCTTTATTTCTTAAAGCTGATGAGAGTCGTTCAATTTCATTCATGTCCGATGCTGGACCCTGGAGAAAATCCTTAGGTTTTTTTCCTTTAACTTCATCTTGCTTGTAACCAGTTATTTCCTGAAATGCGTCATTTACCCATTCAATTTTTCCTTCGGCATCCGAAATAATGACACTGTTTTTTGTTTTAGTAGCAATTAAGGATAATTTGTTTAATTCAAGTTCTGATGATGAGATTTGTTGAATTTGTGCCTGAATTTTCTCACTTTTAATTCGATTCTCTAAATGCGATCTAACTTGGGTTACAAATATCTTAAAGATTGTTTCATACCTTACTTCCAATGGTTTGTACAAGGGATACTTTGCTTTAGAAATTAAACCCATTAAATAGGCAGAATATCCTGTTTCGTGATCAATGAAGTAAAATAATAATGCTTCTTTATAGGTTGAAAAAAGTTCATCTTGAGCTAATTCTTTTTCATTCAAAATACAAGATTGGTTTTCATTAAAATCATGACTAAACCCTATGATTTTATCTTGCAATTCAATTGAAGTGTAATAGTTGGCGTTTACAATTCCTTCCAAATGAATTTGCGTTTTTTCCGGCTCTTGACAATTTTTAATGAGCACAGCAGCTGCTTCTACCTCAAAAATATCCACAATCGCCTCAGCAATTTCCAAGGTGAAATTAGCAAGCGAACTTGATTTTAATGCTTGTGAATTAAATAAACTCAACCGTTTGTATTGCGCTAATTCATGGTCTAATTGATCACGCGTATTTATCAACTGCTGTTCTGTAAAGGAAAATCGGGTTACACGCAATTGTAACTCGCTGAATTCCTTTAACAATTGATCGTAATCTTTTGAAGTAGAGTTCATTAATGTAGAATAAATTTCAAGCTACAATTTAGCGATAAATAACATACAATGCTGTCGTATAATTGTGGTAATTGTTTTTGCCACCAAGTCGAGCGAATTCACCAAAACCATACATTCCAAGCCACGGTGGACATTCACCATTTGTATAGAATGGATACTGCATGCGGTTCACAAGCTCTTCTTTTATAATTCTATCGAACAAAAAGCGACCACGAGCGAGACAGTCTGCATGGAAAACAGCAACTGGTTTTTTACCATTTGCTCGTTGATTCATTTCATTCACAATTCGGTCCATTTCTCTAAAAATAAGCTCCTCATCACGTGTAGTAAGCCATAATTCAGTTCCAACTGGACAATTTGTTGCATAATACATGTCGTCTCCTTCATGTTTCGTTACAACTCTTAAAATATGATTGTTTCCGTATTCTTTTGCTAATTCTGGTGAAAGTTTTTCACCCAAGGCACCAATTGGAATTGAATCGCCACAATTTGCATTTTCAGGAAGTCCTAAATGACGAAGGTATTCACTCCAAGCAGGTCTTCCATTTAATTCCTCGATGATATGTCCATTTGATTTTGTCACGACTAAAGGTTCTCCAATTGCCACAAATCCATGTGTTGCTTGTGTATCAACAGATAGAGTAGGGTCGCTAAATCCAACAACATATGCTCCGTGCTCATAAACTTCTTGATCTACTGCTTGGAAGCTGATGAATCCTTTCATATTGTCAGACGAAGTTGCTCCAAAAATGGTAATATGTTCTCCTAAAACTTCCTCAAATGCTCGAATGCATTGGTCATTCGCAATATCAATTCCGGATCCTAAGAAATAAAGCATATTTACATTCGGAGAGCTAGCTTTCAATTGCAATGCCATTTCTTTACACTTTTCGTAGGAATTATGTCCATTGATAGAATCTGTTGAAGCGATTGCAAAATCGTTTCCTCTCACTGCCATCAAGGCAATATCTTTCATGGATTCAGAAACGCCTTCTCTTCCAACAACACCACAGCATGAAGCCGCAACGATTCGAGCTGAAGGAGCTAAACGTTTTGTTTCATCAACTAAATCTTGAAAATTGTGACCGATTGAAGCATGTAAAATCACTAAATCACAATCCGTGTTTTCTTCGCCCAAAGCAATTTCTAGGCATTCAGCAACACCTCTTCGTGTGTTGACCATTCGCGTGCTCGCAGAGTAAAATTCTAACATACGTTATCAAATTTGGTTTAAGAACATTGACAACGTAGAGTGGTTTCAAGAAAATCATGGCCAATAGCAAATCAGCTATGATGGATAAATGTATAAAAAATAATTGAAAAAAAATAATTACAAGAGACTTTCAATGATTTTGTCCATTGTATATCCTTCAGCTTCAGCACGGTAGTTTCGAACCAAACGATGACGTAGGATTGGTTTCGCAACTGCTTTCACATCTTCAATATCTGGTGAATAACGTCCGTTCAGAGCTGCATGACACTTCGCTCCAACAATCAAATATTGCGACGCTCGAGGTCCAGCTCCCCATGAAATAAAATCTTTTGTAATTTGAGGTGCAAATTCTGAGCTAAAACGTGTTTTACCAACAAGTTTAACCGCATATTCCATTACATTATCTGCAACGGGAATGCGACGAATTAAATCTTGGTAGGACATAATTTGTTCTGCATTCAAAACATGTTTTAATTCAATTTTAAGATCGGATGTCGTTGCTTTTACAATTGCTAATTCCTCTAAGTAACTTGGATAATCTACCCAAATATTAAACATGAAGCGATCCAATTGTGCCTCAGGAAGGGGATACGTTCCTTCTTGTTCAATCGGGTTTTGTGTCGCTAAAACGAAAAATGGTGCGGGTAATTTATAATTAACTCCAGCCGCCGTTACAGAGCGCTCTTGCATCGCCTCAAGAAGTGCTGATTGAGTTTTTGGTGGAGTTCTGTTGATCTCATCCGCCAAAATAATGTTTGAAAAAAGAGGTCCTTTGATGAATTTGAAATTACGATTTTCATCTAAAATTTCAGATCCAACAATATCTGAAGGCATCAAATCGGGTGTAAATTGGATGCGATTGAAACTCAAGCCCAATGTTTGTGAAATTGTATTCACAAGTAAGGTTTTTGCTAATCCCGGAACGCCCACCAATAAACAATGTCCACGTGAGAAAATCGAGATTAACACTTGGTCAACAACATCGTCTTGACCAACGATTACTTTATGTATTTCTCCTTTTAATTCTTTGTAATGTTCAACTAATTGATCGATTGCTGCAGTATCTGACATGTTCTTTCGTTATAATTAGGCTAAATATAAGAAACTATTTTTTGTTCCAATTATTCTTAAAGTTACAACTTTGAAACGAATCATCAATTCGAATATAGGCATTTCCTATTTTTGATTTTACCCAATTGTTAATTGTTCGCTCCTTTTTGTCGTTCTCAGCTGCTCGTTTGATTAATGCATAATCATCTTTCAAATTTGCTTGATGTTGAGGAATACGATCCGCTAAACGAACAATACGCATTCCTTGTTTTCTGTCATATATGTTCACATATTCGCTAGGTGAAGAAATGTCTCCTTTTTCCATTCCGTCTGTAATAAGGAAGATTTGTTGATCGACTTGATTCAAATCTTCCATACTCCATGTTTGTTCACCGGTAATTGGATTTGTGATAATTCCATTGTTTTGTTTTGTCATCTCGTCATTTGAGAATTTGATGACAGCTTCTTCCCAGGTGATTTTTTTGTCCGCCAACAATTGATAACAAGAATCGATTAAACGCATCGATTTTTCAAGTTCTCTTGGATTAAATTCGGGAATAATTAAAATATGTTGACATACATAATCGTCTCCTTTTCGTTGAATCAATTTTAAAATATGATAGCCGTAGGATGTTTCAAAAATATCTGATACTTGACCAACTTCCATTGAGAAAACGGCTGCCTCGAAAGGAGCAACCATCATACCACGAGAAGCTTCAATTCGGCCACCTTGAGCGGCACTTCCAGGATCTTGTGAATGAATGCGTGCTTGTGTTTCAAAGCTTTTACCATTCATGATGTTTTTACGAATTTCAGCTAAGTTGTCAAAAGCAATTTTTTTATCTTCTTTCGTAATTTGAGGATAATGAACGATTTGCTGAAAACTTAATTGAGCGTTGATTAAAGGAATAGAATCAGTTGGGATTTTAGCGAAGAAATCTTGAACCTCTTTCGGTGTAACCGAAATGTCTGCGGTAATCTTTGCTTCCATTTCCTGTGCCATTAATCGCTCGCGAATCACTGGTCTAAATTCATCTTTGATCTGTGTAACCGTTTTACCATAAAAAGCTTCCATTTTTTCACGGCTACCTACTTGATTTTCTAAAACACGAAGACGATTTTCCATTTCAGCATCAACTGTTTCGTCTTGAACAACAATACTATCCAGTTTTGCCTGATTGATCAATAGTTCTTGATACATCAATTCTTCCAAAATATCACAATCCATAGCCATGCTTACTGCAATACCAGATGCTGCTGCCTGCTGTTTTTGGTTTTCGATGTCCGACATCAAGATAATATTGTCTCCAACTTGTGCTGCAATTTTATCAACGACTGTACCTTGTGCATGCGCAACGGAGAACATACAAGTTATGATTGAAAAAGAGCAAATAATTTTATTAATCATGTTTTAAATTTTTGGAATCATCTATGATTCGTTTGGTTCAGAACAAAGAATTCTTTCCTATTTTAATTTCTGCTAAAGTTTGTAATAACTATTCATATAAAATAGTTCTTTATCATTTTTTAACAGCCATTTGCTTGGAATGGTTTGTTTAAAAAATAAAACAGGCTGACGAATTTGCCAGCCTGTTCAAGGTGTTATCTAAAAATTACTTTCCAATAGAATACAGTACTGATTCATTGATTGTAATTTTGTGTTTTTTAGCCAATTCTTCTAACCACGTTTTTTCTAAATATGTTTGGTAATCAGAAGTTACAGTTCCTTTTGCTTCGCTCAATTCTTTGTTCATTGGTGCTAATTTCTCTTTAACCTTTAAAACATAGAATTTACCTTCAAATTCATACGACTTATTAACTCCAACAGATACATTTCTGTCTTTTAAGAAAGGAGTTTGATCAACATCGAATTTGTTTGTGCGCACGCGTAGATTCAACTCGCTATCTTTATTGATTACATCAATTACATGTTTTGAGTTAATTGTATCATTAGCAATCATTTTAGAAACTTGATCTGCAATTTTTTGCGTTGAACATTCGTAAACAACAGCATCAACACGATTTCCCCACATGTATTTCGAACGATTTGATTCAAAGAAAGTTTTTAAACCAACCGTGTCTTTCATTGCTTTGTTCCATACTTTGTCTGTCATGATTTCATACAATAAAATTCCATCATGATACTCTGTAACCAATGCTTTGTATTCCGGATATTTTCCTGCAAGTTTAGATTCTTCGTAGGCTAAAATTGCTTCTTTTTCCCAGTTTTTCAATTGTTGTTTCACTACAAGTGTATTTGCTTCTTTGCGAACGCCTCTGTAATTGTTCTCTAGATAAGTCGCAAAAGATTGTTGACCAAATTTCTTTCCATCTAACGTAAATAAAGGCTTATCAGATTTTAATTTATCTGCATTCCATTTACCGATGTAATAGGTTGTGTCTAAATTCTTAATAAACCATTTTGCAGATTTTTTTGAATTGTCAACATAATGATATTCTGTTTTCAATTTCGCAACAAATGAGTCTTGAGTCCTTTTTGAACGTTCATCACGATTAACTTTCGTTTGAAGTTCTTTTTTCATTTCATCAAACGAACGAACGCTTGTTAATTCAATACGCTTAATGATGTGAAAACCGTAATCTGTGCGAATTGGTTTGCTGTATTCACCATTTGCTTTTAAGGCAAATGCTGCATCTTCGAAAGATGGAACCATACGAGTTGTTGTTCCAGAACCAAATGCAGGTAATTCGCCACCTTTTTGGTTTGAACTTGGGTCATCAGAAAAATCTTTAACTAAATCTTCGAATTTAGCCCCTGCTTGAAGTTTTGCATAAATTTCATTGATTTTCTTTTCAGCGTTTTTCACATCTTCTTCACTAGCAGATTTAGATGTTGCAACCATAATATGTGCAGCGCGCATTGTTCCTCTTGCAGGACGTTTATCCGTTACTTTTACGATATGGTATCCAAAACGAGTTCTAAATGGCTCAGATACAGTTCCCATTGGAGTAGTGTAAGCTGCTTCTTCAAACGGATAAACCATTTGAAACGCATTGAAAAATCCTAAATCACCACCATTAGAAAGAGCAGATGGATCTTCTGAACCATTTCTTCCTTTCGCAACCGAAGCAAAATCTTCACCTTTTTCAATTCGCTTTTTCAAGCCCATTATTTTGTCCCAAGCTGCTAATGTATCTCCAGGAGCTGCATTCGGGTCTAATTTAATCAAGATGTGTGAAGCACGAATTTCGTTCACAGTGCGATCGTATGCTTGCTTTACAAGTTCTTCATTCTTTGCAGCATCAACTAGATAAGGATGAGCAAGTTGTTTTTTATAACCGTCAAGTTCTTTTCTAAGTTTTGGAATAGTGTCGTAACCCAATGCTTCAGCTTCCGCAACTTTCAATTTGAATTTTTTAAATAATTCCATGTACTCGTCCAACGATGCTTTATCGTATTGAGGAGCTGAATTATTTTTCAAATAAATTTGTAAAAACTCTGATTTAGTAACAGGTTTCCCATCGATTTCCATTACGACAGGATCTTGTTGAGCGTTTGCTCCAAATGCTAATAAAAGTCCAAAAACAAATAATAACTTCTTTTTCATGTTGGGTTTGTTTTTTATAGAAAGTCAAAAGTAATTTTAACTTGCAGTTAACGCAATATTTTAACGTTTATTTAATACTATAATTTGGTGCTTCTCTTGAAATCGTAACATCATGAGGATGAGATTCGCGCACACCGGCAGATGTAATACGAACAAATTTAGATCCTTTCAATTTCGCGATTGTTGGAGCGCCACAGTAGCCCATTCCAGCTCTTAATCCGCCAATGATTTGGTACATTACCTCATTTAAGTTGCCTTTGTACGGTACGCGACCTGAAATTCCTTCTGGAACCAATTTTTTGATATCATCTTCTGCGTCTTGGAAATAACGGTCTTTTGATCCTTTTTGCATGGCCTCAATTGAACCCATTCCGCGGTAAGATTTGAATTTTCGTCCTTCGTAAATAATTGTTTCACCTGGAGATTCTTCAACTCCTGCGAACATTGAACCAACCATGATGGTGTCAGCGCCAGCAGCAATAGCTTTAACAATATCACCTGTGTAGCGAATTCCACCATCTGCAATTACTGGAACTCCAGTTCCTTCCAATGCTTGTGCTACATCATTTACTGCAGATAATTGAGGTACACCAACACCAGCAATAACGCGAGTTGTACAAATTGATCCCGGTCCGATTCCAACTTTAACCGCATCTGCACCTGCTTCTACTAAGTATTTCGCGGCTTCTGCAGTTGCAATGTTTCCAACGATTACATCCAAATTAGGATGTTTTGCTTTTACTTCTTTTAATTTGTCAACAACACCTTTGGTATGTCCATGTGCTGTATCAATTACAATGCAATCAACACCAGCTTCAACCAATGCATCAACACGTTCTGAAGTGTCAACTGTGACTCCAACTGCAGCTGCAACCCTCAAACGACCATAAGAATCTTTACAAGAATTCGGGTGAGTTTTTACTTTAATGATATCGCGATACGTAATTAATCCAATTAGTTTATTGTTTGAGTCAACAACAGGTAATTTTTCAATTTTTTTCTCTTGAAGAATTTCTTCTGCTTTCGAAAGATCTGTTCCATCAACCGTTGTGACTATGTTTTCAGTGGTCATCACTTCCTTAATCGGACGATTTAGATTTTTCTCAAAACGCAAATCACGATTCGTAACAATTCCTTTCAGTGTGCGATTTTCATCGACGACAGGAATTCCACCAATGCCATTTTCCTTCATTAATGCCAAAGCATCTTTCACAAACGCATTTTCAGAAAGTGTAACAGGATCTAGAATCATCCCACTTTCAGAACGTTTTACTTTACGAACTTCAAGCGCTTGTTCAGCAATCGTCATGTTTTTGTGAATCACACCAATTCCGCCTTGTTGTGCAATAGCAATCGCTAATTTTGCTTCAGTTACAGTATCCATTGCAGCAGATACGATTGGCGTATTAACTTCAATGTTACGTGTGATTTTACTTTTTAATTGAACATCTCTTGGAAGTACCTCAGAGTAGGCTGGTACAAGAAGAACATCGTCGTAAGTTAATCCTTCTGTGATTTGATTGATGTTGGAAAGTGACATGTGAACCTATTTTTTTGTAATAAATTCTTGCAAATGTAATAATAAAATATCAGAAAAATGCTTAAGTCTGTTTGTTTTTATCTCTACTCTGTGATGAATTTCTTTTGTTAAAATTTTGAAAAAATCTTTGTGAGGTCAGCATAAAACCTTACACTTGTTGTAAGAATAATCTGTATGAATTTGAAACATCTTCTCATCTGTTTTTTTACTTTGCTTTTATCGGCAATGTCTTTTGGGCAAACAAACACCGAATCAACCAAAGATAGCACCAAATTAATTCAACTTTCTGGAGTTGCGATTGGAGAAACAGACATGAATCCTGTTTCATACACAACTGTTTATGATAAAACGTCAAAACGTGGAGTCATTGCTGATTATTATGGTTTTTTCTCAATGGTTGTTTATCCAGGCGATACCTTGTTGTTCTCAGGATATAGCTACAAAACATCGAATTATGTGGTGCCAGATACACTGTTAGAAAATCGTTATTCCATTATTCATATGTTGCAAAAAGACACGGTGAATTTACCTGCTGTGACAGTTTATCCATGGCCTTCAAGAGAAGATTTTGCGCGTGCGTTTGTCGAAATGCAACCTTATGATGATGCAATTAGACGGGCTCAGCGCGAATTATCTGGTGAATCGTTGGCTTTTGTTGCTGCACGTTTGGATACTGATGCCTCTTTATCGTATGGTAATACCTTAAATCAGCAATACACAAAATTGTATACCAATCGTCAAATGCCTGTCAATAACCTGTTGAACCCATATTCTTGGGCAAAATTGATTCAGGATTGGAAAGCTGGAAAGTTATCGAAACAATAGATTGAATCTTCAATTTTCAACCTTTAATCAATTTATCGGATAACACAAAAAGTACTTCTCAACTGGATTGGCAAGTGCAGAAATGTTCAAATTATCTGAAGCCTTGCTCAAATCAATGATTTCGCCATTTTTCATCAACATGTTGATGTTTTGCTTGTGTTGATTGTAAGCATTGTTACTCAATACGTCAGTGTAAACGAAAAACTCAATTTCTTCATCGTTTAAATCAAATTGATTGCGCACCATTTCTTTTTCTAAGCGAATTCGATCTGGACTGAATGGATCTTTCGAAATTTCAATTTTAAATAAATCGCGGTTTACCAGACGTGTCGATAACATAGATAAAACCTTATCTGGGTGATCTTGCCACACTTTGATTGCTCCTAAGATGTCGTAATCGTCTAACGCTGCGAATTTGTCCAAAACACTTGGGTCGTTTTTGAAATTTTCAGTTTTAACATCATTTTTCAAGAAATACATCAAAGTTGGACTTGCGAATAATTCGTTACCTTCTTTTACCAATTGTTTTGCTCGACGTAAGGCATGAATCAGCATAAATTCTGCTGAAACAACTGTTTTGTGTAAATAAACTTGCCAATACATCAAGCGACGAGCAACGATGAATTTCTCAATTGAATAAATTCCTTTTTCTTCAAGAACTAAATTCCCGTTGTGAACATTCAGCATTTCGATTAAACGATCGCTTCCAATGATTCCTTCACTAACACCAGTATAGAAACTATCGCGGTTCAAATAGTCCAAACGATCCATGTCTAATTGACTAGAAACCAATTGATGTAAGAATGGTTTTGAATGTTTGTTTTTGAAAATCAATAAGGCGTGTTCTAAATCTTCACCAAATTCAGCACTTAAGCGTTCAATGAAAAATCCTGAAATTTCTTCATGACTAACACCACAAACGATGTCATATTCTAATGCGTGACTAAAAGGTCCGTGGCCAATATCGTGTAACAAAATAGCTATTAATACAGCTCTTTCTTCTTCAGGAGTAATTTCATGCCCTTTGCGACGAATCGTTGAAACAGCTAACGTCATTAAGTGCATTGCACCGAGAACATGGTGAAAACGCGTATGCAAAGCACCCGGATAAACCAAGTGACTCATGCCCAATTGCATGATTCTTCTTAGTCGTTGCATGTATGGATGCTCAATTAAATCGAAAATAAACTCATCAGGTATTGAAATAAAACCATACACTGGGTCGTTAAAAATTTTCTTTTTGTTATTTCTGTTGAGATTTGGTCGCAATTGAATAATTTTAAAAACGAATTCAAATTTAAAAATAAAGCGCACATGCAAGGCAAAATACTTTGGGCAGATGATGAAATCGAGTTGTTAAAACCACATATTCTATTCTTAGAATCAAAAGGTTATTTAGTCGATTCAGTGAATAATGGATCTGAAGCGGTGGAAAAAAGCAATGAAAATGCCTACGATATCATCTTTTTGGATGAAAATATGCCTGGAATCTCAGGATTAGAAGCGCTTTCTCGTATCAAAGAAACAAAACCGTATGTTCCAGTTGTCATGATTACAAAAAGTGAGGAGGAACATATCATGGAAGAAGCAATTGGAAGTAAAATCGCTGATTACTTGATTAAACCGGTGAATCCGAATCAAATTTTATTGAGCATCAAGAAAAACTTGGACCAAAGTAAATTGGTTTCTCAAAAAACGAATTCAAACTACCAACAAGAGTTCCGTCAATTGGGAATGTTGTTAAATGGTCGTTTGGATGCTGCAGAATGGTGCGATTTATACAATAAATTGGTTTTCTGGGAACTTGAATTGGAAAAAATTGAGGATTCTGGAATGCGCGAAATTCTCGAAATGCAGAAAAAAGAAGCGAATAACCTGTTTGCTCGTTTCATTGAGAATAATTACGAAGATTGGTTGAATGGAGTAGAAGAGAGTCCGCAAATGATTCATACCTTGATGAAAGATCGCATTGCGCCATTTATTGGAAAGGAAAAAACATTTGTTTTGGTCATCGATAATTTGCGTTTTGATCAATGGAAAGTCTTACAACCAATTTTTACTAAATACTTTTCGATTGAGAGTGAGGATATTGTCTTTTCGATTCTGCCTACAGCAACACATTATGCGCGAAATGCCTTTTTTGCTGGTTTGATGCCAAGTGAAATTGAGAAAAAATTCCCGACACTTTGGAAAAATGAAGACGATGAAGGCGGAAAAAATATGCACGAAAAAGATTTCTTGGATGCGAATTTGAAGCGTTTAGGGAAAAATGTGAAATGGTCTTATAATAAGATTACGAACTACGACGCGGGTAAAAAGCTATCAGATAATTTCAATCAATTGAAGGAAAATGATGTGAATTACATCGTGTATAATTTTGTGGATATGCTTTCACATGCGCGCACTGAAATGGAAGTAATCCGTGAATTGGCAGATGATGAAGCAGCTTATCGCTCGTTGACTGTTTCTTGGTTCGATCATTCACCATTGCATGATATCGTGAAGAAAATTGCTGAAAGTGGCGCAAAATTGATTATCACGACCGATCACGGAACTATTCGTGTTTCAAATCCTGTTAAAATTGTTGGTGAACGCAATACAAACTCAAATTTGCGCTACAAAGTTGGACGCGGCTTGTCGTACAATGAAAAGGATGTGTTTAGAGTAGGGAATCCACAAGATGCGTTTTTACCAAAGGGTAAAATGTCCACAGAATTTGTTTTTGCGAAGGAATACGATTATTTCGTTTATCCAAATAATTACAATCATTTCGTGAATTATTACGGAAACACATTTCAGCATGGAGGAATTTCCTTAGAAGAAGTATTGATTCCTTTTGTTGTACTGAATACAAAGAAGTAAGATGAAACATTGGAAAATACTTCTTGTTTTTGCGGTTGCAATTTTTAGCTTTATTAGTTGTGCAGTGTCTACGAAGAAGCGAGAAATTCTTAGTGTAAAACATGGTTCAAGCTTTGGAATGTGCAATGGCTATTGTTTTAAAGAAAACACCTACACCTCTGAGGATTTCATTCATTGTGAAAAGGCATTTGGACGAACAAATCCGAAAGATTTTCCAGAAAAAATGGATTCAATCAGTATTTCTCCAAAGGAATGGGAAGACATCATTTCAAAAATAGATTTGGAGAAATTCTACGCTGAACAAGAAACGATTGGTTGTCCTGATTGCGCAGATGGTGGTTCTGAATGGATTGAAATTGCAACAACTGATAAAATCTACCGGGTAACCTTTGAATTTGGTCAACCGAGTGAAGGATTAAAATCCATTTATTCTGCATTGAGAAAATTGTAAAAGTTTACAAAAGCCTTAAATTTGTGGGTTGAAAGAAAAATTGAACATGACATTTCATCTTACAAGTCTTGAAGAAATTCCGCACGTTGCAAAGCAGTTTTTGGACGAATATGGACACAACACCGTTTTTGCTTTTGATGGCGAAATGGGTGCGGGAAAAACGACCTTTATTTCAGGCTTGTTAAATGCGATGGGTATTCATGAGTTGGAAGGTTCACCAACGTATTCATTAGTAAATGTTTACGATAGTGCAATGTTCGGTAAAATCTATCATTTTGACGTCTATCGATTGAAAAACGAAGAGGAAGCGTATGACATTGGAATTGAAGAAATGTTGTATGGTGGAGGCGTTTGTTTTATCGAATGGCCAGAAAAAATTGCCAATTTATTACCAGATAACACGATTTGGGTGTATATTCGTAATCAAGACGACAATACACGAATGATAACGGTTGAGCAATGATTACAGATCCAGAAATACTGAAGAAATTAATCCAACAAGGAAGTTTGCTTCCAAAAGAAGAAATGTTGGAAATTGCCCGTAAAAAAGGCAGTTTGTATATTGGTATTCCAAAGGAAACTTCGTTTCAAGAGCGACGTGTAGCATTGGTTCCAGAAGCAGTTTCGTTGTTAGTTGCAAACGGACATCGTGTTAAGATCGAATCAAAAAGTGGAGAAGGTTCGAATTTTAGTGATACAGAATACAGTGAAGCAGGAGCTGAAATTTGCTACGATACAAAAGAGATTTTTCAGTGTGATATTATTTTCAAGGTTGCTCCTCCATCTGAAGAAGAAGTTGAACTAATGCCCGGAAATCAAACCTTAATTTCGGCACTTCAATTATCTATTCAACCAAAAGTCATTTTGCAAAAATTGATGCAAAAGAAGGTAACTGCAATTGCTTGGGATTACATTCGTGATGAAGAAGGCGTTTTTCCTGTTGTTCGCACAATGGGTGAAATTGCTGGTACAACTTCAATTCTTGTCGCAGGTGAATTGCTTTCAACATTTAATGAAGGAAAAGGAATTATGCTTGGTGGAATCGCAGGTGTTACTCCTACGGAAGTTGTTGTTATTGGCGCTGGAACAGTTGGAGAATATGCTATTCGTTCAGCAATTGGCTTAGGAGCTTCTGTAAAAGTATTTGATAGTTCTCTTTCACGATTGAGACGCTTGCAAAACAACATTGGAACACGAATCTATACCTCCGTATTAAATCCAAAAGTATTAGCAAAAGCATTAAAACGTGCAGATGTCGTGATTGGTGCAATTCGCGCTCCATTAGGAAGAACACCATGTGTTGTGACCGAAGAAATGATTGAAAGCATGAAAACTGGTTCTGTTGTTGTTGATGTGAGTATCGACCAAGGAGGTTGTTTTGAAACTTCGAAAGTGACAAATCATATCGCTCCAACATTTGTGAAACATGGTGTCATTCATTATTGTGTACCCAACATTGCTTCACGCGTTTCAAGAACTGCTTCATTTGCGCTTTCAAATATTTTTTCGCCGATTTTATTGGATATGGGCGATCAAGGTGGATGTCGTGATTTGATCAAAAATGACCATGGATTTAGAAGTGGTGTGTACATCTACAAAGGAACCTTGACTTCAGAAGTTCTTGGTAAAGTGTTTGATTTGAAATACAAAGACATCGAATTGCTTTTGTTAGCAATGTAATTTCACCTGTCAAAACAGATGTTTCAAGCGTTAAATTTACCTCGTGCCGAGTTGAAATTGGTTCGTAAAAACGAGCAAGTATTTGTTTGGTGCATCATTCGGAAGAAACAATTGTTATTAACTCCTGAAGAATGGGTGAGACAACACATCATTCACTTTTTAATTTTTGAGAAACGAGTCCCAATCGCGTTAATTGCTGCTGAAATGGCTATTGAAGTGAATAAATTGTCGCGAAGATGTGATATTGTCGTTTTCGGTAAAGATGCAAAACCACTTTTAATCATCGAATGTAAGGCCCCAGAAGTTGCAATTACGGAAAAAGTGTTCAATCAAATTGCCCAATACAATTTCAACCTAAATGTTGATTTATTGATGATGACAAACGGAATTGATCACGTAATTTGTTCCATTGATCGAGAAAAACATGCGTTGAATTATTTACAGGATTTACCCGTTTGGGAAGAAGGACTTTAAGACTACAAGACTTTAGGACATTAAGACTTCAAGACTTCAAGACAAAAGACTGAACTTGTAACTTTGCAACTCAATCTTTGCTCCATGCTCCATGTTCCAAGTTCCAAGTTCCAAGTTCCATGTTCTATGTTCTAGATCTACTTCACTTCCAACTTAAACTCAGATGTCTTATGGAAAGTCAAATCTGGATAATCTTGTTCCGCCATTGTTAATAAGAACTGCGTTTCAGCTAAGAATACCAAATTATCGTCTTTGTCTTTAGCCAAGTAATTTCCTTTTGCACGTTTGAATGATTCTAATTGTTCCTCATTTGTAGTTGTAATCCAACATGCTTTGTAGTAGTTTTTCGGAACGAAACGACAATTGGCTCCATATTCATTGATTAAACGGTGCTGAATAACCTCGAATTGAAGCATACCAACAGTTCCAACAATTTTACGATTACCTGGTTGCATAACGAACATTTGGGCAACTCCTTCGTCTGTTAATTGGTGAATTCCTTTGTCCAATTGTTTCGATTTTAATGGATCCAAGTTTTCTAATTCCATGAAAATCTCGGGAGAGAACGATGGAATTCCTTTGAACATCATTTTTTCACCTTCGGTTAAGGTATCACCAATTTTGAAGTTTCCTGTATCGTACAAACCGATAACGTCGCCTGGAAATGCTTCATCGATTACGCTTTTATCTTGTGCCATGAATGACGTAGGATTCGGGAATTTGAAGTTTTTCGCTAAACGAACGTGTGAATAGAACTTATTACGTTCGAATTTTCCTGAGACGATGCGTAAAAAGGCAATTCTATCGCGGTGTTTAGGGTCTAGATTCGCGTGGATTTTAAATACAAACCCAGAGAATTTGTCATCACTCGGAGATACAAAACGCAAATCTGTTTCACGTCCAATAGGTGAAGGAGAAATTTCAATGAAGGTATCCAGCAATTCTTGTACACCAAAGTTATTGACTGCAGAACCGAAGAAAACGGGAGCAATTTCTCCAGAAAGGTATTTCTCCCGGTCAAATGTGTCATAAACACCATCAATAATATCCAATTCTTCGCGTAATTCTTCGGCAAATTTTGGTGTAACCAATTCGTCCAATTGCGGATCAGCCAAGTCTTGAATAGCAATAATTTCTTCAGCTTTTTTTGTTTTGTTCGCCTGAAAAAGGTTCAATCCTTTCTTGTAGATATTGTAAACACCTTTGAAACGATCTCCCATTCCAATTGGCCATGTTAGCGGACGAACTTTGATATCCAATTTATCTTCTAATTCATCCAATAGGGTAAATGCATCTTTTCCTTCACGGTCCATTTTGTTAACGAAAATAATTACAGGCGTGTTACGCATGCGACATACTTCCATTAATTTTTCTGTTTGTGTTTCAACACCATTTGCACAGTCGATCACTAGAATTACACTATCGACAGCCGTTAGTGTTCTGTATGTATCTTCAGCAAAATCTTTGTGACCCGGCGTATCAAGAATATTAACTTGTTTGCCGCCGTATTCAAATGCCATTACGGAAGTTGCAACGGAGATTCCACGTTGTTTCTCAATTTCCATAAAATCAGAAGTCGCTGTTTTTTTAATTTTATTGTTTTTAACAGCTCCAGCAGTTTGAATGGCACCACCGAAAAGAAGTAATTTTTCCGTCAATGTTGTCTTACCAGCATCTGGATGGGCGATAATCCCAAATGTTCTTCGCTTTTCAATCGCTTCTTGATTCTTCATAACGTACAAATTTCACTAAATAAAAAAAGGAACCCAATCGGATTCCTTTTTTAAATGGGTGGAAGATCGGGTTCGAACCGACGACCCCTAGAACCACAATCTAGTGCTCTAACCAGCTGAGCTACAACCACCATTTTGATGGGTGCAAATATAGCTATTTTCTCGTTTCAACAAAGAATAATTTAATTTTTTTCTAATTTTATAGATAAATCCCATCATACAATTAAAATGGAGTTCAAGGCAATGGTAGTTAAAGAGTTTGAAACGAGAGTGTTTACAGAATCTTTTGAGCGCATTTACAAATGCCTTTCCCTTATTGAAGAAAGTGATTTATGGAAATCGCCCAATTCAACAATTCCGCCGATTGGTAATTTAATCCTTCATTTATGTGGAAACGCGCGTCAATGGATATTATCAGGAATAGGTGAGCGACCAGATAATCGTAACCGGGATGCAGAATTTGTGGTACAAGATAAAATCAAAAAAGCTGAATTGGTTTTTCTATTAGAAAATTTGAGGATGAATTTGCGTCAGACTTTGGAAGAAATGCCAGAAAGTAAATTAAAAGAGCAAATGGTAATTCAAGGATTCGAAGTTACTGGATTCAGTGTTTTAGTGCATGTTATTGAACATTTTTCATATCACACGGGTCAAATTACCACGTTAACAAAATTGCTAACGAACAAGGATACTGCATATTACGGCGGAATTGATCTCAACCAACTGAATCGACTGAACTAAGGTTGTATAAATAAGATTGCATTGTTGATAATTCTATGGAGTTTTTGCCTCAGAAACCTTGTGTAGAATTAACTTTGTGAAAAATACTGTTACATGTTAAAAATAGGAGTTTTAGGAGCAGGTCATCTCGGAAAGATTCACATTCGCTTGTTGCTTGAATTGACACAAGAATTTGAAGTTGTTGGATTTTATGATCCAAGTGATGACAACGCTGCTGATGCCATTGAAAAGTTTGGGATTCAGCGCTATGAAACCATTCAAGATTTATTGAATGTTGTGGATTGTGTTGACATTGTTACACCGACGCTGGCACATTATGATTGTGCATCCTTAGCATTGCGAAACAGTAAACACGTATTCATTGAAAAACCAGTAACACAAACCGTTGATGAAGCACGTTCTCTAATGGAATTGGCGCGCGAGGCAGATGTGAAAGTACAAGTTGGCCATGTAGAACGCTTCAATCCAGCATTTCAATCGGCGATTCCATACTTCAATAAACCAATGTTCATTGAAACACATCGTTTGGCACAGTTCAATCCGAGAGGAACGGATGTGCCAGTTGTTTTGGATTTGATGATTCATGACTTAGACATTATTTTAAGCGTTGTAAAATCAGGAATCAAGCGTATTTCTGCTTCTGGTGTTTCTGTGGTAAGTGATACACCTGATATTACGAATGCACGAATTGAATTTGATAATGGATGCGTTGCCAACCTTACCGCATCTCGAATTTCCATGAAAAACATGCGTAAATCACGTTTCTTCCAAAAAGATGCGTACATCAGTGTTGACTTTTTGACAAAAGAATTGGAAGTGGTTCGAATGGAAGATGTGCAAGGTGAACCAAGTCCGTTTGATATCATTTTTGAATTGGGTGAAGGGAAACCATCGAAGAAAATCTATTTTGATAAACCCGATATTGAGGAAACGAATGCAATTAAAGAAGAATTGAGAACCTTTGCAGAATCCATCCAGAATGACACAACTCCATTGGTTTCATTAGATGATGGATACAGAGCTTTGGATGTTGCACAAAAAATTCTTGACAAATTAAATATCTCAACTGCTGTAATTTCAGACAATATTTAATGAATGCCTGCGTTAGGTAAATAGAACTACATTTATGAAACGATTAATATTCTTTTTATCATTCTCTTTTATACTTTCTTCTTGTATAAAAAATAATCCCGATCCATTTTGGTTAGAAGTCAATGAATGGACCTTAGAATCTAACGATAATTTAGGCTTTGATCAAGGAGAATTAACGCACAACTTTACTGAAGCGTGGGTTTATGTTGACGACAAAATAGTTGGGGTTTTCGAAGTACCATTTAGAATTCCTCTAGTAAAAACTGGAAATGCGAACGTCAAATTATATCCAGCTGTAAAAAACAATGGAATCTCAGCAACTAAGAAAATTTATCCGTTTGTTGTTCCTTACGAAGTAAATGTCTTAATGGAAGGAAATAAGGAAATTGTTATCAATCCAGTTACACATTACAAGGATGCAACTCTTTTTAAAATTTATGATTTTGAAAGTGCTTCAATTGGTATGACAGATGATATTAACTCACTCGCTAACTTTGTAAAAGCAAATGATCCTACTATTTTGAAATGGGGTAATTTTTACGGCTTGATCAATTTAGATGCAGTTGATACATCGTATGTTGGCTACACAACAGATTATATGAATTTCAACATAGGTCAAGAAGTGTATTTGGAAATCGATTATTACAATACAAATGGCTTAGTTACAGGTTTATTAGCAACAAGTTCAACTGCCGGAACAGTTAATAATGTGAATATTCAATTGAATCCTCAAGATCCATCCACAGTGAAATGGAAGAAAATCTACATTGATTTGAAGGAGTTGATTTCAAATTCACCCTCAGGAGCGCAGTTCCGTCAATCGTTTCAAGCTGGTTTGGATAGCGGTGATTCTGAAGGATTCATAATTATGGATAATATCAAAATTGTTCACTACTAGAATGCGTTCACCAATCCTCACGTTTCTTTTATTGTTATTGGATTACTTGGCAGCATTGCTGGGATGGTTTGCGTTTTATTATTTTCGAAAAGTCTCCATTGAAAAAGTAGATTTTGAAGTAGGTACAAACTTTTATTGGGGAATAGCGATTATCCCTGTTCTTTGGGTTTTATTTTATTATTTCCAAGGAACCTATCATGAAATTCGAAGATTGTATCGTTTTAAATTATTCAATTTAACCTTTGTCGCAACACTTTTAGGTTCGTTGACCTTGTTTTTCGCACTTCTACTGGATGATGAAGTTGACAATTATCAATTGTATTATAAATCGTTTTTACTGTTGTTTGGAATCCATTTCTTTGCAACCTTAATTCCGCGATTCATTTTTATTACAATTCTCGTTTCACGCATTCATTCTGGAAAGTCGGGTTTCAGAACTCTTTTAATTGGCGGTAGCGATAAAGCAATTGAAATCTACAATGAAATTATTGGTTTGCCAAAAAGCACGAACAATTTTATTGGATTCATCAATATCAATGGAGTTGATCGTCAGTTGGAAAGTAAATTACCGTATTTAGGACATGCGGATAACATTGAGAAAATTCTTTTAGAAAACCCAGTTGATGAGGTAATTATTGCCTTGGAAAGTGTTGAGCACGATAAATTGAAATCCATTATTTCGAGAATTCAAGGTGGGAATTTGGTGATTAAAATTCTTCCAGATATGTATGATATTTTATCTGGATCTGTAAAAATGACCAACATTTTTGGAGCACTTTTAATTGAGGTAAACGCTGAATCAATGCCGCTTTGGCAACAAGCAATGAAACGATTTATGGACGTGTTTCTTTCAATTATTGCCATCATTTTATTGATTCCGGTTTATATCATTTTAGCAATAGGAGTGAAGCTGTCTTCCTCAGGTCCAATTTTCTTCATGCAAGAACGCATCGGTTTGAATGGAATTCCGTTCAATATCATTAAGTTTAGAACAATGTACGTGGATGCTGAGAAATTGGGGCCACAACTTTCTTCATCAAATGATCCACGCATCACGCCAATTGGTCGTTTCATGCGTAAATTGCGTTTTGATGAATTCCCGCAGTTCTTCAACGTTTTACGGGGTGATATGTCATTGGTTGGTCCACGTCCTGAACGCCAATTTTACATTGATCAGATTGTACAAATTGAGCCGCAATATTTGCATTTGACGAAAGTTAGACCAGGAATTACTTCGTGGGGACAAGTAAAATATGGCTATGCAGAGAATGTGGAGCAAATGCTTCAACGCATGAAATTCGATTTGCTTTACATGAAAAATCGTTCGTTGGCCTTGGATATAAAAATTATGCTCTATACGATTCTAATCGTTATTAAAGCGAAAGGAAAATGATTATTTCACTTTGAATTCATACATTTTAGTTCCTTCTAAATATCCCTCTAATACATCTCCAATTTGAACAGGTCCAACTCCAGCAGGCGTTCCAGTGAAAATTAAATCACCTTTTTTCAAGGTCATGAATTGTGAAATATATGCAATGATTTGATCGATTGTAAAAAGCATATCCGATGTATGTCCAATTTGCGCTGTTTCTTGATTCTTTTTTAGTTCAAAAGATAATTTCGTTAAGTCTAAATTGGCAACTGGAATAAATTGTTGTGAAATAGGGGCACTTTGTTCGAATGATTTTGCAATTTCCCACGGCAATCCTTTTTCTTTGCATTGTTGTTGTAAATCACGCGCAGTAAAATCAATTCCTAATGTCACATCTGAATAGTATTTGTGTGCAAATTTTTCAGAAATGTTTTTTCCAACCTTATCGATTCTAACAACTAGCTCACATTCATAATGCAGATCTTTTGTAAAGTCGGGGAAATAAAAATCATATCCATCACGTAAAATAGCGGTGTCTGGTTTCATGAAAAATACTGGAGCACTAGGGACTTCAGCTTTCATTTCTTTTGCATGATCTGCATAATTTCTGCCAATACAAATGATTTTCATTTTATTTAAATTTATTCTTTAATGCTTCTAATTTACTTGCAATATCCGTTTCCTTTGATTCTTTGGCTTTTTCTCTTTCCGATTTAATTTTATCCATTTCACGGCGCAAACATTGCTTTGTATATAAAGGAAAATCGGCATCAAGCATCCAACCATAATAACCAGGCTCAATTTGAGCAACTTGCTTAATTGTACGTCCTTTGTGCTTACCAAAGTTATAGATTGCTTCACCTTTGTCATCAATTGCTAAACGACCAGCGAAATCCAATAAATTGTAATTGCCTGCTTTTGAAAATTCAGATAGGTAAATCACATCATTCTTAATGTCAGGATATCGCTCAATCTGTGCTTTTAAGACGTCCCACGTTGCTTTCGCATCATACAAGGCATTATGAGCGTTTTCAATCGTTTTGTTGCAGTAGAATAGATAAGCTGCTGCCAACGTGCGTTGTTCCATTTTGTGAAAAATGTTCTGAACATCCACGAATCTTCTTTTTGATATATCGAAATCAGATCCAGCACGCATTAACTCTTCAGCAAGAACAGGAATATCGAATTTGTTAGAGTTGTAACCAGCTAAATCGGCATCGCCAATGAATGCAACAATTTCGTTTGCTAACTCTTTAAAAGTAGGAGCATCTTGAATGTCTTTGTCATAAATTCCATGTATTTCACTAACAACAGCAGGAATTGGCATTTCTGGATTAACGCGTTTGCAGTAATTTTCTTCTGTACCATCCGGTTGAACTTTGATAATGGCAATTTCAACAATTCGATCACTTGTAATATTTGTACCGGTTGTTTCCAAGTCAAATATGGCAAGCGGTCTTTCTAGACTTAAATTCATACAGAAGTTTTTGTCAAAGATAATGAAGTAAAAAACAAAAAGTCCGAACAATGCCGGACTTTTCATTTTATGTTGATAATTCTTATTCAGTTTTCAAACCAACGAATTGGTAAGGACGATATTTTTTCGTGTTTCTTCCATCTTTCACATATTCTGGACCATCAACGATTGCAGAAACAATCACCACGTTTACACGATCTTTAAACTCCGGAATCGACTCAAAATAAGTTTGTAAGTCATATTTCATATTCTCCGCACGAATTTGTGTCAATTTCTCATTTGTTTCGTACGTTTTTGTTGGTACGTGTGATGCAGAAGAGTAAACTTTAATTGTAATTGATTTACGTCCTTCTTTTAATTGCGCTTCAACTTGTTTTACAAAATCTTTCAAATCACCTTTTGAAGTCGATAATTTGTTTTTGTTGTAATCGAAGTAGTGCATGTACTCAAGATTTTTGTAGGCAATTACATTTACTGTGTCAATCAAAGTAACTGTATCTTTCGGTACTGAAATAGTTCGTGTAGGAACATCTAACATCAATTCACGATAAATTTCTTGATAAGCTTCATCACAATTGGTTGTAAATGATTCTTCGTACATCGTTAAGTTGTCGCTTGCATTGTAATAGGCGATTTTATATGTTTTACAAGGTTTTAATCCAGTCATGAACAAACCATCTCTCAAACGTGGATAAATTGTTTTGTTTTTTTCATATTCTTCACAATCATCACAAGTCAACTTCACATTGATCGCGAAATCCTCTGGTAATTCAGATCCATCCGTTGTTTTGATTTTACCTTTAAAGACAGCAATGTTGTTTACGCCTAAGAAGTCATTGTGAATTTCATAAATGTCTTTTTCTCCATGACCGTCTTTTCTGAATGAAGTCATGTATCCTCTTAAACCATCAATTGTTGTTGTATAGAAAATATCATCATTCGTTGAGTTGAACGGATAACCGATGTTTTTAGATTCAGACCAATTTCCGTCTTCCAATAAATCACAAACAAGGATGTCAAATCCACCAATACTTTTATCGCCATTCGAAGAGAAATACAATTTTTTATTGTCTACAGAAACGAAAGGAGCATCTTCATCATATGCAGTATTTACACGTGGTCCAAGGTTGATCGGATTTGACCAAGTACTGTCACCTTTGCGTTTAGACATGTAAATGTCACGTCCACCAAAACCACCTGGACGATCTGAAACAAAGAACATTCTTGAACGGTCAGGAGAAACCATGCAATGTGTTTCCCAGTATTTTGTGTTGATATCCTTGTCGTCAACTAATTGAATATCATTGAATTTTCTTCCATAGAAATCAGTGTAGTAAATATCTCCAGATCCGGTAGAGTCTTCGTATAAATAAATTCTACGTTCGTCAGTACTAACAGCAATTGTTGCTTCATTTCTTTCAGGTTGACAAAATTCTAAACGAATTGGAGCCATCCAAGTAGAATCATAATCCATATATGAGACATAAACATCCTCAGGATATTGATTAATCGCTGGATCACGGAAGGTTTCTGTTGCACCGTTTTCCCATGGTCTTCTTGAAGTAAAATAAAGTGACGATCCATCCAAGGATACAACTGGTGCATAATCAGGGAATTGGCCATTTACAGTTCCGCCAATGTTCTTTAAATAGACATTCACTGGTGCAGCCATCAATTGTTTGGCCTGTTCACATTGAATTAAACGTAATTTGGCAACGGGAATTAATTCCGATTTATTTTTTGTTGTCGCTAAAAACTTTTCATAGTTCGCTTTTGCGCCATCGATATTTTCATTTAAGTGATAGCAAGTTGCTAAGTGGAAATATGCATCGGCAGGAGCACTTTTTTCACCAACACCATACATGTCATAGTTCGCATCAACATCTTTAACAGCTTTTTCGAAATAAGGAATGGCATTTTCATACTCTTTTCGAATTTCTAGCATTAAATAACCTTTGCGGTAATTGTAATTCGAACTTTCTGGTTTTATTGTCAGAAGTTTATCAGCCAACATTTCTGCATGATACAAATAACCTTCTTGTGTCATACGAGAGCTCTCAGTAACCAATTGTTGTTCTGAACCATTTTGAACAATGTTCAATACTTGTTCATCAGTCAATTGGGCATGAACGAAAACTGGAAGTAAAAAAATGAAGCTAAGTAATTTTATTATTCTCATAGTAGAGTGGTTTAAATAAACTAAAACTTAATTAATTGAAGGTAAACGACAAATAATGTAAATAGTTTCGTTTACCAAAAATAAAAAAAAGTCCGAATAAATTTCGGACTTCTCTTTTTGAATTGATTAACTATTCATTATTCTGTTTTCAAACCAACAAATTGATATGGTTTGTATTTCGATTTGTTTTTAGCATCATTCGTGTATTCAGGCCCATCAACTATTGCAGTAACAATCACAACATTTACTTTTCCTTTGTAAAGTGGATTAGATTCGAAATAGCTTTGTAAGTCATATTTCATGTTTTCAGCACGGATTAATGCCAATTTTTCATTTGATTCATAATCTTTTGTTGGTACACGTGAAGCAGATGAATAAACATTGATAGTTACGGATTTGCGGCCTTCTGACAATTGTTTTTCAACATCTTTTACAAATAGTTTTAGTTCACCTTTTGCAGTACTTAACTTGTTTTTATTATAGTCGAAATAATGCATGAATTCGATGTTTTTATAGGCAATAACCGTAATTGTATCAATTTCTTTAACGGTATCTTTAGGAACAGAAATTGTTCTTGTTGGCACATCTAACAACAATTCTCTATAGATTTCTTGATATGCTTCATCACATTTAGTCGTAAATACTTCTTCGTACATTGTTTGGTTATCAGTTGCGTTGAAGTAAGTAATTCTGTATGTTTTACAAGGTTGAATACCTGTCATAAACATTCCATCTCTTAAACGTGGAAATAAAATTTTCGATTTTTCACTTTCAGAACATTCGTCACATGATAATTTAAAATTCATCGCGAAATCCTCTGGAAGTGTCGAGCCATCGGTTGT
The DNA here is from genome assembly GCA_023262855.1 of Crocinitomicaceae bacterium. Lineage (GTDB taxonomy): Bacteria > Bacteroidota > Bacteroidia > Flavobacteriales_D > Crocinitomicaceae > M0103. The sequence continues at coordinate 101,582 of JALQYQ010000045.1, forward strand.
TTTGATTACACCTTTGAAAACAGCAAGATTTTTAACACCTAAGAAATCATTTTTGATTTCATAAATATCTTTTTCTCCATTTCCTCCTGGTCTGAATGATGTTACATATCCTCTCAATCCATCTACAGTTGTGGTATAATAGATGTCGTCGTAAGTCGAATTGAATGGATAACCAACATTTGTAGGATCACTCCAAATTCCATTTTCCTGCATGCTTGAGACAAGAATATCAAAACCACCTATACTTTTTTCTCCATTCGAAGCAAAGTACAATTGTTTGTTATCAATGCTTAAGAATGGAGCATCTTCATCATTTTTTGTGTTGATATTAGGTCCAAGATTAATTGGTGTTCCCCAAGTTCCATCTGTGTTCTTTTTACACATGTAAATATCTCTGCCTCCAAAACCACCTGGACGATCAGATGAGAAGAAAGCCATTGTTCCGTCCTGAGAAACCATGAAATGTGTTTCCCAAAATTCAGTATTAATGTTTGTATTATCTAACAAACTTATTGCATTGAATTTACTGGCATAGAAATCTGAGAAGTAGATGTCTCCAGATCCTGTAATGTCTTCGTACAAGTAAATTCTTCGTTCATCTGTACTCACGGCCATAGTCGCTTCATTGCGTTGAGCCTCACAAAAATCTAGTCTTTTTGGAGTATTCCAAGTAGAATCAGACGATAAATAACTTACATAAACATCTTCAGGATAAGCATTTGTTGCTGGGCTTCTTAATAATTCTGTTTCACCATTTTCCCAAGGACGCTGTGAAGTAAAAAAGATTGCAGAACCGTCTAAAGAAACAACAGGAGAGAACTCTGCATATTGACTATTAAATTTCGTTCCCATATTATTTAAAACGATTTTTACAGGAGCTTGTTTTAATAATGCAAGTTGATCCAATTGAATTAATCGCAATTGAGCTACTTCAATCAATTCTGATTTTGACCGAGAAGTGTTAATGAATTGTTGGTATGTTTCACGTGCTTTAGCAATATTCTCATTCAAATGATAACATTCTGCTAAATGAAACAATGCATCTGTTGGGGCACTTTTCTCATTCGAGCTATACATGTCAAAATTTGCATCAATTTTAGTGATAGCAACCTCTAAAAATGGAATAGCTTGGTTTGCGTCTTTACGAACCTTTAATACCAAATAACCTTTACGGTAATTGTAATTTGGACTTGTTGGATTTAATGAAATAAGTTTATCAGCAATCATTTCTGCTTGATAAAAGAAACCATCTTGAATCATTCTTGAATTCTCGGTGACAAGTTTTGTTTCAGATCCTGTTTGAATCATTTTTAACACTTGTTCATCCGTTAATTGCCCGAAAAGTAGGGTAGGGCAAAGAAAAAGTATACAAAGAAAAGTACTTTTAAAACTCATAATTTAGTAGTTAAATCAAAAAAATAATTACACTTTTTAGGCGCAATAACTACCGTATGGGTTTCAAATCGAGTGTAAAGTAAAGAAAAAAGTCCGATACAAGACCGGACTTTTATAAATTATTTTTTTACGATTCTAAATTCAGTTCGTCGATTAAGTTGATGCTCTTCAGGAGAACACGTCGATTCTGTTTCTCCTTCGCATTCACATTTGTTCACTAATTTACTTTCTCCATAACCTTTTCCGTAGATTCTTTCTGGATTCGTAATGCGTGCTTTGATGTAGTCTGCAGATGCTTTTGCTCGTCGATCAGATAAATCTTCATTGTATTGTGCAGATCCTCTGCAATCTGTGTGAGAACCTAGTTCAATTTCCATGGTTGGATTGTTGTTCATCACTTTTACAATTTTATCTAATTCACGTTTAGCATCTTTACGAATTGTAGCTTTGTCGAAATCGAAATAGATATTTTTAATGCCATATAGACTCGCAAGATCAGCTCCAATTTCTGATTTGTTCATATCTACTGTTACTTTGATTTTTTCATCAGCACCTAATTTTTGTGTTAAATCATACGTTTGTGTGATGTAATCATCTTTTGAAACTTTCAATTGAATATCCATTGGTTCACCAATAAATCGGTTTGTCAACGGTTTCATTTTGAAGTTTCCATTTGCATCAGCATACAGAGTCTCAATTACTTTGTTCGTTCTCAAATCAATTACTTCAATTTTAGAATTAGGAAGGATAGCTTTCGTTTCCTTATCAGCAACAATTCCGTTAACAATGTAATTTTTAACTGGAGTAATTGTTTCTTTTTTAGCATTTAGAATAACCTCCTTCGTAATTTCTTGGTACTGGTCAGTGCACTCTGTTTTGAATTCCTCTTCATACATGTTCACTTTGTCATTCGCATTTACGTATGCCAAAGTATATGTTTTACAAGGCTGAAGATTCGTAATAAATACACCATCTTTCAATCTTGGGTAAATCGTTCTTGTTGTAGCCTCATCTGTACAATCTTTGCATTTAAGCGTCATTGCAACTGGGAAATCTTCAGGTAATGGCGAGTTGTCGTAGTTTCGAATCAATCCTTTTAAAACTGCTAAACTTTTGACTCCAAGAAAATCATTGTTTACTTCGTAAATGTCTTTTTCACCATATCCGTCTCCTCTGAACGAAGTTAAATAACCTCTTAGTCCATCAATAGTTGTTGTGTAGTAAATGTCATCATTCGTTGAGTTAAATGGATAACCCAAATTACGCGATTCTGACCAGGTTCCATTGTCCAATAAATCTGCTGTTAAAATGTCGAAACCACCGATACTTTTTTCACCGTTAGAAGAGAAGTATAACATTTTATTGTCAACAGATACGAACGGAGCATCTTCATCAAATGCCGTATTAATTTTGTCACCTAAATTGATCGGCTCTGACCATGTTGTATCTCCCGTTTTTTTGATGACATACAAGTCGCGTCCTCCAAATCCACCTGGACGATCTGATGAGAAAAAGATGCGAGAACCGTCATGACTCATCATACAATGTGTTTCCCAAAATTCAGAGTTTAATCCTGAAATGTTCAAAGCCTTGATATCATTGAATTTTGCGGCATAGAAATCTGAGTAATAAATGTCTCCTGAACCTGTAGAATCCTCGTACAAATAAACCCTTCTTTCATCTGAACTCACTGCAATTGTTGCTTCGTTTCGTTTCGGTAAACAGAAATCGAGTTTCATTGCTTCAGTCCAAGAAGAATCATAATCCATGTAAGAAACATAAACATCTTCTGGATATTGATTGATTGCTGGATCACGGAAGTTTTCTGTAGAATTGTTTTCCCACGGCCTTCTTGATGTAAAATACAAAGCTGATCCATCCAATGAAATGACAGGAGAATAATCTGGATAGTTAGTATTTACAGATTTTCCAAGATTTTTTAAAGCGACGTTAATTGGAGCGGCGATTGCTTTTTTAGCGTTTTCACATTGCGCAATTCTTAACTTTGCCAGCGTAATTGTCTCTGATTTACCGTTTGAGTTGGTAAGAAATAAATTATAATACTCAATCGCTTTTTCCATGTTACCGCTTAGTTGATAAGCATTACCTAAATGGTAAAAAGCATCTGCTGGAGCACTTTGTTCTTTCACACTAAACGCATCGTAATGTGGCTTTGTATCCTTAATTGCTTTGGTTAAAAAAGGAATTGCTGTTTGATAATCCTTTCTGATTTCTAATGCTAAAAATCCTTTACGATAATTGTAGTTTGGACTTTCTGGTTGAAACGTCAACAATTTATCTGCAATCATTTCAGCTTGAAAAAAACTTCCTTCAGCCATCATTCGTGAGTTTTCACTCAATAATTTATCCTCATCCGAATTTTTAATTAATTCTTTTACTTGATCATCAGTCAATTGTGAAAAAGAAGTGAACGATGCCAAAAGGGCAAAAAAGATTATTAAACGTGGTTTCATATCAATGAATGGTATCTTGTTGGTTTTGAATAGCTAAATTATATGCAAATGTAACTTTAATTTTTTACAATACGAAATTCGGTACGACGATTTGCCTGATGCTCTTCTTCTGAACATGAAGAATTTACTGTTCCTTCACAACCACAATCGTTGACCAATTTCGATTCTCCGTATCCCTTTCCATAAATTCGAATAGGATCTTTTATTCGTGCTTTAATATATTCGGCGGATGCTTTTGCTCGTCGATCTGAAAGCGATAAATTGTATTTCATCGAAGCACGACAATCTGTATGAGAACCTAATTCAATTACTAAAGTTGGATTGTCGTTCATGATTTTTACAATTTTATCCAATTCTATTTTAGCATCTGGACGAATTGCTGATTTATCCAAGTCAAAATAAATAGGCTTTAAATCCAATGTTTTAGCTAAATCAATTCCAATTTCAGGTTTTTCTAACATGTAGTTTAAATGAATGGCTGTATCCGCACCAAGTGTTGTCATTAAATCGAAAGTTTGTGTCATGTAACCTTCTTTTGATACACGTACATGGAAGTAGATGCTATCGCCAAACCTTTTATCCTCTAAAATAGTTGAATAAAACTCTCCTAATTTCGCAGTGGAAGTCATCTCATAGATTTCCTGAGATACTGGATTCATAAATTCAACTTTTGAACCTTCTAATTTATTTCCTGATTTTTTGTCTGCAACTAATCCGTCTAACGAATAACGCTTGATTGGAATGATTCTGCGTTTTTCTACGTCCAAAATAACTTCCTTGTATACTTCCTCATAACCTTTGCTACATGCTGTCACGAATGTTTCCTTGTAGGAAGTTTTCGACAGAGAATCGTATTTGAATGCAATTTCATATGAACGACAAGGTATTAATGAATATACAAAAGAACCATCTCTTAAACGTGGAGACAAGTTGTATTCACGTGAGTCGTCGCAATTCGTGCATTTGATTGTTGCATAGACAGATTCCGGTAATTTACTTCCATCAGATGTTAGAATTCTTCCTTTTAAAACAGCAACATTATTAACAAGCAAAAAGTCATTTTCAATTTGGTAAATGTCCTTTTCTCCGAAACCATTTTTTCTAAAGGATGAAAGATAACCGTAATGTCCGTCAGCAGTTGTTGTATAATAAATATCGTCTCCAGTTGAGTTTATAGGATATCCTAAATTCACAGAGTTTGACCAAACATTGTTCTCGTCGCGGATCGAAACGAAAATGTCGAATCCTCCCATGCTATTTGGTCCATTACTTGAAAAGTAAAGTGTTTTATTATCTACAGCAATAAACGGTGAATCTTCGTCATAAGGTGAATTGATGACAGGTCCAAGATTAATTGGTTCACTCCATTGTCCATTCGGTAATTTCACTGTTCTGTAAATATCTCTGCCACCATAACCGCCAGGACGATCTGAAACAAAATACATGTTTTGACCATCTGGAGTAACAGTACAATGAGTTTCCCAATATTTTGTATTTAAATTTTTATAACCTAACAAGGTTAAAGCAGTAAAGTTATTGTTTTGAAAGTCAGAATAATAGATGTCGCCGAATCCTGTTCTATCTTCATAGGTATAGATTCGTCTTTCGTCTGGACTAATAGTTACAGTAGCTTCATTTAATTTTCCATCACAAAAACTTAAACGTTCAGGTGCTGTCCAATTCGAATTGAGTTCACCGTAGCTCACGTAAATATCTTCTGGATATTGATTCAGTTGTGGATCTTTAAAATCGTCTGTTGATTGATCTGCCCATTGTCTACGCGATGTAAAGTAAAGCGAACTTCCATCGAGAGAAATAACAGGTGAATAGTCCGGATATACGCCATTTACAACATTCCCGATGTTTTTAACAATGGATTTTTTCGGGTTTGCAAGGTTGAATTTGGCAATATCACATTGTAACAGACGTAATTCAGCATTTTTGATTTGTTCAGACTTGTTACTCGATGAAGCGATGAATTTTGAATAATATTCTTTCGCTTTATCAATTTGTTCGTCTAAATGATAACAGCGTGCAATGTGATAATAAACATCAGTTGGAGCACTTGTTTCCTTTGACGAATACATATCGAAATTTTTATCGACATCGACGAGTGCCTTTTGTAGATAAGGAAGTGCTGTTACCCAATCTTGTCGTGAATCTAAAACAATAAAGCCCTTTCTATAATTATAGTTAGGGCTTGAAGGATTTATTTGAAGAAGACGATCTACAACAATCTCTGCGAAAAAGAAATAATTTTCTTGCAACATTCTTGAAGATTCAACAACCAACTGCTCTTCTGGAGCTGTTTGAGTCATTTGTCTTACTTCAAACTCATTTAATTGTGTCATTCCTAAAAATGGCAACAATGTCAATCCGAAGATTGCAAGTATCTTTTTCATAGAGTGGTCAATAAATTATGTGATGTCTATCTGATTATAATTCTCTTTTTGGATCAAATTGTTCTAGATAATCTGCTACTCGTTTCACAAATTGTCCTCCTAATGAACCATCTACAACACGGTGGTCATATGAGTGAGAAAGGAACATTTTGTGACGAATTCCAATGAAATCACCATGTGGAGTTTCGATAACCGCAGGAACTTTTCGAATTGCACCTAAAGCTAATATTGCCACTTGTGGTTGATTGATGATTGGAGTTCCCATAACGTTTCCAAATGATCCAACATTCGTTACTGTAAATGTACCACCTTGAATGTCTTCAGGTTTTAATTTGTTGTTACGCGCATTGTTCGCTAATTCATTCACTGATTTGGTTAAACCAGTTAAGTTCATGCGATCCGCATTTTTGATTACAGGAACAATTAAATTTCCAGAAGGTAAGGCAGTTGCCATACCGATATTGATATCTTTACGCTTAACGATAGATGTTCCGCTAACAGATACATTGATCATTGGGAAGTCTTTAATTGCTTTTACAATTGCTTCGATAATGATTGGTGTAAATGTGATGTTTTCACCTTCGCGTTTCGCAAATTCACCTTTAATTTTATTTCTCCAGTTTACAATTTCAGTAACATCTGCTTCAACGTAAGAAGTTACGTGAGGAGCAACGTGCACAGACATAACCATGTGTTCCGCGATGATTTTACGCATGCGATCCATTTCAATGATTTCGTCTCCTGGATTTGGAACTACAACTGGGCCTTTAATATTCGCCAAGAATCCATTGTTCTCTGCTGGAATTGCAGCAGGGGCAGCAGTTGTTGACGTTATTACCGGTGAACCACTAGCTGTAGTTGCAGCAACTGTTGTAGTAGATGCAGCTGGTGCAGCAGCAGGAGCTGAAGTACGATTGTCAACGTAATCTAAAATATCTTTTTTCGTAACTCTTCCACCTTGTCCTGAACCAGCCAACGTTTCAAGTTCACCCATTGAAATTCCTTCTTTCTCAGCAATGCTTCGTACTAGAGGAGAATAGAATTTACCTGAAGGTCCGTTTTTGTCAATTAATTCAGAGCTTCCGTTCACGCTTGCAACAACTTCTTGTACATTGTTAGCGATGGTTGTTGCAGCAGCAGCTGGACTTGGAGCACTATCTGCTGCAGGGGCAGGAGCAGCGCCACTTCCATCCGTTGAAATAATAGCGATTACGTCACCAACTTGAGCAACTTGGTCCACTTCAAAGAAACGTTGAACCAACACACCACCAGCTTCTGATGGCAATTCGTTATCAACTTTATCAGTAGCAACTTCAACTAAAGGCTCATCAATTTCAACTGAATCACCAATGTTTTTCAACCAATTTGTAATCGTTGCTTCTGTAACGCTTTCTCCCATTTTCGGAAGTCTAATTTCAATCTGTGCCATATTATTAGAATGGATGTCTTAAATTTTCGAGTACAAAAGTAAGCTAAAATTCGGTTTCTACAAGTAGGAAAAGAGGGAATTATCGATCGAGTTTTTTCCACGCTTTCAGAAGAATTCCAAAATCCTTCTGGATTGAATAATCACGGGCGTAAATCAAGTTCAATTTATCCGTAATAGAGGCATCTTCAAAAACAAGAGCGTCGCTTGGATTTAAAACTCCTTTTTTAATACGCGGCAATTGATACGCTTGATTACTGTCACTGCCTAAATAACCCACAAATGATAGTTTTCCAAAGAAAATCCGCACGATATTTCGCATGAAATTCAAGGGGTTTTTATACATGAATGCAAGTAGTGGTGAAGCAACTAAAAAAGCAAATGATAACAATAAATCAAAGGTTCTTTTGGAACGAATATTTTCTGTTTTTGTAATTGAATTGATGTTTAAGACATACAAATCTCCAGCTGTTTCAATGGAATTACTTCCAATCAAGGATAATGAATCAGGTTGTGCAATTTTAAAGTCAATTTTTGAAGAATCAATTGCTGTCATCCAATGGATAATTGTTTGTGCAGATGTGTCTTTTGCACAAAACACGATTTCATTGATGTCATGAATGTAGGTGATTTGGTCCAATTGATTTAACGTTCCAACAGCACCGTATTCCTTTTCTTCTCCTACAGAAACATGTTCAATTAAATCGATATTTGGATTTGTTTGCTTTAAGATTTCTGTCACACGTTTAACTTCTTCAGATTCACCAACAATGGCGAATTTCTTATTCTTCTTGCGAACAAGGCTGAATTTTTGTCCAACTGCAACATGTAAAAACAAACGTGAAAGTAGGTAATAACCAATCATCCAGGCTGCTCCGACTAAGATGTATAAACGTGAAAACTGCCATGATTTTGGCAATAAAGCATAAGCAATCAGGATAACCAGTGTAGAAAGAATAATCCCTTTGAAATATTTCAATGGTTTAACTGGGTAATCGTAACCTCCGTTAAACAAAACCCCTAGTAACCAGATGACTGTATAGATTGGAATCGAAACATTAACAACAGAATCTGGAAATTCGATCGAACTCATTTTCCATTGATTTGTCAACGCGAACAAACCTGTAACAAGAATTGCACTGTCAACAACTGGTAAAAAGGCTTGTTTGATAAAACGTGAACTCAATGCTAAAAAGGCTCTGAAATAGATTGCTGCGTTGATTAAAAACGAAAACAAACGTGCATTTTTTTGAGAGAAGTGCTTTTCAGCAAAAATGATCATGGCGCGGTAAAACACAAATACATAGTTGACTGAACTTTTCTTCGTACTTTCTCCTTTGTAATGAATAATTCGCGTTTCAGGAAAATAATAATTTTTGTAGCCTCCTTTGATAATGCGATAAGAAAGATCAATGTCTTCACCGTACATGAAAAATGCTTCATCGAGCAATCCTACTTTTTCAAGTGCTTCTGCGCGCATTAGCATAAACGCACCACTTAAAATTTCGATTTCATTGGTTTCAAATTCACTTAAATGACCTGCGTGATATTGTCCGAATTTTTTAGAGCGTGGGAATACTTTTGAAAGACCAAATATTTTGTAAAATGCAACTTTTGGCGTCGGTAATCCACGTTTTGATTCTGGCAGAAATTTTCCTTTCCCATCCAACATGCGAACACCTAAACCACCCGTATCGGGATGTGAATCCATGAAGTCAATCACTTTTGAAAAGGTATCCTCTTCAACAACTGTATCTGGATTAAGCAATAAGACATATTCAGAATCTGATAACAATATGGCCTGGTTATTTGCTTTCGAAAAACCACGATTGTCTTTGTTGGCGATTAGATTATATTCAGGGAATTTTCTCGCAACCATGTCAACTGAACCATCAATTGAATTATTGTCAACGATAAAAACTTCTCCGCTTACATTTGCTAACGCCTTTTTTACAGAATTTAAACATTGCTCAAGGAAATATTCTACATTGTAATTAACAATGATGATACTGATTTTATGTTTAAATGATTTACTCACGCCTTAAGCAACGAAAAAACGTTTATTTAATTGCAATACATGAAATTTCAATCGGAACGTCCAATGGTAATTTTGCCACTTGAACAGTTTCTCTTGCCGGTGGAACTTCTTTGAAGTAACTACCATAAATAGCATTCATTTCTGCAAAATCATTCAAGTCTTTCAAGAAAATACTGCATTTCACTACATTGTCAATTGTCAAGCCTGCTTCTTCTAGAAGTGCCAAAATGTTCTTCATGACCTGATGTGTCGCATTTTGAATCGAGTCTGTCACTAATTCACCCGAAAAAGGATTCAAAGGAATTTGTCCACTGACGTATAAGGTATCATTTTTCAGTATCGCTTGACTGTAGGGACCAATAGGTGCAGGTGCTCCAGGAATTGAAATTACTTTTTTCATTTTCTCGTTGAATTGCAGTTGAACAATGAATTAATCTATAAAGCGGAGTTGAGTTAGTTTGTCCACTTTCATTAACTTTGTGCAAGTTTAACAATTAAAGCGTAATTAATTGAAAGTTCTATTGATTGATTTTTATGATTCGTTTACCTATAATATCTTCCATTATTTGGAAAGTTGTGGTGTTGACGTGCATGTTGTTGAGGATAGAGCAGTGAAAATTGATGAAGTTGATAGATTTGATTGCATCGTGTTTTCACCAGGTCCAGGTTTGCCAAGTGAAACAGTATCTATGTTTCCAGTTCTTGAAAAATACGCGGAAACAAAAAAGATATTGGGAATTTGTCTTGGCATGCAAGGTATAGCAAGTTTTTATGGAGATGAATTGTACAACCTTGAAAAAGTTAAACACGGTGTGTCTGAAATTATTCAGGTAAATCCGACAGTGGAGTTGTTTAATAATCTCGATAATAATCAGGAAGTTGGACTTTATCACAGTTGGGCAGTAAGAATTAACCCGAATTCTGACTTAAAGGTTACAGCTACGTCAAACGAAAATGTTACAATGGCTTTACAGCACAAAGAGTTACAGGTTTTTGGCGTTCAATTTCATCCTGAATCTATTTTAACTGATAATGGAAAAGAAATGTTAAAGAATTTTCTTTTCGTTTGTTAATCAAATTATAATCGTTTATTTTTGGTCAAAACAAATCGATTATGAAAAACCTTATTGTTGTATTATTTGCATTAATTTCTTTGAATTCAATTGCACAATCATGTGTAGGGAAATGGGTAACAATTGATGATGCCACCAACAAGAAAAAATCCATTGTTGAGTTGTACAAGGTAGACGGTAAATTGTACGGAAAAATCACGTATTTATTTCCAAGAGAAGGAAGAGAAGATAACCCAAAATGTACGAAATGTACAGGTGATAGAAAAGATAAACCTTTAGTAGGCTTGCAAATTGTCCGAGGATTAACGTGGGACGGAGGTGAATGGGAAGGCGGTACAATCGTAGATCCTGAAAACGGCAAAATCTATACAGTTAAAATGTGGTTAGAACCAAATAATGCTAACTATCTTAATGTTCGTGGATATATTGGGCCGTTTTTTAGAACTCAAAAATGGGTGAGGGTCGAATAATTTTCGAGCGTTACTGAACATTTTTGCTGAATTATTGTTGTTCATGAAAAGAATCATTCATGAAATCAATTTTATCATTTTTATTTTCTATTAGTTTTGTTTTAGTTTACGCTCAAACTGGAAAAGTTTCAGGACGTGTGTCTAATGCCACTAACAACGAAAGTTTAGCCTTTTCTAAAGTTCAGATTGTTGACCAACAAAAAGGAGCAGTTTGCTTTGATGACGGGACATTTGTTATAGAAAATTTAGAACCAGGTGTGTATTCATTCAAAGCAACATCTGTAGGTTTTCAAGAGCTGATAATCAATGATATCACTGTTACAAATGCACGAACAGTGGAATTAAACTTCCAATTAGAGCCAATTGTGCGCGAACAAAAAGAGGTAACTGTAAAGGCGAAAACATTTACAAAAGTTTCAGAATCTCCGGTATCGTTACGAACTTTAAATGCAACTGAAATTGAGCGTCAACCTGGTGCTGGTCGAGATGTGAGTAAAGTTCTACAGGCTCTTCCAGGTGTTGCTTCACGAGCTACGTTTAGAAACGATATCATCATCCGCGGTGGTTCACCAGGAGAAAACAAGTTCTATTTGGATGGAATTGAGGTGCCAAATATCAATCACTTTGCAACGCAAGGAAGTTCAGGTGGACCAGTTGGTTTGTTAAATGTCAATTTTATTCGTGAGGTAGATTTCTATTCAGGTGCCTTTCCAGCAAATCGTGCAAACGGTTTAAGCTCGGTGATTTCATTCAAACAAAAAGATGGAAATCCGGATGCTTTGATCACCAATTTTGCGCTAGGTTCAAGTGATGCCGCACTAACGTTCGATGGTCCAATGGGGAAAAAAGCAGATTTTATTTTCTCGGCAAGACGTTCGTATTTACAGTTTTTGTTTGCTGCATTAAAATTACCTTTTTTACCTACGTACAATGATTCACAGTTCAAGGTAAATTACAGAATCAATCAAAAGAATAAAATTACCTTTATTGGACTTGGTGCTTTAGATCAATTTGCCTTGAATACAAAGGTGAATGATAAAGTAACTGATTCAACTCAGCGTGAATACAATGAGTATATTTTAGGTAATATTCCTTCACAAAACCAATGGAATTACACGATTGGAGTAAATTGGACACATTTCTCTAAAAAATCCTATCAAAATGTTGTTGCGAGTAGAAATATGCTGAAAAACTTGGCAGTTCGCTACACCGACAATATTGAGTCAGAAGCCAACAAAATTCTTGATTATTCATCGTTTGAAGCCGAAAATAAATTTCGTTTTGAACACACCTATTCTCAAAATGGGTGGAGAGTGAATGCAGGTTTCGGTTATGAATATGTTCGATACAACAATGAAACGTTTAATCGAATTGCCATTATGGGTGTTCCCGTTACGATTGATTATACGTCTAATTTGTATTTAAGTAAAGGTTCAATCTTTGGACAAGTTTCACGAAGTTTGTTGAATGAGCGACTTAATTTATCTCTTGGATTGAGAAGTGATATTTCGAATTATTCTAAAAGCTTGATGAATCCGTTAGATCAATTATCACCAATGTTCTCTGCTAATTTTAGATTGACGGAAAAATGGTCTTTGAATGGTAATGTTGCGCGTTTCCATCAATTACCTGCTTACACGATTTTGGGTTATCGCAATGCGAATGATGAGTTGGTCAACAAAAACAATGACGTTAAATATATTCGAGCAGATCATTTTGTGCTTGGAACGGAATATTTGACAAACTTCAATTCTCGTTTTACAGTAGAAGGATTTTACAAAAACTACAGTCGTTACCCGTATTCAGTGGTGGATTCAATTTCACTGGCTAATTTAGGAACTGATTTCGGTGTTGTTGGTAATGAAGCGGTAACCTCAACAAGTTCAGGAAGAAGTTACGGTGTGGAGTTTTTATACCAACAAAAGCTAATCAAAGGATTCTACGGAATTGTAGCTTATACATTTGTGACATCTGAATTTAAAGACAAAAATGATGTGTACATTCCAAGTTCATGGGATAGTAAAAATATCGTTTCTTTGACAGGTGGAAAACGTTTTAACAAAGGCTGGGAAGTTGGAATGCGTTGGTTGTTTTCTGGAGGTTCTCCATACACGCCATACGATGTCGCTACATCTAGTTTAAAACAAGTTTGGGACGTTAACGGACGAGGAATATTGGATTACAATCAATTGAATGCAAAACGCGAAGGTGCTTATCATCAGTTGAATGTGCGTGTTGATAAGAAGTTCTATTTTGAAAAGTTTTCTATGAATTTCTATTTGGATATTCAGAACTTGTATGGACATAAAACGACAGTTGCTCCAATTTTATTATTGGTCAAAGACGCAAATGGTCAACCGATTACAGATCCAAATGATCCATCACGCTATTTGACGAAAGAAATTTCTCAAACTTCTGGTATCGTTCAGCCTACTTTAGGAATTATTATTGAATTCAAGGTGAAGAAGGCAGCGACTAAATAAAGGCAAAATCAACACGTCGGTTGTGTTGTTTTCCTTCTGGCGTATCATTTGAATCAATAGGATTCTTTTCTCCTTTGAAATCGATTTCAATGCGATCTTTGCTTAGTCCCTGTGAAACAAAGTAATTAATCAACGCTTCTGCACGTTTTTTTGATAATTCAACGTTGTATTCTTCGGAACCATCAGCATCTGTATGACCTGTTACTTTGATTCTAATGTCTGAATGACCGTCAACGACACGAATCATTTTGTCGAGAAATGGAAAATATTCTTTTTTAATTTCAGCTTTGTCGTAATCAAAATAGATGGGTTGAAAATTGAAGTTTTTGCGTTCTTTTTCTCTGATTTCAGGTGCATTGTAACCTTTTTTTAAGTCAGAAATAAATGCATCGCGCCAATTGTGTGTTAGCATGAGCTTATCATTTGCTGAAAAAGTTGCTTTTGATCGATATAGGATGATTTTTCCACTGAAATTTTTGCAGTCGGTACTTTTAAAACGACCTTCAAGGTAACCCGTGCTGTCGTTATATGTTAACGTGCTTTCAATTTTACACCATGTGGTGTTCGGCGCATTTTTTTTCTTTTCAATTACCGTTTGGTTAAAAGTGAGCTCATTGTTCTTTTGTGATCCTTTGATTTGTTTGACAGCGTAAAAATCAGTGTTGTATGTCTCATCCCGCGTTTTACCAGTTAACGAACCGCTATTAACGATGAAAGATGTGTAAAACAACGTGGCTTGTTCCTGTTTTTGTCCGTCGCGAATTAATAATCCTTGCCAAACACCATTAAAATTAACTTGGCCCATACCATTTTGTACGCCAAACAAAAAGAAAAAGCAAAGAAGTATGGTTGATCTCATGATTACTTATTCGGAAAACGACAAAAAATGTTCCAAATTGTCCGAAATAAGATCATTTTAAAATTTTCATTTCACCAGATGAACAAAGCATGCCTATATTTGTTTTATGAAAAAGCATCAGATGAAAAACTACATTTTTATTCTTTTATCACTCGTTTTTAGTTCTTCTTGCAGTCTAATAGATAAATCACCGAAGGAAGGAGACCAATTTGTTAATCCAAAAAAAGAAACCATGGCAGAAAGCATACATCAATTCAAAGTTGAAGATATTGAAGGAAATTCATTTGATTTCTCTGCCTTAAAAGGAAAAAAGATAATGGTTGTTAACACTGCTTCAAAATGTGGTTTAACGCCTCAATATGAGCAGTTAGAAGAAGTTTATTCAACTTACAAGGACAGTAATTTTGTAATTATTGGATTTCCTGCTAATAATTTCATGGCACAAGAACCTGGAACAAATGAGGAGATTGTTGAATTTTGTACAAAGAACTATGGAGTTTCTTTTCCAATGATGAGTAAGATTTCTGTTAAAGGAAAAGACATGCACGAAGTTTATCAATTCTTAACTCAAAAATCAAAGAACGGCCTTGAAGACAACGAAGTGCAATGGAATTTTCAGAAATATTTGCTGGATGAAAATGGGATTTTAGTTAAAGTGATTAGTCCACGAGTTCTTCCAAATGATGCTGAAATCATCGATTGGATTACTTCTAAAAAGTAAGAAAACACCTTCTTGCTTCGTTAATATTTTGTTGATAAGTTCATTATTTCTGCTGACTTTTTAGTAGTTAAAACCCTCTTGTTTCCTTATTTTTGTTGGTTCATGAAAAAAATCAATTTCCAAAAGGAAAGAATATGAGTGAAGAAATAAGAAGAGACGATTATTCAGCGGATAATATTCAGGTATTAGAGGGCTTAGAGGCGGTTAGAAAAAGACCTGCCATGTATATTGGTGATGTGGGCATCAAAGGTTTACATCACTTAGTTTATGAGGTAGTTGATAACTCAATTGATGAGGCTTTAGCTGGACATTGTGATACAATCAACGTTTGGATCAACGAGGATAACTCAATTACTGTAAAAGATAATGGTCGTGGTATTCCAACTGCGATGCACACAAAAGAAAAACGTTCAGCTCTAGAGGTTGTAATGACCGTTCTTCACGCTGGTGGTAAATTTGATAAAGATACCTACAAAGTATCTGGAGGTTTACATGGTGTTGGGGTTTCGTGTGTGAATGCATTGTCG